>NZ_LBIX01000174.1:0-407320 GCF_028128655.1 Bradyrhizobium sp. CCBAU 45394 | reverse complement strand
GCGTCTCTGCGGAAGGATCCTGGATTGCTTCGTCGCAAGGGCTCCTCGCGATGACGGATGGGCGGGCACCGTCCTCACGTCACCGCGTTCACGACCTGATATTCCGGCCGGCGCCATACCTCGCCTGCGATCACCTCCTCGATGATCTCAGCCGCCCTCATCACTTCGCTCTCGCCGATATACAGCGGCGTGATGCCGAAGCGCATGATGTCGGGAGCGCGGAAATCGCCGATGACGCCGCGGGCGATCAGGGCCTGCATGGCGGCGTAGCCGCCATCGAAGGCGAAGGAAACTTGCGAGCCGCGGCGCTCATGCGCGCGCGGGGTCACCAGCTCTAGGGACGGACAGCGGCGCCCGACTTCCGCGATCAGGAGATCGCCGAGTGCCAGCGAGCGCGCGCGGACCTCGGCGATATCGACGCGGTCCCATATGTCGAGCGAAGCCTCCAGCGCCGCCATCGCCAGCACCGGCGGGGTGCCGACGCGCATGCGCTCGATGCCGCCGGCGGCGACATAGGCGAGTTCAAACGCGAACGGCTTTGCGTGGCCCATCCAGCCCGACAGCGCGGCGCGCGCATTGTCGGCGTGGCGCGGCGCGACGTAAAGGAAGGCTGGCGCGCCGGGGCCGGCGTTGATGTATTTGTAGGTGCACCCCGCGGCGAAATCGGCACCTGACCCTGCAAGATCGACCGGCAGTGCGCCGGCCGAATGGGCGAGATCCCAGACCGTGACGATGCCGAGCGCATGGGCTTTCGCCGTCAGCTTCGCCATGTCGTGGCGGCGGCCGGTGCGGTAATCGACCTCGGTGATGTAGAGGACCGCGATCTCCTCCGACAACGCAGCCTCGATCTCCTCCGGCGCGACCAGTTGTAATTGATGCCCGCGCCCGAGCGTCGCGATCAGGCCTTCGGCCATGTAAAGGTCGGTCGGGAAATTGCCGGTGTCGGACAGGACGACCTTGCGCGATGCGCTCATGTCGAGCGCGGCCGCAAGCGCCTGGTAGACCTTCAGCGACAGCGTGTCGCCGACCATCACGGAGCCGGCTTCCGCGCCGATCAGCCGGGCGATGCGATCGCCGACATGGCGCGGCTGGGCATACCAGCCCGCGGTGTTCCAGGCTCGGATCAGCTCGTTGCCCCACTCGGTGGTGATGACGCGGCTGACGCGCTCGGCAACGCCCAGCGGCAGCGCGCCGAGTGAATTGCCGTCGAGATAGATCACGCCGTCAGGCAGATGGAACATCGCCCTGGTGTCGTCATAGACGCGAAGCTTCGACTTGGTCATGGACATCTCTAGAGGATGGTGCGGACGCGCCAGAGTTCGGGGAACAGCTCGACCTCCAGCATGCGCTTGAGATAGCTGACGCCGCCGGTGCCGCCGGTGCCGCGCTTGAAGCCGATGACCCGCTCGACCGTCGTCACGTGGTTGAAGCGCCAGCGCCGGAAATAGTCCTCGAAGTCGACCAGCTTCTCGGCGAGCTCGTACAGCATCCAGTGCGTCTCCGGCGCTTCATAGACGACACGCCAGGCCTGCAGCACGCCCTCGTTGAAGCTGTGGGTCTCGCGGACGTCGCGCGACAGTACCGCCGCCGGCATCGTGAGTCCGTTGCGGTCGGCCAGCCGCAGCACCTCGTCATAGAGGCTCGGCGTCGCGAGCTCGGCCTCGAGCGCCTTCGTCACCTCGGCATCGTGCGCGTGCGGCTTCAGCATGGCGTGGTTGCGGTTGCCAAGCAGATATTCGATCAGCCGGTACTGCCGCGACTGGAAGCCCGAGGACTGGCCGAGCTGCGAGCGGAAGCGCGTGTATTCGCTCGGCGTCATCGTGCGCAGCACGTCCCAGGCGTTATTGAGCTGCTCGAAGATGCGCGACATCCGCGCCAGCATCTTCATCGCGGGCTGCACCTCGTCCCTGGCGATGGCACGGCGCGCGGCGCTGAGCTCGTGAATGGCGAGCCGCATCCACAGCTCCGTGGTCTGATGCTGGATGATGAACAGCATCTCGTCATGCGCTTCCGACAGCGGATGCTGCGCGCCGAGGATCGCATCCAGCGCCAGATAGTCGCCATAGGACATGCGCCGGGAGAAGTCGGTCTCGGCGCCTTCGCTTGCAGGATCGTAATCGCTGGACGTCATGGCTGGCCCTCCCGATCGATCATTCCGGCCCGGCTCAGTCGAGGCCGATCAGGCGCGCGGTGATCTGCGACGACGGATCCTTGAGCCCGTCGATCACGGTGAAATGGTTCAGCGCCGGCTCGACGACGAGGCGCGTCGGCACGTCGAAGCCGGTCCAGACATTGGCCAGTAGATCGGACTGGCGGATGAATTCGGGCCGCTCGCCGCCGCCGACCCAGGCGGTCACAGGCGAATGCCCGCGCGGCAGATGCAGCGCCGCGCTTTCGAGCGTCGCCTCCTCCATGGTCATGCGCAGCGTCTCGTTCATCTTGGTCTTGAGCAGCGGACGCAAGTCGTGCAGCCCGCTGATCGAGAGCGTGCCGGCAATGCGGTTGTAGACGGCGGGCTCCAGCCGGCTGTCATCGCACAGCATGCGCGTGACGAGATGGCCGCCGGCCGAGTGGCCGGCAAGGCGGATGGGACCTGCGACAAACGAGGCCGCTGTCGCAATCGCGGCGGTGATCTCAGCGGTGATGTCGGAGACGCGCGCAGCCGGCGTCAGCGTGTAGCTCGGCAGCGCCACGGTCCAGCCCTGGTGCCGCGCGCCTTCGGCAAGATCGGTCCACGCCGACTTGTCGAAGCGCATCCAGTAGCCGCCATGGACGAAGACGACGAGGCCCTTGCTGTCGCCGTCGGGCAGGACCAGGTCGAAGCGCTGGCGTTCACCGGCGCCATAGGCGATGTCGGCGCGAAACTCCTTCAGCCCGGCGCGGTAGGCCGCCGCCCGCTCCGCCCACTGCGCCGGCATCTTGTCTGAGCCCGGGATATGGGCCGAATTGGCGTAAGCGTCGTCCCAATCGCGCATCGTTACTCCCTCGGCGGACTCAAGGCGGCCGCCAGTCTGCCACCGGGAACGGCCGCATCCTAGTCTTTATTTTAAGCTTAAAGTATCTGGATGAGGGCACCGCTAGCCTCTCCACTCGTCATTCCGGAGCGATGCAAAGCATCGAACCCGGAATCTCGAGATTCCGGGTTCGCCCTTTAGGCGCCCCGGAATGACCAAACGTTTTGTTCGCAATGACGTCGGAGAGTGACCTACGCCTTCTCCACCCCGCACCACTCCGCGATGAACAGCGCCATGGCCTTGGTCGTCTTCTTCAGCGACTCCAGATCAACGTATTCGTTGAAGCCGTGCATCTCGCCGCCGCTGGCGCCGAAGCAGAGGCTCGGGATACCGTGATTGAGGCCGTAGAAGCGGGTGTCGGTGAGCGCGGTGAAGACGAGGTCCTCGACTGCACCGCCATAGACCTTGTTGAAGGCCTTGCCGAATGCCGCCTCGGGCGCTACCGCGTCGGTCAGCTCATAGCCTTCCGACAAAAAGCCCGACCATTCGACCTCCGGCGGGTTGTTGGCGAGGAAGCGGTGGTTGCGCGAGGCAGCAGTGACGCAGGCCATGATCTCCTTCTGGTGATCGGCCACCGACCAGCCCGGCAGGATCGCGATGCGGCAATCGACGTCGCACCAGGCCGGGACGCTGGAGGCCCAGTCGCCGCCCTTGATGATGCCGGGGTTGAAGTTAATGGGATGGTTGATCGTCCCAAAATGGCGATCGGCCTTGGCCCGCTCGTTCCATTCGATCTCGAGCTTTTGCAGCGCATGGACCAGATGATAGGCCGCCATGATCGCATTGGAGCCGGAGCCGGCGAACGCGACATGGGTCGGATGGCCCTTCACGCGCAGGCGAAACCAGATCACGCCGACCTGCGAGCGCACCATCTTGCCGCCGGTCGGCTCCGGGATGAAGCAGGCGTCCGCGCGGTATCCGCGCTGGAGCGTCGAGAGCGCGCCAACACCGGTGCTCTCCTCCTCGATGACGGACTGGAAGTGGATCCGCCCCGTCGGCTTGAGGCCCGCGGCCTTGATGGCATCGAGTGCATAGAGCGCGCCGATCGTGCCCGACTTCATGTCGCAGGCGCCGCGGCCGAACATCTTGCCGTCCTTGATGACGGGCGAGAATGGCGGGGTGTCCCACAATTCCAGCGGGCCTGCCGGCACCACGTCGCAGTGGCCCTGGAGGATCAGCGATTTGCCGCCGCCCGTTTGTGGACGGTAGGTGCCCACCACCGAGCGCGCCTTGGAAAAATCATGCTCGATCGGACCGAAGCCGCGCAGATCCTTCAAATCGTCGACATTGATGTGCCAGTCGTCGACCTCGTAGCCGCGCGCGCGCAGGAGGTCGCCGATCATGTCCTGGCACGGCCCCTCGGCCCCGCGGATCGAGGGGATCGCAACGAAATCACGGGTGGTCGCAAGCTGGGCTTCGAAGCCGGCATCGACGGCGTCAACAATCCTCTGCTGCGTTTCGGCATTCATCAGGCAACTCCAGGCATTCGAATGGTCCCAAGGAGCGCGCAAGCTAGCCGATTTCAGCCGTTCGGGTACTCCACAAAATATGCATCCCGCAATGCATCTTCGAGCAGGCGGCCTTCCGAATAGCCATCGAGCGTCGCCGGGCGCGTCACACCCTCCAGCAGGCGCGGACACGGCTCCGGAGCGCCGAGCACGGTGCGCACGGGAATGCGCTCGGCGTAGATCGGCAACGCATAGTCCTCGTCGTCGTCCGCAACACCCTTGGCGCGGATTTTTGCCGAGGCCTCCTCGATCTCCATGGCGATGAAGGAGGTCGCCTTGATCTCCTGCGTGTTGCTCGCCCGCAGGCTCGCGGTGCGGTCCGGGAAAAATCGGTCGACCATGGCGATCACCGCCCGCTCCTTCTCCTCGGGGTCGGTGACGAGATAGGCGGTGCCGAACGCCATCACCGCGCGATAGTCGGCGGAGTGGTTGAAGCCACAGCGCGCCAGCACGAGGCTGTCGAGATGGGCGACGGTGAGACACACGCGCTCGCCCCTGGTCTGGTTGCGCAGCATGCGGCTGGCGCGCGAGCCGTGCCAATAGAGCTTCGTCCCCTCGCGCCAGAAGAAGGTCGGCGTGCAATAGGGCTGGCCGTCGATGACATAGGCGACATGACAGAGCATCGAGGAATCCAGGATGCGATGAACCGTGTCGTGATCGTAGAAGCCGCGGTCGTGACGGCGCTTCACCTGGTTGCGCGCTGAGGTCGGATAGGAATTTGAAGTCTCGGTCTGGCTCACGGCCGCTCCTGTCGTGAATGGAACAGTTCCAGGGCAGTTGTAGCGGCCGATTTGGTCTGCGATAGTGCCAATTCCATGCAAAAAATTCCGACCAATTCGCCCTCGCCCGCCAAGGCCGAACTGCCGCTCGACCTCACCGGGGCGCACATCACCGCCGGCGCATCGGCGGCGCACAGGCTCTACCAGGCGCTGTGCGAGATGATCGTCTCCGGCCTCGTCAAGCCTGGCGAGCCGCTGCCGCCGTCGCGCACATTGGCCAAGCAAACGGGCTTCCGACGCAACGCCGTCGTCACCGCCTATGAACGCCTGATCGCCGACGGCTTTGCCGATGCCACCGTCGGCTCCGGCACCTTCGTCGCCGCGCGGATTCCAGCGCGTGCCGCCGAGCCTAAGAAGCCGAAGGTGATCGTCGAAGCACCGCAGCAAGGCGCGTTCTCGCTCGGCTGCACCCATATCGACGAACGCGCCGTGCAGCGCTTCCGCGCCTTTGTCGGCCGGCGCATGCGCGCGTTCGGGTCCGAGCATCTTCATTATGGCGATCCCCGCGGCAGCCGCGAGCTGCGGGCGGCGATCGCCGATCATCTATTGTCGGCGCGCGGCCTGCGCTGCGATCCCGACCAGATCATGCTCACGTCGGGCACGCTGCACGCCCTGCGCATCGTGCTGAGTGCGATCCTGAAGGCGGGCGACCAGGTCTGGTGCGAGGACCCAGGTTACCCCGCCGCGCGCAAGACCATCGCGCATTGCGGCTATCGCGCCGTGCCCGTCCCCGTCGACGAGCACGGGATGCGCATCGCCAAGGGCCGCACGTCGGCACCGTCCGCGCGCGCGGCCTATGTGACGCCGTCGCACCAGTTTCCGCTGGGCGTGCAGATGTCGATGCCGCGCCGGCTCGAACTGCTCGACTGGGCCAAGCAGGCCGGCGCCTTCGTGCTGGAGGACGATTACGACAGCGAGTTCCGCTATGACGGCGCGCCGCTGATGTCGCTTGCCGGCATCGATCATCTCCAGCGCGTGATCTACATGGGCACGTTCGCCAAGACGCTGTTTCCGGGCCTGCGCATCGGCTATTGCGCCCTGCCCGAGCGCCTGATCGCCGACGTGACAGCCGCGCGCACCGCGCTCGACCGCTTTCCCGGCACGCTGATGGAAGGCGCGGTGGCCGACATGCTCAACTCCGGCGCCTTTGCGGCGAACCTGAAGCGGGTGCGAAAGCTCTATCGCGAGGCTCGCGACGCGCTGGCTGAGACGCTGGAGGCCAGATCCGACGGTGTGCTGTCCGTACCGGTCCCCTCGCAGGGCCTGCATCTTGTCGCAAGGTTCGATCCGTCGGTCGATCTATCGGTCGCGGCCGAGGCGAAGCTGGCCGCCGGCGCCGAAGGCTGGCTGTTGGCCGACACCTATTCGCGCACACGTCCCCTGCCCGGCTTCGTGCTGGGATTTTCCGGGCATGCGGTTCCGAAGCTCGTGGCATCCGCGGAACGGCTCGCGCGGGAATCGCGTGCCGCGTTGCGCGTGAAGGGCAGATCGGCCCGGCGTGCGTGACGAAGCTTTGCTATCAGAATCGGCGACCGCTCCCTACATTGCGGCATCGATTCCGGGAGCCCTCATCATGTCACTCCGCCGCGCAGCCTGCCTCTCGCTCCTGATCGTCATCGCGCTTGCCTCGACGGCGCGCGCAGGCACCGTCGGGCGCGAGCAGGACATCGTGGATCTGAAACTTGGCCAGCGCGTGCTGGTGGATGACGGAACCTGCCCGGCCGGACAGGTCAAGGAGGTCCGCGGCGCGAAGATGACCGACAAGGGGATCGCGCAAACGAGTTCCTGCGTGCCGCGGCACGGGCCGAAATCGAAATGATAATCGGAGAGGCTACTTCGCCGGATCGAACATGCACTGCAAGGTGGGCTTGGCGATCTTGGTGAAGGTCGGGCCGATCTCGCCCTGCTTGGACGTCGGCACCCAATCGGTCTCGATCGTCGGAACGCCGGTCTCGCTGATGCCGCGCAGCAGCGCCTCGCGCAGATCGCGGTCCTCGACGACCGCGGCGGCATGGTCATGCAGACAGCCGCAGACTTCCTCCGGATGCTCCCAGCGCCCGAGCATGCGTGGCGCGCACTGCCGCACGAACTCGGTGCGGGGATCAGGCAATCTGGAGGGAGAGCGCACTTGCGCCTGGACGGAACTGATCGTGAGAAGGGAAATGAGCGCTGCGGCGCAAATGCGAAGATTCATGATGGCCTTTAACGGCTGATTTTCTTGTTGGCGATCAGAAGCGCGCGGCGACCACGATCGGCTGCGGCGACGGGGTAATGACCGGCGAGCCGCTGTACTGGAAGGTGCCGATGCCCGGCAGATTGCCGTCTGGCGCGCCTGCGAACGAGGAACCGGCGAGGACAAAACCGAAAGCAAGGATGAAGCTGAGCGCGCGCATGGTCTTGTCCCTCAATGTCGCCGGCGGTGCACCGCCGTCGTTGTGAAGCTGATAACCATGGGTGGTTTCGCGCGTGATGCGCCAAAGGCGGAAAATGGTTTCATCTCCGTGAGAATTGTTTCGTCCGGTCCGATGCGACGAAACAATTCTCGGAAAATGCCAATCATTTCAGTCAGGTTGCGCCGCAACTCAACGTAACCCGGCAAGTCCTTGTTCCAGCACGAACATGCGCCGGGGGCGCGCTGTCATGCGCGCGCCTTGCACGCTTCATACGCATTTTACGTTTTTCTGCTGAAGAGAAGCCAAACGAAGGTTGGGCCCTGTCGAACCGGGGGCGCTTCGGCTGCGACCCAAGCCATCGAAACCGAGACGCCCGGATCACCGGGCGCGATCACGTGAGGGATGGCCATCATGATGGCGGGAAAACGCGCAACGACGCGCGAAGCGGAGCAGCGGACGGACCGCGGAGATCAACGACCTGTTCGCGGCCCCGTCACTTCGACGAGCGAAATGGCGCTGCAATCGAGCCGCGGCTTTGAGGCCGCGCCGCAGATGTTCGTGCGGCTGACCGGCTCGCATCTCGCAAAACCGCGCGTCAGCCGTGCTGTCGTCACCGAGTGAACGCAAACGCGTCACTGAGTGAACGCAAACGGCGTCACTGAGTGAAGAATTCGCCGCACTTCTGGACGTTGGCGTCCGCCGGTCCCCACGGCATGATCGGCACGGTCGAGGTCGAGTTCTTCGGCGAGCCCTCGATCAGCTTGTCCGAATAGACCATGTAGACCAGCACGTTGCGCTTGGCGTCGCAGCCACGCACGATCTGCATCTTCTTGAAGAACAGCGAGCGTCGCCTGCGGAACATGTCGTCGCCTTGTTCCATCTTGTCCTTGAACTTGATGGGCCCGACCTGGCGGCAGGCGAGCGAGATGTCCGAGACCTCCTCGGCAAGGCCGAGCCAGCCCTTGAAACCACCCTTCTCCGGCACGGTGAAATGACAGGCGACACCTTCCACCTCGGGATCATCGAGGCCGTAGGTCGCGAGCTTGTCATTCGGGCTGACCCATTTGAAGACGGTCGAGCGGCGGAAGATCAGATCCGGCTCGTCGGCAGCCTGGGCGGAAGCCACCGGCACGACCAGAGCCAGGAGGAATAAAGCAAGGCCTTTCAAGCGGATGCCGGAAAGACCGGGGAAACGAGATGACATGAAGTTCTCCGGTAACAAGTACCCGCAATGTAGGGATGAGACAGCCAGACAGGAAGGCGACTGGCCGCGAGGAGCGGCCGCCGTTTACCGCTCCGTGAGGCTTTTTTGCTACGTCTTGGACAAATGTAGCTGATGGCAGAACTGCCTTGCCGGTGAACGCGTATCCCCTCTACGAGACTAATGTCTGATTTGGATTATGGATTCGAGGATGAATAGCGTGAATGGGTCCGGTTCTTCTGCCAAGCCGGCGCGGCTGTGGCAGGTCGCCATTTTGGCGACGGCTGGTGCGATCGGTACGGCAAGCCAGGCGGACGCAGCATTTTACTACTGGACGGATTATTCCGACGGGTCCTACGCCTCCCGTCAGGATCGGCATCTCGAAGTCCCGCGCCAGAAGCCGCAGAAGCGCGGCGCGGCCGGCAAGAAGGACGCGGTTGCCGAGAAGGAAGTCGGCACCAAGCCGCAAGGGCCGCTCGTCATCGTCGTCTCGATCGACCGGCAGAAGGTGACGGTCTACGACACCAACGGCGTGTTCGCGGAATCCCCGGTGTCGACAGGCATGAAGGGCCACTCGACGCCGATGGGTGTGTTCAGCGTCATCCAGAAGCACAAATTCCACCACTCCAACATCTATAGCGGCGCGCCGATGCCGTACATGCAGCGGATCACCTGGTCCGGTGTCGCCATGCATGCCGGCGTGCTGCCGGGTTATCCGGCCTCGCATGGCTGCATCCGCATGCCGATGGCGTTCGCGGTGAAGATGTGGAATTGGACCAAGATGGGTGCACGCGTCATCGTCTCGCCCGGCGAGATGACGCCGCACAGCTTCCAGCACCCGCTGCTCGCCTCCGTGCGCGTGCCGCCGCAGCCCGCGGCCAGCGTCGAGCCTCAGACCAACATCGGCGACAAGGCCGACAAGGGCGCACCAGCCAAGGTCACTGAAGCCAAACCGCCCGAGACCAAGACCGCCAGCGCCGAGAGCGTGCTCGAGCTGCGCTCGTCGGTCGGCCACACCGTGATGTCGGACATGACGACGGGCAATGCGCCGGCCCGCGCGGAAGCGGCCGCACCGGCCGACAAGCTTGACGCAACGAAAACCGCCGAAGCGTCTGACGCGGCCAGGCCGGCAAACGCCGATGCGAAGCCGACCGATTCCGCCGAGGCACCCAAAGCGACCACGGCCTCCGACGACAGGCCCGCCGACAAGGTCGAGGCCGTCAAGTCCGAGCCCGTCAAGACTGACGCGGCCGACGCCGCAAGGAAGCCTGATGCCGCCGTGACGGCTACGGCACCCGCGCCGGACGCCAAGAAGGACGAGAGCCGCGTTGCCGATCCTGCGCCTGCGGCGAAGCCGGAAGCGCCCAAGCGGGCCGGCCAGATCGCCGTCTTCATCAGTCGCAAGGATTCCAAGCTCTACGTGCGGCAGAATTTCGCGCCGCTGTTCGAGGTGCCGGTTACGATCGCCGCGAGCGACCGGCCGCTCGGCACGCACGTCTTCACCGCCGAAGTCGACAAGACCGACGCCAATGCATTGCATTGGTCGGTGGTGTCGCTGCCCGTCTCCGCTCGCGCCGCCGCGCGCGAGGATGACAGCCGCGTGACGCGCCGCCAGCGTGGCGCCGCCGTGATCCCCGTCGCCGCAAAGCCGGTGGTCACGCCGGACAACCCGGCTGAGGCGCTCGACCGCATCGCGATCCCCGCCGACACCATGGCGAAGATCAACGAGATGCTGACCTCGGGCGGCTCGGTCATCGTCTCCGACCAGGGCATCAACCAGGGCGAAACCGGCGAAGGCACTGATTTCATCGTCCGGCTCTACTAGAGCGTTTTCGAGCGCCCGATCCATCGGAACGGAAATGGCTCCAGGCGCTTCGCCGCTCCCGATAACGCGGTGTTGACGAGGCCGATCGCAGCGGCGGAGTAACATGCATCCCGGATCGTTTCGGGGGACGCCGTCATGATGAACCGAAGGACCATGCTCATCGCGGCGCTTGCAGGCGCCGTCGCTCCGGTGACGCGCGCGGTCGCCGATGGCGGCATGAGCCGGATCTCGGCCTACGCCTTCTCCTTTCCCGCGTTGTCCGGCGACGACATCCGCCTCGCCGCTTTCACCGGCAAACCGCTGCTGGTGGTCAACACCGCCTCGCTCTGCGGCTACACGCCCCAATACGCGGGGCTGCAAGAGCTCTGGAGCGAGTTTCGCGAGCGCGGGCTCACCGTGATCGGCGTGCCCTCCAACGATTTCGGCGGCCAGGAGCCGGGCGGAACGGGCGAGATCACGGAGACCGCGCACCACCAATACGGCGTTACCTTCCCGATCGCGGCCAAGGCCACAGTGATCGGCGCGAGGGCGCATCCGTTCTACAAATGGGCGGCCGACGCGCGCCCGAAGGATGTTCCGCGTTGGAACTTCCACAAATACCTGATCGGGCGTGACGGCTATATCGCCGAGGTATTTGCCTCCGCCATCGAGCCGACCGATACGCGAATCAAGACGGCGATTGCCAAGACGCTGGCCGACACTTGATGCAACGCGCCCCATCCGGTTGGGCACAATTGTGGCGGGATGCCAAACAGCCGTTGCAATGGCGATGGCCCACCATCTAGGCTAAGATCGTTTGGGGCAGGATGGTTTTGCCGGAGGCGAAAAGTCACGGCGGAACAACGGGATCAATCTCGAGGACAACACCATGCGTGTGGCGGCAGGACTGATTTTGGCAAGCGCGATGTCTTTAGGCATGACCGGCGCGGCATGGTCGCAGGCCCCGGCCGCGAAGCCCGCCGCCGCAACGGGTGCCGCACCGGCCGCGACGCCGGCTGCTCCAGCGGCAGCACCGGCTCCTGCAGCGGCCGCCGCGCCAGCGGGCTTCGTCAATCCGCCGCCGCCCAAGCAGGCGCCGCAGCCCGCACGCGCGGCCTGCAACACACCCGACGCGCTCGGGGTCGCCCGCACCGTCGAGATCGACACGACAGGCGGTCCAGGCTTCGGCTTCGAGCACTTCAAGGAGCTCGACTTCCTGCGCGACAAGGAGGTGGTGTTGACCTTCGACGACGGCCCCTGGCCGAAGAACACGCCCGCCGTGCTGAAGGCGCTCGCCGATGAATGCACCACCGGCATCTTCTTCTCGATCGGCAAGCACGCGACCTATGAGCCGGAAATCCTGAAGCAGGTCTACGCTGCCGGCCACACCGTCGGCACCCACACCTGGTCGCACGCCAATCTCAACAACAAGAAGCTCACGGAAGCGCAGCGCAAGGAAGAAATCGAGAAGGGCCTGTCGGCGGTGAAATGGGCGCTCGGCGGCATCTCGCCCTCGCCGTTCTTCCGCTTCCCGGCACTCCAGCATCCGCCGGAGATGGTCACCTATCTCGGCAACCGCAACACGGCGATCTTCTCCTGCGACATCGACTCGTTCGACTTCAAGGCCTCGAAGCCCGAGAAGGTGATCGAGACGGTGATGAAGAAGCTCGACAGCAAGGGCAAGGGCATCGTCCTGATGCACGACTTCCAGAAGCATACGGCAGAAGCCCTGCCCGAGCTCCTCAAGCGCCTAAAGGCAGGCGGCTACAAGGTGGTGGCGATGCGCGCCAAGTTCCCGGCGTCTTCGCTGCCCGAATACGACCAGGAGCTGCTCAAGGACGTCAAGCTGCCGACGGTGAGCCAGCGCCCGGTCAATTCCGTGGTGACGACCGTTTCGGAATAGCCGGCAATTGTCTTTCTGTATCGAAGGCTACGTCATCGTCTCCGCGGACGGCATGCTCGCCGACGCGAGCCATGTCATGCCTGACAGCCTGAAGTTCGAAGGCGACAAGCTGTTCTTCGAGCAGGCGCTCGATCGCGCCGCGCTGATCGTGCACGGCCGGCACTCACATGAGCAGCAGCCGAACTCTCCGAAGCGCAAGCGGCTGATCACGACCCGCAAGATCAAGGCCCTCACCGTCGATCCGGAGATGCCGAACGCGACATTGTGGAATCCGGATCACGCGAGCTTCGAGGAGGCCTGCGCCTTCGCCGATGTCGCCTCCGGCATGGTCGCGATCATCGGCGGTCCCGTCGTGTTCGACATGTTCATGGACCGTTACGACACGTTCTGGCTGTCGGAAGCCCCGCATCTGCGCCTGCCCGGCGGCGAAGGTTGTTTTGTCGGCGTGCCCGAGCGGACCCCGCACGAGGTGCTGGCGTCACACGGGATGAAGCCGGACGCGCCCTATGTGCTCGACGCGGCGCATGACGTCACGGTGACACCGTGGCGTCGGGCGTAGGTGCACTGCAACAACGCTCCCTGCAAAAACGCCCTACACGTCCCCGTAAGCCGCCTCGACCGGCCGCGTGGCGCGGCCATAGCCGATGATCATGCAGAGCGCACCGATGATCGAGAGATTCTTCAGCGCATCGACCAGCATCTTTGCGTTGTCGGGCGCCGCCAGATTCCAGAAGTCGTAGAACAGCACGGTTGCGACCGCGACGTAGACGATCAGCAGCATGGCGAAGAACCGCGCCCCGAAGTTCAGCGCGATCATCAAGCCGGCGATGATCTCGAGCGCGCCGACCGCGATCGCCAGCAGCTGCGGCGTCGTCATGGCGGTCGCCGTCTCGATCTGCTTGGCGTAAGGCGCGATGATGTCAGGCACCACGACCTTGGTGGCAATGAAATCGGCGGTCGCCTGGATGGCGAACAGTTTCGTCGCGCCCGTGTAGATGAACAGCACGGCGAACAGAATTCGCCCGAAAGTCACGAACGCTGGCATGATCGGCCTCTTGGCTCAGGCTTTCTAAGATCGGAACTTGGACGAAAGTCCTGAGCGATTATGAAGAGTCGTTGGCCGGTTTACAAACGGGGAAATGGAGAACTGTTTTGAAAAGATTGAAGGGCGGATGCGCCGGAGGTGCGCTCCCTCGCCCCGCTCTTGTCCGCCGAAGCCTTGGCGAAGGCGGATGCGGGGCCGCGACGAGCTTCGCTCGCGCTGAGAGGGTTGGGGTGAGGGGAGCCTCCACGGGGGCGGTGAGAATTGGACTCGCGGAGAGTCCCCCTCACCCGGATCGCATCTGACGATGCGATCCGGCCTCTCCCCGCAAGCGGGGAGAGGCGAAGAGGTCCCGCCTCAGGTAAACAACGTCGGCTGCTGCCGCGCCGCGCGCTCCTGCGCTTCCACGACTGCGACCGCAGTCATGTTGAGGATGCCGCGCGCGGTCACCGAGGGGGTGAGGATATGCGCCGGGCGCGCCGGGCCGATCAGGATCGGGCCGACGGGCAGTGCATCCGCGAGCGACTTGATCATCTGATAGGCGACGTTGGCGGTGTCGAGCGTCGGCATGATCATGATGTTGGCCTCGCCCTCGAGGTTGGAGTGCGGCAGCACCATCTTGCGCGCAGCGGCCGAAAGTGCCGTGTCGCCCTGCATCTCGCCGTCGGCCTCGATCTCCGGATGCTTCTCCTTCAGGAGCTGGGTCGCCCGGCGCATCTTGCGCGAGGACTCGGTGTCGTAGCTGCCGAAATCGGAATGCGAGACGAAGGCGATCTTCGGCTTGATGTTGAAGCGCTGGACGTGGACCGCCGCGAGCGAGGCGATCTCGGCGAGTTCTTCCGCGCTGGGGTTGGGGCGAACCTGCGTATCGGCGATGAAGAACGCGCCCTTGCTGGTGATCAGCAGCGCCAGCGCCGCATAGTCGCTGATCCCTGCCGAGAAGCCGACGATCTCGCGGACATGGCGCAGATGGCTCATGTAGCGGCCCTCGACGCCGCAGAGCATCGCATCCGCCTCCCCGCGCGTCACCGCGAGCGCGGCGATGACCGTGTTGTTGGTGCGTACCACCGTGCGCGCCGCATCCGGCGTCACGCCGCGGCGGCCGGCGACCTCGACATAGGACTGCACGTAGGATCGGTAGCGCGGATCGTCCTCGGGGTTGACGAGGTCGAAATCCTTGCCGGCCTTGATCGACAGGCCGAAGCGCTTGATGCGCGCCTCCACCACGGACGGACGACCGACCAGGATCGGCGTGGCCAGCTTCTCCTCCAGCACCACTTGCGTGGCGCGCAGCACGCGCTCGTCCTCGCCTTCGGCATAGATCACGCGCACCGGCTGGGTCTTGGCCTTGGCGAACATCGGCTTCATCACGAGGCCGGAGCGGAAGGCGAAGCGCATGAGCTGCGCGGCATATTCGTCGAAATTGGTGATGGGGCGCGTCGCGACGCCCGACTCGATCGCGGCCTTCGCGACCGCCGGCGCCACGCGCAGGATCAGCCGTGGATCGAACGGGCTCGGAATCAGCGAGCCCGGACCGAAGCCTCCCATCTCGCCGGTGTCGACCCCTTGCGCCACCGCATCCGACGGCGCCTCGCGCGCGAGCTGCGCGATGGCTTCGACGGCGGCGTGCTTCATCTCCTCGTTGATGGCGCTGGCACCGACGTCGAGCGCGCCGCGGAAGATGAAGGGAAAGCACAGGACGTTGTTGACCTGGTTCGGATAGTCCGAGCGGCCGGTGCAGATCATGGCGTCGGGGCGCACCTTCCGCGCTTCCTCCGGCATGATTTCGGGCGTCGGATTGGCGAGCGCCATGATGAGCGGCTTGTCGCCCATCGCCTTGGCCATCTCAGGCTTGAGGACGCCCGGTGCCGACAGCCCGATGAAGATGTCCGCGCCGCCGATGACGTCGGCGAGCGTGCGCTTGTCGGTCTTCTGCGCATAGACCGCCTTCCAGCGGTCCATCGAGGTGTTGCGGCCCTCATGCACGAGGCCGTCGATGTCGCAGACCCAGATGTTCTTGCGCTGCGCGCCCATCGACACCAGAAGATTGAGCGTCGCAATCGCGGCAGCACCTGCCCCTGACGCCACGATCTTGACGTCCGACAGCTTCTTGCCGTTCAGCCTGAGGCCGTTGGTGATGGCGGCGGCGACGATGATCGCGGTGCCGTGCTGGTCGTCATGGAAGACCGGGATCTTCATGCGCTCCTTCAGCCGCGCCTCGATCTCGAAGCACTCCGGCCCGCGGATGTCCTCGAGATTGATGCCGCCGAAAGTCGGCTCGAGCGCCGCCACGGTCTCGACCACCCGGTCGATGGTGTCGGCGGCGATCTCGATATCGAACACGTCGATGCCGGCAAACTTCTTGAACAGGACCGCCTTGCCCTCCATCACGGGCTTGGAGGCCAGCGGGCCGATATTACCGAGGCCGAGCACCGCGGTGCCGTTCGAGACCACGGCGACCAGGTTGGCGCGGGTGGTCAGCGTCGCCGCCTCGGCCGGGTTCTTGGCGATCTCGGTGCAGGCAGCCGCAACGCCCGGAGAATAGGCAAGCGCGAGGTCGCGCTGGTTGGCAAGCGGCTTGGTCGCCTGGATCTCGAGCTTGCCGGGGCGCGGCAGACGATGATAGGCGAGCGCCGCCTGGTGGAGGTCATCAGAATAGGACGACATGCGGTCTCTTGCCTCGCGTTACCGGCCTCAAACTACGTTGTCCTGACCGGTCTGTCGCGGGTCGCGGTATTCCGGGTCATGGAAACGGGATGAAGCACGGCCGGCGCCCCGGTGGCAACATCCGATTCCGCCCCCATCAACAGGCCGCACGGTCAAATATTTGAAAACCATAGCTTTCCCTGGACCGCCCCGCGCTTTGCGAATATGGCAGGTTGCGCAGTGCAAAACGAGCAACTGGAGCTGAGAATGAAGCGGATCCTGATCGGCCTGATCGCACTCGCCGTGCTCGCCGCGGGCGGATGGTTCGGCTTCAACCTCTATGCCAGACATCGCGCCACCGCGGAGATCGAGGCCGTCTTCGACCGGATCCGCAGCCAGGGCGGCAAGGCAAGCCACGGCAAGGTGGCGTTCGACGTGACGAGCCGGACGCTGACCATCGAGGACATCGCAGTCGATCCCGCCGGGCAGCCACAGGCGCACGTCAAGATCGCCGGCATCAAGGGAATGGGCCTCCGCCAGACCGATGAGACCCGCTTTGCGGCCGACAGCATCGAGATCTCCGGTTTCGAGGTCGCGCTGGACGAAGTCGGCCCCGGGAAGCTGAAAGCCTCCTACAAGATCCCGCAGATGATCATGCGCGATTACGCGGGCCCAGTTCACGTCCAGAATGCGCCGGCGTCAGGCGCCCTGATCGACTTGTACCGATTTGTGCTCGATCAGTATGCGAGCGTGACCGCATCTTCAGTCACGGCACCGACCCTCACCATCGCCTTCGATGCCGGCAAAGGCGCCGCCGGCAGCGGCGAGGTCGTCTATTCGGGGCTCGCGATCCAGAAGCTCGGCAAGGGCAAGGTCGACGCGATGAAGGCCGACCGCGCCTCCTTCACGATCAACGTGGAGCAGGCCGGCAAGGCGGACAAGCTGACCGGCGAGATGTCCGACCTCATCATCAATGATTTCGACTCGACCGCAATCGCCGCCGCCCTCGATCCGCAGAAGGCCAACGACGACAGCTACCATCGCGTTTACGGACAAATGTCGAGCGGCCTTTACGTGGCGACGTCGACGCACGGCGTGCGGATGCAGGTCGACGGCATCGCGATCGCCGATATCGCGGTCCAGCCGTCAAAATTCCGGCCGGCCGAGATTCTGGCACTGCTGCCGACGGACCGCTCCGTCCAGCCGACCCCGGCGCAATCGCGCGAGATGATGGAGAAGCTCGCCGGCCTCTATGACGGCCTTCGCGTCGGCAAGATCGAGATCGGCACCATGTCGATCACGACCCCGCAAGGGACGCCCCGGCTCAGGGCGATCAGATACCAGGAGGGCGAGTTCGCGCTCGAAGGCCTGGATGCGCCGACGCCGCAAGGCCAAGTGAAGATGGAGCGCTTCGCGCTCAAATCGCTCAGCCTGGCGAACCTGTTTCGTTGGGCCGCGAGCCTCACCACGCCCGGGCAGCCGCCCTCGCCCGATCAGATGCTGGGCCTGTTCCGGGTGCTCGAAGGCGCCGAGATCAAGGGCGTGGTCTCGCCCTACAAGAACACGCGGCAGCTCGTCACCATCGACACGATCAGCCTGAACTGGGGCCAACTGGTCGGGTCGATCCCGAGCAAGGCCAATCTGGTCGTGAAGATGGTCGCCCCCACCGATCCGGCCAATCCCACGCAGCTGCCGCTGACGATGGCCGGCATCGACAAACTGGCAATCAACCTCGATCTCGGCGCGGCCTGGACGGAGTCCTCGGGCGCGCTGGCGCTCGCGCCGGCCACCATCGACCTCGGCAACCTCGCCAAGGCGCAGGCCCGCCTCGCACTCGCCAACGTGCCGCGCGGCGTGTTCACGGCCGACCCGGTGCAAGCCATGAGCCAGGCCGGGCAGATCGAAGCCGGCGCGATCGAGCTCTCCCTGCGCGACAGCGGCGTCGTCGATCTGCTCGTGGCGCAGTTCTCCCGCATGCAGAATGTCAGCCGCGACGCGGCGCGCGGCGCCATCGTCGAGATGATCCGGGCACAGGGCGAGAAGATCGCGGCCGCCAATCCCGATGCCAAGACCGCGGTCGATGCCATCGCCGGCTTCGTCGAGACGTCAGGGCAAACGCTCACCATCAAGCTGACGCCGCTCGGCAAGGTGCCGATGCTTCAGCTGCTCGGCGCCCTGAACAGCGAGCCGATCGTCGCGCTGGCACAATTCCGCATCGAGGCGTCGACGGGGTTGTAGGCCGAGCGTTCGCTCGGCGGTCTCGTGTCCCGGACGCGGCGCGGCATGAAATGACGCGACGCAGAGCCGGGACCCAGGGTCACCGTCCGTGAAGTCTGGGCCCCGGCTCTGCAGCGCACCGCTGAAGAAGCGCTGCGCTGCGTCCGGGGTACGCATTCACTTCTGCGGCAGGTTCACTCGCACATGCAGCTCGCGGAGCTGCTTGGTCGTGGCTTCCGACGGTGCGCCCATCAGGAGGTCCATGGCCTGCTGGTTCATCGGGAACAGCGAGATCTCGCGCAAATTGGTGGTGCCGCACAGCAGCATCACGATGCGGTCAACGCCCGCGGCCATGCCGCCATGCGGCGGCGCGCCGTACTGGAAGGCGCGGTACATGCCGCCGAAGCGGTCAACCACCTCCTGCTCGCCATAGCCGGCGATCTCGAACGCCTTCACCATCGCTTCCGGCACGTGGTTGCGGATGCCGCCCGAGGCGATCTCGTAGCCGTTGCAGGTGATGTCGTACTGGAACGCCTTGATGGTCAGCGGATCCTGGCCCTTCAGCGCCTCGAGGCCGCCCTGCGGCATCGAGAACGGGTTGTGCGAGAAGTCGACCTTCTTGTCGTCCTCGTTGTACTCGTACATCGGGAAGTCGACGATCCAGGCGAGCTCGAACCGCTCCTTGTCGGTGAGGTTCAATTCCTCGCCGACCTTGTTGCGGGCAAGACCCGAGAACTTCCAGAACTTGTCGGGATCGCCGGCGACGAAGAAGGCGGCATCGCCTTCCTTGACACCGATCTGCGCGCGGATTGCAGCGGTGCGCTCAGGTCCGATGTTGTTCGCCAAGGGACCAGCGCCCTCGCCGCCCTCGCGCCACATGATGTAGCCGAGACCGGGCTGGCCTTCACCTTGCGCCCACGAATTCATGCGGTCGCAGAAGGCGCGGCTGCCACCGCCCGGCGCCGGGATCGCCCAGACTTGGTTCTTGGGGTCTTCGAGCATGCGCGCGAACACCTTGAAGCCGGAGCCGCGGAAGTGTTCGGAGACGTCCTGCATCTCGATGGGGTTGCGCAGGTCCGGCTTGTCGCTGCCGTATTTGCGCAGCGCCTCGGCGAACGGGATGCGGCGCCAGTTCTTGCTAACCGGCTTGCCCTTGGCGAACTCCTCGAACACGCCGGTGATGACGGGCTCCATCGCCGCGAAGACGTCTTCCTGCGTGACAAAACTCATCTCGACGTCGAGCTGGTAGAACTCGCCGGGCAGACGGTCGGCGCGCGGGTCCTCGTCGCGGAAGCACGGCGCGATCTGGAAGTAGCGGTCGAAGCCCGACATCATCAGCAATTGCTTGTACTGCTGCGGCGCCTGCGGCAGCGCGTAGAACTTGCCGGGATGGATGCGCGAGGGCACCAGGAAGTCGCGCGCGCCTTCCGGCGAGGACGCGGTCAGGATCGGGGTGTTGAACTCGAAGAAGCCCTGCCCCTCCATGCGCCGACGCATCGACTTGATGATTTCGACGCGCGTCATGATGTTCTGGTGCAGTTTTTCGCGACGCAGATCCAGGAAGCGATATTTGAGCCTGATATCCTCAGGATATTCCTGGTCGCCGAACACCGGCAGCGGCAGGTCGCCGGCCGGGCCCAGCACCTCGATCTCGCTGACATAGATCTCGATCTTGCCGGTCGGCAAATCGTCGTTGTCGGTGCCTTCAGGGCGGCGGCGGACCTTGCCGTCCATCTTGACCACGAATTCCGAGCGCAGCTTTTCGGCCAGCGAGAACGCCGGCGAGTCCGGGTCGACCACGCACTGGGTCAGGCCATAATGGTCGCGCAGGTCGATGAACAGCACGCCGCCATGGTCGCGAACGCGATGGACCCAGCCCGAGAGGCGGATCGTCTCGCCGATGTTGCTCTCGCGGAGCGCGCCGCATGTATGTGACCGGTAGCGATGCATGGTCGTCCCAAATTGATGTCTGAGGAAGCGAATCGGACGACTGAGGTGGCCGGTCCGAAAGTTGCGGCAGGGTTTACCCGACGAGGCCCAAGGCGGCAACCAAGGGAACGGCCTGTTTCGGGCCCGGAAGGCCCATTTTTGGCCGATCTGGGCTCAAGCCTTTGCCATCAGGCGTTCCCCGCCTATCTTTACCTCCATGACCGTCCATTTCCCCTTCCAGAACTCCTATTCGGCGCTGCCGGACAGCTTCTTTGCCCGGGTCGCGCCGACCCCGGTCGCAGCCCCCCGGCTCATCAAGCTGAACCGGCCGCTGGCGGTCCAGCTCGGCCTCGACCCGGATATGCTGGAGACCCCTGAGGGCGCCGAGATCCTGGCGGGCAAGACGGTTCCTGATGGAGCCGACCCCATCGCCATGGCCTATGCCGGCCACCAATTCGGGCAGTTCGTGCCCCAGCTCGGCGACGGCCGGGCGATCCTGCTCGGCGAGGTCATCGACCGGGACGGCGTCCGCCGCGACATCCAGCTCAAGGGAAGCGGTCCCACCCCGTTCTCCCGCCGCGGCGACGGCCGCGCTGCGCTCGGGCCCGTCTTGCGCGAATACATCGTCAGCGAAGCGATGTACGCGTTGGGCATTCCGACCACACGCTCGCTTGCCGCCGTCGTCACCGGCGAGCACGTCATCCGCGAGACCGCGCTGCCTGGCGCGGTGCTGACCCGCGTCGCCGCGAGCCACATCCGCGTCGGCACCTTCCAGTTCTTTGCCGTCCGCCGCGATACCGACGCGATCCGCCGGCTCGCCGATCACGTCATCGCCCGTCACTATCCCGAGCTGCTCGGTACCGAGCGGCCCTATCACGCGCTGCTTGCCGGCGTCGTCGCGCGCCAGGCCGAGCTCGTCGCGCGCTGGCTGCTGGTCGGCTTCATCCACGGCGTGATGAACACCGACAATTCTTCGATCTCGGGTGAGACCATCGATTACGGCCCCTGCGCCTTCATGGATGCCTACAATCCCGCGCAGGTCTTCTCCTCGATCGACGAGATGGGCCGCTACGCCTACGCCAACCAGCCGCGCATCGCGCTGTGGAATCTGACCCGGCTGGCCGAGTGCCTGCTGCCCCTGTTCGGCGAGGAGCAGGAGAAGGCGGTCGAGCAGGCACAGGACATTCTCGGCGCATTCCCCGAGACATTCAGCAAGGCCTATCAGGCGGGCCTGCGCAAGAAGGTCGGCCTGTTCACGGAGCGCGACGGCGACGAGGCCCTGATCCAGGACCTGCTCGACGCCATGGCGAAGAACCAGGCCGACTTCACCCTCACCTTCCGCAGGCTGGGTGACGCCGCCGGCGATCCGGCCGCGGACGACGCCCGCGCAGAGTTCATGGACCCCGCAGCCTTCGATGAGTGGGCCCGGCGGTGGCGCGAGCGTCTCGCCGCCGAGCCGCAATCCGCCGCCGAGCGGCAGTCCGCCATGAACGCCGTCAACCCGCTCTTCATCCCGCGCAACCACCGCGTCGAGGCCGTGATCCAGGCCGCGGTCAACGATGACAACTACGCGCTGTTCGAGGAATTGGTGAAGGTGCTGGCGAAACCGTTCGAGGACCAGCCGGACTATGCGGCTTATGCCGATCCGCCGCTACCGGACCAGCGGGTGTTGCAGACGTTCTGCGGGACGTGAAAGCTCGCACGCCCCCGCATCACCACCTCTAATTGATTCGCTGCATGGATTGCGCCTTGCGCGAATCCATTCCTGTCCGGTGGACGTTGTGGACACGTCCTGCCCGCGGGAACCGCTGTCATCAAACTGAAACACTCGCGCTCTAACGGCCTGTCAGCGCCATCTTGCCGGAGGCGCCCGTCCTCCAACAAGTCCCGACAAAGCGCGCCATGCCCTTCAAATTCATTCACATCACCGATACGCATCTCGCGAACCCCGGGCTGAAGCTCTATGGGCTCGATCCGCGCGCCCGGCTGGACGCGGCGATCGCCGACATCAACAAGCACCAGTCCGACGCTGCATTTGCTGTCGTGACCGGCGACCTCACCCATTGGGGCGAGCCTGAATCCTACGCCAATTTCACAGACGCGATGGCTGCGCTGAAAATCCCGTACATCGCCATGGTCGGCAACCACGACAAACGCGTAGCTTGCCTCGACGGCCTGAAGGCCGCACCGCGCGATTCCGACGGCTTCGTGCAGGGCACGCGCACCACCGAGCACGGCCTGTTCGTCTTCCTGGACACGCTGGACGAGACCAGCCACGCCGGCGAGATGTGCGCCAAGCGTCTCGGCTGGCTCGCAAGCACGCTGGCCGCCGCACCGGCCGACATGCCGTTCGTCGTCTTCATGCACCATCCGCCTTTTCCGGTCGGCGTCCACGCGATGGACGAGATCGCACTGAAGCAGAGCGCCGAATTCGCCGAAGTCATTGCGCCCTATCGCTCGCGCATCCGCCACCTCTTCTTCGGCCATGTCCACCGGCCGATCTTCGGCAGCTACGGCAAGATTCCGTTCTCGACGCTCCGCGGCACCAACCACCAGGTCTGGTTCGAGCTTGACGCTGCCGCCGCCGAGCATCTCGCCAGCCACGAGCCGCCGGCCTATGGCGTGGTGCTGATCGACGGCGAGAACCTGGTCGTGCACAGCCACGACTTCCTCGACGAAAGTCTGCGCTTCCCCTTCGAGCCACCGGCAGGAGTGGACGGCCGCGACTATGCGCTCAACTTCCCGGCGCGGTGAGATGAGCCTCGCTGAACCCGCGACTCTCCCGGTCGCGGCAACTGCGCCGCCGCGCCTGCTTCTCCTGAAGCGGTTCTCCGCCCGCTTCAAAGCCTCGCTGCCGGCCTATCTCCTGCTGCTGCCCTCGCTGATCTTCCTCGCGCTGTTCACTTACGGCGCGATGGGACGCGTGATGATCGACGCGCTGTATCAGCGCGCCACGCCCAAGGCGCCGGTCCGCTTCGTCGGCTTTGAGAACATCAACGCGGTGCTCGCCGATCCCGCCTTCACCGGGGCGATCGTCAACAATCTCGTCTACGCCGTCGGCACCGCGATCCCCAGCATCGGCCTGGCGCTCTTGTTTGCGCTGGCGCTGTCGCGCACCAACGCCTTCAACAGCGTGCTGCGTGCCGCGCTGTTCCTGCCGGTGCTGATCCCGATGGTCGCGGCATCCGCGCTGTTCCTGTTCATCTTCCTGCCGAATGTCGGCCTGCTCGACTATTACATCGGCCGCCTGCTGCCGGTGCTGCCGAACTGGCTCGGCGATTCCGACATCGCGCTTTACGCCATCATGGTCATCACCATCTGGAAGAACGCCGGCTACTACATGCTGTTCTTCCTCGCCGGCCTCCAAGCGGTGCCTGAGGATGTGATGGAAGCCGCCCATCTGGACGGCGCCGGTCCGTACCAGCGCCTGCGCCACATCATCCTGCCGGAGCTCAAGCCCACCTTCCTGTTCGTCACTGTCATCGCAACGCTCAATGCGGTCACGCAGGTCGACCACGTCTTCGTCATGACCAAGGGCGGGCCGTCCAACGCGACCAATCTCGTGCTGTTCTACATCTACCAGCAGGCGGTCGAGCACTACGACATCGGCAAGGCCTCGGCGGCCACGCTGCTGACGCTCGCCGTGCTGATGGGCCTCACCGCGCTCTCGTTCCGGACGATGGCGAACCGGGAGGGCGGGCCATGAAGCTGATCGACTGGCTGCTCAAGGACGCCCCGCTCGCCACGCGCCGCGAGATCACGCCGAAGCTCGGCTTCGTGCTGACCGTGCTGCTCGCGATCATCTGGCTCATCCCCTTCCTCTGGATGGGCGTTGCGACACTGCGCCCCGCCTCGGACGGCATCAACGCCATGGCCGAGCTGATGCCGAGCCTGAAGCCGACGCTCGACAATGTCAGGGATGCCTGGGAGATCGGCGATTTCCCGCGCTACGCCCTCAACACCACGATCATCTGCACCGGCATCCTGCTGGTGCAGCTCGTTACCATCACGCTGGCGGGCTTTGCCTTTGCGCGCCTCGCCTTCGCCGGCAAGACGCTGATCTTCTATTTGTTCCTGATGCAGCTGATGCTGGTGCCGGTGCTCTTGATCGTGCCGAACCTGACGCTCGTGGCGCAGCTCGGTCTCTATGACACGCTCACCGGCGTGATGATGCCGTTCTTCGCCTCCGCCTTCGGCACCTTCCTGATGCGCCAGGCCTTCGAGGCGATCCCGACCGAGCTGGAAGATGCCGCGCTGATCGACGGCGCCAGCCTGTTCCAGCGCATCCGCCACATCTACGTGCCGCTGTCGATGCCGAGCTTCTCCGCCTTCGCCATCATCTCGGTCACCAGCCACTGGAACGATTTCCTGTGGCCGCTGATGGTGATCAATTCGCCGGACAAGCGGCCGCTCACCGTCGGCCTCTCCGTCTTCACCGCAACGGCCGAAGGCACCCAGGCCTGGGGCACCATCGCCGCCGGCACGCTGATGGTAATCGCGCCGCTGCTCGTCACCTTCCTGATCTTCCAGAAGCGATTCATCAGCTCTTTCGTCACCTCAGGCATCAAATAGGAGATTTTCCGATGCTGTTTTCCCGCAGGCTCATGCTTGGCCTCGCCATGGCAGGCACTATGGCAGGCGCCCTCGCCTTTCCCGCGCTCGCCGGCGAAGGTCCGACCGAGATCGACCTGTTCTTCCCCGTCCCCGTCGACGGCAAGCTCGCCCGCGACATGGGCACCTTGATCAAGGAGTTCAACGAGACCCATCCCGAGGTCAAGGCGACCGCGGTCTACACCGGCTCCTATGACGACACGCTGATCAAGACGCGCGCGGCCATCAAGGCCGGCAAGCCGCCGTCCGCCGTGATCATGTCGGCGAACTTCCTGCTCGACATGCAGATCGAGAACGAGCTCACCAATCTCGACGGCCTGATCGCCGCCGACGGCAAGACCAAGGACCAGTTCCTCGGCCAGTTCTTCCCGGCGCTGCAGGGCAACGCGGTGATCAACCGCTCGGTCTATGGCGTGCCTTTCCACAATTCGACGCCGCTGCTCTACATCAACGCCGACAAGGCCAAGGAAGCGGGCCTTGATCCGAACAAGCCGCCGCAGACCTGGGCGGAGCTGACCGACTGGGCCAAGAAGCTCACCAAGCGCGAGGGCGACAAGGTGACCCAATGGGGCATCGCGATCCCCTGCGCCTATGACTATTGCGGCTGGATGATGGAAACGCTCACCATGACCAATGGCGGGCGCTACTACAACGAGGAGTTCGGCGGCGAGGTCTATTACGACACGCCCTCGATGCTCGGCGCGCTGACCTGGTGGAACGACCTCGTCTACAAGCACAAGGTCCACGCGCCTGGCGCGACGCCCGGTCCCGCCGTCAGCACCTCCTTCATCTCCGGCAACGCCGCGATGATGATGCTGTCCACGGGCTCGCTGACCTATGTGCGCGACAACGCCAAGTTCAACTACAAGGTCGCTTTCATCCCGCGCAACGTCCGCAACGCCGTGCCGATCGGCGGCGCCTCGCTGATCGTTCCGGCCGGTCTCGAAGCCGACAAGCAGAAGGCCGCCTGGACGCTGATCAAGTGGATGACCTCGCCCGAGAAGAGCGCCTGGTGGAGCCGCGCCACCGGCTATTTCGCCCCCAACATGGCCGCCTACAAGACGCCTGACATGGTCGACTTCCTGAACAAGAACCCGGACGCCAAGACCGCCGTCGAGCAGCTCGACGTCGCAAAGCCCTGGTTCGCGACCTACAAGACCGTCCCGGTCCGCAAGACGCTGGAGGACGAGGTGATGCTGGTCCTGAACGGCAAGAAGCAGCCGAAGGAGGCGCTCGCCGCCGCCCAGAAAGCGGCCGACGAGACGCTGAAGCCGTACAACGCGGAAACGTCGCTGAAGCTGCCGTAAGACCGACGCTTACGTCCAAACGAACTTCGGCGCTCCGTCATACGGGGCGCCGAATGCGTTTCGCAAGATGCGCGCGTTTAGATCGTCACCACGATCTTGCCGAACTGATCGTTCGACTCCAGGAAGCGATGCGCCTCGACGATCTCCTCGAATCGGAATGTCCTGGCGATGATCGGCTTCAGCGTGCCGTCCGACAGCCCATCAAGAATGAATGCCTTGGCCTTCGCAAGGCGCACGGGATCGCGGATGATCTCGTGCACGAGGTAGCCGCGCAGGACCAGACTCTTGGTCAACACGTTGAAGAGCGGGAACGGCGTCGGCGCCGGACTGAGCCCGCCATACTCGATCAGAATGCCGCCCGGCGACATCGCCGCGGTCAGCGGCTCGAATGCGGGACCGCCGACGGCGTCAAACACCACGCGGACGCCGTTTGAACCGGCGATCTCCGCGAGCCGCGCTCCGATGTCCTCCTCGTCCGAGGCGATCACGTGCGCGGCGCCGGCATCGCGCAAGGCGCGCCGCTTGGTCGAGGTCCGCGTTAGTGCAACCGGGACAGCGCCGATCCGGTTCGCGATCTGAATGGCCGCAAGCCCGACGCTGCTCGATGCCGCCGTGATGGCGACGACGTCCCCGCGCCCAAGTCCGGCGATATCGACCAGCGCGCCGTAGGCCGTCAGATATTGCATCCACATCGCAGCCGCGACCTCGAAGCCAAGCTCGGGCGGATGCTTCACGACGAGCTCGGCCGGAAACGTCGCGAGCTCGGCGTAGGCCGGCCATCGCACCATCGACAGCGGCGGCACGATGCTCACAGTGTCATCGGGCGCAAAGCCGGCCACGCCTTCGCCGACCGCCTCAACGATGCCGGCCGCCTCCAGACCAAGGCCGGACGGAAATTTCGCGGACTCGATATACGTGCCCCTCCGCAGCAGCGCCTCGGCGCGGTTGAGACCGAGTGCCCTGACCCGGATTTGAACCTCGCCCTTTGCCGGCGGTGGAACGCTGGCGGTCTCGATGCACAGCACTTCGGGACCGCCGTGCCGGTGAAAGCGAACGATGCGGGTCATGGGATATACTCCAAATCAGTTGAACTGAATGGAGCTATGCCGGTCCCGTGGAAGCGGATAAATCACCCAAACAAGCGAACAGTCGAAACCAGGAGTTTTCAATATGGACCGCCTGACCAGCATGGCCGTGTTCGTCAAGGCCGTCGATCTCGGCTCGTTCGCAGCCGCCGCCGACGCGCTGGAGCTGTCGGGGCCGATGGTCGGCAAGCATGTGCGCTTCCTCGAACAGCGCCTCGGCGCCCGCCTCCTCAACCGTACCACGCGGCGCCAGAGCCTGACCGACGCAGGGCAAGCCTATTACGAGCGCTGCCGTGCCGTGCTCAACGCGGCTGAAGCGGCTGACGCCGTAGTTGCCGACGAATTATCCGAACCGCGCGGCAGGCTGCGCGTGACAATGCCCGCGCTGCTGGGGCGGCACTGCATCGCGCCCTTGTTGATGAAGCTGGCGCGCAAACATTCGCATCTCGAGCTCGACCTCTCCTTCGGCGACCCGATCGCTGACATCGTCGAGGGCGGCTACGATCTTGCGATCCGGACCGGTGATCTCGATAACCAGTCCGGCCTGATTACGCGGCGCTTCGCTCGCCAGCGAATGGTGGTGTGCGGCGCGCGATCCTATTCGCGCGCCCATGGCAAACCGAAATCGATCGACGATCTCGCCGCCCACCAGGCGATCATCTATCGCCGCTCCGGGCGGGTCCGGCCTTGGCTGTTTCCGCGGGACGGTCAGCCTCCGCGCGAGATCATGCCGGCCGGCAGGCTCAGGCTCGACGATCTCGAGGCGATCGCGGACGCCGCGGCACAGGGCATGGGGCTCGCCTGGCTACCCTGCTGGCTGGTCCGCGAACGCCTCAACAACGGCGCGCTGGTCGGTCTCTTCGGGGGCCAACCGGAATTCCTGTACGACTGCCACGCCCTGTGGCCACGTTCGCCGCGGATGCCGCTAAAGGTCCGCGCCGCCGTGGACGCCCTCGCCGCCGCCTTGCCGAAACTGATGCCGTGATGGTGGTCGTCCGCGCCATTAACCCGCTGTCCACCATCCGGCCGCCCGCACCGCCGGTAACCATTGGAATTAACAGACCGTCAACACGCTCCCGACAAGTCTAACGGTTCTGTCGGGGGATTTTGCCGTGGATCTGTTGGTTTTCGAGTTCCTGGGACTGGCGCTGGTCGCCATGTGCGTGGTCGTGGTGGCGCTGCCCTGCGCCCGAAAACCCTCGCAAAGGGTCCGTTACGAATAGGAATTTCGTCGGAAGGAGCGATTCCGGCCCAATTGCAAGGCTCGAATTCGCTTCGAGCCCCTTGACATCACAGCGCTTTCGGCAGAACGGCTGATATCAAGTGTCATGGGCCGTTCATGGATTTGATTACCACCACCGCTGACCTTGCGGCTGCCTGCAGCCGACTGGCCAAGCACCCCGTCATTACTGTCGATACCGAGTTCCTGCGCGAGACCACCTATTACCCGCTGCTGTGCGTGGTGCAGATGGCCAGCCCCGAGGAAGCGATCGTCATCGACACCCTGGCCGTGGGCATCGACCTCAAGCCGTTCTTCGAGCTGATGGGCAACGAGGCCGTGCTGAAGGTGTTCCACGCCGCCCGGCAGGACATCGAGATCATCTGGCACCAGGCCAACATCATCCCGCATCCGGTGTTCGACACCCAGGTCGCGGCCATGGTGCTCGGCTATGGCGACAGCATCGCCTACGACCAGCTGGTCGAGAAGGTCACCGGCCACCGCCCGGACAAGACCCACCGCTTCACCGACTGGTCGCGCCGCCCGCTGACCAAGGAGCAGATGCACTACGCGGTGTCCGACGTCACCCATCTGCGCGACGTATTCGCGGCGCTCGATGCCGACCTGAAGAAGCGCCGCCGCAGCGAATGGGTCTCCATCGAGATGGAGGTCCTGACCTCGCCCCGCACCTACGACTTCCACCCCGAGCGCGCCTGGGAGCGGCTGAAGACGCGGGTGCGCAAGCCGAAGGACCTCGCGGTGCTGATGGAGGTCGCGGCCTGGCGCGAGCAGGAGGCGCAAAGCCGCGACGTGCCACGCGGCCGCGTGCTGCGCGACGAGGCCGTCAGCGACATCGCCACCCACGCCCCCAACACGCTGGAAAAGCTCGCCCATCTGCGCTCGGTGCCGAAGGGGTTCGAGAAATCCAAATGGGGCGCGGACATCGTTGCCGCGGTCGAGCGCGGCCTGGCGCGGGATTTCTCGACGCTGCCGAAGCTGGAGAAGCCGCGCAACAATTCCAACGGCGCGGCCATCGTCGAGCTCTTGAAGGTCCTGCTGCGGATGACCGCGGAGCGCCATGCAGTCGCAAGCAAGGTGATCGCGACCGTCGACGATCTCGAGGAGATCGCAGCCAGTGACGAGGCCGACGTCCCCGCCCTGCGCGGCTGGCGCCGCGAGCTGTTCGGCGATGCCGCGCTGAAGCTGAAGCGCGGCGAGCTGGCGCTGGCGATCGAGAAGGGTCGCGTGATCGGGGTCGAGCGGGCGTAAGCGCGCCCCGCTCTCCCTCCGTCGTCGTCCTGGCGAAAGCCAGGACCCATTACTCCATGGCGGAGTTTGGCGAAGACTCTGCGTTCGGTACTCCAACCGCCACAAATCGATGGATCACGCGGTATGGGTCCTGGCTTTCGCCAGGACGACACCGGTGAATGTGGTCGGCTGCTCCGGCCACATTGAAACGCTCGACCTTACGCCGGCGTCAGCTTCGCCACTTCGCCCTTCATATCCTCCAGCACGCCCGATATCGCCGCCACCAGTTCGTCGATCTGGGTCTTGTTGACGATCAGCGGCGGGCAGATGGCGATGGCATCGAGCATGTTGCGGGAGATCACACCGCGCTCCTGGAGCATGCGGCTGGCAATGCCGCCGACGGCGCCGGGTGTCGCCGCTGCCGTCTTGCGCTGCTTGTCGAGCACCAGCTCGATCGCCGCGATCATGCCGACGCCGCGGACCTCGCCGACCAGCGGGTGGCTGGCAAGCTCACGCAGCTTGCCCTGCATGTAGCCGCCAAGCTCGGCGGCATGTGCGACCAGGCCGCGTTCCTCGATGATCTTGAGGTTCTCCAGCGCAATCGCCGAGCCGACCGGATGGCCGGCCGCGGTGAAACCGTGGCCGAGCACGCCGATCTTGTTGCTCTCATCCGCGATCGGCTCGAACATGCGGTCGTTCATCAGGATCGCCGACAGCGGGAAATAGCTCGAGGTGATCTGCTTGGAGACAACGATCGCGTCCGGCTTGATGCCATAGGTCTCGCAGCCGAACATCTTGCCGGTGCGGCCGAAGCCGCAGATCACCTCGTCGGCGACCAGCAGGATGTCGTACTTCTTCAGGACCGCCTGGATCTTGTCCCAATAGGTCGCCGGCGGCACGATGACGCCGCCCGCTCCCATCACCGGCTCGCCGAAGAAGGCTGCGATCGTGTCCGGCCCTTCCTTCTGGATCAGCGCGTCGAGCTCCTCGGCCCGGCGCGTGGCAAACGCCTCCTCGCTCTCGCCCGGCGCGCCGTCCTTGTAGAAGTGCGGCGAGCCCGTGTGCAGGATGTTCGGCAGCGGCAGGTCGAACGAGCGGTGGTTGTTCGGCAGGCCCGTGAGGCTGGCCGACGCGATGGTGACGCCGTGATAGGCGCGCATCCGGCTGATCACCTTCTTGCGCTGCGGCTGGCCGAGCGCATTGGAGCGATAGGCGATCAGCTTCAGGACGGTGTCGTTCGCCTCCGAGCCGGAATTGGTAAAGAACACCTTGCTCATCGGGACCGGCGCGAGCGCCACCAGCTTCTCGGCGAGATCGATCGAGGGCCCGTGCGATTTGGCGGAGAACGTGTGGTAGAACGGCAGCGCCAGCATCTGCTTGTGCGCAGCCTCGACCAGGCGCTTCTCATTGAAGCCGAGCCCGACGCTCCACAGGCCGGCCATCGCCTCGAAATAGCGCTTGCCCGATGCGTCGAAGACGTAAGGGCCCTCGCCGCGCTCGATCACCAGGGGACCGGCCTGCTGATGGGTGCGCGCGTTGGTGTAGGGATGGAGCTGGTAGGCCACATCCCGGGCCTCTTGCGAATTCGGCAGCATGGACATTTGCGAAAGATCCTCAAGGTCGTCACATCGCCGGCGCGGCCAGCGTCATCTCTTGGCTATTGCGACAACGCAGAACTTGCAACGCCAATTCGTCGGCAGCAGGCGCTCAGCAGCGTTGCACAAAGCCGCACACGGAACAGCTCTCAGGGCGCGCTGTCATCATCATCACCATCGTCGGCGGCAGCAGCGGCTTCCCGCACCTCCACGAGCGCCATCGAGAGCAGATAGACGGTCGTGGGCAAGCCGACGCGGCGCGCCGTCTCGACGGCACGCGACAGGTCGCTTGCCAGCTCCTTGAGCTCGTCTCCCCGTGACAATGTCCCACCCCATCCATCCGCCGATCGCGGCCGCCTATACCGCAACGGCGCCGCTGGTTCTGATCAGTTCGGCGCTGGACTGGATTGTAGCAAAGTTACCGATGACATTCACTACCGCATGCTTGTAGGCGGCGGCATCGCCCGCGCCCGGTTGGCGGCAGGCCACGGCGTCGGCCACCACCTGATAACGATGGCTGCGGTGAAACCCGTCAACGGCGGTGGCGAGGATGGTCTCGTCCAGGGAGAAGCCGACCAACACGCAGCGCACATTGCGGATATTGGACATGTAATCCACAAACCGCGCCGAGCTGTAGGCCGAGGGCAGCGGGTGCTCGAACGTCATCTCGCCGGGCCGCGGCTTGGTCTCGGCGATCCAATCGGTCAGCCTGGATGCCGGATTGAACCAGGCCGCCTGGGCGATGCGCTTCAGATGCATCACGGGCCAGAGATTGTCGCGCCACAGCATCAGGAGTTCCAGGCAGCGCGCAGTGGCCGCCTCGCCGTCGAGGATGACGTGGCGACGCCCTGGGGTCAGATATTCGACCTGGAGATCCGCACAAACCAGGATCGGCGGATCATCGGTGTTGGAAGTCAGCATTATCTTGCGCAGAGCTGCACCAGTTTCAGTGATCGGCGAGCGCGAGATCCCGCAGCGGCGAGGTCACCGCCCGCCCCGCCGAGGCGTCAAGCACGCCCGGCCGGTCCCAATCGCCCTCGGGACGGATGATGACATAGGGATCGCTGTCCAGCGTGATGGCATCCGGACCCGGCTCGATCTCCAGCAGCATTTCCGTGTAGGAAAAATCCGAGAAGGTGATCTTGCGATTGTGGCCGAGCGGCTTGGCGCCGAAATGGGCCCAGAAATCGACCAGCCGGTCCTGCGCCTGGCCGTAGATCTTGCGAAACCCTTTGCGCTTCACATAGTCGACGCTCGCCTGCACCAGCTTGAACGAGACGCGCGAGCGCCGATATTGGTGTCGCACCGCGAGCCGCTCGACCTTGGCGAAATCGCCGAAGAAGCGCACCCGCAGGCAGCCCGCAGGCTCGCTGCCGACAAAGCCGATGAAATGCGCGGCTACCATGTCGTTGCCGTCGAACTCCTCCTCGAACGGACAATCCTGCTCGGCGAGATAGACCGCCGAGCGGATGGCGGTGACCAGCATGAGATCGTTGGGATTGCGCGCAAGGCGGATGGTGATGGCGCGGGAGTCGGGCTTCGCCGGGGGAATCCTAGTGCCGTGCATCTGCAAAACTCCTTGCTTGGATGATCGCGCCCGGCATGCGCATCGGCCGCCGGTGCCATGGGCGCTCGTAGCACCACAGGTCGGGTTGGAAGCTCGGGACAGGCTCGAAGCCGGTCGCCCTCATGATGTCGCGTCCGGCCACGGTTGAAGGCTGCGCATAGCAATCCGCGCCGCGAAATCTCGGCTGTCGGAGGTGCGCCGCGGCCTTGCCGAGACCAGCGATGCCACGGCCCGTCGCCGCGACCGCCCAGATGTAGATGGCAGCAACCTCCTCCTTCGCGGAAGCCAGATAGTGCGTCTCCGGCGCGGTGAGGCAAATCTCGTCGAGCAACAAGGCATCGTGCCCGCGGTCGCTCAGGAACAGGAAGGCCATGCCACCGAGCAGCTTGCCGTTCCGGCTGAACGTCAGGATGCTCTGAGGATCGAAGGTGAAGTATTTTGCAAGCTCCGCGGTTCCGAGCTGCACGCCGGGCACCAGCCGGCGCGCCATCTCGGAAAGTGCCGCAATTTCAGAAAATTGCGCGCAACGGACGTCGACATCCGGACTGAGCGGCAGCGCGTCGAAATCATGCCTTGCGGCAAAGGAGCCCCTTTCCATAGCCTGATCGCCCTTCTATCGTCTGCGGCTTTCGTGCCCCGCTATGTCGAGCTTAGCGGTTGGGGACCAGGAGTATGCAGCAGTTATTGCACCGGGGTGCTGCGATGACGCAGCACCGTGAAGAAGCCCTGGACGCGTCCTGGGACGATTTGAAGCTATTTCTAGCGTGCGCAAAATATAAAAGTTTCCGCAACGCCGCCGAAGAGCTCGGCCTCACCTCGACGACGCTGATGCGCCGGATCGACCGGCTCGAAGAGAGCATCGACTGCAAGCTGTTCCTGCGCGATCAGAGCGGGCTCACGCTCAGCGACGAAGGCACGGCAATGATTGCCGACGTCGCGCATATGGAGCGTCATGCCTTCAACGTCTTCCGGCGCGCCTCGCGCTCGTCGAACGACACGTCGGGCACCGTGCGCGTCGCAGTGACGGAAGGTCCCGGCAATTTCTGGATCCTGCCGCGGCTGATCGATTTCCAGAAAACCTATCGCAAGATCACCGTCGATCTGCGCTGCGCGATGGAGCAGGCCGACGTCGCGCGGCTCGAGTCCGATATCGCGATCCAGCTCGAGCCGCCGACCAACCCCGATCTGATCGTCGCAAAGCTCGGCCGTCTGCACATTTATCCCTTCGTCTCCAAGGAGTACGAAAGCCTCTACGGCCTGCCGGCGACGCTCGCCGAATTGAAGAACCACCGCATCATCAAGCAGAGTGCTCCGCAGGTCGACGACACCGCCTACGCCCGCGTGCTCGGGCTGGAGACGCTCGAGGGCATCGTAGGAATCAAGACCAACTCCTCGGTCGGCGTACTCTATGCGGTTGAGCGCGGCGCCGGCATCGGCTTCCTGCCGACGGTGTCGATCGCGCTCGGCGCACCGTTCATTGCCGTCGATCTCGGCGTGAGCCACCACGCCGACCTATGGCTCACCTATCACAAGGAGTTTCGCGATTCCGAGCGCCACAAGATCGTGGTCGACTGGCTGAAGAAGATCTTCGACCCCAAGACTTATCCCTGCTTCCGCGACGAGTTCATCCATCCGAATGCGCTGGTGCCGATGATGACGGCCGCGCGCGAAGGCTTCGGATTGAAAGGCTATGTCGCGACGACGCCGACATAGGCGCAGGCGAGCTGTGCCTCACCACCGATACTCGAAGCCGACCGTGCCCTGGTGCGAGGTGAGCTCGTTGCGGAACTTGCCGTCGTAATTGACGTAGAGCCGCGCGGTGTTGGTCAGGCTGAGCGAGGCTGACGCGCCGGCATCCATGCCGTAGCGGCTCTCACCGATGCCGGGGACGACGATGCTCTGGGTCCCGAGGCTGACCTGGACCGAGCCGAGGTTCTGGTAAAAATTGTCAACGAACTTGCCGTACGCTGAGAGATCCAGAATCTTCTGGTCGAAGATGAAGTAGCGCCCGACCTCGGCCCCGATCATGACACGCGCGCGCGAGAGCGCCGTCGAGCCGACGTTGAGCGGATCGAGGCCGCCAGCCTCCTGGAATGCCGCACTGGTGGCGCGGACATATTCGAGCGCACCCTTGGGCACGACGCGCATCTGATCCTTGGTCCAGTAGTAGCTGATCTCGGTCAGTGCGCCGTCGACCGCGGCGCGATAGCCGGCGGAGGCAACGCCAAAGCCGGTATCCCTGCTGGAACGGACCTTGCCGAAACCGTGCACCACCGCGAACGCCCAGGTCCACGGGCCTTTGTCGATCGAGCCGTTGAAACCGACCTGGGTCAAATCGAGCGTCGCCGACTGGAGCGCGAGCGGCACGTCGATATCGGTGTGGCTCTGATCGACGGAGAAGCCGAGATTGACGCCAGGCGCGAGTCGCGCGCCGAAGCCGGCGACGCCGCCAAACGTCTTGCGCTTGTCGCCGACGAAATCCCCCTGCGCATCGGTGCGGACCGAAATACCGTAGCCCTCGAACCAGGTGCGGTAACGGGGATCTTCCGTGCTTGCGGACGCGCCGCCGCCGCCCGGATTGGTCCGGAACGCCCGGTTGAAACCACCCGACGCCTGGTTGCCGAGCCGCTCCAGAAACCCCGACCCGAGATTGAGCGTGCTGTTACCGACCGACTGGTCGTAATTGGTCGAGGTCGGCATCGGAATTGGCGTCGGCGACGGCGTGGGCGTTGGGGTTGGGGTCGGCGTTGGCGTCGGGGTCTGCGCGTAGCCGGGCGTCGCCGCCAACATCGCCACGACGAGCGCAAGCAACATCGCGATCGCTGCCGCGCCCCGGCGGACGCGGTTCAGCCCGATCGTCTGCCGTGTCCCGGAGGGCTGCGATGTGCAGCGCATGACGACAAATCCCGAAGCAAATGGCGGCGCGCAAAAATGCAACACGAGCGGCGCACGCATGCTGCGATTTGCGCCGAACTGTTACGGAGGGTCAACCGGCTGGCGCCTTGAGACGGGGGTGATTGCTCCCGATTGTGGTTCCGCGGCCACAGGTCGGAAATTGCAGACGGGCACTCCCGGCCCGGCCTTGAAATTCGCGCATGGCTTGCTAACGCGCGATTTTCGTGTTGCAATATCCGACACAATCGGAATTGGCGCTCGGCTGTGCGTTTCGCGACATTGAGACTCAAGACTCGAACAGACTTCCGGAAGCCCGTTTGTGGCGTGGCACGCGAAAAGCGGCCGCGTCTTTTTTGTATCTAGCGGAGGAGACGAACGATGCCACAAAAGGGCACCGTCAAGTGGTTCAACCCGACCAAGGGCTATGGGTTCATCAAACCGAACGGCAGCGACAAGGACGTGTTCGTCCACATCTCCGCCGTCGAGCGTGCTGGACTCTCCACCCTCAACGAAAACCAGGTGGTTGAATACGACCTCGTGGAGAACCGCGGAAAATCATCCGCGGAGAACCTCAAGGTCTCCTGATCTCTCGTTCCACACGCGAGACATCACGACGATGCCCCCGGCTCTGCCGGGGGATTTTGTTTGTGACGACGAAACGCGACGGCGCCTCAGCTCGCCACGGGCGAAACCAGGAAATTCTCCGACGGTCCGCTGCCCGCCGTCTTGCAGACATCGCCCTCGATTTGGACCTTGCCGGTCGCCAATAGCCGCAGCGCGGCCGGATAGATGCGGTGCTCGACTTCGAGGATGCGTTCCGACAGCGTGTCCGCTGTATCGTGGTCGCTGACGGGAACCGCGCCCTGCATCACGATCGGGCCGGCATCGGTCTCGGGGATCACGAAGTGCACCGTCGCGCCAGACAGTTTCACGCCGGCGCGCAGGGCCTGACCGTGCGGGTCGAGGCCGGGGAAGGACGGCAGCAGCGAGGGATGGATGTTGAGCATCCGCCCGTACCAGGCCTTGGTGAATTCGGCCGTGAACAGGCGCATGAAGCCGCCAAGACAGATCAGCTCGATGCCGTGCTGATCGAGCGCGGCCTGCAGCACCGCCTCGAAGCCGGCGCGATCCTTGCCGAACGGCTTGCTCTCGATCACCAGCGTGTTCACGCCGCTCGCCCTGGCCCGTTCGAGCCCCGGTGCATCGGCCTTGTTCGAGATGACGAGGGAAATTTCCGCCGGAAAATCCCGCGCGCTGGCTGCCTTGATCAGCGCGACCATGTTGGAGCCGCGGCCGGAAATCAGAATGGCGACGCGGCGCTTCATCACGGCGCCAGATCGAGATGGCCATTGTAGACGACGCGATGCTCGCCCTCGGCGGGGATCACGGTGCCGAGCTGCGCCACGCTCTCGCCTGCTTCGGTGAAGACCTGCACGACCCGGTCGACCTTGTCCGGCTCGACGATCGCGATCATGCCGATGCCGCAGTTGAAGGTGCGCAGCATTTCGAGCTCGGCGATCCCGGCCTGCGCGGCCAGCCATTTGAACACCGGTAGCACGGGCAGCCGCGCCAGATCGATGCCGACGCCAAGGTTCTTGGGCAGCACGCGCGGAATGTTGTCGGTGAAGCCGCCGCCGGTGATGTGGGCGAGCCCCTTCACCGCGCCGGTCTCCCGGATCGCGCGCAGGCAGGATTTGACGTAGAGCTTCGTCGGCGTCAGCAGCGCGCCGCCGAGCGTCATGACAGGCGCGAACGGCGCCGGCGCCTCGAAGCCGAGGCCGGACTGCTCGACGATCTTGCGCACCAGCGAGAAGCCATTGGAGTGCACGCCCGACGAGGCAAGACCGATCACGGCGTCTCCGGCGGCGATGTCCTTGCGCGGCAACAGCGTACCGCGCTCGGCGGCGCCGACTGCAAAGCCGCCGAGGTCATAGTCGCCGTCCTTGTAGAGGCCTGGCATCTCGGCGGTCTCGCCGCCGATCAGGGCACAGCCGGATTCCCGGCAGCCATCGGCGACGCCGGCGACGATCGAGGCGGTCGCCTCCGGATCGAGCTTGCCGCAGGCGAAATAGTCGAGGAAGAACAGCGGCTCGGCGCCCTGCACCACGAGGTCGTTGACGCTCATGGCGACCAGATCGATGCCAATGCCGCCATGCAGGCCGGTTTCGATCGCGATCTTGACCTTGGTTCCGACGCCGTCGGTGGCGGCGACCAGGACGGGATCCCTAAAACCGGCCGCCTTGAGGTCGAACAGACCGCCGAAGCCGCCGATCTCGGCGTCGGCGCCGGGCCGCGCGGTGGCGCGCACCATCGGCTTGATCAGATCGACCAGGCGGTTGCCCGCGTCGATATCGACGCCTGAATCGGCGTAGGTGAGGCCGTTTTTGCGGTCGGTCATGCCCGATTTCCAGTGGGGTTGCGGCTGGTTACGTCGAATTCCGGGGACGCGCAATGGCTCGCATGGCGCTCGGCGCCATACTATGTAGATATCAACGGGTTCAGCCTTCAAACGGGGCGGATTCGAGGTCAGGCCGGGTGCCGGGAAGCGCCGCGTGAGTATTCCGAACATCATCACTTTGGGCCGCATCATGCTGGTCCCGATCATCGTCTGGGCCATCGTGTCGAGCCAAATGGAGGTGGCGTTCGCCGTCTTCCTGATCGCCGGGATCAGCGATGCCGTGGACGGCTTCCTCGCCAAGCGCTTCAACATGGCAAGCGAGCTCGGGGCCTTGCTCGATCCGCTCGCGGACAAGGCGCTGCTGGTCTCGATCTATATGTCGCTCGGCATCTGGGGCGCGATTCCGCGCTGGATCGTGATCCTGGTGGTATCCCGCGACATCATGATCGTCGCCGCCGTGATCGTGTCCTGGCTGTTCGACCGGCCCGTCGAGATGAAGCCGTCGAAAGTGTCGAAGCTCAACACCGTCGCCCAGGTGGCATTCGCGGCGCTGGTGCTGGCCGCGCTTGCCTTCGGTTTCAAGCCGGCGCCCTATGATATTATCCTGATGGGCCTCGTCACGATCTTCACGCTCTCCTCCGTGTCGCTCTATCTCGTCGAGTGGGTGCGGCACATGAGCACGATCGAGGCCAAATGAGCGCGAACCGGCCCCGCAAAAGGCCAACTCACGCCCGATCAAGTCGAATCTTTCAAGCGAAGCCGGCCGTCCGGCATGGAGCAAAGCAAGCGTGGCAGGCCGCGTTCACCCCCGACAATTGGCGTTCTCGCTGCCACACGCGGAGAGCCTCAGCCGGGACAATTTCCTCGAAGGTCCCGCCAACGCTGCCGGCCTCGCCTTGATCGACGGCTGGCCGGAATGGCCGAACCGGATCATGTGGCTGGCCGGCCCCGAAGGCAGCGGCAAGAGCCATCTCGCCGCGATCTGGGCCGAGGAGGCCGGCGCCCGCTCGACCACGGCCAATGCGTTGACCGCCGCAGGCGTTCCTGGCGCGCTCGCCACCGGCGCGCTGGTGGTCGAGGATCTCAAGGCCAAGGATTTTGACGAGCGCGCCCTCTTCCACCTGATGAACCTCGCCCGTGAGGACGGCGCCTACGTCCTGTTCACGGGGCGCGATGTGCCGGCTGCGCTGGACATCGAGCTCAACGACCTGCGCTCGCGGCTGCGCGCAGTGCCGGTGGTCACGCTGCTGCCTCCTGACGACCAGCTCTTCCGCGGCCTGATCGTCAAATTCTGCGCCGACCGCCAGCTCACCGTGGACGAGAGCGTGGTCAGCTACCTCGCCACCCGCCTGGAGCGATCCTCGGCCGCCGCCCGGCAGGCCGTCGAACTGCTCGACAGCGAGGCTCTGCGGCTCGGCCGCCCCGTGACCCGGGCGCTGGCCGCCGAGCTGCTCCGCGACGCCTGACCCCGCCCCAACGCCGCTTGACGGCGCGGAACGGCGGAACATCAATGTCATCGAAACGTCATCGCCCTAACACATGCTCCCGGCGGTTTTGCGCGTCAGTCGCAAATTGGGGCAAACTGGATGGACCGACTTCTCATGGACTCCGCGCAAGCTGTTGAAATAAAAGAAAAAGCCCCGGAGACCGAGAGCCTGCCGGCGATCGCATCGAGCCCCGAGCGATTCATCAACCGCGAGCTCTCCTGGCTGCATTTCAACCGCCGCGTCCTGGAGGAATCGGTCAATCCCAGCCATCCCGTGCTGGAGCGGGTGCGATTCCTGTCGATTTCCGCGAACAACCTCGACGAATTCTTCATGGTCCGCGTCGCCGGCATCAAGGCCCAGGTGCGCGAGGGCATTGCCGAGCGCAGCCCCGACGGCCTGACGCCGTCCGAGCAGCTCGCGCTGATCAACCGCACGGTCTCCCAGCTTGCTTCCGACCAGCAGGCGATCTGGCGCGACCTGCGCGCCACGCTGGCCGATGTCGGCATCGTGCTGGTGGACGGCAAGGAGGTCACCAAGGCGGAGCGGACCTGGATCGAGGACTACTTCCTCAACAACGTGTTCCCGCTGCTGACGCCGCTCGCGATCGACCCGGCCCATCCCTTCCCGTTCATCCCGAGCCTCGGCTTCACCATCGCGCTCCAGCTCACGCGCGCCGCCGACGGCAAGCAGATGAATGCGCTGATCCGCATGCCCGGCAAGATCGACCGCTTCATCCGCCTGCCGTCCGAGGGCACGATGCGGCTGATCTCGCTGGAGCAGGCGACCGCCCTGTTCATCAACCGACTGTTCCCCGGCTACAATCTGCATGGACAGGGCGCCTTCCGCATCCTCCGCGACTCCGAGCTCGAAATCGAGGAAGAGGCCGAGGATCTCGTCCGCCTGTTCGAAACCGCGCTGAAGCGCCGCCGCCGCGGATCGGTGATCCGGCTCGAGATCGACGCCAAGATGCCGGAGCAGCTGCGCAACTTCGTGCAGCATGCCCTCTCCGCCGCCGACGACGAAGTATTCCTGGTCGACGGCGTGCTCGCCATGAACGAGCTCTCGCAGCTCACCCGCCTCGACCGGCCCGACCTCGAATTCACCCCTTACGTGCCGCGCCATCCCGAGCGCGTGCGCGAGCATGGCGGCGACATCTTTGCCGCGATCCGGCAGAAGGACCTCGTGGTCCATCACCCCTACGAATCCTTCGACGTGGTGGTGCAGTTCCTCCAGCAGGCAACGCGCGACCCCGATGTCGTCGCGATCAAGCAGACGCTCTACCGCACCTCCAACAATTCGCCGATCGTGCGCGCGCTTGCCGAAGCCGCCGAGGCCGGCAAGTCCGTCACCGCGCTGATCGAGCTCAAGGCGCGCTTCGACGAGGAGGCCAACATCCGCTGGGCGCGCGACCTCGAACGCGCCGGCGTGCAGGTCGTCTACGGCTTCCTCGAACTGAAGACGCACGCAAAACTCTCGATGGTGGTGCGCCGCGAGGGCGGCAGCCTCACGACCTACGTCCACACCGGCACCGGCAACTACCACCCGGTCACCGCGCGCATCTACACCGACCTCTCCTACTTCACCTCCGAGCCGACCATCGGGCGCGACGCCGCGCGCGTCTTCAACTTCATCACCGGCTATGCCGCGCCGAGCGATCTGGAAAAGATGGCGGTGTCGCCGCTGACCCTGCGCAAGCGCATCATCGAGCATATCCAGGGCGAGACCGCGCATGCGCGGCACGGCCGCCCCGGCGCGGTCTGGATGAAGATGAATGCGCTGGTCGACCCCGACATCATCGACGCGCTGTACGAGGCCTCACAGGCCGGTGTCCAGGTCGAGCTCGTGGTACGCGGTATCTGTTGCCTCAGGCCCGGTATCCCCGGCCTGTCGGAGAACATCCGCGTCAAGTCGATCATCGGGCGCTTCCTGGAACACGGCCGAATCTACTGCTTCGGCATGGGCCAGGGGCTGCCGAGTACGAAAGCGGCTGTGTATATCTCCTCGGCCGACATGATGCCGCGCAACCTCGACCGCCGCGTCGAAGTGCTGTGTCCACTGCAAAATCCCACGGTGCATCAGCAGGTTCTCGAACAGATCATGGTCGCGAATCTCAAGGACAATGAGCAGAGCTGGCAATTGTTGCCGGATGGGTCCTCAACGCGTATGAAGACCGCGAAGGGCGAGGAGCCTTTCAACGTCCACAACTACTTCATGACAAATCCGAGTCTGTCTGGCCGTGGAAAGTCGCTCAAGGAATCCTCGCCGCGCCGTCTCACGCGCCGGAACGAACGCCATCCATCCTGATCGGACGTCGACGTGACTCGGTCGCGCAAGCGCGGCTCGAGCGTCGCGGTCATCGACATCGGTTCCAACTCGGTCCGTCTCGTCGTCTACGAGGGACTGGCGCGGAGCCTCATTCCGATCTTCAACGAGAAGACGCTGTGCGGCCTCGGGCGTGAGGTGCAGAGCACGGGCCTGCTTGCGCCCGACGCCGTCGACAAGGCGCTGACCTCGCTGAAGCGATTCCGCGCGCTGTGCCGCGTGATGCAGGTCGGTCGCGTGTTCGCGATCGCGACCGCCGCCTGCCGCGACGCCTCCAATGGCCCCGACTTCATCGCCAAGGCCGAGCGCATCTGCGCAGTGAAGATCGAGATTCTGTCGGGCCCGCGCGAGGCGCGGCTGTCGGCGCTCGGCGTGATTTCCGGCATCCACCACCCCGACGGCATCGTCGGCGACCTCGGCGGCGGCTCGCTCGAACTGATCGACGTGCGCAGGAACAGCGTGCGCAGCGGCGTGACGCTGCCGCTCGGCGGGCTCGCGCTCCAGGACCTCGCCCACAAATCGCTCAAGCGCGCCGACCGTATCGTGCGCGAGGAGCTCGACGAGGTGCCGCAGCTCAAGGCGGGGAGCGGCCGTACATTCTACGCCGTTGGCGGTACCTGGCGCGCGCTCGCGCGCATCCACATCATTCAGAGCGGCTATCCGCTCCAGGTGATGCACGGCTATTCCATCTCTGCAGCGGAAGCGCTCGACTTTTCGCGCCGCCTTCGCCGTCTGGCGGCCGCCGACATGCTCGCCGATATCGAGATCGTTGCCGATGCGCGGCGCCCGCTCCTCACCTACGCGGCGCTGGTGCTGGAGCACATCATCCGCGTGGCAAAGCCCAAGACCATCGTGTTCTCGACCTTCGGCGTACGCGAGGGCCTGCTGCACGAGAAGCTGACGGAAACCGAGCGCAACAAGGACGGGCTGATCTGCGCAGCCGAAGAGCTCAACCAGCTGCTGTCGCGCTCGGCCAAGCACGCCCGCGAGCTGATCGCCTGGACCGATCGCCTGGCGCGCGTCGTGAAGCTGCGCGAGACGGAAGAAGACCGCCGCTTGCGCCACACCGCGTGCCTGCTCTCCGACATCGGCTGGCGCGTGCATCCCGATCACCGCGGCGAGCAGACGCTGAGCCTCGTCGTCAACGGCAATTTCGGCGCGATCACCCACACCGAGCGCGCCTTCGTGGGCCTGTCCGTGTTCTATCGCTATGCGGGCCTGAGCGAGGAAAATCAGCCGCCGGCCACCATGCAGGAGTTGCTGACGCCGGCCCAGCTCGACCGCGCCCGCCTGCTCGGCGCGGCATTCCGCGTCGCGCATCTGATCTCGGCGGCGCGGCCGGGCGTGCTGCCCGCCACGCATTTCCGCAGCCAGGGCCGCAAATTGATGCTGGTGTTCGAGCATCGTCTCGGCGACATCGTCGCCGACCGCGTCGGCAGCCGCTTCCGCCAGCTCGCCCGCCTGGTCAACCGGGCCGGCTCGATCGTGCGTCGGTAGTTCACCTCTCCCTGCGGGAGAGGTGAGATATGCGTCCCTCGGAAAAGTTTACTCTGCCGACGCCTTGGCGTGGCGCTCGGAGGATTCCAGCGCCGCCTGGCTCAGGCTGCGCCGGCGCCAGATGGTGCCGACGACCAGCACGACGATGACGCCGAGCGCCGCGCAGAAATATTCGCCGCCTCCACCGCCATGGCCGAATTGGGCCGGGATGCGCAGTGCACCGAGCATATTGTCCAGCGAGGCACCGAACGGACCGTCGAACAGCGTGTGCAGCTTCGGTGCGACGCCGGGATCGGTCGCGATCACCTCGCCCGCGATCCAGCCGAGCAGCGCGGCACCAGCCCACACCAAGACCGGGAGCTTGGCGAGCAGCGCCATGATCAGCGCCGCACCGGCGACGATCAGGGGAACGCTGATGGCAAGGCCGAGGATCAGCAGCGGCACGCTGCCATTGGCCGCGGCGGCGACCGCAATGACGTTGTCCAGGCTCATGACGATGTCGGCGACGACGACGATCTGCACCGCCTGCCACAGATGCGAGGCCGACTCGACGCCGTCCTCGTCCTCGTTTTCAGGCACCAGGAGCTTGGCCGCGATCACGATCAGCGCGAGACCACCGACGAGCTTGAGATACGGCAGCTCCATTAGGCTTGCGACGATGCCGGTGAAGATGATCCGCAGCAGCACCGCCGCGCCGGCGCCCAGGATCATGCCCCACAGACGGTGCCGCGGCTTGAGGCCGCGGCAGGCGAGCGCGATCACCAGCGCGTTGTCGCCGGAGAGCAGGATGTTGATCCAGATGATCTTTCCGACCGCAATCCAGAAGGTCGGCTCGGCCATCTCATTGCGGAACTGGGTGAAGAATGCCCCGATCGTAGCGGGATCGAAGATCTGCCAGAGCCAGTTCACAATGAGTCCTTTCGCCCCGTCGCTTTAACGTATCGGCTGAATGATCAGCCGACGATCTCGTTGCCCGAGAAGAACTGCGCGATCTCGATCGCGGCGGTCTCCGGAGCATCCGAACCGTGTGCGGAGTTCTCGCCGATCGACTTTGCGTAGAGCTTGCGAATGGTGCCTTCGGCCGCCTTGGACGGATCGGTCGCGCCCATCGCGTCGCGGTACTTGGCGACGGCGTTCTCGCCTTCGAGCACCTGGACGACCACCGGGCCCGAGGTCATGAACTCGACGAGTTCGCCGAAGAACGGACGCGCCTTGTGGACGGCATAGAAGGTCTCCGCCTGTTCCTTGGTCATGCGGATGCGCTTCTGCGCGACGATTCGCAGGCCCGCCTTCTCGATCACGGCGTTAACCGCACCGGTCAGGTTACGCGCGGTCGCGTCGGGCTTGATGATCGAGAAAGTGCGTTCGATGGCCATGATCTTGTCCTTGAGAAGAAAAGCGGTGGTTCGGAGTTGCGGGGCTTATATCGGCGCCTTCGCCAGACGGCAAGCGACCGCCAAAACCCGCCTCCCGGGCGCTTCGCCGCAGGCCGCCCCGGCGGATCCAGCGATGGATTACCGAGATTTCATCGAGATGAACCCAATCTGAAGCCCCCATTCAGGCTTTGGTTCAGCTTCGCCGGCGTAAGGTTGGGTCTATCGAAACCAAAGCCTGATCATCAGGCAGACCGTTTCGGCGGCCTTTCCATCGACGCGATACCCCGCGCCGGCAGTTTTGAGGAGATCACCATGTTGAGGAAACTTTCGCTTGCCGCTGTCGCTGCGGTCGCGCTGGGTGCCGCGCTGGCACCGACCTCGGCCTCTGCTCACTGGCATGGCGGCGGCTGGGGCTGGCACGGCGGCGGCTGGCATCACGGCTATGGCTGGGGTGGCCCGCGCTTCTATGCCCCCGTCTCCTACGGTTATGGCGGCTGCTATGTGCGCCGGCTGGTCCCGACCCCCTGGGGACCCCGCTGGCGGCTGATCAACCGCTGCTACTGAGCCCGACAGCACCTTAACTCAGGGTGCCGGCCCCCCACGGCACCTTCCAAGAGAGGCCCCGGCGATCCCCCCGCCGGGGCCTCGCATTTGAGCAGGCACGACGAATTCATACAATTTTCACGAGAATGTCCGGCATTCCCCACGACCGGCGAAACCATTTGGAGGCCAACGACTTGGTACCGTGTCGTTACTCTGCAACATGGAACCTCGTGATGACGGGCCCTTTCGCCAATGACAGCGAACAAATCGACCGGCGCACCAGCCGCTCGATTTGCGATGCCGTGGGGGAACGGCTTCAGCAGAGACTCCGCCCCGACCCCCGGCTGCCCACGCATCTCGAACAGCTCCTCGACGAGCTGAAGAAGCGCGACCGCGAAGGCGGCGCTCACTGACAGGCCGTAGACATAGAACGGGCTGCGCAAAAACGGGTTGCGTTTGATCCCGGCTGCGGTGACAAGGCCGCATGCTGTCCATCACCGACCTCTCCATCCGCCTCGCCGGACGCCTTTTGATTGACCAGAGTTCCGTGCAGATCACGCCCGGATCGCGCGTCGGCATGGTCGGACGCAACGGCACCGGCAAATCGACGCTGTTCAAGGTGATCCGCGGCGAGCTCGCGGCCGAGCACGGCGCGGTGACCCTGCCGCCGCGCTGGCGGGTTGGCAGCCTCGCGCAGGAGGCGCCGAACGGCCCCGAGAGCCTGATCTCCGTCGTGCTCAAGGCCGATCTCGAACGCGACGCGCTGCTTCACGAAGCCGAGAGCGCCACCGATCCGCACCGGATCGCCGAGATCCAGACCCGGCTGGTCGACATCGACGCGCATTCGGCGCCGAGCCGTGCCGCCGCGATCCTGTCCGGCCTCGGCTTTTCCGCCGCCGATCAGCTCCGTCCCTGCGCCGAATTCTCCGGCGGCTGGCGCATGCGCGTCGCGCTCGCCGCGACGCTGTTCGCGGCCCCCGACCTGTTGCTGCTCGACGAGCCCACCAACTATCTCGATCTCGAAGGCACGCTGTGGCTCGAGGATCACCTCGCGCATTACCCGCGCACGGTGATCGTGATCAGCCACGACCGCGACCTCCTCGAAAGCTCGGTCGACCAGATCCTGCATCTGGAGCGCGGCAAGCTCACGCTCTACAAGGGCAGCTACTCCTCCTTCGAGGAGCAGCGCGCCGCGCGCGAGCTGCTCGATGCAAAGGCGGTCAAGCGCCAGGAGGCCGAACGCGCCCGCCTGCAGGCCTTCGTCGACCGCTTCAAGGCCAAGGCCTCGAAAGCGCGCCAGGCCCAATCGCGCGTCAAAATGCTGGAGCGGCTGAAGCCGATCACCGCGCTGGTCACCGAAGACGTGCGCGAGATCAGCTTCCCCGCGCCGGAAAAAATCCTGTCGCCGCCGATCATCGCCGTCGACAACGCCTCGGTCGGCTACGATCCGGCGACGCCGGTGCTCGGCCGCGTCACCTTGCGCATCGACAATGACGACCGCATCGCGCTTCTCGGCGCCAACGGCAACGGCAAGTCGACGCTGGTGAAGCTGCTCGCCGGCCGCCTCGCGCCGTTCTCGGGCAAGGTCACGCGCGCCGACAAGCTCTCGATCGCCTATTTCGCGCAGCATCAGCTCGACGAGCTGAACGAGGACGCCTCCGCCTACGATCACGTCCGCAAGCTGATGGGCGATGCGCCGGAAGCGAAAGTGCGGGCACGCGCCGGCGCGATCGGCTTCTCCGGCAAGGCGGCCGACACCAAGGTGGCAAAACTGTCGGGCGGCGAGAAGGCGCGGCTGTTGCTCGGCATTGCGACCTTCTTCGGCCCCAACATGATCATCCTGGACGAGCCGACCAACCATCTCGACATCGACAGCCGCGCCGCGCTTGCGGAAGCCATCAACGAATTCCCCGGCGCGGTGATCATGGTCTCGCATGATCGCTATCTGATCGAGGCCTGCGCCGACCGGCTCTGGATCGTCGCCGACCGCACCGTCACCAATTACGACGGCGACCTTGACGAATACCGCCGCCTGGTCCTGTCAGCGCGCAACAGCGAACCCGCCCCGCGCGAGCGCAGCACGGCAGCCGAGAAGCCGCAGCGCCCGAAGTCGGACAATCGCGGCTCGCTCAAGAAGCGCATTACCGAAGCCGAAGCCGAGATCGCCCGCGTCAGCGACATCATCACCAAAATCGACACGGCGCTCGCCCTGCCCGACATCTTCACCCGCGATCCCAAGCAGGCCGCGCAGCTGTCGAAGGCCCGCGCCAATGCGGCCGAGGCATTGGCGCGCGCCGAGGAGCAGTGGCTCGAGGCGAGCACACAATTCGACGAGGCGGCGGGCTAGTCTTGCGACCGCGGAACGTCGGTCCGGGCTCGGCCGGCCAAGGCTCCATCAAAATCTGAAGAACAACCCCATGCACAGTACAGGTATCAAAATACCTGCACGTTTCCATCTGTGGCCACTGGACAATCTGCTCCGCTGCGCCTGGCCCGGTTATCCCCCGAACTGATTGAAAACGGGGCTGGCACGTTGGCGCGCGATACGTACGCCGCGCCTGCTCAAGTCGCGCAACTGCAGGAACATCATTGCAGTCATCAATGCGTCGTTGAAAGCATCGTGCTGCCCAAGAGGCGGAATGCAGAGGTCGTGGAGGATCGCGGCGAACGACAGATCGACCTCGGTATTCGGCGGCGCGTTGCCGTATTTGCGTTCGTAGTAGAGCCGCGACACTTCGATGCGTTCGTTGGGCAGTTCGATTCCCACCAGCGGCAGGATGTACTTGTCCAGCATGGCGATGTCGAAGTCGACATAATAGCCGATCAGCGGGCGCGGCCCGATGAAATGCAGAAAGCCTGGCAGCACCTTCCAGACGATCGGCGACGCTTCGACGTCGGACCGGCGCAAGCGGTGAATCTTGATCGCCTCCGCCTCCAGTTCGCTGTCGGGATGGACGATGGCTTCGAAGCGCGCGCTGGTCAAAATCCGGTTGCCGCGGATCTTGATTGCGGCAATGGCGACGACGTTGTCCGTTCGCACATTCAGACCGGTGGTCTCGCAATCGATGACGACAAACTCGTCGTCCGGAGCGCGATCGAACATGAAGCGATAAGATTGATCGCTCAGGGTCGCCTGGTGCAACAGTCGTTTGATCGCACGGGGCAGCATTCTAGAACATGCCGAGCTTGAAATGATGACCGACAATTTCCCGAAACTTCTTCACCACCTGGAGCGCGTCACGCAGCAGATGACGTTCCATGCTGGACAAGTGCGCCGGTCTTACCAGAGTTCCCGATGCGCCCGCGGATGCGGCCAGCTGCCCGTCGAGCCGAAGCATCAGCAGGAATCGGAAGGCTTGTTTCAAGTCGCGTCCAAAGTCCCGTTGCAGCACGCCGAGATCACAGAGCCGGGAAATCCGCTTGTCGGTGGAGGTCTCGCGCAGGCCCTGCTCGAGCGCCAGGCTGCGAACGCCGTGCACGATGGGAAAGATGCCGCCCTTCTTGAGATCCAGCGCATCGCCGGTGCCCTCCGACGTGATCAGGTTGTTGAAGAGGCCGATCGGCGTTTCAAACGCGTCAACGGCGCGCGCGAAGTGTGCCATGAACGCCTGCTCGCCCCGGGTCATGTCGATCAGCGCCGTCTTGGCGTCGTTCAGGAGCTGCTCATTGCCCGCGATCGCCTGCGCATCGTAGACGATGGCCACATTCATGTGCCCGGCCTGATCGGGAAGCACGATCCAGCGGCGCAAATCCGCGCGATACTCCGAAAGCGGCCGGGACCATAGCGGATTGCGCACCATGATATCGCCCGGACAGGGCGGAAAGCCGAAGCTCTGCAGAGCGACGAAGAATTCCTGGCGGAACGCCTCCAGGATTTCGCCCTGCATCGGACCTGCGAGGATAAGGCCGTTGTCCTGGTCGGTACGGATGGTCTGCTCGCCCCGCCCTTCGCTTCCCATCACGATCAGGCAGCTGCTGGTGCGCAGCTCGGCCGGCGCGACCATTTCGAACAATCGAGACAGCAGGCGTCGATTGAGGTCGGAGACGATCTCCGCAATGACCTCTACCTTGACCCCTTGCCGTCGCAGCACGCGCGTTTGCGTCTCGATCTCCCGCGCCGCGGTGGCGAGGTCCTGCTGACTCGAGGCTCGATCGATGCGGCCGGCAATGACTTGAGCGCTTCCCGCCAAGAACCCCAGCAGATCGATCTCCTCCAGAATTCCGACGAGCTCTTCGCCGTCGCGCACGGCAAGCCGCCGCTTGTTGTGCTTGGTCATGAGCAGGAGGGCCGAGGAGACGAAATCGTCACGGCGCAGCGACACGATGTCGAAATTCGCGAGCTCGCCGACCGGCGTCTGGATGGACTGGCGCCGCAGCACCACCGCTTTGGACAGGTTCATGCCGGTCACGATGCCGATCCGCTCACCGTCCCGGACAAACAGCGCATTGCTGTTGATCTCGCGCATCAGATGCCCGGCGGCCTCGATCGTATCACTGGCAGCCAGAAACACCGGCGGATGCAGGAACAGTTCGCCGACCTTGGCGTGCATCAACGAGCCGTAACGTCCCGTCTCCTCGTCGTTGGCGAGTTCGTCCAGCTTCTGGGATATCTCCCGGTAAAAAAAAGCCGCAAAGCGCGGGTTCGCCTTGATCAGACCGAGCGCGACCTTCCGGGGGATCACGTAGCAAAGCGTCTCGTCGCGGGCGATAAACTGGTGGCCGCTATGGTCGTGAACGAGCGCGCGACTGTCGAACGTGTCCTTGGGACCGAGCAATGCCAGCAGGTCGGCTTCGTTCCGCTCCTCGACGATGCCCTTGATCACGACATAGAGCGCCTCCGCCGGGGCGTCCCGCCCGATGATCGCTTCGCCCGGACTGAAGTACCCGATGTCCAGCGCGGCCCGCAACGTCTCGGCCTCGCTCGGCGTCAGACGATCGAACGGCGGGTTGGTGATGTCGAACGCCTTGGGCATTTCGGCCTTTCGAAGATACGGACCATCCGAGGATCCGACGACTGATCATCGAAAGCGCGGCACCGGCCGGCCCATATGAGCCGGTCGGTACCGAAGCGACGTCCCGCAGATCCTCGCCTAGTGAGCCGTGGCCGAAGCAGCACCGATACCGGTCTGCGATCGGACATATTGCGCGTCAAAGCCATCGCGATCGGCCGCGGCACGCTTGCTGCGGTCCAGGATCGAGACCAGCCAGATCCCCGCAAAGGCGAGCGCCATCGAGAACAGCGCCGGATTGTCCAGCTTGATGGGAGCCGACCCCTTGGCAAAGCCAAGGGTCGCCTCCCAGACTGCCGGCGAGAGGACCACGCCCACAACCGCGCTGAACAGGCCAAGGAAGCCGCCGAACACGGCTCCCCGCGTCGTCAGGCCTTTCCAGAAGATCGACATCACCAGCACGGGGAAATTGCAGGATGCCGCGATGGCGAAAGCAAGGCCCACCATGAAGGCGACGTTCTGGTTCTCGAACACGATGCCCAGGAAGATCGCAAGCACGCCGAGCACCAGTGTCGCAATCTTCGAGACCCGGATCTCGTCCTGCTCGTTTGCGTTGCCGCCCTTGATCACCATGCCGTAGAGATCGTGGCTGATGGATGATGCCCCGGCCAGAGCCAAGCCTGACACGACGGCCAGGATCGTGGCAAAGGCAACGGCCGAAATGAAGCCAAGGAACAGATTGCCGCCGACGGCGTTCGCGAGATGAATCGCCGCCATGTTGGAGCCGCCCTTGATCGCCGCGATTCCGCTCTTGGTCTTCTCGAGAATGCTCCCATCGAGAAACATCGCGTCGGTCGAAACCAGCGTGATCGCGCCAAAGCCGATGATGAAGGTCAGGATGTAGAAATAGCCGATGAAACCCGTGGCGTAGAACACGGACTTGCGGGCCGCCTGAGCGTCCTTCACGGTGAAGAAGCGCATCAGGATGTGAGGCAGGCCCGCCGTTCCGAACATCAGCGCCAGGCCGAGCGAGATGGCCGAGAGCGGATTGGAAATCAGGCTGCCGGGCTCCATGATCGCGAGTTTCTTGGGATGCACCTCTGTTGCCTTGGTGAACAGCGCTTCCGGGCTGAACCCGTACTTGTAGAGGACGGCTCCGGCCATGAACGTTGCGCCTGAGAGCAACAGCACCGCCTTGATGATCTGCACCCAGGTCGTCGCCTTCATCCCGCCGAACGTCACGTAGATCATCATCAGGCCGCCAACCAGGACGACCGCGATCCAGTAGTCGAGACCGAACAACAGCTGGATCAGCTTACCGGCACCGACCATCTGCGCGATGAGATAGAACGCAACCGTCACCAGCGAGCCGCACGCCGCCAGGATACGGATCTCGGTCTGCCCGAGCCGAAACGAGGTCACGTCGGCAAAGGTGAACTTTCCGAGGTTGCGCAATTGTTCGGCGATCAGAAAGGTGACGATCGGCCATCCCACCAGCCAGCCGACGGAGTAGATCAAGCCGTCGTAGCCCGAAGTATAGACGAGGCCCGATATGCCGAGGAAGGACGCCGCCGACATGTAGTCGCCTGCGATCGCAAGTCCGTTCTGGAAGCCCGTAATTCCGCCGCCGGCCGAGTAGAAATCCGCGGCCGATGCGGTCCTCTTGGCGGCCCAATAGGTGATGACGAGCGTCAGGCCAACGAACCCGACGAACATACCGATCGCCGACCAGTTGGTCGCCTGCTTAACGCCGCCGTCGATGCTGCCTGCGGCGAGCGCGATGGTGGGCAGGCCTGCGAGCAGGATCGCCAGGAGCCATGAGAATTTCTTCACGAGCGGTTCTCCTCGACAATCTTGCGGATGAGCACGTCGTAACTGGAATTCGCCTGGCGGACATAGATACCCGTCAGCAGGAAGGCGAGCACGATGACGGACAGTCCGATTGGAATGCCGATCGTCGTCACGCCGCTGCCCAGCGGTATCCCGAGGAACTTGGGAGCGTAGGCGACCAGCAGGATGAAGCCGAAATAGACAACAAGCATAACCGCCGACAGCATCCAGCCCAGCGACGAACGTCGGCGCACGAGCTCCTGGTAGTTCGGATCGCGTTCAATCTTGGCGAGGTTGCTCACATCAATGGTCCCTGGATGATCCTCTGGAGTTCTTGTCGTCAAAGCGGTCCCTTGTCTGGCGGGACCATCCGAGCCTGCACTGCCGGACGGCCAAGCTCCATGATCCAGATCAAGTCCGGTTGATCCCTGTGACGTGCGTGACAAACGGCCAGCGGCCGCGCAGCTGTCGAAGGCGCGCGGCCGAGCAATGGCTCGGAGCCAGCACGCAGTTTGACGAAGCGGCGGGGTAGAGGTTGCTCCGGACTACGCGATGGTTCCGAACTCGGCCACCGGGGCAATCCAATATACGAGATTGCAGCCCGCGAACGAATGCCGGAGCTGATCGACCAGGCGCCTGGCGTCCGCTCCTGGCAGAACGATCTGGACATGCACCTGATCGGCGTGGCCCTTCACACGTTCGGCGGCCGTCGGCAACTGCACGCCTGAGCCGTGTCCCGCGGCATCGGAGACCGTGAAGCCGGACGTCTGGCCCGGCTGCTCGCTGAGAAAGTCGAGCAGCTCCTCGCGCAGCTTTCGCGCCAGGATCAACGACAGGCACACATATTCGCTGGTCATTTTGACTCCTTCGCAGTGCCGCCGAACCGGCGATAGAGGATGGGGAGCAGGATGAGCGTGAGCAGCGTGGACGACAGCAATCCTCCGATCACCACGATCGCCAGCGGCCGCTGGATCTCCGATCCCGGACCGGAAGCGAACAAGAGCGGGATCAGGCCCAATGCGGTGATGCTGGCGGTCATCAGCACAGGGCGGAGCCGCCGCCTGGCACCGTCGACCACGATCTGGTCCTCGCCGACGCCATGCGCCCTCAACTGATTGAAATACGAAACCAGCACGACGCCGTTCAGGACCGCGATTCCGAGCAGGGCGATGAATCCGACAGAGGCCGGAACCGACAGATATTCGCCGGTCGAGACGAGGGCAAACACGCCTCCGATCAGCGCGAACGGGATGTTCACGAGCACGAGCAAGGCCTGCCGGACGGAAGCGAAGGTCGTGAACAGCAACACGAAGATGAGACCGATGGCGACGGGCACGACAATCGAAAGGCGCGCGGCAGCGCGTTGCTGGTTTTCGAACTGTCCGCCCCAGGTGAGCCGATAGCCCTTCGGCAGCGAAAGGTCGGCGGCGACCTTCCGTTGGGCCGCCTCGACGAAGCCGACCATGTCGCGGCCGCGCACATTGGCGCGAACGACGCTCATCCGGTTGCCGTCCTCGCGGTCGATCTTCACCGGGCCGTCGACGCGCTGGATGCGCGCGACCTGGGACAGCGCGACGTGCTGCCCGGAGGCGAGCGTGAGTGGCAGGCTCGCGAGCAATGTGGGCGCCTCCCGCGTCGTCTCGCTTCCCCGGACCAGAATGGGCGTGCGACGGCCCTCCTCGAGCGCGGTGCCGATCGTCCGCCCCTCGATCTGGGTCCGCAGCGCATTGGCAATGGTGTCCACCGTCAGACCGAGACGGCCGGCCTCCATCCGGTTCACGACGACCGTGTAGTATTGCGCACCCTCGTTGAGCGTCGTGTAGACGTCTTCCGCACCCTCGATGCTGGTGAGGATCTCGGACAGTTTCGTCGCGATCTCGTTGAGCCTGCCGACGTCGCTGCCGAAGACCTTCACGGCGACGTCGCCACGCACGCCGCTGATCATCTCCTGCACCCGCATGTCGATGGGTTGGGTGAAGCTGAGCGAGATGCCCGGAAAGTCGGCGAGCACGTTGCGCAGCGCCTTCAAGAGCTCCGCCGTGTCCGGGGCGGCTCTCTCTTCAACAGGCTTGAGCACGAGAAACGTGTCAGTCTGGTTCGGTCCCATGGGATCGAGCCCGAGCTCGTCGGAACCGGTTCGCGCGATGATCCCGGTGACGTCCGGAACCTTCAAGAGCGCCGACTGGATCCTCGCGTTGATCGCGAGGGATTCGTCCAGATTGACCGACGGCAATGTCTCGACGCTGACGATGACGTCGCCCTCGTCCATGGTCGGCATGAAGGTCTTGCCGAGTTGCGAATAGGCGTACCCTGCCGCGACCAGCGCCAGGAGAGCTGCAGCAATAACCTTTCGCTCGTTTCGCAGCGACCAGTCCAGCGCGGGTGCGTAGACGCCCTGCGCGAGGCGGATCAGCAGCGGCTCGCCGTGCCCTGCCGATTTGAGCAGGAACGAGGTCGCGACCGGGATCACGGTGAGCGCCAGCAACAGCGAGCCGGCGAGCGCAAAGATGATTGCGAGCGCAACGGGGATGAAGAGCTTGCCCTCGAGCCCCTGCAAGGTGAGCAGCGGCACGAACACGATCATGATGATCAGCACGCCGGAAGCGACAGGTTGCAGCACCTCGCAGACCGACCGGAAGATGACGTGGATCAGCGGAAGGCCCCTGCCCGGCTCGTGGTTGCCGAGATTTCCGACGATGTTCTCGACCACCACCACCAGCGCATCGATCAGCATGCCGATCGCGATCGCAAGCCCGCCGAGGCTCATCAGATTGGCAGACATTCCAACCGCACGCATGGCCAGGAGCGCAATGACGATCGCGAGCGGCAGGCTGAGGGCGATCACCAACGATGCGCGCCAATTGCCCAGGAACAGCAACAACAGGACGACCACCAGCACGGTCGCCTCGCCGAGCGCCCGCACCACCGTGCCGACGGCGCGACCGACGAGGCGGCTTCGGTCATAGAACACGTTGAGGGATACGCTCTGGGGCAGCGCGGGCTTCAGCTCCTCGAGCTTTGCGCGGACGTCACGCACGAGTTGGCCGGCATTGGCTCCGCGCAAGCCCAGCACCAGCCCTTCAACCGTTTCGCCCTGGCCGTTCTCCGTCACTGCCCCATAGCGTGTCAGGGCCCCGACCTTGACCCGCGCAACGTCGTTCACGCGTATCGGGACCCCGTCGCGGGTGTCCACGACAATGGCCTTGATGTCGTCGATCGTGCGGATGCTGCCTTCAATCCGCACCAGGGCACTGTCCTCGCCCTGGTTGACGCGCCCCGCGCCGTCGTTGCGGCTGTTGGTTTCGACGGCGCGGCGAAACAGCTCCGACGAAATGCCGCGCGCGGCGAGCGCATCGTTGAGCGGGACGATCTCGAACGCCCGCACATAGCCGCCGAGGGCATTCACGTCGGCAACCCCGGGAACCGTGCGCAGCGCTGGTCGGATCACCCAGTCGAGCAGGGTTCGCCGCTCCGCCAGCGACAGCTCGGAGCTGTCGATGGTAAACATGAACATCTCGCCGAGCGGACTGGTGATCGGCGCAAGCCCGCCACTCACCCCCTCGGGAAGGTCACGAGCGATGTTCGACAACCGCTCGGAGACCTGGTTGCGCGCCCAGTAGATATCCGTGCCGTCCTCGAAATCGATCGTGACGTCGGCGAGCGCGTATTTGGTGGTCGAGCGCAGGATCTTCTTGTTCGGCAGGCCCAGCAGTTCGAGCTCGATCGGGACGGTGATGCGCTGCTCGACCTCCTCCGGCGTCAGGCCCGGTGCCTTCATGATGATTTTCACCTGGACCGGTGAAACGTCGGGGAACGCGTCGATCGGCAGGCTGGGGAGGAACGTTGCGCCCGCGCCGATCAGCAGCAAGACGGCGAGCAGGACGAACAGCCGCTGCGAGAGCGCAAAGGCGACCAGACGCTGGAGCATTATTGGCCGGCTCCGAGCCGCGAGAGAATGCCCCGAAGCGCCGAGATGCCCGCGATCGCAACCTCGTCCTTGTCGCTGATCGGGCCGGATATCACGACGTGATCCTGGTCCTCTGCGAGCAGCGTGACCGATACCAGCCGGAAGCCGCCCTCGATGGCTTTGAATATCCAGCTCTGCTCGCCACGACGGACGAGACCGCTATAGGGAATCTCCCAGGCGCTCTCGCCCTCGGAGAGGAAGCTGAGACGGACGGACGCCGTCTGGCCCGGGTGCAATTGGCCGCTGTTCGGCACTTCGGCCCGCACCAGGATGGTTTGCGTCGCCGCATCGGTCGTCTCGGAAATCAGAACGACGCGACCGGGCGTTGCGTAACCTTCGACCTCGACCCGCGCACCGGTGCGGATTGCGCGGATGTTGGCCGCTGGAATGGCGATTTCGGCCCACAACGGCGAAAGCCGGGCAAGCTTGACCAGCGGCGCGGACTGCTCCAGCCGCTGCCCCGGCGAGACCGCGATCTCGACCACGGATCCCGTCTGCGGCGCATTGACGGTCAGCGTCCCGCTGATTGCCGCGTCGCTCGCCAACCGGGAGATCGCATCATCGGAGAGCCCCGCCAACCGGAGCATCTGCCGGCGCTCCGCGACCGCGATGGTGGCCTGGCGCGCCTCGGTCTGGCTCGCCTCGAGAACGCGTTGTGGGACGGCCTTGCCCTCGAAGAGATCGGCGTTCCGCCTGAGCTGCTGGTTCGCAAGAGCCTCCTGCGCGACGGCGTGAAGATAGTCCCGCTGGAGTGACACGAAACCCTGGCTCTCCAACGTAAGAAGCGGCTGGCCGGCGCTCACGCGATCCCCGCGCGCGACGGCCAGATTGGTGACCATGCCGGCAACGGGTGTGCTCACCACCCACAATTGAGGCGTCGGAACGACGATCTGCGCCGGATAAGGCAGTGTCTGGTCGGTTCTGCTCGAAACCGGATGCACGACACGAATGCCGAGGCTTTCGATCTGCGTGGGCGTCAGTTTCATGTCGTCGTCGGCCGCAGCGATGCCGGGGCACCCGACGAGCGAGAGCGCAACAACGACGCGGCACGCCCTGCGTAGAAGACGTTCCATCTGATGGAAAGATCGCATCAATACCAGCTTCGAAGACCGTTGCCGGGTCTTTCTAGGCCGGATGCGATTGAAGGTGTTGACCTACGTCAACGGCAGCCCATTGCGGCAAATCGGGTATTCGAGCTGGCTGTCGCGGACGATGTTGTTGTTTTGGTCGCGCGCGGCGCGCGCTCTTCAATTGCGCGATCCGCGCGAACCAGCGGCAAGGACCGTATGTCGAGGTCGATCGCCCTGGCCGCGTTCGGATCGACGACCAGCTCGTAGCGTTGCGCCGGGACGCGGGCTTGCGCTTACGCCGACTTCTTCTTCGCCTTGGGCTTGGTCGCCTTCGGCATCACAGGCGCCTCCGGCGTGCCCTCGATCGAGGACAGGCGTCCGGCCGTGAACGTGTAGATGCCCGCGCGCGGACCGGTCGTCCATGTGACAACGGCAACGCGCCTGCCGACGGCATCATTGGAGAGGTTCACGTTCGAGGGCGCGCCGATGCCGCGCACCACGTCGCATTCGGTATGGCCGAGCGCGACTGTGCCGCCGGCGGCCGCCGGCGCGGTCGTCGATGCATTGGCATCGGCAGGTCCGGGAGGCGCCGCCATGCCGGGACAGGCGCCGTCGGCGCTGACCAGATCCTCAGCCCCGACCGGCTTTTCGGGAGTCAGCGGCGGCGATTCGATCGAGATGTTCCTGATGAACAGGCGGCTGGGCGTGTTGAACCACTGGGCATCCTTGGACAGCAGATCGGTCCCGCCCGAGCAGCCCGCGACCAGCGGTGCTACGGCAGCCAACGCAACTATGAGCGAGCCGGGAAGCTTTTGATGTCGCACGATAAACTAAATTCCCCGCGTGAAGGACCAGCCCTAAACGATTGTCCCAACATCACTTTGCGGCACGAAGGTGGCCGAAGCCAGCATCACCCGTAAAGTGCAAATTATCATTAATTGCGATCGACCGCTAATTCCGCCGCTGCCACCGACCCCGTTCGTCGGCCTGCCAATAGGTGACATCAAATCCCCGCGCCTTGCAATCCGTCCAGGCACTGCGGGCGAGCGCCAGCGCGTCCGGATCGTCGCCGTTGAACAGCAGCACCATGCGCTCATAGCCCTGCGCATCCTGCGGCAGCGCTGCGTTGTCGACCAGAAAGCGGACATGGGCGCCGTTGGGATTGTCCTCCTCGATCGCCAGCACGATCGGCTGATCGGCGGCATCGTTCACGCGCCATGTCGCGTGCGGCAGGAAGGAATCGTCGCGATAGGTCCACAGATGCGCATCGAGCGCATCGGCGCGTTCCTCCGAGGTCGACTGCACCACGACGCGCCAGCCGCGCTCGAGCGATTTCTCGAGAAGCGGCGGCAACACGTTCTCCACCGTCATGTTTTGCAGATGGTAGAACAGCACTTCAGTCATTTTGGATCATTTGCGCTCGTAGTGGTCCGCCACCAGGCGATCCAGGAGGCGGACGCCATAGCCGCTTCCCCAGCTCTGGTTGATGTCGGTCTTCGGCGCGCCCATGGCGGTGCCGGCGATGTCGAGATGCGCCCAGGGCGTGCCGTCGACGAAGCGCTGCAGGAACTGCGCCGCGGTGATCGAACCGCCGTGGCGGCCGCCGGTGTTCTTCATGTCGGCGAACTGCGAATCGATCAGCTTGTCGTATTCGGGGCCGAGCGGCAGGCGCCAGACCTTCTCGCCGCTCTCGATGCCGGCCGTCAGCAGCCGGTCGGCAAGTTCGTCATTGTTGGAGAACATGCCGGCATGCTCGGTGCCGAGCGCGACCACGATCGCGCCGGTCAGCGTCGCCAAGTCCACCATGAATTTCGGCTTCGTCTTCTTGGCCACGTACCAGAGCACGTCGGCCAGCACGAGGCGGCCTTCGGCGTCGGTGTTGATGATCTCGATGGTCTGGCCCGACATCGAGGTGACGATGTCGCCCGGCCGCTGCGCATTGCCGTCGGGCATGTTCTCGACGAGGCCGATGGCGCCGACCACGTTGGCCTTGGCCTTGCGCGCCGCAAGCGCGTGCATCAGCCCGACGACGCAGGCAGCCCCGCCCATGTCGCCCTTCATGTCCTCCATGCTGCCGGCCGGCTTGATGGAGATGCCGCCGGTGTCGAAGCAGACGCCCTTGCCGACGAAGGCGACCGGGGCCTCGCCCTTCTTGCCGCCGTCCCAGCGCATGATCACGGTGCGGCTCGGCCGCGTCGAGCCCTGGCCGACGCCGAGCAGCGCGCCCATGCCGAGCTTGTCCATCGCCTTGACGTCGAGCACCTCGACCTTGACACCGAGCTTGCGGAGCAGGCTTGCGCGGCGTGCGAATTCCTCGGGGAAAAGCACATTCGGCGGCTCGTTGACGAGGTCGCGCGCGATGATCACGCCGTCGACGACATGGCCGGCCGAGGCAAACGCCTTCTTGGCCGCGGCGACATCGCCCACCGCAAGCGAGATATCGGCGCGTGAGCCGCCCTCCTCGCCGTCCTTCTTCTTGGTCTTGTAGCGGTCGAACTTGTAGGCGCGCAGCCGGAGCCCTGCGGCGATCGCAACCGCCTGCTCGCTCGTCATGGCGCCGTCAGGCAGTTCCGCCATGATGGTCATCGCGGCAGCAGTGGCGGAGAGCTTGCCCGCCGCCACGCCGCCGAATTTGAGAAAGTCGTTCGCCTTCAGGCCTGTCGCCTTGCCGGCCCCGATCACGATCAGGCGGGTGGCCTTCACCCCCTCCGGCGCCAGGATGTCCAGCGCGGCGCCGCTTTTACCTTTGAAAGCGGCGGCCGAGGCCGCCCGCTTCACAAGTTCGGTAGCGCCGCCGAGCGCCTTGGCGGTCGCCGGGCCCAGCTTCAAACCGTCGTCGCAGAACACGACCAGGATGCCACGGGCGGCAGCAGACAACGGGACGAAGCCGACCTTGATGGCATCGGACATGGGTAACTCCTCTAAAACATGGGGCTTTTGCCGCTCGACGGGTCCGGCCACGGGCCGGCGCTGAACGGCGATTCACTGGACTTTCCCCACTATGGGCCACCGGCCGGGCAGATGCCAAGCACCGCCCGTGGCCGCCAGGCCACAAGAGGGAAATATTAACCATATGTTGAGGGTGCCACGGGGCAGCCATTTTGTTGACGGATCAAAGGGATGGTAGTGAGAGAGTAAGCCGGCGTAAGAGCTGTTTGTCCGACCTTGGGGATCCCCTTCCGGGGATTGGTTGGACGGCCAGAACTCCGGCCGACATTGGGGACTTGGTGGGATTCGTGCGGTAGCGCATGGGGTCAATCGATAGGTATATCTTCCGCACGACGCTGGCGTCGTTTGCGCTGGTCCTGGTCAGCCTCACCGGCGTGATCTGGATTACGCAGGCGTTGCGCGGCATCGACCTGATGACGAGCCAGGGGCAGACCATCCTCACCTTCCTCGGCATCACCAGCCTCGTCGTGCCCGCGCTGGTCCTGATCATCTCGCCGATCGCGCTGATGATCGCGATCTCGCACACCCTGAACAAGCTCGCGACCGATTCCGAGATCATCGTGATGAATGCCGCCGGCTTCTCGCCGTTCCGGCTGTTCTATCCGTTCTTCTACGCCACCTGCGTGGTGGCCCTGCTGGTCGCCTTCATCGCGGCCTATCTTGCGCCCGACGGCATGCGGCGGATCAAGCAGTGGGACGCCGAGATCACCGCCGACGTGCTCACCAACATCCTCCAGCCCGGCCGCTTCGCCCAGCTCGACAAGAACCTGACGATCCGGATCCGCGAGCGCCTGCCGGGCGGCATCCTCGCCGGCATCTTCATCGACGACCGCCGCGATCCCAACGAGCGCGTCTCGATCGTCGCCGAGCATGGCGAGGTCATGAAGAACGACACCGGATCGTTCCTGGTGCTGGAGACGGGAAACCTGCAGCGTTTCGAGGTCGGCAAGCGCGATCCCGCGCTGGTGGCGTTCGGCCGTTACGGCTTCGACATGTCGAAGTTCTCCGGCCAGGGCCGCGACGTCACCCTCGGCATCCGCGAGCGCTATCTCTGGGAGCTGTTCTCGCCGTCCGAGGATGATCCCGTCTACAAGCAGATTCCCGGTCAGTTCCGCTCGGCCTTGCACGACAGCCTGTTGGCGCCGATCTATCCGTTCGCCTTTGCCGTGCTGACCTTCGCCTTCCTCGGTGCGCCTCGCACCACCCGCCAGAGCCGCAATTTCTCGATCGGCTCGTCCATCGTCGCAGTGTTCGGCCTGCGCATGGCTGGCTTCGCCTGCTCGGTGATGGCGGTGAAGTCGCCCGCCGCGGTGCTGGTCCAATACGCGATGGTGTTGGGCGCCATCGGCGTCGGGATGTGGATGATCGTCGGCGGCATCGTGGTCGAGCCGCCGCCCCGCCTCATGGAGGCCATCAACAGGTCGAACGCGCGCATCGCACGGTTGTTCGGACGGCCGGCCACCGCATGAGCATGCTCACCAATACACTCGGGCGCTATTTCGCCGGCCGCTTCGTGGTCGCGGCGCTCGGCGTGTTCGCCAGCATCTTCCTGCTGCTGGTGCTGGTCGATTACATCGAGATGGTGCGCAAGACCTCCGGCCTTGCGTCCGCCTCGGCGATCATGGTGGCCGAGACCTCGCTGTTCCGGGTGCCGCAGCTCCTGGAGAAACTGACGCCGTTCTGCATGCTGATCGGCGCCATGACCTGCTATCTCGCGCTCTCGCGAAGGCTCGAGCTCGTGGTCGCGCGCGCCGCCGGCGTCTCGGCCTGGCAGTTCATCTCGCCGGCGCTCGGCAGCGCGCTCCTGATCGGGGTGATCGCCACCGTCGCCTACAATCCGATGTCGGCCAATCTGCGCGAGCTCTCCAAGCGCATGGAGGCCGAGCTGTTCGGCTCGGCGCCCGGCGGCGGCATCCAGGACGCCTCCGGCTTCTGGCTCAACCAGGTGACCAACGACGGCCAAACGATCATCAATGCGGCGCGCAGCGAGCAGCAGGGCGTCCGGCTCACGGGGCTCACGCTGTTCCGGTTTGACACAGAGCAGCACTTCAAGGAACGCGTCGAGGCGCGCGAGGCGGAGCTCGAAGTCGGCCAGTGGATATTCAGGAACGTCCGCCGCTTCTCGCTCGACGGGCCGCCGATCGAGCAGGCCGTTCTGGCGATTCCGACGACGTTGACCGAGGCCCAGGTCCGCAACAGCTTTTCCACACCCGAGACTGTGTCCTTTTGGCAACTACCGAGCTACATCCGCTCCTCCGAAAGCTCAGGCTTCGCGACAGCCGGCTATCGACTCCAGTATCACAAGCTGTTGGCGCAGCCGTTTTTGCTCGCCGCCATGGTGATGCTCGCGGCCTCGGTGTCGTTGCGTTTCTTCCGGATGGGCGGCGTGCAGAAGATGGTTTTGAGTGGCGTGGGCGCAGGCTTTCTGCTCTACGTTCTGTCGAAAGTGACTGAAGACTTGAGCAAGGCTGAGTTGATGCATCCGATCGCTGCGGCGTGGTTGCCCGTGGTGGTGGGCGGCCTCACCGGCTTTTTGGCCTTGTTGTACCAGGAGGACGGTTAGTGACTGCCGTCCATCGAGGGCCCGTGTCTCGTTTGACGCGCCGCACTGTGATGCGCGCGAACGGGCGCGGCTTGTCCGTGCGCAGGCTTCTGCTCGCCGTCGTCGCTGCCGTCTCGCTCGGCGGGCTGATCGACATTGCAGCCGTGGCGCCGGCCTCGGCCCAGTTCACCTATAATCCGCTGCCGCCGCGCCCGAAGCCGCCGAAGGCCGCCAACGACAACCAGATGCTGGTTCAGGCGACCGAGGTCGACTACGACTACAACAATTCGCGCGTCTCCGCGGTCGGTAACGTCCAGCTGTTCTACAACGGCACCAGCGTCGAGGCCGACAAGGTCATCTACGACCAGAAGACCAAGCGGCTCCATGCCGAAGGCAACATCCGCATGACGGATGCCGACGGCAAGATCACCTATGCCGAGATCATGGATCTCTCGGACGATTACCGCGACGGTTTCGTCGATTCGCTGCGCGTGGACACCGCCGACCAGACCCGCATGGCCGCGACCCGTGCCGACCGGTCCAGCGGCAACTACACGGTGTTCGACAACGGCGTCTACACGGCCTGCGCGCCGTGCAAGGACGATCCGAAGAAGCCGCCGCTGTGGCAGGTCAAGGGTGCGCGCATCATCCACGACCAGCAGGAGAAGATGCTGTACTTCGAGACGGCGCAGCTCGAATTCTTCGGCGTGCCGATCGCCTACATGCCCTATTTCTCGACGCCCGACCCGACCGTGAAGCGCAAGTCCGGCTTCCTGATGCCCGGCTACTTCCCCGGCACGACGAACACCGGCTTCGGCGCCGAAGTTCCCTATTATTGGGCGATCGCGCCCGACATGGACGCAACCTTCACCCCGCGCTTCATGTCGCGACAGGGCGCGTTGCTGCAAGGCGAATTCCGTCAGCGCTTGATCGACGGCGCCTATCAGATCCGCGCCTACGGCATCTACCAGCTCGATCCCGGGGCCTTTGCCGGGCAGCCCGGAGACCGCCAGTTCCGCGGCGCTATCGACACCAAGGGTCAGTTCGCGCTGAACGACAAATGGGTCTGGGGTTGGGACGGTGTCCTGATGTCCGACTACTATTTCTTCTCGGACTATCGCCTCGCGGCCTACAGGGACCCGCTCGGATCGTTCCTGAACCTGCCGACCGATGCGATCTCGCAGCTTTATCTGACCGGCGTCGGCAATCGCAGCTTCTTCGACGCGCGCACGATGTACTGGCTGAGCTTCTCGGGCAACCAGAACCAGGTGCCGATCGTCTACCCCGTGATCGACTACTCGAACGTGCTCAACTATCCGGTGTTCGGCGGCGAGTTCAGCTACAAGACCAACTTCGTGAACCTGTCGCGTGACACCGCCGTGTTCGATCCGATCACGACGCTCGCCAACACCAACAGCCTGTGCACGACGGCGTCGGCCGATCCGCTCGCGCGCACGCCGTCGCAGTGCCTGCTGCGCGGCTTCCCCGGCACCTATACCCGCCTGACGGCGGAAGCGCAGTGGCGCAAATCCTTCACCGACCCGCTCGGCCAGATCTGGACGCCGTTCGCCAGCCTCCGTGCCGATGCGATCAACTCCTCGGTCTCGAACCAGCCGGGCGTGTCGAACTACCTGCCGGTCGGCGACACCCAGGCGATCCGCCTGATGCCGACCGTCGGCCTCGAATACCGCTATCCCTTCATCAACGTTCAGCCCTGGGGCTCGACCACCATCGAGCCGATCGCGCAGATCATCATCCGCCCGAACGAGACCTATGCCGGCAAGCTGCCGAACGAGGACGCGCAGAGCATGGTGTTCGACACCTCGAACCTGTTCAGCGTCGACAAGTTCTCCGGTTATGACCGCGTCGAGGGCGGCGGCCGCGCCAATGTCGGCGTGCAGGCCACCACGCAGTTCGACAGGGGCGGCGCCGTCAAGACGCTGTTCGGCCAGTCCTACCAGCTGTTCGGCATGAACTCCTACGCGGTCCAGGACTCCATCAACACGGGCCTGGATTCCGGTCTCGACAAGCCTCGCTCCGACTACGTGGCGAGCATCGCCTACTCGCCCAACCGCACCTACACGTTCAGCGTCCGCTCCCGCATGGACGAGCAGACCTGGAACGTCCAGCGTTTCGAGGCGGAAGGCCGCGCCAACTTCGATCGCTGGTCGATCAGCGTGATGTACGGCAACTACGCGGCACAGCCGGAACTCGGCTATCTGACGCGCCGCGAGGGCATCCTGACCTCGGGCTCGCTCAAGGTCGCGACCAACTGGGTGGTGTCGGGCTCGGCGCGCTGGGACCTCGAGGCCAACAAGATCAACCAGTATGTGCTCGGCGCCGGCTATGTCGACGATTGCTTCGTGTTGGCGGCGAACTATGTAACTTCGTATAGCTATTCGGCGGGCACTACGCCGCCAGTGCTGAGCCATGCGTACATGTTCACGTTCGGGCTGCGTACGCTGGCGACCTCGTCGACGACCAGCAGTACCGGCGGCCTCCAGTAAACGGTTTGAAGTGCCGACCGCGTTGCCCCAATCGCAGGTTCACCGCGGCTGACATGCGAGCGAGATCCATGACGACTGCCTTGCCTTTGTTCCGCCTCCTCCTCGTCCTCGCCGCCCTGTTTCTGGCCGGCACGCCGTCGCGCGCGCAGAACATCGTCGTCATGGTCAACGGCGATCCGATCACCGATTTCGACATCGACCAGCGCTCCAAGCTCGACCTGCTGACGACGCAGAAGACCCCTAGCCGGCAGGAGGTCATCAACGAGCTGATCGACGACAGGGTGAAGCTGAAGGAAGGCAAGAAGTACGGCGTCGATCCCGGCGTCTCCGACATCAACCAGTCCTTCGAGGGCATGGCGCAGCGCATGCGCATCACGACGGATCAGCTGACCAAGTCGCTCGAGGTCAAGGGCGTCCGCCCGGAGACGTTGAAGGCCCGCATGAAGTCGGAGATGGTCTGGACCAGCCTCGTGCGCGGCCGCTTCAAGGAGAAGCTGATGGTCGGCGAGCGCGACGTCGCGCAGGCGGTGCAGGCCCAGGCCGGCGACAAGCTGCAGATCGAGGGCACCGAATACAAGATGCAGCCGATCGTGCTGATCGTGCCGCGCGGCTCGTCTCCGGCCTTTCAGGAAACGCGGATGAAGGAAGCCGAACAATATCGCTCGCGCGTTGCGAGCTGCGAGGAGGCCAATTCGCTGTTCCGCTCGACGCCGAACGCCACCATCCGCGAGAGCGTCACCAAGACGACCGCGGAGCTGCCCGAGGCGCTGCGCAAGGTGCTCGACGACACGCCGATCGGCCATCTGACCGCGCCGGAGGTGACCAAGGCGGGCATCGAGATGGTGGTGCTCTGCTCGCGCAAGCCGACCATGATCGACACGCCGAAGAAGCGCGAGGTCCGCGAGAAGATGTATCAGGAGAAGTACGAGAAGACCCAGAAGGCCTATCTCGACGAGCTCCGCAAGGCGGCGATGATCGAATATCGCAACCGCTGATGGCCAACCACGCAGCAAAGCCCCTCGCCCTGACCCTGGGAGAGCCTGCCGGCATCGGCCCCGACATCACGATCGCAGCCTGGCTCCGGCGCCGCGAGCTGAACCTGCCCGCCTTCTACCTGCTCGGCGACGAGGCGCTGATCGCGCGGCGCGCCAAGACACTGGACAAGACCCTGGGTAAGGCGCTCGGCGCCGAGATCCGGATCGCCTCCGTGAGCGCACACGAAGCCGCGGCCGCCTTCACCGAAGCCCTGCCGGTGGTTGCGACCGGCGAGCGCGCCACGGCCGAACCCGGCCAGCCCGACGCCTCGAGCGCGCCGGCTGCGCTCGCCTCGATCCGCCAGGCGGTGGCCGATGTCCGGGCCGGCCGCGCCGGCGCCGTCGTCACCAATCCGATCGCCAAGAGCGTGCTCTACCGCGCGGGCTTCCGCCATCCCGGCCACACCGAATTCCTCGCCGAGCTCGCCGCAGAGGACGGCCGCGTGCCGCAGCCGGTGATGATGCTGTGGTCGCCGCGGCTCGCCGTGGTGCCCGTGACCATCCACGTCTCCTTGCGCGATGCGCTGTCCCAGCTCACGAGCGAATTGATCGTCTCGACCGTGCGCATCGTCGCGACCGAACTGAAATCCCGCTTCGGCATCGCGCGGCCGCGTATCGCGGTCTCCGGACTCAATCCGCACGCCGGCGAGGACGGCTCGCTCGGCCACGAGGAGCAGACCATCATCGCGCCTGCGCTCAAGACATTGCGCAACGACGGCATCGACGCCAGGGGGCCGCTGCCCGCCGACACCATGTTCCACGAGGCCGCGCGCAGCCTCTATGACTGCGCGGTCTGCATGTATCACGACCAGGCGCTGATCCCGATCAAGACGGTCGCCTTCGACGACGCCGTCAACGTCACGCTCGGCCTGCCCTTCATCCGTACCTCGCCCGATCACGGCACCGCCTTCGACATCGCCGGCACCGGCAAAGCCAATCCGGCGAGCCTGATCGCAGCGCTTGAGCTCGCCAGCCGCATGGCGGCTGCCAAGACCTGATGAGCGCGATCGACGACCTCCCGCCGCTGCGCGAGGTCATTCGCCAGCACGCGCTGTCGGCCCGCAAATCGCTCGGCCAGAATTTCCTGCTCGATCTCAACCTCACCGCGCGCATCGCGCGCGCGGCGGCGCCACTGGACAACTCCACCATCGTCGAGATCGGCCCGGGCCCGGGAGGACTAACCCGCGCGCTGCTTGCGCTCGGCGCCAGGCGCGTCGTCGCCATCGAGCATGACGAGCGCGCGATCCCCGCCCTGCAAGATATTTCCGCGCGCTATCCCGGCCGGCTCGAGATCGTCCACGGCGATGCCATGACCTTCGACCCGCGTCCGCGGCTCAATGGCGAAAGCGCAAAGATCGTCGCCAACCTGCCCTACAACATCGCGACTCAGCTTCTGATCAACTGGCTCACCACCGAACCATGGCCGCCCTGGTACGACATGATGGTCCTGATGTTCCAGCGCGAGGTCGGCGAGCGCATCGTGGCGCGCGAGGACGAGGAAGCCTATGGCCGCCTCGGCGTGCTCGCCAACTGGCGCTGCGAGACGAAGATCCTGTTCGACATCGCGCCGTCCGCCTTCGTGCCGCCGCCGAAGGTCACCTCCTCCGTCGTGCGCCTGGTGCCGCGCGCCGAGCCCTTGCCATGCGATCGAAAAATGCTCGAGCAGGTCGCGGCGGCCGCGTTCGGCCAGCGCCGCAAGATGCTGCGGCAAAGCCTGAAATCGCTCGGCGTCGATCCGGCGCGGCTTGCGCAGGCCGCCGGCGTCGATGCGACGCGGCGCGCCGAGACCATTCCGATATCCGGCTTTGTTGCCATGGCGCGTGAATTGGCGGATATACGCAGCGAAGGCTAAGACAGAAATTCCGGAGGAAAGAAAATGGCGTTGATGCGTCGGCAGTCGCTGGTCAAGTTCGATGCGCCCTTGTGCGAGACCATCGTCGACACGCCAAAGCCGAAAGGCGCCGAGGTGCTGGTGCGCATCGAGCGCTGCGGCCTTTGCCATTCGGATCTGCACATCCAGGACGGCTATGCCGATCTCGGCGGCGGCAAGAAGCTCGACACCACGCGCGGCATGACGCTGCCCTTCACGCTCGGCCACGAGATCGCCGGCGTCGTCGATGAAGTCGGCCCCGACGTTCCGGGCGGCCTCGTCGGCAGCAAGAAGGCGGTGTTTCCGTGGATCGGCTGCGGCCAGTGCCGCGACTGCGCCAATGGCGACGAGAACCTCTGCGTCAAGCAGCGCTTCCTCGGCGTCTCCATCGACGGCGGTTTCGCCACCCATGTGCTTGTGCCCGACGCGAAATATCTGCTCGACTACGATCCCCTGCCCGTCAACCAGGCCGCGACGCTGATGTGCTCCGGCGTCACCGCCTACGGCGCGCTCAAGCGCCTGGTCGACCGTCCGCGCCAGCGCAACCTGCTGCTGATCGGCCTCGGCGGCGTCGGCATGATGGGCCTGTCGTTCGCGCAGGCGATGTTCAAGCAGCCGATCACGGTCGCCGATCTCTCGCCGGCCGCGCGCGACACCGCACTGAAGAACGGCGCAGCCAACGCCTACGATCCGGCCGAGCCCGACGTGATCAAGCGCATCCTCAAGGAGACCGAAGGCGGTTTTGACGAGATCGTCGATTTCGCCGGCAACGAGAAGTCGATGGCGTTTGCGGTCGCGGTCGCCGCGCGCGGCGGCAAGATCGTGGTCTCCGGCCTGATGGGCGGCCAGTTCACGCTGCCCATGGTGCAATGGGTCTACAAGCGCATGACCATCGAAGGCTTCATGGTCGGCACGCTTGCGGAGGCCAAGGAGCTGATGGCACTCGCCCGCGCCGGCAAGATCAAGCCGACGCCGATGCGCGAGGAGCCGATGGGCGACGTCCAGAAATGGATCGACGAATTGCGCGCCGGCAAGGTCGTCGGCCGCATCGTGCTGAAGAACTGACACCGCCCGCGGCGGCCGGACGCAAGTTTCGCCCGCCGCGCGGAACGGCTGCGGCCACGCCGCGTTGGCAGAGTATGTCCATTCGCTGCACCGTCGAGAGCGCATTCTTCATCGCCTGGAGCTTCCTGGAGCAGAGCGGAGAGCTCGGCCCTCCGGACGAGACAGCGAACGTCCTTCTCGACGCCATCGAAGCCCAGCTCAGAACCGGTGAACGCCGGCAGTTGATGCTCGCGAACAGAGCGATCGATACCTGGCGTGCCCACGCGGCGAAGCGCCGGCCGTCGCAGGAAGCCCGCTTCGGGTGATGGGCGGCAGGCGATACCGTCGGGCCCCGTTCCGGAAAATGCGCCCCCAATCGAGCCCAATGCCTGCCCCTTCGATGAAGCCAGGAAGCTCCGCCTCGCGACACCATCATGCCGATCGCCGGCCGATCACTTCGGCCTGACCTTGGAACGTCGCGCGCCTCGGGCGCGTTTGTCTCTCGTGAAGGCAACGACGGAGTCAGAGCGGATGACAAAACCGCTGACGAAGACAGTGCAACCTGTTCCTGAAGAAAATCAGAGCCACAAGGGCGCCGGCAGCGCGCCGTCGGTCCCGGTCGACACCACCAAGGGCCACCGCGACGACGAGAAGCAGAATATTCGCGAGCAGGCGGCGCACGGCAATCTCACCCAGAACACAAGCAACAGGCGCAAGGGATAAGCGATACACCGGGGGGTAAAACGAGGAGAGACGAACGTGGTCAGTCTCGGCAAGTGGTACGATCCGATATCCGAACGCTGGATCGTGCCGCGCGAACCCCGCCCTGAGACGCCATCCTCCCCAACGAGCGAGAACCACGTCCTGGAGCTTCAGAGGACGGTCGAAATCCAGCGCATCTGGCGCGCGCTCGTCGATTGCTGCGCACGCGATTGATGCTCGCGCGCAGCAACGGAGGAACCCGCCGTCGGCTGCACTGTTGTCATTCCGCATGAACGATCCCGCATCGCCCGCAAGGCCAGTCGCAGTCGCGATACGCTATCTGTCGATCATCGTCGGCTGCGCTTGCCTGCTGCTCGCGGCTGTTTGCTTCGCTATCGCGGCGCAAGTCTTTGTTCAGACCGGCGTCTTCGCGCAATCCTACGCGTTGGTGGGCCTCATCAGCGCCGCGCTGGGGTTGCTGGCGCTGAAATTGGCGCGCGTCTGGAAATAGGCTTCGCAATTTCCAGGAAATCACCTCCCGCTCCGTCATTCCGGGATGCGCGCGCAGCAAGCAGGCCCGGAATCCATCGGGCTACGCGTTCTGCCGTGCGATGGATTCCGGGCTCGCCCTTCCAGGGCGCCCCGGAATGACGCGCATGACCAGGCGTGGCCGTCCGCGGACGGAGAAGTCGCGTGGTCCTGACGCCCGGGGTCTGTGCGTCAAGTCCTGCGGTGATGTGGCGGCCCGACCGGGCGCGCGTATCAGCGATCGGCAGGGCGACGGGGGCAATAGTGCATCGCTCCCCGGGGAGAGCACGAAGGACACCGTTAAAACCATCCGCGCAGGGAAGGCCGGGCGACCGGCATCACCTGTGGTCCAAACCGTGTGCACTTCTATCGCGCACGGACGTGCGGGTGCCGCCGGCGCCCGGCCTTCCCTGCGCCCTTTGGCCTCCATCGGGCGGCGAACGGAAGCAAGGCTCGGGCAAGACCTGCCGCGGGAACGCACAGCCGCGCCTCTTTCCCGGCACGATGCGGACGGGCCCGTGGCCGCACAGAATGTCGCACCGCTTTTCGCCCGCGCACCTAGCTGGTACATTGGCGCCATTGCTTTGGGGAATTTTTATGCGCGCGAGGATTTTCAATCGCGTTGTGGGGCTGGCGGCACTCGCCACAGCGCTGCTCGTCGCCGCGGCAACGCCTGCATCCGCCGATAAGCGCATCGCGCTCGTCGTCGGCAACTCCGCCTACAAGAACATCACGCCGCTCGACAACCCGTCCAAGGACGCCAGCCTGATGGCGGAGACGCTCGGCACGCTCGGCTTCACACTGGTCGGCGGCCGCGCCCAGCTCGATCTCGACAAGGGCGCGATGGACATCGCGGTGCAGAGCTTCGGCCGGCAGGTGCAAGGCGCCGACGTCGCGCTGTTCTACTATGCCGGCCACGGTGTCCAGGTCGCCGGCTCCAACTATCTCGTGCCGGTCGGCGCCAATCCGACGCGCGAGGCCGACGTCGACTTCCAGATGACCGACGTCAATCTCGTGCTGCGCCAGATGCAGGGGTCCGGCACGCGGCTCAACCTTGTCATCCTCGACGCCTGCCGCAACAACCCGTTCGGCTCGCGCGGCTTGCGTTCCTCCGACGGCGGCCTTGCGCAAATGCGCGCACCCGAGGGCACGCTGATCTCCTATGCGACGCAACCCGGCAACGTCGCCCAGGACGGCAGCGACGGCCATAGCCCCTACACCAAGGCGCTGGCGACGACGATCCGGACCGCAGGTCTCGACGTATTCCAGACCTTCAACCAGGTCGGCCTCGCCGTGAAGCGCGCCACATCGGGCGCGCAGCAGCCCTGGGTGTCGTCCTCGCCGATCGACGGCACCTTCTATTTCGTGCCGCCGACGCAGACGGCACCGCCGCAGGTCGCGGCGATGCAGCCCGATCCGCTGCCGGCGGATCGCCTGCGCGCCGATCCTGACCGCGTCCCCCTACGCGATGCCGCATTGCTCAGCGAACTCAGCGAACGGCTCTACGAGCTCAATTTCGATCCTGACACACCCGACGGCCTTACTCGCTCCATCACGAAGCTTCAGCAGCGGATATCCATGGCGCCGACCGGAGAGGCGACCGAAGGCCTGCTGCTGCGGATGCGCAAGATGGACGATCTGAAGCCATGGGGCTCGATCGTTTACGGCCCCGACGGCAGCAAATGGGGCATGTCGTGGAACCACGCCTCGCGGCGCGCGGCGGTCGCGGATGCGCGCGGCAACTGCGCCGGCGCCAAATGTCCGATCGAGCTTTCCTTCTATGGCAAGGGCTGCGGCGTCTTCGCGATCTCCGACAAATCCTGGTCGCTGGTCCAGCGCGAGGGCGTCCAGCGCGCCAGGGATGCCGCGCTTGACGAATGCGGCAAGGCTGGCAAGGCTTGCCGCATTATCGGATCCGTCTGCGCCGACGGCTCCGGCCGCTGATACGATTTTCATTTTGGATTATTTGCCCATGCCCAACGCCACTGCCCGCACGTTCGCTCTCGCCTCCCTCCTCGCCCTCGCCTCGTCGTCCGCCTTCGCGCAATCCGGCAGCGCCGGTGGCTCGATCGGCAATGACGAGAAATCGCTGTCCGGCTCGCGCCAGGATCCTTCTTCAGGCCGCTCGGCCGAGCCCGCGCCCTCCGCGCGCCGGAGCAAGCCGGCGGCCGAGGAACGCTCGGCGCCGCGGAGAAGCGGCGGCGGTGGTGGCGGCGGTTTCGACGGCGCCTGGGTCGTCCTCAGCGTCGGCTGCGGCGGTTCGACCTCCGGCGCGGTGGTCGTGAGCTCGGGCCGGGTCATCGGCGAGGGCGTCAGCGGCAGCGTCAGCGCGAGCGGCGCGGTTCATACCTCCGGCGCGGGCAATGGCGTGACCTTCACGGGCGCCGGCCGCCTTTCGGGGCGCAGCGGTTCCGGAACCTTCCGCCGCTCCGACGGCTGCTCGGGAACATGGACCTCGACCAAACAATAATGGTCGAAAATGCCTGATTTCGCGGCGGAACGATCGCCGCGCAGGCCCGATTCAAGCCACATCCTCTCCGGATTTGCGGCTCATTGCCACCCAACTCTTTGAAGAGAAAGGGAAGGTTAAGAGTTGCGTCATGCGTAACCGGGAGACCAGGATGGGCAACCGCACCGCGAAATTCATATCAGCGCTTGTTGGCAGTATCATTGCCGGCGCCCCCCTCGCTGCGGTGTCGCAGAACGCGCCGAGCACGTCGAGCACGGCCAATGCGGCCGCCGACTGCCTCACCTCGCCGAAAAGCACCGCGCCGCAGGGACAGCACTGGCACTATCGCCTCGATCGCGCGACCAAGCGGCAGTGCTGGTACCTGCGTGCCGAAGGCGGCAAGGCGACGCCGAGCGCGCAAGCGACGGCCGACACGCCAAACGCAGATTCAGCAGCGCCGCCGTCGGTGCAGAATGCGCGCGCGGAATACATTGCACCGCAGACTGGTGCCGCGCCGGGCTCGCCGAACATGACCGCACCTGCGCCGGCCGCAACGAGCGCGCCACAGGTCATGCAACAGCCGCCGGGCGCCATCGCCGACAACAACGCGCAGCAGCCCGCCGTTGCCGCGCGCTGGCCCGATGCTTCCGCGAGTTCCGCTGCTCCCGCACCCGCAACGCAGCCGGGCGCGACGCCGGCAAAGGCCAACGCCCCGGTGGCGCTCGCCGCGGCCGAAATTCCCGCCGACAAGCCGACCGGCTCGCTCCAGATGCTCCTGCTCGTGATCGGCGGCGCTTTGGCGATCGCCGGCATCCTCGCCAGCGTCATCTACCGCCTCGCCGGTGCGCGCTCCCGCGTCAAGGCGAGCGACCACCGCCGCGTGAATTGGGACGATTGGGAGCCGCAGGACCAGGACGAGAGCCGCGCGCCCTGGCTCAAGGCGATGCCGGCCGTCACGCCGCGCGCGCAGCCGCCGCGCCCGATCGACTTCGATGCCGCACGCCCGCAGGCGGCACAGCTCGCCGCGATCGACCGCGAGATCGATGTGATCGAAGCGCACGAGCCGGCTGGCATCGTCGAAGTCGCGGAATCCGGCGAGCCCGAGATCGCGGTATTCGACAGGGAATTCGAGATCGAGGCCAGTTCACCCCGGTTAGCCGCGGACCGGGCCGACAGCGATGAAAAGCCGGCTGGTCGCGATGAGGATGCGGTCGACGTCGACATCATCACCGCGATGCTGGAACGGCTGGCGCAGGAAGGGCCGCGGCTGAGGCAGCCTGGCCCTGGCTCTAACCCTGCAGCTGGCCTTGCAAACCTCGCACGAAACCAACGAGGCCAATCCGCCGCTCGCGCTTGAGGCGCTCGGCCTTCAGGATCGATTGCACCTCGGCAAAGGCTTCGTCGACGTCGTGGTTGATCACGATGTAGTCGTACTCGGCCCAGTGGCTCATCTCGTGGCTGGCGCGGCTCATGCGCTTGCGGATCACCTCGTCGGAATCCTGCGCGCGCGAATGCAGCCGCTTCTCGAGATCGCCGGCTGACGGCGGCAGGATGAACACGCTGACGACGTCGGCACGCGCCTTCTCGCGCAGCTGCTGCGTGCCCTGCCAGTCGATATCGAACAGCACGTCCTGCCCGGCCGACAGCGCCGCCTCGACCGGCGCGCGCGGCGTGCCGTAGCGGTTGTCGAACACGGTCGCCCATTCCAGCAGCTCGTCGTCCCTCACCATCGCCTCGAAGCGGGGCTTGTCGACGAACAGATAGTCGCGGCCGTCGACCTCGCCGGGCCGCATCGGCCGCGTGGTCGCCGAGACTGACATTCGCAGGCCCGGCATCCGCTCGATCAACAAGCGCGACAGCGTCGTTTTGCCTGCGCCCGACGGCGAGGACAGCACGAACATCAATCCACGCCGCTCGACACCGTCAGTTCCGTGACCGCCCGTCGTCATCGATCACTCCAGATTCTGGACCTGCTCGCGAAATTGCTCGACCACGTTTTTCATGGCGAGCCCCGTATTGGTCAGCTCGATGTCGTTCGACTTCGAGCAGCAGGTATTGACCTCGCGGTGAAACTCCTGCGCCAGGAAGTCGAGCTTGCGCCCGATCGGGCCGCCCTTGCCGATCAGCTCGCGCGCCTGCGCGATATGCGAGGCGATACGGTCGAGCTCCTCGCGGATGTCGGCCCTGGTCGCGATCAGGATCGCCTCCTGCATCAGGCGGTCGGGATCGAAACGGTCGGAGGTGTCGAGCAGCGTTGCGATCTGCTCGGCGAGCCTGGCCTTGATCGCCTCCGGCTTGCGGCCGGGTGCGGCTTCGGCCTTCTTCGCCAGTTGCTCGACCTCGTCCACCCGCTGGGTCAGGATCTGCCCGAGCGAGGTCCCCTCGCGCTTGCGCATCTCGACGAGATCGGCGAGCGCCTTGTCGAAGGCCTCCGCTGCCGCGGCGCGCGCCGCCTTGTCCTCCTCCTCGTCGCCCTCGGGCTCGGCGACCTCGACGACGCCCTTAATGGCGAGCAGGCCGTCGACGCTCGGTGCCACCGCATCGACCTTTCCGGCGATCATCGAGGCGGCCTTCAGGACGGCGTTGAGCACGTCCTCGTTGACACGGACGGAGGCGGCGGCATTGGCGCGCTTGACGTTGAGATTGGCGTAGACGGTGCCGCGCGACAAAAGCTCGCCGGCGCGCTTCTTGGCGTGGGCCTCGAGCTCGTCGAACCCCTGCGGCAGCCGCACCCTGAGGTCAAAGCCCTTGGCGTTGACCGACTTCAATTCCCATTCGAACGTGTACGGCCCGCTAGCGCCGTGGCTTCGGGCAAAGCCGGTCATGGACGACAGCGCCATCAGGTCAAATTCTCCAGAAACACAGGATTCGCGAGGCCATCAAGGCACGCGAATCTTAAGACTATTTTGCCGGAAAGTGGAATCCGCAAAGTCCCGTAGGCAGGTCTGCGCGGGCCTAGCGCTGGATCACCGGCGACGAGGGCTGCACCGCGCCCTGCCGGGCAGGGGCGGGACCAGCGGGGCGAGGAGCAGCCGGCGGCTTCTTCTGCTGGTTCGGCCGTGCCGGCGTGGTCGCGGTCGGCGTGTCGGCAGCGCCGGGCGCTGCCGCCGCCGGCGGCTGCGCGTCCTCGGCCGGCTCGACCGTGTCGTTCTGGATCTGCTTCTCCATCGCGCGCAGCTTGGCGACGTTTTTCTGGTGCGCGTCGTAGGTCTCGGTGAAGGCATGCCCGCCGGTGCCGTCGGCGACGAAATAGAGGTCGCGGGTGCGGGCCGGGTTGGCGGCGGCTTCGAGCGAGGCGCGGCCGGGATTGGAGATCGGGCCCGGCGGCAGGCCTTCGATCACATAGGTGTTGTAGGGCGAGGGCTGCGTGATCTCGCTGCGCTTGATCGGGCGGCCCAGGGTGCCCTTGCCGCCGACGAGGCCATAGATGATGGTCGGATCGGACTGGAGCTTGATCTTCTGCTTCAGGCGATTGACGAACACGGCGGCAACGCGGCTGCGCTCGTCCGGCTTGCCGGTCTCCTTCTCGACGATCGAGGCCAGCGTCACCAGCTGCTCCGGAGTCTTGACCGGAATGTCCTGGCTGCGACGCTCCCAGATCTCGGTCAGCACGCGCTTGTGCGCCTGCTGCATGCGCTGGATCACCTGCTCGCGCGTGGTGCCGCGCGGGAACTTGTAGGTCTCGGGCAAGAGCGTGCCCTCGCGCGGCAGCTCGCGCACGCTGCCGGTGAAGATATCGTTGTCGGAGAGCCGTGCCACGATCTGCTCGGAGGTCAGGCCTTCCGGAATCGTGACGGCATGCTGCACCACCTTGCCCTCGACGATGGTGGCGATGACGTCGCGCAGGGATGCGTTCTTCTGGAACGAATACTCGCCGGGCTTGAGGTCCGAGCTCGCCTTCAGCGCGGCCACGCTTGCGATGAACACCCACGGGTTGACGTCGGTCACGCCTTCCCGGTTCAGCGTCTCGGCGATGTCGCGCTTGCCGGCGCGCTGCGGGATGTTGACGATCTTGTCTTCCTTGAGCGGACCCGGCGCTTCGAGCACCTGCCGGCCGTAGTAATAGACGGCGCCCGCCCCGATCATGGAGATCAAGAGAAGCGTGATGATGGCGTTGCCGACGATCACGAAGGGATTGCGCGCGCGGTCCGATCGCTTCGGCGGCGGCGGGACCTGCTCGGGCTCGAGCGCTGCCCGCGGACTCCGGGGCGAAATGGGCGGCCTTTCACTCATCGAAGCAACCTGAATCCTGCCGGTTCAATCGCGGCCTGACAACCGTTTGCCCTGCCAAATGCACGCGCCCACTACCATGACTATCGCCGAATACGGCAAAACGGTGGATTCGTTTCAAACGCAAACTAATTGGCCAAACGGCGGACGATCACCGACGCATTGGTACCGCCAAAACCGAAAGAATTCGACAACGCGACGTTGACCTCTCGCTTCTTCGCCGTGTGCGGCACGAGATCGATCGCAGTTTCGACCGACGGATTGTCGAGGTTGATAGTCGGCGGCACGACATTATCGCGAATCGCGAGAATGGCGAAGATCGCCTCGATCGCACCGGCCGCGCCGAGCAGATGGCCGGTCGACGATTTGGTCGAGGACATCGCGACCTTGGAGGCGGCATTGCCGAGCAGACGCTCGACCGCGCCGAGCTCGATCTCGTCACCGAGCGGCGTCGAGGTGCCGTGCGCGTTGATGTAGTCGAGATCGGACGCCGTGAGGCCGGCGCGCTTGAGCGCGGCCTGCATGCTGCGGAAGCCGCCATCGCCGTCGGGCGACGGCGACGTGATGTGATAGGCGTCGCCCGACAGACCATATCCGATCACCTCGGCATAGATCTTGGCGCCGCGCCGCCTCGCGTGCTCGAGTTCTTCCAGGACGAGGACGCCGGCGCCCTCGCCCATCACGAAGCCGTCGCGATCCTTGTCGTAGGGACGTGAGGCCTTCTCGGGTGTGTCGTTGAAACCGGTCGAGAGCGCGCGCGCGGCGTTGAAGCCGGCAATGCCGATGCGGCTGATCGGCGACTCAGCGCCGCCGGCGACCATGACGTCGGCATCGCCCAGCGCGATCAGGCGGGCGGCATCGCCGACCGCATGCGCGCCGGTCGAGCAGGCCGTGACCACCGAATGGTTCGGCCCCTTCAGCCCGTGCGCGATCGAGACGTAGCCGGAGGCGAGATTGATCAGGCGGCCTGGAATGAAGAACGGCGACACCCGGCGCGGTCCGCGCTCCTTCAGCAGGATGGCGGTTTCCGCGATGCCGTTAAGGCCGCCGATGCCGGACCCGATCATGGTGCCGGTCGCACACTTGTCCTCTTCGGTTTCGGGATGCCAGTTGGCATCGTCGAGCGCCTGGCCGGCTGCGGCCATGCCGAAGATGATGAAGTCGTCGACCTTGCGCTGGTCCTTCGGCTCCATCCACTTGTCGGGATTGAAGGTGTCGTTCGACCCGTCGCCGCGCACCACCGTGCAGGCGATCTTAGTCTGAAGATCGGAGACATCGAAGCTCTCGATCCTGCGCGCACCGCTTTCGCCGTTGAGGATGCGTTTCCAGGTCGGCTCGACGCCACAGCCGAGTGGCGAGACCATGCCGAGACCCGTGACGACAACCCGCCTCATATCCGCAAACTCCGCATCGAAAGATTCACGGCCAATAACAAGAAACCGGCTGACCGCTGCGAAGCGGCCCGTCCGGTTTCAATGTTGTCCCCGCGAAAATTGAAGAGCCTTAGCTCTTCGCGTTCTTCTCGAGAAACTTCGTGGCGTCGCCGACGGTGAGAATCGTCTCCGCGGCGTCGTCCGGAATCTCGCAACCGAATTCTTCTTCGAACGCCATCACCAGCTCGACGGTGTCCAGACTGTCGGCGCCGAGGTCGTCGATGAAGCTCGCAGCGTCGACAACCTTCTCGGGTTCAACACCAAGGTGTTCGACCACGATCTTCTTAACCCGCTCGCCAATGTCACTCATTGCATAACCTCGTGTTGTTCCCTGTAGACCCGACCCCCCGGGACGATACGAGCCGTCGTGGTCGTTGACTGCCTTCGCTTACGAACTTTGATTTGGCCCCATCCTAACCGATGCAGGGCCCGGCGAACGACGGCCAAGGCTCCGCATCGCCAATATACAGGGTTTCAAAAACCTGCAATGGCGTTCTTTGCCCATCCGTTGAAGGTCCGGTTACCATACTTCAACTGCCTTGACTACAAGCCTCATTTCGCATCGGAAACGGCCGTTTGCCGCATCCCGCACCGCCATGTGGGCGGCACGGAACGAGGACTTCAGATCATGGCCATGCCGCCGTTGACATGGATGGTTTGCCCGGTGACGTAGGCCGCTTCGTTTGAACTCAGGTAGACGGCGGCCGCCGCGATGTCCTCGGGCGTCCCCAGCCGGGCCGCCGGAACCTTGGTCAGAATCGTCTCGCGCTGCTTGTCATTGAGCGCGTCCGTCATCGGCGTCTTGATGAAGCCGGGCGCGATGCAGTTGGCGGTGACGCCGCGCTTGGCGTATTCGGCACCCAGCGTCTTGATCATGCCGATCAAGCCTGCCTTCGATGCCGTGTAGTTGCCCTGCCCGGGATTGCCGGTGACGCCGACCACAGAGGTGATGGCGATGATGCGGCCGAAGCGCTTGCGCATCATCAATTTGGTGGCGGCGCGCGCCAGGCGGAAGGTCGAGGTCAAATTGACGTTGATGACCTCGTCCCAGTCCTCGTCGCGGAGCTGGACGAAGAGATTGTCGCGCGTGATGCCGGCATTGGCGACGAGGATGTCGACCTGGCCCATCGCGGCTTCCGCCGCAGGCACCAGCGCCTCGACCTCGTCGGCCTTGGAGAGATTGCAGGGCAGCACGAAGGTGCGCTCGCCGAGCTTGCCGGCAAGCTCATCCAGCACTTCCTTCCGCGTTCCTGATATCGCGACCGTGGCGCCCTGCGCGTGCAGCGCCTGCGCGATTGCGCCGCCGATACCGCCGGTCGCGCCGGTGACGAGCGCCTTTTTGCCAGTCAGATCGAACATGGATAACTCCTTCAAAGCACGATCCGGAAACGTGCGCAGCGGTTTTCCGGCAAGATCGTGCGCAAACTAAAGAACCAAAGCGCGATGACGATTCATCGCGCTTCAGGCCTGCTTCGCAGCGGCCAGCGCATCCTTGGCGGCCGCAATGTCGTTCGGTCCGCCCACCGCGACACCGACGGCGCCGTCGGCGATACGCTTGACGAGACCCGTCAGCACCTTGCCGGCGCCGATCTCGAAGAAACGGGTCACGCCCTGCCCGGCCATATAGGCAACCGACTCGCGCCAGCGCACCGTTCCGGTGACCTGCTCGACCAGACGGCGGCGGATCTCATCGGGATCGGTGATGGCGGTTGCCAGCACGTTCGACACCAGCGGAGCTGCCGGAGCCTTGATCGTGACCTTGGCCAGCGCCTCCGCCATCGCGTCGGCAGCCGGTTGCATCAGCTTGCAATGGAACGGTGCGGACACCGGCAGCAGCATCGCGCGCTTGGCGCCCTTGGTCTTGGCGATCTCGACGGCGCGATCGACCGCTGCCTTGTCGCCGGAGACGACCACCTGCCCGCCGCCATTGTCGTTGGCGGCCTGGCAGACCTGCCCCTGAGCCGCCTCATTGGCGACCTCCATGGCGGCCTCGTAATCGAGGCCCAGCAGAGCGGCCATCGCACCGGCGCCGACCGGCACGGCTTTTTGCATTGCGAGACCGCGGGTGCGAAGCAGCCGCGCGGTATCGAAAACCGTCAGGCTGCCGGCCGCGGCCAGCGCCGAATATTCACCAAGCGAGTGGCCGGCGACAAAGGCCGCGTCCCGCCCTACGGAAAAACCGGCTTCAGCCTCAAGCACCCGCAGGGTCGCAACAGAAACGGCCATCAGCGCCGGCTGGGCGTTTTCGGTGAGCTGGAGGGTTTCGGCCGGCCCATCCCAGATGGTGGCCGTCAGCTTCTCCCCAAGCGCTGCATCGACCTCGTCGAACACGGCGCGCGCCACCGGGAAGGCGTCGGCCAGCGCCTTGCCCATGCCAACCGCCTGGGACCCCTGCCCCGGAAATGTGAATGCTGCCGTCATCGGCGCTCCCTGCTTGTCGAGCACGATCCCTGCGAGAACCGGCAGCCGATTACGCGCGGCCTTGGGCCATGGTTCCGGATCGTGCCTCAAAGGGGGCCGTAGACACCGTCCGGGCCTGCAATGTCAAGCCAAGATGGGAACGTCGACCGGCATTCAACTGGGGATGCGCCCCTTAAAAACCACCCGCCTTCTGATCCGCGCCGACCTCGGCGCCAGCCCGCGCGCGGCGCGCGCTGCTGACCAATTGCCCCGGCCGGTCGTCGCGGTTCGGCTTGGCGGTGGCGAGCCGCAGCACGGCGGCGTAGTTCGGCTGCACTTCCATGCGGCCGGCATGACGACTCTCGCTCAGCAGGCGATGGACCTTGGGCAGATTGTAGCAGGGCACGTAGAACAAGAGATGATGCTCGAGGTGATAGTTCACGTAATACGGCGCGATGAACAGGCGCTCGAGAAAATTGGCATGCGTGGTGCGGGTGTTGCGCAGGGGATCGCTGCTGTCGGGGACGACGGCATGCTCGGCGATGTTGCGGATGCGGGTGATGACCATCATCCAGGTGAGCAGCGGCACCAGCCATAGCAGCGGGTAAGCCCACCACACACCGGCCGCCGCAAGCCCTGCAAGCAGGATGGCGTTGAAAACGCATTGCGGGCCGAGCTTCTCCCAGAAATGCGCAGCGCGCTGCCGCCACGGCCAGTCCTGCGGGCCGAGTGCGTTGAGCAGCTGCGCCTTGCGCTGCTGGTAGCCGGTCTGCCCGGTGATGTCGCGAATGAACTTGCGGCGATAGCTCAGCTGCGTGATCGGAAATGGCGCCGACAGCACAAGATCGGGATCGTCCTCCTGCTGGGTGCGCGCGTGGTGCTGCAAGTGATAGCGGCGATAGGCGCGCGTCTCGGCAAAAACGGGATAGGCGCAGAACCACTGGCTCAGCGTCAAATTGGTGTTCTCATCGGCGGAGAGACAACCATGCGCGCCGTCGTGCATGAGGATCGACAGGCCCAGCTGGCGCGAGCCGATGACGGCGACAGCGAAAATGTACGTCAGCGGATTCGGCCACCATGCGACGAGGGCGATGGCACCGGCAATCAGCGCCCAGGCATGCGCGATCAGTGCGACACCCTTCCACGTTACGCGCTGGCGCACGTCGACGAGCTGATCCTCGGTCAGGAAATCGCGGGCACGCATGCGAAGTGCGGTCATGGCCTAGCTCTCCTCATCCGAAGTGGTCGATGCGTCGCGGTCGTCGACGAGGCGCAGGCGCGCGGCGTCGCCGGCAGATTTCGCCTGCTCGCCCAGCACGCGCAGCATCTCGGCGCAGAGCTCATCCGGCGAGCGCCCCATGGCATAGCCTTCGAGGATGACGCCGATGGCGACGGCCCAGAACCGCCGCGAGCTCTCGTCGGGCGCGCGCAGGGAACGCCAGCCGTGGCGCTCGACCTGGCTCGCATAGGCGCGTGCGCCCTCGGCGTGCAGACGCTCGATGGTGCGCTCGACCAGCGGCGCGAGATCCGGGCGACGCCGCGTCAACGTCAACGCCTCGGCGAAGAAGGCCACCGAATCGCTCGCCGTCACCGTCTCGGCCAGCGCGTGGGTGTAGTCCCGCGGCGTGCGCGCCTTCAGCGCAGCCTGCTCGGTCGCGCGGGCGACGTACAGGAGCTCGCGGCAGGCGCATTCGACGAACAGCGCCTCCTTGGTGCGGAAATAGTAGGTGATCTGGCTCGGAAATGCGTCCGCGGCGGCCGCGATGTCGGTGATCGAGGCGCCCGACAATCCCCGCTCCCGGAACAGCGGGCTGGCCGCATCCAGCAGCAACGAGCGCATTTTGCGACCGGCCGAGCGTGTGGCGCGCGCCGCATGCTTGGGGTCGCCGGCGGCCGGCTCGGATGGGGCGCGGGCAGATTTGTCTGCCATGGGATCCTCCCGTTGATTTATTTGTATGCTATACAAACAAATAAATCAAGCCGAGGGCCCCCAGCCCGGGCGCCAGGGGCGAAACCTGGCCCTCCAACCTTGCAAAGCCGGCCAAAATCCGTATAAGGCGCGCATCCGCAGACCCCGGCCGGGAGCTGAACGGACGGTCTCAACAAATCATTCGTGATTTTGGTGTGGCAGGGCCAGTCGGCCCGTCGTCCCGTGTTTCCGCCTTCTGAGCTTAATCCCAGAGTCCTTTCCGAAGGCCTCTTAAGGGCTTGACGCCGGGCGATGCGCCAACATGAGGAAAGGACTTCCATGGCTCTCTATGAGCATGTTTTTCTCGCGCGCCAAGACGCGAGCCCGCAGCAGGTCGAAGAGCTGACTGCGCAGATGACCGGTATCGTCGAGGGTCTCGGCGGCAAGGTCACCAAGACCGAGAACTGGGGCGTTCGCTCCCTCACCTACCGCATGAACAAGAACCGCAAGGCGCACTTCGTGCTGCTCAACATCGACGCGCCGTCCGCGGCGATCGCCGAGATCGAGCGCCAGGAGCGCATCAGCGAAGACGTGATCCGCTATCTCAGCGTCCGCGTCGAGGAGCTCGAGGAAGGCCCGTCCGCGATGATGCGCAAGGCTGATCGCGATCGCGAACGTGACGATCGTGGCGGCGGCTTCCGCGGCGAGCGTGAAGGCGGCTTCCGTGGCGACCGCGAGGGTGGTTTCCGTGGCGGCGATCGTGACGGTGGTGGCTTCCGCGGTGATCGCGGCCCGCGCCGTCCGCGCGAAGAAGCTGAAACCACGACGGATGGGGAGTAAGATCAATGGCTGAAGCTGGTGCACGCCGTCCGTTTTTCCGTCGTCGCAAGAGCTGCCCGTTCACGGGCGCCAATGCTCCGAAGATCGACTACAAGGACTCCAAGCTGCTGATGCGTTACGTCTCCGAGCGCGGCAAGATCGTGCCGAGCCGCATCACCGCAGTGTCCGCGAAGAAGCAGCGTGAGCTCGCCCGCGCCATCAAGCGCGCGCGCTTCCTGGGCCTGCTGCCCTACGTCATTCGCTAAGACGAATTCGGCCGGCGGCGACATCGCCGCCGGCCGCACTCTCGAAGTTTCATAAGGCTTCCGGGTCGTCCGGTCGCCGATGGTTGGGGCGAGATGCCTCTAACCGCTCGGAAGGAGCGGGACAGCTGATGATGGCCTTTGGACTGATAGCCCTGATCGCCGGCGCTGCGTCGGCCCTGATGTTCGCCTCGATCGTTTCGGGCGCGCTGATCTCGCTCGTCCTGTTCTATCTCGCACCACTGCCGCTGACGGTCGCCGCGATCGGCTGGGGACCGCTTTGCGCGAGCCTTGGCGGCATCGCCGCTGCGATCGGCCTCGGCGCCCTGTTCGGCCTGCCCTACTGCATCGCGTTCGCCGTCACCGTCGCGCTGCCGGCGTGGTGGCTCGGCCATCTCGTCCTGCTCAGCCGGCAGGTGGGACATGTCACGCCGGACGCCGCGACCGAGCCGGCGGCAGGGCCTGAGCTCGAGTGGTACCCGGTCGGCCGTATCCTGCTGTGGATCGCCGGCTTCGCCGCGCTGACCACGATCGCCGCCCTGCTCACGCTCGGCACCGACGCCGACACCATCATCGGCACGCTGCGGCGCGGCCTGATGCGCATCCTCCGCGCCACCGATCCGCAAGCCTCCGGCGAAGCCGACCAGTTCGTCGACGCACTGGTGCGCATCGCGCCGGCCGCCGCCACCATCGTCGCCATGATGACGCTGACCCTCAACCTCTGGCTCAGCGCCAGGGTGACGGCGACGTCGGGCCGGCTGCGCCGCCCCTGGCCGGATCTGATGACGGCCGAGCTGCCGCCGATGACGCTCGTGGCGCTCTGCATCGCGCTCGCTTTCTGCTTCACCGGCGGGCTCCTGGCGATCGTCGCGCAGATCACCACGGCGGCGCTGATGATGGGCTATGCGCTGACCGGCTTTGCCGTGCTGCATACGCTGACGCTCGCGCTGAAGAGCCGCACGTTCTGGCTCGGCTCGACCTACGCCGTCGTCGTCGTGTTCGGATGGCCTGTCATCGCGATGGTGATCCTGGGCCTTGCGGACGCCGTGTTCGGCTTCCGCGAGCGCTTCCTGCGCAGCCGCCAGCCGCCGCCGCTCCCGACCCCTTAAGTCCACCCCTGAAACCCAGAACTCACAGAGCACTTCAAAGGAGAACGAATATGGAAGTCATTTTGCTGGAACGCGTGAACAAGCTCGGCCAGATGGGCGAAGTCGTGAAGGTTCGCGACGGCTACGCCCGTAATTTCCTGCTCAAGCGCGGCAAGGCGCTGCGCGCCACCGCCGACAACCGCGCCAAGTACGACGGCATGAAGGCCGACCTCGAGGCCCGCAACCTCGCGTCCAAGGCCGAGGCGTCCAAGGTCGCCGAGAAGATCCAGGGCAAGAACATCATCGTGATCCGCCAGGCCTCGGAAGCCGGCCAGCTGTTCGGCTCGGTCAACGTGCGTGACATCGTCGTCGCGTTCGAAGCCGACGGCATCTCGCTCGCTCGCCCGCAGATCCAGCTCGACGCACCGATCAAGACCATCGGCAAGCACACCATCACCGTCGCCGTTCACCCCGAGGTCGAGGTCGAGATCACCGTCACGGTTGCGCGCAGCCAGGACGAGGCCGAGCGCATCAACCGCGGCGAGGACATCTCGACCCGCAACGAGGACCGCGATGCGGCCGCCGAGGCGATCGCCGCCGCCGGCGAATTCTTCGATCCGGAAGCCCAGCACGACGACGTCGAGCCGGCCCCGGCTGCGGAAGAGACCGAGAAGTAACTCCAACGTCGTCATTCCGGGATGGTCCGAAGGACCAGACCCGGAATCTCGAGATTCCGGGTCCAGCGCCGATGCGCTGTCCCGGAATGACGAAGACAAATCAAAAGCCCGGTCGCTTCAAGCGGCCGGGCTTTTCGTTTTGGCGGCGACGTCCTCGCTCAGCATCGCGATCGAAGCGAGCGCCGTTGCCGTGTGCTTCTCGACTCCGTCGCTGACACAGAACACGTCGGCCGCCACCACCGAGACCTGGCGTCCTGGCTTGATCACCCTTGCCCGGCAGATCAGCTTCTCGCCGACAGCGGGCGACAACAAATTGAGCTTGTATTCCGCCGTCAGCGCCGGCTGGCCGCGCGAAGTGGCGGCCGCGATCGTCGTGGCGTTGTCGACCAAAAAGGCGGTGACGCCGCCGTGGAAAAAGCCGTGCTGCTGGAGCAGTTCCGGCCGGCGCTCCACCGCGATCGTGCAGGTGCCGCGCGACAATTCCGAGAGCTCGGCACCGACGAGGTTCATAAAGCCTTGGCGGCCGACATTGGCATGGATGCGCTCGGCTACGGCCGCAAATTCCGGATCCGCTTCGGCTTGCATGGCATCTCTCCTTATTGTTTGTTGATGCGATCGGGCGGCCGCAGCGCGCGGATGGCGCAGGCGATCAGCGTGTCGGCCTCGCTCCGCGGATCGGCACGATCGCGGCCCGACAGGAAGGCGCGGCAGAAGATCTGCGCCGGGCCGATGAGCTGGCTGATGAACGTCACCGGCGTCATCGGCAGGAGCTCGCCGCCGGCAACCAGAGGCGCGCGCCAGCGTTCGATGCCTTCGGCAAGGCGCGCATTCTGTGCGCGCTGGGCGTCGCGGACGTCCTCGCCCCATTCGCTGCGCGAGATCTCGAAGAGATAGCGGGCCTCGCGCCGGCTCGAGACGACCCAGTCGAGATGCGCCCGGATCAGGCGATCGATGCCCTGTTCGGCGTCGGGCACGGGATCGAGCGCGGCCAGCACCGCGGCGTGATAATGCCGCAGCACCTCCAGGAACAGCGCGCCGGCCAGCTCCTTCTTCGACCCGAAGGCATGAAAGAAGCTGCCGTTGGAGGCGCGCGCCTTGGCGCGGATCGCAGCCACTGTCGCAGCCTCGAAGCCGACGCGGTCGAACACGAACAGCCCCGCCGCCAACAGGTCGTCACGCACGCTCGTCGTCATCGCGCCTCCTAGAGTATCACTCTAGAGTACTGCTCTAATCGCGGTCAAGACGATGCGAAGGCCGCGGCGAGCGCGACCTTCGCAACTTGATCTGAGAATGCGGGTTGGCTTAGCGCGAAATCGGCGGTGCTGGCGGTCCCGATGACTCCGCCGGCGGCGGGGCCGCAGCGGTCGTGGGCGGCGCCGGCTCCTGCGGCTTGACCGCCGGCTCGGAGCTTGCGGCAGGCGCGGCAGGCTTGGGAGCCGCCTCTTCCGCCGCCTTGGGCGCGGCCGGCTCGGCGGGCTTCGTGGCGGCCGCCGGCGGGGCCGGCGTCACCTGCGGCAGCGGATCGGGCCGCAGCGCCGGAGCTTCGCTGCCGCGCGGCTCGACCCTGGCGCTCTCCGGCTTCGGCTCGGCGGGTTTCTCTGAGGCCTTGGCGCTGTCGGGCTTGGCTTCGTCGCGACCGGGCTCGACCTTGGCGGTGTCGGGCTTGGGCTCGCTCTTCCTGTCGTCAGCGGCCGGCGCGGCGGCATCGACCTTCGGCGCCTCTTCGGTCTCCGGCTTGCCGCGCTTGCTGAGACGCTTGGCCTTGCGGCCCTCCGGCGTGGCTTGCCCCTCGGGCTTCGCGCCTTCCTTTACCCCCTCCTCGCTCGGCCGCGCCGCGCGCTTCTGGCGCGCGCCCTCGGCGGCTGGGGCGGCAGCTTCGCCTTCCGGCTTGGCGGCCTCCTGGGAGCGCTGGCGACGGCCCTGATGCTCAGGCGACTGCGCAGGATTGGTGCTCGCCTCCTTGTCCTTGGCGCCGTCCTTCTTGTCCTTGCCGTCCTTGGCCTGGTAGCGGGTGTCGGTGGCGCCGTTCGAAACGAGGTAGGAGGCCAGCACGCCGGCCATGTCGGAGCTGGTCGTGTAGTGCTGACGCAGGAAACCCGGGAGCGAACCCGGCGCGACTGTCTTCAGCAGCCCCCTCGGGCTCTTGTGGCAGGCACTGCAGGTCTGCGCGAAGAGCTGGGATGGGGCCTTGCCGGCCTCGAGGTTCGTCGCCTGCGCCAGAACGGCATCGGTCGCACCGAAGCCGATCAGAAGCACTACCGTCGCGAGGCTGAGCGCTCGGCTCGACATTCCCATCATCTCCATTGAATTTCCGCGAATGCAGCCGGCATCCCGGCGCGGCGGCGGTCACCTTTTACCGGATTGAGCCGCGAATGGAAGCAGGGTCCGCGCGCAAGGATGTGATTAAGCGCTTTTGGAATATCGGCTTTGAATACAGCGCAATAGCGGGAGCGGAATACCCTCCCTAGATTTAGATGCAAACGCATAGGAACCTGAGCGGGACCTGAGCGTCTGATGTGAAAGCCGGGTTGGTCGCATCTCTTCGGGTTCGCTCGAGAGGAAGGTGTCGATGGACCGTTTGTTGCGTCAATTCCTGTCTCAATTCATTCGCCGCGGGTCGATGACGGTGACCACGGCGAAGGGGTCGAAGTTCACCGTCGGCGACGGCTCAGGCGAACCGATCGCAGTCCGTTTCGTGACTGCGGACGCGGAACGAAAGATCCTCATCAATCCCGAGCTCGGGCTTGGCGAGGCCTATATGGACGGCGAGTTCGTCGTCGAGCGCGGCACCATAGCTGATGCCCTCGCGATCCTGCTCGATCAACCCGACCTGTTGCCGCAGTGGGCAAAACCCTGGTGGCACCTGCGCTATCTGACGCGGCATCTGAAGCAGTTCAATCCGCGCGCGCGCTCGCGTCGCAATGTCGCGCATCACTACGATCTCGACGCCCGGCTCTATTCGCTCTTCCTCGACGCCGACAAGCAATATAGCTGCGCCTATTTCGAGACGCCGGAGAGCACCCTCGACGACGCGCAGCTCGCCAAGAAGCGCCACATCGCCGCAAAGCTTCGCGTCAAGGGCGGCGAGCGCGTGCTCGACATCGGCTCGGGCTGGGGCGGCCTCGGGCTCTATCTCGCCGAGACCGCAGGCGCCGACGTCACCGGCATCACGCTGTCGTCAGAGCAGTTGCAGATCGCCAATGCGCGCGCGGCCGAAAAGGGCCTGACCCGATCGGCCAAATTCCTGCTCCAGGACTATCGCGACATTGACGGGCCGTTCGACCGGATCGTCTCGGTCGGCATGTTGGAGCATGTCGGCGTCAGGTTCTACGACGCCTACTTCCAGCGCTGCGCCGAACTCCTGAACGAGGACGGCGTCATGATGCTGCACTCGATCGGCCGTTCGCAGGGCCCGGATTCGACCAATCCCTGGATCGCCAAGTACATCTTCCCGGGCGGTTACATCCCCGCTCTGTCCGAAGTGCTGCCGGCGATCGAGCGTGCTGGTCTCTTGGTCTGCGACATCGAGATCCTGCGGCTGCATTACGCCGAGACGCTGAAGGCCTGGCGGGAGCGCTTCATGGCGCGGCGCGAGGAGGCCGTGCAGCTTTACGACGAGCGCTTCGCCCTGATGTGGGAATTTTATCTGGCGGCCAGCGAGATGACGTTCCGCAAGCAGCACATGATGAACTTCCAGATCCAGCTCACCAAGCGTCAGGGCGTGGTGCCAATCACCCGTGACTACGTCGCGCACGAAGAAGCCCGCCTCCGGGCCATCGAAGGCGGCGCCAAGCCACGGCTGAAGCTGGCCGGTGAATAGAGGCTAGTGGCGCGAGGTTGAAATCGGAGAAGAGCGGAAAGACGCCGTTAACGCCAACTGCGCCCGCAGTTCCGCCAGGATCTCGGGCGCGACCGGCTGGCGGCGGACTTCGGGGCGCTCGGCATGCTGCATGGCCGCGATCAGCCCGGACAGCCAGAGCCGGCTGCCTGCCTCGCTTCGCCATATCCCGTGCTGCCGTTCTGGCCGCATCGCTTGCCTCGTCCCCCTGATGGCGGGTTACCGGGGACAATCCCCTGTCCGCCCGTCCGTTCCGGCTCTACCCCCGAAAGAATCCGGGGAGATGTGATCTGCTTCACATAAGTCTGGTCGGGCCTGGCTTAGACCGTCGCCATGAGCAAAGAGACCCAAACCTCATTCGACGTGCAGGACGACCTCCGCACCGATTACGCCCTGATCGCTACCGGCGTCGGGGCGGCCCTGGTTGCACTGGTCTACCTCCTGCTGGTCTGAGCCCGAGCCGAAAGCGGCCAGCGCGCGTCATTTCGCGCGCTCTTCATACGTCTGCACCCCAATCCATTAGGTTCACTGTTTCAGTATTTTTCCGCGGCACAGTCGCGGCCGCTTCCAGGCCGGGGGGAGTTCCGCAAAAATCCGTCAAGCGCGGCGCATGCTGCGGCTGCTAATCATCCACCATTTTAACTGAGCGGTTGATAGCGGTCAGCTTTTGCTTCCGCTTTGGGCGCAGGCGGCGCTTTATCCCGGCCCCGCATCCGCCCAAGAAAATTGCTAAGCACGTCCGACCATGGCCCTGACTGATTCGAACGTTCTCAAACTCGCGCCTGACGCAGGAACTCCGACCTATCGGAGCGCGCCGCACAATATCGAGGCGGAACAGAGCCTTCTGGGCGCCATCCTGGTCAACAACGATGCCTTCTACCGCGTCTCCGACTTCCTGGAGGCGAAGCATTTCTTCGAGCCGCTGCACCAGACCATCTTCGACACCGCCGGCAGCCTGATCCGGATGGGCAAGATCGCCACGCCCGTCACGCTGAAGACGTTCCTGCCCGCCGATACCGACGTCGGGGGCATGACCATCGGGCAATATCTGGCGCGCCTCGCTGCCGAAGCGACCACCATCATCAACGCCCAGGACTACGGCCGCACCGTCTACGACCTGTCGCTCAGGCGCGACCTGATCGGCATCGGCGAGGACATGGTCAATGTCGCCTATGACGCTCCGGTCGATTTCCAGCCGCGCGCGCAGATCGAGGACGCCGAGCGAAAGCTGTACGAACTCGCCGAGTCCGGCCGCTATGACGGCGGCTTCCAGAAATTCTCGCAGGCGTTGGCGGTCGCGGTCGATCTCGCGGCAAAGGCGTTCCAGCGCGACGGAAAGCTGTCGGGCATCTCGACGGGTATGCGCGACCTCGACACCAAGATGGGCGGCCTGCAGCACTCCGATCTCATCATCGTCGCGGGACGTCCCGGCATGGGCAAGACGTCACTGGCGACCAACATCGCCTACAATGTTGCACGCGCCTACGTTCCGGAACTCCAGGCCGACGGCACCACGAAGGCCGCCAATGGCGGCGTAATCGGCTTCTTCTCCTGCGAAATGTCGGCCGACCAGCTCGCCACGCGTATCGTGGCGGAGCGCACCGGCGTTCCCTCCTCCCACATCCGCCGCGGCGGCATCTCGGAAGCCGATTTCGAGAAGATCCGGGAGGTCTCGATCGAGCTGCAATCGCTTCCTTTCTATGTCGACGCGACTGGTGGCCTGTCGATCGCGCAGCTGATGGCGCGCGCGCGCCGCCTGAAGCGTCAGAAGGGCCTCGACCTGCTCGTGATCGACTACATCCAGCTGCTCTCGGGGTCGGGCAAGCGCGCCAGCGACAGCCGCGTGCAGGAAATCACGGAGATCACGACCAGCCTCAAGGCGCTGGCGAAGGAACTCAACGTCCCTGTGATCGCGCTGTCGCAGCTCTCGCGTCAGGTCGAATCCCGCGACGACAAGCGGCCGCAGCTCTCCGACTTGCGTGAATCCGGATCGATCGAGCAGGACGCCGACGTCGTGCTGTTCGTTTATCGCGAGGAATATTACCTCGCGATGAAGGAGCCCCGCCCGGGCACGCCTGAACACGAGAAGTGGCAGCTTGACATGAGCCTTGCGCACGGAAAAGCCGAGGTCATCATCGGCAAGCAGCGCCACGGCCCGACAGGCACCGTCGATCTGGCGTTCGAAGCCTCGGTCACGCGGTTCGGTGACCTCGCGCCCGACAGCCAGATGCCGGCTCGCAGCGGCAACGACTACTGAGTTCCTTGAACCAGACCTGCCTCTTGCGTAAAACGGCGCCATGACAATGGCGTCCGACCCGAAAATGAACCCGCAATCCGGCCTTCTCTCAGCGGAGGCCAACCATGCCGCCGCGCTCGCTGCCTTCGGCGGCGTGCTCACCGTCGACCTCGACGCCATCATTGCCAACTGGCGCAAGCTCGAGAAGACGGCGGTGCCGGCCGAATGCGCGGCGGTGATCAAGGCCGATGCCTATGGCTGCGGCGCCGCGCAGGTCGCGCGTGCCCTCCACAAGGCCGGCTGCAAGACCTTCTTCGTCGCCACCATCGAGGAGGCGCGCAAGGTGCGCGCCGCCGTACCGGAGCCGACCATCTACGTGCTCGGCGGCTATTTCCAGAATACCGGCGAGCACTACGCCCAGATCAATTGCCGTCCGGTGATCGGCGATCTCAACGAGCTCGCCGAATGGGACGTGTTCTGCCGCCGCACCGGCTGGAACGGAGGCGCCGCTGTTCACATCGACACCGGCATGAACCGGCTCGGGCTGACGTTATCGGAAGCACAGGCCATCATTCCCCGCATCAATGCCGGCGACCATGGCATTACGCTGGTGATGAGCCATCTGGTCTCGGCCGAGCAGCTCAACAGCCCGGTCAATGCCAAACAGCTCGCTTCCTTCCGCGGCATCGCCAGCGAATTCTCCGGCGTGCCGGCGGCGCTCGCCAATTCGTCCGGAATCTTCCTCGGGGCGCCGTTCCAGTTCGACCTGGTGCGGCCGGGCGCCGCGCTCTACGGCGTCAACCCGACGCCGGAGGCCGATAATCCGATGCAGCCGGTGGTCGACCTCAAGGCGCGCATCGTGCAGATCCGCAATGTCGAGCGCGGCGAGAGCGTCGGCTATGGCGGCACCTGGACCGCGCGCCGGCCGACCAAGCTTGCAATCATCGCGGTCGGCTATGCCGACGGCTATTTCCGCGCCGCCAGTTCAAACGACGGCACGCGCGGCGCAGAGGTGATCGTTGCCGGCAAACGCTGCCCGGTGGCAGGCCGCGTCTCCATGGACCTGATCGCGATCGACATCACTGATCTGCCGCCGAACGCGGTACGGCGCGGCCACCTGGTGACGCTGATCGGCGAAGGCATCACCGTCGACGAGCTCGCGCATCATTTTGGCACGATCGGCTATGAGGTGCTGACCAGCCTCGGCCACCGCTATGCCCGCGTCTACAAGGGCGGCAATGTGGTGGAGCCGCTGGCAAAGCCGGCAGCCGAGCAGCCGTCCTCTCCGCCGCCGGTCGAGCAGCCGGCGAGCCCGCCGCCGCTGCCGAGCTGAGCCGTCAGCCGCCTACTTCTTCTTCCTGTTGTCCAGCGCCGCCTTGCAGGTCGCGCTGAGCTGGTCGCGCTTGCCGTTGAGGCAGGCGACGATGCCGCCGCCCGGCGCAATGCCGGCACAGAACTTGTCGTAATCCGCCTTGCACGCGCCGCGTGGATCGGACGATTGTGCCGAAGCCGCTCCGGAGATCGCGGCCACGACGACGAGAGCAGCAAAGTTCAACTTGGACATTGTATCTCCGGTGACGGAAGGCAGGAGCCGCTAGCTCTACATGAAGATCGCGACATTCAACATCAACAACATCAACCGCCGCCTGCCCAATCTGCTGGCATGGATGCGCGCGGCAAAGCCAGATGTCGTCGCGCTCCAGGAATTGAAGGCAAGTGATGGCGAATTTCCGGCGGCAGCCATCGAAAAGGCCGGCTATGGCGCAGTATGGCGTGGACAAAAAACCTGGAACGGCGTTGCCATCCTCGCCCGCGATGCCGAGCCCATTCTCACCCGCGACCGCCTGCCCGGCGGCAGCGACGATCACGAGGCGCGCTACATCGAGGCCGCCGTGCGCGGCATCATCGTCACCAGCATCTACCTGCCCAACGGCAACCCCCAGCCGGGGCCGAAATTCGACTACAAGCTCGACTGGTTCGCGCGCCTGAAGCGCCACGCCAAGACCTTCATCAAGCAGGATCTGCCCGTGGTGCTCGCCGGCGACTACAACGTGGCGCCGACGGCGATCGACATTTATCCGACGAGGTCCTGGGACAAGGATGCGCTGATCCAGCCGAAGAGCCGCGCGGCATTTGCCTCGCTGGTCGCGCAAGGCTGGGGCGACGCGATCCGCGAGCTTCATCCGGACAAGCGCATCTACACTTTCTGGGACTATAAGCGGAACCGCTGGCCGCGCGATGCGGGCCTGCGGCTCGATCATCTGCTGCTCAGCCCTGCCCTTATTTCACGCCTGGCCAAGGCCGGCGTCGACAAGAAGGTGCGCGGCGAGGACGGCGCAAGCGATCACGCGCCGGCCTGGATCGTCCTGCGCTAGATCAGCGCCCGTAATACTCCTGCACCGTGTCCCATGCCGCCTTTTGCAGCAGTTGCGCCGTCTCCGGATCCAGCCCCATCGTGTAGGAATTGCCGACCGGCGTGCGACCTGTCAGCGCGGCGAGCGTCGTGCAGGCCGCCAGATACGTGCCGGCCGGACTCGGATGCCGCCTGTCCGGCGCATAGAGATTGAGCTCGGGCTGAAGCTTGCGGACGCGCGCAAACGCAAGACCCGCGGGAATGACGAGCGCATCATTGGCATTGCCGGCGAGCGTATAGGCCTCGGCCAGTCCTTCCGTCATCTCCGGCTTGTCGGCGTAGGCCCAGGACATGAACAGCACCGGCCGCATGTCGTGGGCGCGGACGATCTCGCTGTCCTTCTTGGCGAAGGCGACGAAGGCGTCTTTCAATTGCGGATGGATCGGGCACTGACTGCAATCCATCATCACAACCGCTTCGAACTGCCTGCCGGGCTTGTTGAAGACCACGACGTTCTGCTCGTCGAAGGAGTAGGCGCCGATGCCGCCCGGCCGCAGCAGATTGTCCATGTCGTGCCAGTCGAGGCCGGAGCCGCCGATCGTGACCATGGTGTTGCGATACGCCGCCTTGTTGGCCGCATCCCCAGCCCGCTCCATGAAGGAGAGATGCCAGGGCATGCCGTTGTTGTAATAGAAGAAGCTGTTCCCGACGAACAGCGCCGCCTTGGGGAAGTCAGGTCCGAGCGTCGTGACCTTCGGCCTGGTCTGCGCCTGCGCCGCGTTGAAGCAGATTACAACTCCCAGACACATTGCGAGCATCGCTCGCGTCAAAAGACGCATCATGGGTTTCCTCGCCTTTTCTTCTCACCGAGGCCGGAAACAGATCAGCTTTCTCCGCCAGCCTCAAGAGGACGGGAGGCGGCATCCTCACCACAAATTCCTGCCGTCGATCATGTTCACCGGTACCGCGTCGAGGTCGAAATCGTCGAATAGGCGCGCGTTCACCGCGACCTTGGGGTTGTCGAAGTCAGGCTTGCCGGTCGACCAGTCCGGCGACTCCGAATAGGTGCCGCAGCCGCAGCTCGCACAGAAATGGTGTTTGACGGTGCGGCTGCCCCAGAGATAGGTCGTCACGTTTTCCGGCGGCGACAGCAGACGAAACTGCGCCGGCTTGTAATAGGCCCACAACGCGCCGCGCTTGGCGCAGAGCGAACAGGTGCAGCGCGTCACGCTGGAGGGCGCCTCCGTCACCTCGAACACCGTTTCACCGCAATGACAGCTTGCCTCGATCGACATGACCACCTCTCCGTTTTGTCAGGAGATGGTCGTAGCCGGCCCCTGCTGCCAACATGCTGTCAGCAGCGCAATTCCCTCATGGAGTCTCGTTCACGGAGAGGCGCCTGGCATTCGCGGCCACATGCTCACGATAGCGCCGGACGATGGCGGCCGGCGTTGCCCCCGCAAGCAGGCCCGCGGCGGCCTCGAAGGCTGCAGCGATCTTCTCGCTCACCATCAGCACGGCCTCCTGCCCGGCGGCCTCATCGCCATGGCTGAGCTTTTCGCAGCGCAGCCGCACCACTTCACTCGCTTCGACCGCGAGCATCGCGCCGGCGTACCAGGGAAAACCATTGTCGGACCCGCTGAGCACGGCATGGCGGTCGAGCGCGGAGAAGGAATGGTGATCGGGCATCGCGGACCTCAAATTCTCTAGGCGAGCGCTCCGATCAATACGCTTCAAATTCTAAGGACCAGGCCGCCGAGCGGGTCGGATTGGCGGTTCCTGCGACACCGCCGATTAACCAAGAGGCGATGTCGATGCGGCTGGGCACGGTTGCCGGCCACGGGCTACATTCGTCCGATTCCCGGAGCCCCGCCCTTGGCCTTCCTCTTCGTCCTCACCGTCGGCCTCGTCGCCGGCACCATCTCAGGCATCGTCGGCACCGGCTCGTCGATCATGCTGATGCCGGTGCTGGTCTACGCCTATGGGCCGAAGGAAGCCGTGCCGATCATGGCGGTCGCCTCCGTCATGGCGAATTTCTCGCGGATCCTGGCCTGGTGGCGCGAGGTCGACTGGCGGGCCTGCGCGGCCTATTCGGTGACGGGTGTTCCGGCCGCAGCGCTTGGCGCGCGCACGCTGCTCGCGCTCCCCTCCCACACCGTCGATCTTGCCATCGGCATCTTCCTGATCGCGATGGTGCCGGTCCGGCACTGGCTGGCGCGGCACGACCTCAAGGCCAATCTCTGGCATCTTGCGATCGGCGGCGCCGTCATCGGCTATCTCACCGGCATCGTGGTCTCGACCGGGCCGCTCAGCGTGCCGCTGTTCCTGTTCTACGGCCTGTCCAAGGGTGCCTTTCTCGCCACCGAGGCGGCCGCCTCGCTCGGCCTCTACTTCGCGAAGTCCGTGACCTTCGAGCGCTTCGGCGCACTGACGAGCGATGTGTTCATCAAAGGTCTGATCGCAGGATCGTCATTGATGGCCGGCGCCTTCATCGCAAAGCGTTTCGTGCTGCATCTGAAGCCCGAGATGTTCCGCCTGCTGATGGACGCGATCATGATCGCGGCCGGGCTCTCGATGTTCTGGAACGCGACACAGCCGTAGCCGCACAGCGCTCAGGCGGCAAATTCGGGCGCGATCGACGGGCTGTCGGTGACGACGCGGCTCCCAGCCGCCTGTCCCTCGAGCCATTGCAGCACGGCGTCGAGCGGCTGCGGCCGATGATAGTGATAACCCTGCCCGAGCATCACACCCATCTCGCGCATGGCGTCAGCTTGCTCGGGCCGCTCGATACCTTCCGCGACAAGCGTCAGCCCCAGCGTGCCGGCGAGCGAGGCGATGACGCCAACGATCGCCTTGTCTTCCGCGCTGTCCGGAATCTCGCTGATGAAGGCCTTGTCGATCTTGACCTTGTCGAGTGGGAAACGCCTGAGATGGGCGAGCGAGCTGTAGCCCGTGCCGAAATCGTCGAGCGCGATGGTGGCGCCGAGGCGCCGCAGGCGGTGCAACGTCTCGGACGCGCTGGCGATGTTGTTGATCAGCGAACCCTCGGTGATCTCAAGCTCGAGCGACGATGCCGCGACGCCGAAGCGCTGGCAGGTCTCGCGCAGCTCGGCGGCAAGCGAATGGTCGGCGAGCTCGGACGGCGGCAGGTTGATCGCGATCCGGATATCCGGCCTGCCGGCGGCAGCCAGATGTCGCAGCGCGCGGCAGGCATCGGTCAGCACATAGCGCGTCAGCCGTGCATTGTTGCCGCTGCGCTCGATCAGTGACAGGAATTCGCCGGGACCGATCACGCCATATTCAGGGTGGCGCCAACGAATGAGCGCCTCCAGGCCGACGACGCCCTGGCTGTCGAGGTCGACCTGGCTTTGATACCAGACCTCGAACTGGCCCTCGGCAAAGCCTGTGGGAATGGCAAGCTCGAGCTCCCTACGACGGCGGTAGTCGCGCTGGAGCGCCTCGTTCAGCACCGCGACGGTGCCGGGCGCCTTGGTCTTGGCATGGTAGAGCGCGATGTCGGCGAGCGCCGGCAGGTGCGATAGCTCGGGATCGCCGGCGCGGCGCACGGCAAGACCGATGCTGGCCCGCGGCACGACCTGCTTGTCGTGCAGCCGGATCGGCTCGGAAATCGCGGCCAGCAGATGGCGCGCGAAGGCCTGCGCGGTCGCTTCGTTGCTGACTTCGGGGCGGATCACGACGAATTCGTCGCCGCCGAGCCGCGCCACCCAATCCTGCGGCTCGACCGCCTCGCGGAGACGCCCGGAAATGTGGACCAGGAACTTGTCGCCGGCATCATGACCGAAAGTGTCGTTGATGCCCTTGAAGTCGTCCAGATCGATGAAGCAGAAGGCGATCAGGGAATCCGGCGAGCCTGCATCGCCGCTCAAGGTCACCAGGCGCTCGGACAGCGAGCGCCGATTGGGCAGGCTCGTAAGCGGGTCGTGCGACGCCATGTGCCCGAGCCGGTCGAGCGCACCTGACGTCGTGTGCTGCATCGCGTTGAAGGCGTGCGCGAGCTGGCCGAATTCGTTCGACGATGTGATGTCCGCCGGATAGGCGCGACCATCCCGCTTGCTGCGCTGGATCGCAGACATGATTGCGTCAAGCGGCTTGCCGATGAAGATGTTCGCCGATATCCGCATTGCGACCACGGTCGCAAGCGTTGCGAGCAGGCCGACGATCAGCAGCCGCATCAGACGGCTGCCCGTGTCGGCGTAGACTGTCGCGTAGGAATAGGCGATCGCGATGCGGCCGGCCTGCACGGCCATGTTGCCGTTGCTGTAGTTGATCGGACGCGACACCTCCGCGACACCCTGCCCGGAGGGGCGCGCCACCACGCGGGCGATCGCAACGCCGGTGTCGTCATAGACGGCCGCCGCAGCGATGGTCTCGTCGTGCATGATCTCATTGAGCACGTTCGTGACCTGGTCGTAACGCATCTTCCAGAGCGGCTCGGCGATCAGCTCGGCGCGGCTCTCGGCCGTGCGGGCAATGCGCGCGTCGAGCTGCCTGATCTGCGACCAGAAGCTGGATGCCTCGACGCCGGCGGAGGCGAGCAACTGCACCACCAGCAGCACCGGCACGGTGGCCCAGATCATCGCGCGGACCACCGAGCGCGAGCGCGACGGCGCCGCCGCCTGCTGCTTGCGATCCGGATCGGTCATGTCGTCACCGTTTCGCATCAGTCAGCGGTGCCTTCCGGCAGCGTCAGCGAAGAAATCAGCGCATCGACGGAGAAATCGTACTGGCCGCAGCGCCCCGCCCTCGCCCTGAAACGCGCGAAATCGATCCGATCGAAGGCGCGCGTCTTGATGAGGTCTCCGACCGCAGCGAGATTGTCGCGGGTGATCGCGGATGTCTTGGCCTCGACGCGGGGCGATGTGGCCGCGAAATCGCAGCCATCGGCGTAGTCGCGGAGCAGGATGATCGACCAGCCGCCGAGCAGGAAGTGCCCCCCGTCGGTCAGGAGCAGACGGCCGGCCCTGATCTCGCGCAGTGCATCCTCCGACCAGTTGAGGCCGACCACCTGAATATTCCGACCGGGCATGAGGCCGGCAGCGGTCGCCGCGCGAAGCGCGCCGAGCGCCATCGGATCGTTTCCGGCCCAGATGCCGGCGGGCCGTATCTCCTTGCGCGCGGCCCAGCTCAGATAATTCGCCGTGACCTGCTCGGCCTCCGACTGCGTCCAGTTGGCGAACAGCATCCGGTCCACCACCACGTCGGGCGCGGCCGCCACCGCAAGCTGGAGCCCGGCGTTGCGCGCGATCGAGGCGGGCGTGATCTCGTCGCCGCCGATGCCGAGAATGTGGATCTTGCCGTCCGGGCTCTGCCATTTCTCGGCACGCGCCGCGCTGATCAGCGCATTCGCCATCCGCGCGCCCGCGGTCTGAAGATCGGTCGTGATGTCGCCGAGCCAGGTCTTGAGCGTCCGGCGCGGCGGTCCGAGCCGCGCCGCATCCTCGCCGATCAGCGTGTTCGAGAGCAGCAGCGTCTTGACGCCCGCGGCCTCGGCCGCCTCCAGGATCGGAACGGCGGCGGATTCCTCGTTCGAGAGAATGAGGAAGTCGGGCTTGTCGGGACGTGCCACCACGCCGAACCCCAGCTCCTGCATGGTGCGGTAGTTGCGCTCGCTGGTCAGCACCTCGACATGCGCATCAAGCTTGCGGCCCGCGGCCTGCATGGTCTGCGCGACCATGTCCCAATAGACCTCGCCGGTCTTGCCGGGATTCACGAAGACGATGTTGAGGGATTTGGCGTCAGCCGCGACGACACGGCCGGCAGGCGCCAGAACGCCGCAGGCCATGCCCACGGCGAGCAATATCCGCAAAAATATCGTCATTGGTCTCGTCACCCCGTACTGGTTCCGAAACTGGACCGTCGTCCGCTAACATTTGGCAAAGCCCGGTGCGGCGCTGGGGCCTAGAACTAACAAAGGGTGTACTGGTTGCGTTGAATTGCGATATTGGGCGCGCGGGCGATCGGCCTCGCGGCCCGCCATTCCGTGCTATCAGCTGACATCAAGACCCCCGACTCAACTGTCCCCATGGCCAAGAACACGCTTTCCTTCGTCTGCCAGAACTGCGGCGCGGCCTATAACCGCTGGCAGGGCAAGTGCGAGTCCTGCGGCGAGTGGAATACGCTCGCCGAGGAGGACACGAGCGGCAGCGTCCCGGTCTCGATCCGTTCCAAGCGCAAGGGCCGGACCTTTGCGCTGGAGAGCCTTGCCGGCAAGAGCCCGGACGCGCCGCGCCTGTCCTCGCGGATGACCGAGCTCGACCGCGTCACCGGCGGCGGCTTCGTCCGCGGCTCGGTGCTCCTCGTCGGCGGTGATCCCGGCATCGGCAAGTCGACGCTGCTGACGCAGGCGACCAGTCTGATGGCGCGCGCCGGGCATCGGATCGTCTACATCTCCGGCGAAGAAGCCATCGCCCAGGTGCGGCTGCGTGCCGAGCGGCTCGGCCTGTCGGACGCGCCGGTGCAGCTTGCGGCCGAGACCTCGGTCGAGGACATCGTCTCGACGCTGTCGGAGGGCGCGGTTCCCCGCCTGATCGTGATCGACTCGATCCAGACCATGTGGACCGACACCGTGGAATCCGCGCCCGGCACCGTCACGCAGGTGCGCGCTTCGGCGCAGGCGTTGATCCGTTTCGCCAAGAAAACCGGCGCCGCCATCATCCTGGTCGGCCACGTCACCAAGGACGGCCAGATCGCAGGCCCCCGCGTGGTCGAGCACATGGTCGATGCCGTGATGTCGTTCGAGGGCGAAGGCTCGCAGCAATTCCGCATCCTGCGCGCCGTCAAGAACCGCTTCGGGCCAACCGACGAGATCGGCGTGTTCGAGATGACCGGCCTTGGTCTGCGCGAGGTCACCAACCCCTCCGAACTGTTCCTGTCGGAGCGCGATCTCGGCACGCCGGGCACCGCCGTGTTTGCGGGCATCGAGGGCACGAGGCCGGTCCTGGTCGAATTGCAGGCACTGGTCGCACCAACCTCGCTCGGCACCCCGCGCCGGGCCGTGGTCGGCTGGGACCCGAGCCGCCTCTCGATGGTGCTGGCGGTGCTGGAAGCCCATTGCGGGGTCAAGCTGTCCGGCCATGACGTCTATCTGAACGTCGCCGGCGGCTTGCGCATCCACGAGCCGGCGGCCGACCTCGCCGCGGCGGCGGCACTGGTTTCGTCCCTGGTTAATGCGCAGTTACCCACGGATGCAGTCTATTTCGGCGAGATTTCGCTCTCAGGCGTGGTCCGTCCGGTGGCGCAGACCCCGGCCCGGCTGAAGGAAGCGGCAAAACTCGGCTTCCAGCGCGCCGTGCTGCCCGAATCGGCCCGGGGCGAAGCCGGCGGCGACGCCGGACTGTCGCTCAACGCGGTGAACAGCCTGACGACTTTGGTGGCCGAGATCGCCGCCCGCGGCTCCCGCCGGGGCGAATCCGGCGGATCGGCAGAGAAAAATGCCACACCGGCAAGATTCCGCCGCGGAGAGGGGTAGCCGGAGGTGACGTCCCCGGCCCCCGCCGCTATACAGCCGTCACAAAAGCAGCATGGGATTGCGTGGTTGCGGCCTTGCCGGGAACGCCGTCTGCCCCTCTTTTAGGGCAGCGGCCAAACACCGATTCGCTGAGCACCTTTGAGAGTACGAGCGGACCAGACCAGCCGATGCCAGTAACACTCCTCGACCTGATCCTGCTCGGTGTGATGCTGATCTCGGGCCTGCTTGCAATGGTCCGCGGCTTCATGCGCGAAATCCTGTCGATCGCAGCCTGGGGCGCGGCCGCGATCATGACGCTGTACTCCTTCTCCAAGCTGCTGCCGACCGCAAAGACCTATTTCAACAACGACACGGTCGCGAGTGTGGTCGTGGTCGCCGGCGTGTTCGTCGGTACCCTGGTCGTGGTCTCCGTGATCACCGTCCGGATCTCCGACATGATCCTGGATTCGCGGATCGGCGCGCTGGACCGCACCCTCGGCTTCCTGTTCGGGCTGGCTCGCGGCCTTTTGATCGTCGTGGTCGCCTTCCTGTTCTTCACCTGGCTGGTGCCGGACAAGCAGCGCCCGGACTGGGTTACGGGGGCGAAATCCCGCGTGGTGCTCCAGGGAACCGGCGATTGGCTGATGGCGCTCTTGCCGGACGACCCCGAGAACACCATCTTGAAGAGATTCAAGAAAAACAAACCAGATGATGATCAAGCTGATTCCGAGCAGCAGCCTTCGGGCAGTGGCGACGGATACAGTAAACCTGCTCGTGACAGCCTGAAAAAGCTGATCGAGAAACCTGCGGCGCGTTGATTAGGCCCTAAAGAGAGGCGCGGACGAGATGCGACACCCTGACCAGGACGCCCAACTTGATCTCGATCCAAAAGCCGGTTTGAGCCCGGCCGCGCTAGAGCTTCAGGACGATCTGGAGGGGGATACGCTCCGCGAGGAATGCGGCGTATTCGGCATCTACGGCCACCCCGACGCCGCCGCCATCACCGCCCTCGGCCTCCACGCCCTTCAGCACCGCGGCCAGGAAGCAGCCGGCATCGTCTCCTATGACGGCAGCCGCTTTCACAGCGAACGCCGCCTCGGCCTCGTCGGCGACACTTTCTCCCGCCGCGAGGTGATCGACCGCCTGCCCGGCAACATGGCGGTCGGCCATGTCCGCTACTCCACCACCGGCGCGACCATCCTGCGCAACGTGCAGCCGCTGTTCGCCGAACTCAACGCCGGCGGCCTTGCGGTCGCCCATAACGGCAACCTCACCAACGGCCTGACGCTGCGCCGCGAGCTCGTGAGGAACGGCGCGATGATGCAGTCGACCACCGACACCGAGGTGATCCTGCACCTCGTCGCGCGCTCCCGGCGCAGCCGCTTCATCGAGCGCTATATCGACGCGCTGCGCGAGATCGAGGGCGCCTATGCGCTGGTCTCGCTGACCAACAAGAAGCTGGTCGGCGCGCGCGACCCGCGCGGCATCCGCCCCCTGGTGCTCGGTGAGCTCGATGGCTGCCCGATCCTGACGTCGGAGACCTGCGCGCTCGACATCATCGGCGCGCGCTTCATCCGCGACATCGAGCCGGGCGAAGTCATCGTGTTCGACGAGAACGGCCAGGACATCCACAAGCCGTTCCCGCCGATGGCGCCGCGTCCCTGCATCTTCGAATACATCTATTTCTCCCGTCCGGATTCCATCGTCCACGGCCGCTCGGTCTACGAGGTGCGCAAGGCCTTTGGTGCGCAGCTCGCGCGCGAGAGCCACGTGCCGATCGACGTCGTCGTGCCGGTGCCGGATTCCGGCGTGCCCGCCGCTGTCGGCTACAGCCAGCATTCCGGCGTGCCGTTCGAGCTCGGCATCATCCGCAACCACTATGTCGGCCGCACCTTCATCCAGCCGACGCAGGCAATCCGCGAATCCGGCGTGCGCATGAAGCATTCGGCCAACCGCGCCGCGATCGAAGGCAAGCGCATCATCCTGATCGACGACTCGCTGGTGCGCGGCACCACCTCGAAGAAGATCGTGCGCATGATGCGCGATGCAGGCGCGAAGGAAGTGCATTTCCGCCTCGCCTCGCCGCCGATCCTCTATCCCGATTATTACGGCATCGACCTGCCGGACCGCGGCGGCCTGCTGGCCGCAACGCATTCGCTGGAGGAAATGCGCGAGATCATTGGCGCCGACTCGCTCGCCTTCCTGTCGATCGACGGCATGTACCGCGCCATGGGCGAGCCCGGCCGCGACCCTGCCAATCCGAAGTTCTCGGATCACTGCTTCACCGGGGCGTATCCGACCCACCTCACCGACCAGACCCAGACCGAGCAGCAGCCCCGGCAATTGTCGCTGCTGGCGGAGGCGAGCTGACGGCGAAGCCGTCATCCCGGGACGGTCCGTAAGGACCGAACCCGGGATCTCGAGATTCCGGGTTCGCGCTACGCGCGCCCCGGAATGACGGGGATGCGGGGGGCTTGTCCCGGCCATCCACGGCTGTAAAACCCCGCCATGACAAATCCCCTCGCCGACCGCATCGCTCTCGTCACCGGCGCCTCACGCGGCATCGGCTTCGCCACGGCCAAGGCGCTGGCGAAGGCCGGCGCACACATCGTCGCGGTGGCGCGCACGCAGGGCGGGCTGGAAGAGCTCGACGACGAGATCCGGAAAGAGGGCGGCAGCGCCACGCTGGTACCGCTCAACCTCACCGATTCCGACGGCATCGCGCGGCTGGGCGCAGGCCTGCACGAGCGCTACGGCAAGCTCGACATCCTCGTCGGCAATGCCGGCGTGCTCGGCCCCTCCTCGCCAATTGGCCATATCGAGCTGAAGGCCTTCAACGACGTCATGGCCGTCAACGTCTCCGCCAACTTCCAGCTCATCCGCTGCATGGAGCCGCTGCTGAAGCAGTCCGATGCCGGCCGCGCCGTGTTCATCACCTCGGGCGCCGCCAACAAGGCGACCGCCTATGTCAGCCCCTACGCCGCCTCCAAGGCCGCGCTGGAAACGCTGGCGCGCGCCTGGGCGCAGGAGACCGCGAACACGCCTCTTCGTGTCAACCTGTTCAACCCCGGCCCGGTCCGCACCCGCATGCGCGCCACCTTGATGCCGGGCGAGGATCCCGCGACGCTCGACACCGCCGAGCAGGTCGCCGAATTCATCGTGCCGATGTGCGCGCCTGATTGGACCGAGACCGGCAAGTTCTACGACTACAAGACGCGAACCTTGATGAGCTTCCGCCCGCCGGCCTGATTGACCTGATTGGCTTGGCCAATTGACTTGGTCTCCTCCCCGCGATTGACTGCCCGTGCTCAAGCGGCAGCAAGCCGCAGGCCAAAAAAAGGGAGGTTGCGATGGCACCATCGCATGATCGCGGACGCGTTGACCGTGCGCTCGCACGCGTCTCTCACGCCTTCTCCATCCTGATCGCGGCACTCACATTTGCGCTTCCGGGCGTTGCGACCGCCGGCGATGTCCCGACCTTCGCCGTCGATCCCGCCTGGCCAAAGCCGCTGCCGAACAACTGGATCCTCGGCCAGGTCGGCGGCATCACGGTCGACTGGCAGGGCCATATCTGGGTGATCCATCGCCCGCGCTCGCTCACCGATGACGAGAAAGGCGCAAGCCTCAATCCGCCGCGCTCGAAATGCTGCGTCTCGGCGCCGCCCGTGCTCGAATTCGACACCGACGGCAACCTGCTGCGGTCCTGGGGCGGCTTGGGCGAAGGCTACGAATGGGTCGGCCGCGAGCACGGCATCGAGGTCGACGAGCGCGGCTTCGTCTGGGTCGGCGGCAACGCCGACAATGACAACGCCATTTTGAAGTTCACGCTCGACGGCAAGTTCGTCGCCCAGATCGGCAAGATCGCGCCGAGCCTCGGCAGCAACGACACGACGCAACTCGGCAAGCCCGCGGAGACCGCGATCGACAAGGCGGCGAACGAGATCTACGTCGCCGACGGCTATGGCAACCGCCGCGTCATCGTCTTCGACGCGACGACGCTCGCCTACAAGCGGCACTGGGGCGCCTACGGCAACAAGCCCAACGACGACAAGCAAGGTCCCTACGACCCCAAGGCGCCGGTTGCGCAGCAATTCGGAAATCCCGTCCATTGCGTGAAGCTCGCCAATGACGGGCTCGTCTATGTCTGCGACCGCATCAACAACCGCATCCAGGTATTCAGGAAGGACGGCACCTTCGTGAAGGAGTTCTTCTTCGAGAAGAACACGCTCGGCAACGGCGCGGTGTGGGACATCGCGATCTGGCCCGATCCAAAGCAGACCTGGCTGCTCAGCGCCGACGGCGAGAACAACGAGATCAGGGTGATCAGGCGCGACGACGGCAGCGTGGTCGGCAGCTTCGGGCGCAACGGCCGCAATGCCGGTCAATTCCACTGGGTGCACGCCATGGCGATCGACGCCAAGGGTAACGTCTATACCGCCGAGGTCGATACCGGAAAGCGCATCCAGAAATTCAAGCTGACGTCGGACGCGCTCAAATAGCGCCTCAACGCATTTTGCCCAAAAGTTAACCGACGGATGACGTAACGACGCAGCGTCATCCGGCTTTAGGCGCATTGCCGCCGGCCGTGGGACACGGTAGAGCCATCAGCCGGACCAAGGCTCCGCAAGAGAGCCGTCCGCATGTTTGACAATGGAGGGAATCTATTATGACGACATTCGCGCGCCGCTCCGCGGCCCTTCTGGCCTGTGCCGCCTTCGGTTTTTCCACATCCGCCTTCGCGCAAGACAAGACCGTCAAGATCGGCGTCTTGAACGACATGTCGAGCCTCTATGCCGACATCGGCGGCCCGAACTCGGTCGCCGCGGTGAAAATGGCGGTCGAAGATTCCGGCCTGAAGGCCAAGGGCTGGACCATCGATGTCCTCTCGGGTGATCACCAGAACAAGCCCGACATCGGCGTCAACATCGCCCGGCAATGGATCGATGCCGACAAGGTCGACGCCATCGCCGACACGCCGAGCTCCGGCGTTGCACTCGCGGTGAGCAACCTCGTCAAGGATAAGAATTCGGTGCTGCTCAATTCGGGCGCCGCCACGGCCGACCTCACCGGCAAGGCCTGCACGCCCAACACCGTCTCCTTCACCTACGACACCTACATGCTCGCCAACGGCACCGGCAAGGCCCTGACCAAAGCCGGCGGCGACAGCTGGTTCTTCCTGACCGCGGACTACGCCTTCGGCCACGCGCTGGAGCGTGACACCAGCGCCGTGGTCACGGCCACCGGCGGCAAGGTGCTCGGCGGCGTCAAGCATCCGCTCAACTCCTCCGACTTCTCCTCCTTCCTGCTGCAGGCGCAGTCGTCGAAGGCCAAGGTCATCGGCCTTGCCAACGCCGGCGGCGACACCACCAACGCGATCAAGCAGGCGGCTGAGTTCGGCATCGTGGCCGGCGGCCAGAAGCTCGCCGCGCTGCTGCTGTTCATCAACGACGTGCATTCGCTGGGCCTGAAAACGGCACAGGGGCTGACCTTCACCGAGTCCTTCTACTGGGACCTCAACGATCAGACCCGCGAATGGTCGAAGCGCTTCCAGAAAGTGTCACCCAAGGGCTCGATGCCCTCGATGACGGTAGCGGGCCTCTATGCGGAAATCCTGCACTACCTGAAGGCAATGGACGCGCTCGGCGGCAATCCGCATGACGGCGCCAAGGTCGTCGCCAAGATGAAGGAGCTGCCGACCGACGATCCGCTGTTCGGCAAGGGCCCGCTGCGCGCCGACGGCCGCCGCCTCATCCCGGCCTATCTCTTCGAGGTGAAGAAGCCGGAAGAGTCGAAGGGGCCATGGGATTACTACAAGCTGGTGGCCACCATCGCGCCGGAAGACGCCGCCAAGCCGCTCGAAGCCAGCGAGTGCCCGCTGGTCAAGAAGTGACCGCGTAGCGGACGCGCACAGGCTCCACGACGACATGCCCGGGCGAGAGCGCGAAGCGCGTCTTCGTCCCGGGCATTTACGTTCGGTGCCTGCACAAAGGACGAGGGTACCGGCGGGCAAGGCGCCGCTCGCGCCGTTTCTCTACGTCGCGTCTCTACAACGCGGACGAGCGCTTCCTACCAGGCATAGCGCACCACGCCCTTTCCGGAGTAGCTTGTGGTGACGTTCGAGAACTCACCCTCAAAGGTCCCGGCGAGCGAGAAACCGTTCAGCCATTTCGCCTCGGCGGTTGCCGAGGTGAGCGCCGCGTCTCGCGCAGGCGATGCACCGCCGACGACGAAGGATGCGCCCGGCAACGCCTGGAAAGTGGCGGCGATGCCGCGATCGATATTGTAGTCATGTGCCCAGCCGAAGCGGCTGCGCAGGGTGAGGATCGCTCCCGGCAATGCCAACGATCGGTCAGTGCGGAATCCCAATTCGGAGCGCGGCGAGGTAGCGGTCTTGGCCGCATAGGCCAGCGCAAAGGTGTTGGCACCGACGATGGGCCGTTCGGCATAGCCCGGCAGCTCGAAGGTCGCGAATTGCGCGGCGGCATAGGGCGTGAGGCCGATGCCGGCCCATGGGGTGATGAGGCGATAGCCGCCCTCGATACGCCCCGCCCACGCATTGGCGTTGAACTGCGCACGCAACTGGTCACTGCCCGCAATCGTGACCGTCCGGTTCGTCGTGATATCCTGCCAGCCATAGGCCAGGGCGCCGGAGACATACGCGGCGCCGGCCGTATGACGAACGAATGCACCGGCCTGGAACAGGTCGGAGCGTCCCGAACCGAGACCGTTGGCGACGACGAAGTTGGTACCGCCGCCGGCCAAGGCGAACCCGACCTGGGTGAATGGAGAGATCCGATAATCGGCGCCGACGGCCGTGCCAGCGATGCGGCTGGTGGACGTGTTCGATCCCTGTACGGCATTGCCGTCGGTGGTCTGCGAGCCCCCATAGCCCGCGCCCCATACGCTCCAGCGCTGGCCGAAATCGATCGCGCCCGGCGTCTTGGCGATCATGGCGTAGGCGTCACGCTCGGCACCGGGCCGGCGGCGACCGCCGGCATAGCTATCGGCTGCTCCCTCTTTCCCAAATGAAACGGGCGTCGGTGCGGTCCCGTCGCGGCCCGCGGTAAGCGGATCGGCCAGCAAATTGACGAAGAGGTTCATCGCGTCGAATGTTGTCTGCTGCGAACCTGTCGCCAGCTCGCCCGAGGCCTGTGTCAGGTTCGCCGGGACATTGCCGGCGAAGATGCCGCCAAACGCCGAAGGAACGTTGCCGAAGGAATTGAACGCCCTGTCGAGCGCGGTGGCGACGGCCCGCTGGTTGATGTTGAGGCCGGCAATCTCCCCAAGGCCCGAGGCCAGAACAAGCTGCACCGTGCCGCCCGAATAGGTCAGCGAACCGGAAATTCCCGTCGGCGTCGCCACCGAATCAAAGCGCGAACCGTTCAGCGCCCCCGCGGTCAGGATGGTATAGGGCGAATTGAACCGCAGGGTGCCGCTGGCGAGCGCAACCCGAACCGTCCCGGCCAACGTCGCCGCCCCCGTCACATTGGTGAGGTCGGAAGCCGCCGATGACACCTGCACGAGGTAGGTCGAGGCGGCCGTGAAGACGAGGCTGCCCTGAACGTTGATGGTGCCGACCGAGTTGCCTGGAGACAGAATGCCGCCGTTGATGACGGCATTGCCGACGATGCCGTTGCCGCCCAACGTGCCGCCGGCATTGACAACGAGATTGCTGGCCGATGCGATGTTGCCGTTCACGATCAGCGCCCCGCCGCCGACATTGACATCACCGGAGAAGGAGCCGGTGCCAGTCAGCGTCCAGACTGAAGCGTCGACCTTGTTGAAGGTCGTGAACCCCCGATACTGGGCCGCCGCACCCAACGTGCTGACATCGAAGGTCGCCGCACCGCTGCCCCCGAGTTGGAACGTATCATTGCCCCCACCGAGCACGTTGCCCGATATGACCGATCCCGGCGCGAGCGTGAGAACGTTGCCGCTACCGGCGAACTGGATCGCGGCCGTTCCTCCAGTGATGGTCCCCGCATTGAACACGTCCGACCCACCCGTGCCCGCATAGATGCCGTTGCCCGTGAGGCCGGAAATGGAGCCGTAGTTGATGACTGAGACGGACCCGAGGCTGGCGCGGACGCCGGTGTCGCCGCCACTGATCTGCGCGCCGGCATTGTTGGTCACCACCGCACTCGTCTCGGCGCGAATGGCGTAGCCAAAGCCGCCGGCACTTATGGTTCCGGAATTGACGACGGTTGCGACGCCATTGCTGGCATAGATTCCGTTGTTGATCAGGCTCGTGATCTGTCCGCCAACGCCGTTGGTTACATTGACGTCGGTGAAGGCAAAGATGGCGATATTGTTGAGACCGGAAATGGTCCCGTGATTGGTAACGTGAGCAAAGCCCAAATTGGCAACCATGCCGCCGGTAATGCTTCCAGTGACACCGTTCGTTATTGTCAGATTGGCATTCGCAGAGGCGGCAAAGCCGGTGGGGCTCGAGATGGTGCCGAAATTCGTTACCGACATCGATCCGCTGTTGGCGCGGATGGCAGCCGTTGCGCCGGTAATCGTCCCGGCGGCGGCGTTGGTGACGTCCATATTGCCGGTCACCTCCAGGCCATAGCTGGTCGTACCGGTAATCGTGCCGGCATTGGTGACATTCAACAATTGGTTGGCCTGGACACCGCTTATCCCGCCGGAAATCAGACCGCCCGCAGCGTTGGAGACGACCCCCGTGCCGTAGGCAATGAAACCGTAAGAGGTGCCGATGATATTGCCGGCATTGGTGACATTCCCGACAGCGGAATAGCCGGAATTGACGCCGAGATCGCCGGCGATGGTGGCGCCCGCATTGTTGGTAACCGTGGCGTTGACGAAGGCGAATACGCCAACGTTTGCGTTGCCCGTGATCGTGCCGGAGTTGACGACAGTCACACTGCCGTTGTTCGAGCCGATGCCGGATAGGACAGTGCCGGTGATGGTGGCGCCGGTGTTGTTGGTGACGGTGACGTCATTTTGAGAGAAGACACCGTTCGTTGCGCCTGTGATGCTTCCCGAATTGCTGACCGTAGCGTTGCCGATATTGATTCCGCTATTCACGCTTCCGGTGACAGAGGCACCGCTATCGACATTGATGACAATGCCGGTCTGGTTGCCCGTCCCGTAACCGTTGGTCCCGTTCTGATCGGTCGTCACGCCCGAGCATGTAATGGTCGTGCCTGGCGGAGGATTGGGGCTATTGTCGGCCGCCGGCGAACAGGCCGCATACGCCCCGCCCATCAGAGCCAGCGTGACGGTAACCGTGATCGCAATTGCAGCGGCAGCTCGCCAAATCAGCAAGCGCTGCCGAGGGAAACACCATATCCGAATCGGCAGGCGCGTCATTTGAATGGCTTGCTTCCGAGGCGTCGGCGGCCCCGGCCTTCAATTGCAAAAAGAACGAATCAACAGATTTATTGAATATGCTAAGTATCGCCGCCGAAAGGCTCCATGTACGCACGTCTGGCGAGAATCCGACGAATCGGAATCTCTGTTGCGAATTGGCGACAGTCGCAACCGTCCTATTCGCGGCCACCAGTCTGCCGGGCGGATGCGACTGTCGCCAGCGTCCGCATCGCGATGGCCACGCATACCACCATCAGCGCGCCCGCGAGGAGGAATGGCGCGCCGGGCAATTGCCAGGGCGCGCTGGTGCCGATGAAGTATGAAAACGTCAGCGTGAACAGGAACGGCCCGACGAGCTGCGACACGCTCTGCACGCTCGCGGTTGCGCCCTGCAGCTGACCCTGTTGATCGGGTGCGACCAGCCGCGTCATCAGCGATTGCATCGCGGCACCCGAGATGCCCCACAGCGACATCACTGGAATGCCGATCCAGAACAGCGGTCCGGTCGGCGCTGCGCCAAAGATCACGAACCCGATCGCACCACAGCACAGGCCCAGCAACAGTGTGTTCCGCTCGCCGAGCGCGCGCACGATCGGGCCGATGGCGAGCCCCTGCACCACCATGGCGCAGATGCCGACCATCGCGAGCGTCAGCCCGACCGTCTTGGAATCCCACCCGTAGCGATAGGTCGCATAGAGCACGAAGGTCGACGGCAGCACGACATGCGCGACCTGCGCGATGAAGTTGACGACCGACAGCGCAGCCAGCATCGCGTTGGAACGCAGCAGACGCAGCGCCCCGACCGGATTGGCGCTGGTCCAGCGGAACGGCGCGCGCTTGTCGGGCGCCAAAGATTCCGGCAGGACCAGGAGCCCATAGAGCGCATTGGCGAAGCTCAAAGCCGCCGACGCCCAGAACGGCAGGCGCGGATCGATGTCGCCGAGCAAGCCGCCGAGCGCCGGGCCCAGGATGAAGCCGGCGCCGAAGGCCGCGCCAATCCTGCCGAAGATCGCCGCGCGCCGCTCCGGCGGCGTAATGTCGGCAATATAGGCAAACGCCGTCGAGATGCTGGCCGAGGTGATGCCGGAGATCACGCGCCCAATGAAAAGCCACACCAGCGACGGCGCCAGCGCCATCAGCACGTAGTCGGCGGCGAGCCCGAAATTCGACAGCAGCACCACCGGCCGCCGCCCGAAACGATCCGACAGCGCGCCCAGCACCGGCGAGAACACGAACTGCATCAACGCCCAGGCGGTGCCGAACAGGCCGAAGATGCGGGCCGCGTGTGCGGTGTCGTTGTCGACGAAGCTCTCGATGAGCTTTGGCAGGATCGGCATGATCACGCCGAGCGCGAGCATGTCGAGCAGGATGGTGACGAAGATGAAGGCGACCGCGCCGCGCCGGACCGGCGCAGCGCCCCGCGCCATCGCCTCGCCGGCATCGTTGCTCACGACGGCCGCTTGCGCTTATGGGCGAAGGGGTTGGCCTTCTCGCGCAAGGTGATGCGCACGGGCGTGCCCGGCAGATCGAAAGCCTCGCGCATGGAATTGGTCAGGTAGCGCAAGTACGACTGCGGCACCGCGTCGGCACGCGAGCAGAACAGCACGAAGCTCGGCGGCCGCGCCTTGGTCTGCGTGATGTAGTTCAGCTTCAGCCTGCGGCCGGATACGGCCGGCGGTGGATTGGCCTGGACCGCCTGCTCGAACCAGCGATTGAGCGCTGACGTCGACACGCGTCTGTTCCAGACCGCGTAGGCGTCCTGGATCGCCTGCATCAGGCGATCGATGCCCTCGCCCATCAGGCCTGATACCGCGACAATCGGCACGCCCTTGACCTGCGGCAGCCAGTGGTCGGCGTCGCGGCGCAGGCCCGAGATCGCGCCGCCGCCCTTGGTCTCCATCAGGTCCCATTTGTTGGCGGCGAGCACGAGCGCGCGGCCCTCGCGCTCGACCAGATCGGCAATGCGCAGATCCTGCTCCTCGAAGCGGTTCTGCGTATCCATCATCAGCACGACGACTTCGGCAAAGCGCACCGCGCGCAGCGCGTCGGCGACCGAGAGCTTTTCGAGCTTCTCCTCGATGCGCGAGCGACGCCGCAGGCCGGCGGTGTCGAACACGCGAAAATCCCGGCCCTGCCAGTTGATCTCGACCGCGATGGAATCGCGCGTGGTGCCGGCCTCCGGGCTCGTCAGCAGGCGCTCTTCGCCGAGCAAATGGTTGATCAGCGTCGACTTGCCGGCATTCGGCCGGCCGACGATGGCGACCCGGATCGGGCGCGTCGCGGCCTCTTCCTCGGAGAGCGGTGCGTCGTCCTCGTCCTCATCCTCCTCGACGGGCTCCGGCATCAGCTTGGCGAGGGCGTCATAAAGCTCGCCCATCCCCTCGCCGTGCTCGGCCGAGATCTGGATGGGATCGCCAAGACCAAGCGCAAAGGCTTCCATCGCGCCGGCATCGCCATGCTTGCCTTCGCTCTTGTTGGCGACCAGCAGCACCGGCTTGTTGGCCCTGCGGGCGAAGTCGGCGAAGGCGCGGTCGGTCGGCGTCAGGCCGATGCGGGCATCGACGACGAAGAACAGCGCGTCGGCCTGCGCGATCGCGGCCTCGGTCTGCTCCTGCATCCGCGCGGTCAGCGAGCCCTTGGCCCCCTCGTCGAGGCCGGCGGTGTCGATGATGGTGAATTCGAGGTCGCCGAGCCTGGCCTCACCCTCGCGGCGGTCGCGGGTGACGCCCGGCAGGTCATCGACGAGCGCGAGCTTTTGCCCAACCAGGCGGTTGAACAGCGTCGATTTGCCGACATTGGGCCGGCCGATAATGGCAATCGTGAAGGACATCGGTCATTCGTGCGCTGCGAAGGCCGCGCCTGTCAATGCAATGAAATTATTAGCGCGAGAAGCTGCCGCTCGGCAGCGGCGCCGGGAAGCCGCCCTGCGACTGCTGCTGCGTGGTCTGGGTCGGTTGGGCCTGCTGGACGGGCTGATCGGGCGGCGGCGCGGTGGTGCGCTTGCGCACGATCTTCTGCTTGGGCTGCGGAGCGGCCGCGGGCGGCGCAGCCTCCGGCTGGGCCTCGCCATCGACTTCGCCGGCAGGCGCATCGGCGGGCGCGGCCGCGCTGGCAGCCGGCTGTCTCGTCTTTTTCGCCTTCGCACCCTTCGCCGGCTTGGCCGGCTCAGGCGGCGGCTCCGTGGGCAAAGCCGCAACGGCAGGCGCATTCGGATCGGGCTGCTGCTGTGCGCCCTTGTACATGTCCTTCGGCACACCCTGCTCGAGGCCCGGCACGCCCTCCGGGAAGACCGGCTTGCGGTCGCCTGGCAGCTTCTTCTTGGTGTCGAGGAAATCGAGCATGTCGCTCGGATCGAAGCTGGAGCAGCCGCCCAGCACGCCCGTGAAGGCGATCAGGACGGCGGCTGCGATCAAGCGTGGCGTGCGGCGCATATCGGTGTCTCGTCTCAGCTCTCGGGACCGTCAGCTTTTGGCGACGGGCGGCAGCAGGGCCTGGAGCGCCTCGGCGCGCGAACGCAGGCCCGGCGGCGTTTCGCCGTCCTCTGCGATCGCGTCGAGCCATTTGCGGGCTGCGGTCGTGTCGTTGTTGCGCCAGGCCGACAGCGCCAGCAACTCGCGGGCGCTGTGGCGGAAGGTCGATTTGGGTGTGGCGGAAGCCTCCAGCCGCTGCTGCATGTCGGCGTAGCTGGCGCTGTCGACCAGCAGGCCGGCGGCGCGGATCTTCGCCAGATCCTGCCACTCGCCGCCGACGCCGCGGTCAGCGGCAATGTCGTCGTACATCTTGGCGGCGGCCTTGGGATCGCGGCCAGCGGCCTCGGCCGCAGCACGCAGCCGCGCCAGGGTGCGATAGCCCGACGGAGCCTTGGCGGCGAGCTCAGTGAAGGCCGTCTCGGCCTCCGCATGCTTGTCCTGCTCTGACAGCTCGACGGCCTTCTCGAAGGCGGCGCCGGCCTCGGCGGCCTTCTTGGCCTCCAGATACTGGTAGCCGCGCCAGCCGCCCACGGCGGCCACGATGAGCACCATCAGGGCGATGAAGTAGATCGAATATTTTTCCCACAGCTTCTTGAGCTGTTCGCGACGTACTTCCTCGTCGACTTCGTCAAATAATTCAGACACTTATGCTAATCCCATGCCCGTCCGGGTGCGCGCGCCACAGCGTTCGCGTCAGGAATCCCGTCCCCCGCGTGGCGGCGAGGTAGCCTAACGATATGGCGGTGGCAAGGCAAAGCGAGCCCGATCAAGGCGTTAACCACCCGGGAGAGCCCGGAAGAAGCCCCTGCCCGGCTCAGGTTCCCAAGTGCTCCCGCAACTGCCGCTTCAGCACCTTGCCATTGGCGTTGCGCGGCAGCGGCTCGGTGGTGATCGCCATGGTTTCGGGGACCTTGTAGTCGGACAGCCGCTCGGCGCACCAGGCCCGCAAGACGTCGCCGGCGACCGGGGTGCGGGTCACCACGACAGCATGGACGCGCTCACCGAGCACCGGGCAGGCCCTGGCAATGATCGCGCTCTCGATCACCGCGGGGTGGCCCGCCAGCACGGATTCGACCTCCGCGGAATAGATCTTCAGTCCGCCGCGATTGATCATGTCCTTCTGGCGGTCGAAGACGCGGACAAAACCGTCCGCATCGACTGACCCCAGATCGCCCGAGTGCCAGAACCCACCGGTGAAGCTCTCGGTCGTGGCTTTCGGGTTGTTCCAGTAACCCTTGATGACGGAGGCGCTCTGAATCCAGAGCTCGCCGATCTCGCCATGGGGCAGCTCGCGCCCATCGGGTCCCATCGCGACGATGCGCGCGCCGGGACACGGCAGGCCCACGCTGTCGATATGGCTCGCCGTCAGTTCGCCCGGCATGATCGTCGAGGGCGATGTCGTCTCGGTCGCGCCGTAGCAGTTCATCAGCTTCAGGCCGGGAATCGTCGCCTTGAGCCTCTCGATGGTCGCGACCGGCATCGGCGCGCCGCCAAAGCCGCCGATGCGCCAGCTCGACAGATCGTAGCTGTCGAAATCGGGCTGGAGCAGGCAGAGATTGTACATCGCCGGAACCATCACCGTGTAGGTGACGCGCTCGCGCGCAGCGAGCTTGAGATAATCGGCGGCCTTGAACTCCGGCATGATGATCAGCGCGCCGCCGCAGCGGATCATGGTCGTGATGTTGGCGACGACACCAGTGACGTGACCGAGCGGCACGGCCGCGATCGAACGGTCCGCTTCCGTCAATTGCAGGCAGGACGCAAACACCATCGAGGAATGCACGATGTTGCAATGGGCCAGCATCGCGCCCTTTGGCTTGCCCGTCGTGCCCGAGGTGTAGAGGATCATCGCCGTGTCCTCTTCGCTCACGTCGACGGGCGCGGCGGCCGCGGCGTTGTCTGCGAGCACCGCGAAGCGCGACTCACGCGGGTCGTCGTCGACGGCAACGCGGTGGATCACATCGGGCACATCCCGCGCATCCGGCAGCCGCCCGGCGAGCCCTGCCTCGTGGATCAGGATCTTGGCGCCGCAATCGGTGAGCACATAGGCAATCTCCGGCTTCTGCTGACGCGTGCTGAGCAGAACCGTGACCAGCCCCTCATGCGCGGCGGCAAACAGCAGCAGCGGAAATTCGATGCGGTTGCCCAGCAGGATGGCCACGCGATCACCGCGCTTGAGGCCGAGCTTGCGAAAGCCCTCGGCGATCCGGGCGGCCCGGTCGACGACCTGGCGCCAGCTCAGCCGGACATGACCGCAGATCAGGGCCTCGCCATCGGCGTTCTGCGCAACCGCTTCCGCAATCATCGCCCAAACGCTGCCCGGCCGCTTCACAAAGGCCGGCACGACGCGGTCGCCGAAGCGCGGCTCAAGCCGCATCGACGGAAGTGCGTGCTGCGACCAGTCCATGCGCGCCCCTCCTCAGCTCTTCTTCATGTCGTAGACATGCTCCGGGCCCGGGAAGGCCCGGCTCTTCACGTCGCGCGCATAGCCCGCGATGGCTTCCTCGATCGCCGGTCCGAGATTGCCATAGCGGCGCACGAATTTCGGCGACCGCGGCGACAAGCCGAGCATATCTTCCAGCACCAAAATCTGGCCGTCGCAGGCTGCGCTCGCGCCAATGCCGATGGTAGGAACTGCGATCGATTGCGTGATCTTGCGCGCCAGCGGCTCGGCGACCGCCTCGATCACGATCGAGAAGGCCCCCGCCTCTGCGATCGCCCTGGCGTCGTTCTCGATCGGAGCCCAGTTCGCCTCCTCGCGGCCCTGCGCGCGGAACGAGCCAAGCGCGTTGATCGACTGTGGCGTCAGCCCGATATGGCCCATCACGGGAATGCCGCGCTCGGAGAGAAACGCCACCGTCTCCGCCATCCGCGCGCCGCCCTCGAGCTTGACCGCGCCGCACAGCGTCTCCTTCATGATCCGCACCGCCGACTGGAAGGCCTGCTCCTTCGAGCCTTCGTAGGAGCCGAACGGCATGTCGACGACGACGAGCGCCTGGCTGGAGCCGCGCATCACCGCGCAGCCCTGCAGGATCATCATCTCAAGCGTCACGGGCACCGTGGTCTCGAAGCCATGCATGACATTGCCAAGGGAATCGCCAACCAGGATCGCATCGCAGTGCCTGTCGACCAGCGCGGCGGTGTGCGCGTGATAGGAGGTCAGCATCACGATCGGCTCGCCATTCTTGCGGATGCGGAGGTCGGGCGCGGTCTTGCGCCTGATGGCGGATTGGACGGACATTTGTCAGACCCCTACGACGGGAACTCCGATCACGACAGGATGGAACGCAAACGCCAGCGCAAGATACGCAACCACGCCGACCGCGACCGCGATCAGATCGTTGGAGACGCCGCCTACCGGAATCGGCGGGCCGCCAGCGTCAGTGCGATGCTTCAACGAAATGCGGTCAAACACCGCCCAGCCCAGGAACGAGCCGAACAGGATGATGGAACCGAGATCGCCATTCGCGAGGAGATGCGCGGCCGCCCACAGCTTGATGCCGGCCAGCATCGGATGTTTCAGCGTCGCGTAGATGCGGCCGCGCAGGTATGACGCGACAACTAGGATGACCGCGGGCAGCATCAGCGCGAGCGTGATGTGCTTCATCGCCTTCGGCGGATACCAGACGTCGATCCAGCCGGTCGCACGGTAATGACCAAAGCCCCAGATGATCAGCGCGAGCCCCGCGAGTGAGACGAGCGCATAAAGGATCTTGTAGGTCCCCTCGCCCAGCCTCGCGATGGCCTGCGCGCGCGCCTCGCGTTTCGTTGTGAAGACATGGGCCGCGAAAAACAGCACCAGCCCCAGGATCATGACCAGCAGACCCACGACATCCTCCCCTCAACCAGCGCCCGCCTCTGGCGTAGCATCGATTGGCGGTCGGTCGCAACCGATGCGCTACTTGCCGAGCTGCCGATTGTCGACATAGCGGATCGCGATCGGCCGCCCTGCCAGGGCGCCGCCGAGACCGCTGGTGAATTTCAGCGGCAAGCAGGCCTTCAGCGAAGCATCGATGGCGTTCAGATAGGTCGTGCGGGTGTCGGCCGGGACGCCCGCGGTGGCGTATGTGAGGCGTGGCGGACCGATCAGGCCGCCCGCCTTGTTGAAGCTGAAGCGCACCGACATCTGCATGCCGGCCCGCGCGTTGTCCGCTGGCGGCGACCAGCAAGTGCGCAATTCGGCGAAGAGGTCGCCGATCGTATCGAGATCGTGATCCGGCTTCCGGTATTTGGCGCGGTCGGATTCGGACGGCACGCTGACGATCGTGAGCTGGAGATTCTGGCCGTAAGGATAGTCGATCTCGGGAATGCAGGGCCCGGGCTCGAGCGGGCTGCAATAGGACGGCGTGCAGGGCCGGTTGTCGAGCACGCTGCACGGTTCATGCGCAAACGGGATGGGATTGATCTGGCGCCGCTGCGCGTCGGCGGCCACCGTCGATATCGCCAGCAGTATAAGAAGGAGAATGCCGCGCCACATGGTATGCGAGCTCACAATGCCACTGTGGACGAAAGGTGGCATTGGTCGCGAAAGCGTCAAGTGCGCGCGCGTTCACATGCTCGCGTTTAGGCGGCCTTGGCGCGCGTTATCCCTTCTTCTTGACGTCCTTGACGTTGGTGAACTCGATGCCCTCGGCGCGTTCCCTGGTGTAGCCGAGATAGAACTCGTTCCTCGCCAGATAGACGGGATCACCATCGACGTCGTCGGCGATACTCGAGGTGTTGGCGGCGATGAAAGTGTCGAGCTTCTTGCGATCGTCTGAAGAAACCCAGCGCGCAAGCTGGAACTCGCTGACTTCGAACTCGACCGGAAGGGAATATTCCGCCTCCAGCCGTGCCTTCAGCACGTCGAGCTGGAGCGCGCCGACCACGCCGACCAGCGCCGGTGCACCGTCGCGCGGGCGGAATACCTGGACGACGCCCTCTTCCGACATCTGCTGAAACGCTTCCTTCAGCTTCTTCGCCTTCATCGCGTCGGTGAGACGGACGCGGCGGACGATTTCCGGCGCAAAGCTCGGCACGCCGACGAAGTTGAAATCCTCGCCCTCGGTCAGGGTATCACCGATGCGCAGCGTGCCGTGGTTGGGAATGCCGACGACGTCGCCGGCAAAGGCCTCATCCGCCACCGAACGGTCCTGCGCGAAGAAGAATTGCGGGCTCGACAGCGGCATGCTCTTGCCGGTGCGCACCAGTTTCGCCTTCATGCCGCGGCTGAGCTTGCCCGAGCACAGGCGCGCAAAGGCGATGCGGTCGCGGTGGTTCGGATCCATGTTCGCCTGGATCTTGAACACGAAGGCGCTCATGCGCGGATCGGTCGCCTCGACCTTGCGCTGGTCGCTCTCCTGCGCACGCGGCTCGGGCGCGAACTTGCCGAGGCCCTCCAGGAGGTCGCCGACGCCGAAATTGCGCAGCGCGCTGCCGAAATAGACCGGCGTCAGGTGGCCCTCGCGAAACGCCTCCAGCTCGAACGGTTTTGAAGCCTCGGTGACGAGCTCGAGCTCGTCCTTCACCGCGGAGACGTCGAGATTGGCGTTGAGCTTGGCGAGCTCCTCGATCTCGATCTGCTGCGCCGCGCCGGTCTTGGCGCCGCCGCCTTCGAGCAGGCGCACGCCGCCATTGACGACGTCATAGGTGCCGAGGAAGTCGCGGCCGCGGCCGACCGGCCAGGTCATCGGCGTGGTGTCGAGCGCCAGCGTCTTCTCGATCTCGTCCAGCAGCTCGAACACGTCGCGGCTCTCGCGGTCCATCTTGTTGATGAAGGTGATGATCGGAATGTCGCGCAGGCGACAGACCTCGAACAGTTTTCGGGTGCGCGCCTCGATGCCCTTGGCGGCGTCGATGACCATGACGGCGGAATCGACGGCCGTCAGCGTGCGATAGGTGTCTTCCGAAAAATCCTCGTGGCCCGGCGTGTCCAGCAGGTTGAACACGAGGCCCTCGAACTCGAAGGTCATCACGGACGTCACGACCGAGATACCGCGCTCGCGCTCGATCTTCATCCAGTCCGAGCGCGTGTTGCGCCGCTCGCCCTTGGCCTTGACCTGACCGGCGAGGTTGATGGCGCCGCCGAACAGCAGCAGCTTTTCGGTCAGCGTGGTCTTGCCGGCGTCGGGGTGGGAGATGATCGCAAAGGTGCGCCGCCGCGCCACTTCAGCGGCAAGCGGGGAACGGGCCGGCGATTCGGCTGTGGTGGTGGCGATGTCGGACATGGCGGGAGCGTTTGGCAGGGAAAATGGGCCGGATCAAGCCTGATTTGGTAATTGCGGAGCCCTTCGGCCAGCCCCATATCGCCGTTTGGGAGGGACGGCCCTCCTATCCACCAGCATATCAGCCGCGGGGACGACCCTGCCTTGAATGGAGGGTCGTCATGGCCTGGAGCATCCTGTTCGTCGCCGGTCTTCTCGAGATCACCTGGGCGATCGGCCTGAAATACACCGAGGGTTTCACCAGGCTTGTTCCCTCCGTCATCACGCTCGCGGCGATGGCGGGCAGCGTCATCCTGCTTGGGCTCGCGCTCAAATCGCTGCCCGTCGGGACCGCCTATGCGGTGTGGACCGGCATCGGCGCGGTCGGCACGGCGACGCTCGGGATCATCCTGTTCGGCGAGCCGGCGACCGCGCTTCGCCTGGCCAGCATCGGACTGATCGTTGCCGGTATCATCGGGCTGAAGCTCGTTACTTGACGAAAATCCTGACCGCCCACCAGGTCAGCGCGGCGACGATCGCCGAGGCCGGCATCGTGATCACCCAGGCATAGACGATCGAGCTGGCGACGTTCCAGCGCACCGCCGAGAGGCGGCGGGCGGCGCCGACGCCGACGATGGCGCCGGTGATGGTGTGGGTGGTCGAGACGGGAACCCCGAGGAAGGTCGCCATGAACAGGGTCGCGGCGCCGCCGGTTTCGGCGCAAAAGCCCTGCATCGGCGTCAGTTTCGTGATGCGCAGGCCCATGGTGCGGACGATGCGCCAGCCGCCCATCAGCGTGCCCATCGCCATCGCGGCCTGGCAGGACAGCACGACCCAGAACGGCACCGAGAATTCGCTGCCGAGATGGCCCTGTGAATAGAGCAGCACGGCGATGATGCCCATGGTCTTCTGCGCGTCATTGCCGCCATGGCCGAGCGAATAGAGCGAGGCGGAGGCGAATTGCAGGATGCGGAAGGCGCGATCCACGGCGAAGGGCGTCGATCGCACCGAGGCCCAGGAGACGATCGCAACCAGCAGCATCGCCAGCAGGAAGCCGACCAGCGGAGACAGCACGATGGCGATCACCGTCTTGGACAATCCGCTCCAGACCGCCGCCGAAATCCCGGCTTTGGCCACGCCGGCACCGAACAACCCGCCGATCAGCGCATGCGACGACGAAGACGGGATGCCGAGCGCCCAGGTCACGAGGTTCCAGACGATGGCGCCGACCAGCGCCGCGAAGATCACGTGGGCATCGACGATTGAGGGATCGATAATGCCGGTGCCTATGGTCTGGGCGACGTGCAGCCCGAACACCATGAAGGCGACGAAATTGAAGAAAGCGGCCCAGAACACCGCGAATTGCGGCCGCAGCACGCGGGTCGAGACGATGGTCGCGATCGAATTGGCAGCGTCATGCAGGCCGTTCAAGAAGTCGAACAGCAGCGCGACGGCGATCAGTCCGACCAGGACGGGAAGACCCAACGCAGCATCCACGGCGAGGCCCCTGCCTTAAAGTTTTCGCATGATCTCCGCGCAAACGCGTTCCGCGTTTGTCGCGAAGGAAAACCGCTGCACATTTTTCCGGATCATGCGCTACACTTGCTCGATGACGATGCTGTTGATCTCGTTTGCGACGTCATCGAAGCGATCGGCGACCTTTTCGAGATGGTCGTAGATCTCGACACCGACGATGAAATCCATCGCGTTGCCGTCGCGGTGCTTGAGGAACAGCTCCTTCATCCCGATGTCGTGGAGATCGTCGACCCGGCCCTCGAGCTTGGTCAGCTCTTCCGTGATGGCGGTCAGCATGGCCACGTTCTTGCCGATCTGCTGCATCAGGGGCAGCGCACGGCCGACCAGATTGGCGCATTCGATCAGAAGCCCGCCGATCTCGCGCATCGGCGGCTCGAAGGCGCGGACCTCGAACAGCATCACGGCCTTGGCGGTCTGCTGCATCTGGTCGATGGCATCGTCCATCGAGGTGATGAGGTTCTTGATGTCGCCGCGGTCGAACGGCGTGATGAAGGTGCGGCGCACCGCCGTCAGCACCTCACGGGTGATGTTGTCGGCATCGTTCTCGAACTGGTTGACGCGCTGGCAATAGACCGGCGTCTCCTCGCCCCCGTTGAGCATGCCCTGGAGCGCGATCGAGCCCTGGATCACGGTCTGGGCATGTCGGTCGAACAGGTCGAAGAACCGTTCTTCCTTGGGCAGGAAAGCGCGAAACCATCGCATCATGGGGATAGACTACCGGTTGGAAATGGCCCGGCCCGGAAGGGCCGTCACGAAACTGTCATAGACCATTTTCGGTCCGCGCGCGTGCCACCTCACGCCCGCGGTGCCGGATCATCCACCACTTTCACGAAGCGGGTAAATTGACCTTAAATCAATTACTTAGAGCGAACGCCGGAAGTAATGCGCGATTTCACCGACGACGCCGCGGCGGAAGGTGAGCACGCAGATCACGAAGATCGAGCCCTGGATCACCGTCACCCATTGGCCGAAGCTCGCCAGATATTGCTGCATGGCGATGATCACGAAGGCGCCGACCACGGGTCCGAAGATGGTCCCGAGACCCCCGACCAGCGTCATCAGCACGACTTCGCCCGACATCGACCAGTGTACGTCGGTGAGCGAGGCATTTTGCGCCACGAACACCTTCAGCGATCCGGCGAAGCCGGCCAGCGTGCCCGACAGGACGAAGGCCAGGAACTTGTACTGGTCGGTCCGGTAGCCGAGCGAGATCGCGCGCTGCTCGTTCTCGCGGATCGACTTCAACACCTCGCCGAACGGCGAGTTGATGATGCGGAAGATCAACAGGAAGCCGGCGAGGAAGCCGACCAGCACGACGTAGTACAGGACCGTCGGCTTGGAGAGATCGAGGACGCCGAACATGTGCCCCTGCGGAATGCCCTGAATGCCGTCTTCGCCATGGGTGAACGGCGCCTGGAGGTAGATGAAGTACAGGAGCTGCGACAGCGCCAGCGTGATCATCGAGAAATAGATGCCCTGGCGGCGGATCGAGATGTAGCCGGTCACGATCGAGAGCACGAAAGCACCGGCGACGCCGACGAGGATGCCGAGCTCCGGCGGCAACGCCCACACCTTCAGCGCATGCGCGCTGCAATAGCCGGCTGTGCCTAAGAACATCGCGTGGCCGAACGACAGCAGGCCGCCATAGCCGATCAGAAGGTTGAAGGCGCAGGCGAGGAGCGCGAAGCACAGCGCCTGCATCACGAAGAACGGATAGACCCCCGTGAACGGCACCGACGCCAGCAGCAGCGCCATCACCGCAAACACGATCATCTCGTCACGCATCGCGCGCGGGGTCGCCCGCAGCGTATCGTCCGTCAAGGCTGTCATATCAGGCCGCCCTTCCCGTCAATCCCGATGGCTTCACCAAGAGCACCAGCACCATCAGCACGAACACGACGGTGTTGGAGGCCTCGGGGTAGAAATACTTGGTCAGGCCCTCGATCACGCCGAGAGCGAAACCGGTGATGATCGAGCCCATGATCGATCCCATGCCGCCGATCACCACCACGGCAAACACGACGATGATGAGGTCGGCGCCCATCAGCGGCCGCACCTGGTTGATCGGCGCCGAGAGCACGCCGGCGAGCGCGGCAAGGCCGACGCCGAGACCGTAGGTCAGCGTGATCATGCGCGGCACGTTTATGCCGAAGGCGCGGACCAGCGTCGGGTTTTCGGTCGCGGCGCGGAGGTAAGCGCCGAGCCGCGTCTTCTCGATCAGGTACCAGGTCGCCAGACACACGATAAGCGAGAACACGACGACCCAGCCGCGATAGACCGGAAGGAACATGAAGCCGAGATTCATGCCGCCCTTGAGCTGGTCAGGAATGGCATAAGGCAGGCCCGACGATCCAAAATAGTTCTGGAACACGCCCTGCACGATCAGCGCAATGCCGAAGGTCAGCAGCAGGCCGTAGAGATGGTCAAGCCCGGTCAGCCATTGCAGCATGGTCCGTTCCAGGATCATGCCGAAGATGCCGACGACGATCGGAGCGACGATCAATGCCGGCCAGTAGCCGATACTGAGATAATCATTGTTCAGCAGGAAATAGGCGACGAAGGCGCCCATCATGTAGAGCGCGCCGTGGGCGAAATTGATGATGTTGAGCATGCCGAAGATCACGGCAAGCCCGAGACTGAGCAGCGCGTAGAACGAGCCGTTGATCAGTCCCACCAGTAGCTGAGCGTAAAGTGCCTGCATCGATCCCGCACCCGGTCCCTTCGGCGTTCCCCTGAAAGTCGCCCGCAGGCCTCAAAGGCCTGCGGGCCGTTATCCTACTTCTTCAACAGCGCGCACTTGCTCTCGGACAGCGGCGTGAAGGCCTGATCGCCCGGCACCGTGCCGACCAGCTTGTAGAAGTCCCACGGGCCCTTGGACTCCGAGGGCTTCTTGACCTCGAACAGATAGGCGCTGTGGATGGTGCGGCCGTTCGGCTGGATCTCGCCCTTGCCGAACAGATCGTCCTCCGTCGGCATCGACTTCATCTTCTCGACGACCTTGACGCCGTCGTGAGGATTGCCGCCGAGTGCGTCCAGCGCCTTGAGATAGTGGCGCACGCCGGCATAGACGCCGGCCTGCACCATGGTCGGCGGCGCGTTGTTCTTCATTTTCGAGGCGAAGCGCTTCGAGAACGCCCGGGTCTGGTCGTTCATGTCCCAGTAGAACGTCTCGGTGAAGTTGAGGCCCTGCGCGGTCTCCAGACCGATCGCCTTGACGTCGGTGAGGAACAGCAGGAGCGCGGCGAGCTTCTGGCCGCCCTTGACGATGCCGAACTCGGCCGCCTGCTTGATGGCGTTGGTGGTGTCGCCGCCGGCATTGGCAAGGCCGATGATCTTGGCCTTGGAGGCCTGCGCCTGGAGCAGGAAGGACGAGAAGTCCGGCGTGTTCAGCGGATGCTTCACGCCGCCGACCACCTTGCCGCCATTGGCGGTGACAACGGCCGTAGTATCGCGCTCGAGCGCCGCACCGAAGGCGTAGTCCGCGGTCAGGAAGAACCAGCTGTCGCCACCCGCCTTCACCAGCGCCTGGCCCGTGGTGTGGGCCAGCATGTAGGTGTCGTAGGTCCAGTGCACGGTGTTGGGTGAGCACTGCGCGTTGGTGAGGTCGGAGGTCGCCGCACCAGAGTTGATGTAGACGCCGTTCTTTTCCTTGATGACGTTGTTGACGGCGAGCGCCACACCGGAATTCGGCACGTCCACGATGACATCGATCTTGTCGACGTCGAACCACTGCCGCGCGATCGCGGTGCCGATGTCGGGCTTGTTCTGGTGATCGCCGGAGACGATGTCGATCTTCCAGCCCTTGGCGGTAAGGCCGGAATCTTCAACGGCCATCTGCGCTGCGAGCGTCGAGCCGGGGCCGCCGAGATCGGCATAGAGTCCTGACTGATCGGACAGCGCGCCGATCTTGACGGTCTTGTCCTGCGCGGACGCGACGCCGGCTGCGGCGAAGGTGAGCGCGGTGGTCAGCAGCAATGATGCAATCGACCTGGTCTTCATGCAACTTTCCTTTTTGAATTTTCTCGTTGGCAGTTCTTCTGTTTAAGCATGATCTTTTCGGAAAATCGCTTCACACCTTCCGGATCATGCCTAGACGCCGAGATAAGTGTGGAGCTTGTCCATGTTGGCGGCAAGCTCCGCATTGGAAAATCCGTCAATGATCTTGCCGTGCTCGACCACGTAGTAGCGGTCGGCAACGGTGGATGCGAACCGGAAGTTCTGCTCGACCAGGAGGATCGTAAAGCCCTCCTTCTTGAGCCGCGCAATGGTGTGGCCGATCTGCTGGATGATGACTGGCGCCAACCCTTCGGTCGGCTCGTCCAGCATCAGGAAGCTCGCACCGGTGCGCAGGATGCGCGCGATCGCCAGCATCTGCTGCTCGCCGCCGGACAACTTCGTGCCCTGGCTGTTGAGCCGCTCCTTCAGGTTCGGAAACAGGTCGAAGATCTGCTCGAGCGGCAGTCCGCCTTCGCGGACCACTGGCGGCAACAACAAATTCTCCCGCACGTCGAGGCTGGAGAATATCCCCCGCTCTTCCGGGCAGAACGCGATGCCCATGCGCGCGATCTTATCGGAGGTCGTGCGGATGATCTCCTGGGTGTTGAACTTCACCGAGCCGGTACGCTTGCCGATGATGCCCATGATCGACTTCAGCGTGGTTGTCTTGCCGGCGCCGTTTCGTCCGAGCAGGGTGACAACCTCGCCCGCGTTCACGTCGAAATTGATCCCATGCAGGATGTGGGACTCGCCATACCAGGCCTCGAGGTTGCGGACCTGGAGGATGTTTCCGCCGCTCGCAGCCTTTGCCGGAGCCTCGGCGATCGCAGTGTCAGGCATGACCGGCTCCCAGATAGGCTTCCTTGACGCGTTCGTCCTTGGTGAGCTCGCTGTAATGGCCCTGCGCGAGAACCTGCCCGCGCGTCAGCACGGTGATGATGTCGGAGAGATTCGCCACGACACTCAGATTATGCTCGACCATCAGGATGGTGTATTTCGCGGAGATGCGCTTGATCAGCGCCGCGATCTTGTCGATGTCCTCGTGGCCCATGCCGGCCATCGGCTCGTCCAGCAGCATCATCTCGGGGTCGAGCGCGAGCGTGGTTGCAATCTCGAGTGCGCGCTTGCGCCCGTAGGGCATTTCGACCGCAGGCGTATTGGCAAACTCGCTGAGGCCGACATCGTTCAACAGGTCGCGTGCGCGATCGTTGAAACGGTTGAGCACGGACTTGGAGCGCCAGAAATCGAAGGAACTGCCGTGCTGGCGCTGAAGCGCGACGCGAACGTTTTCCAATGCGGTCATATGCGGAAACACCGCCGAGATCTGGAACGATCGCACCAGTCCCATGCGGGCCACGTCGGCCGGCGCCATCGCGGTGATGTCCTGTCCCTTGTACAGGATCTTCCCGGCGGACGGCCTGAGGAACTTGGTCAAAAGATTGAAGCACGTCGTCTTGCCGGCGCCGTTCGGGCCGATCAACGCGTGAATGCTCCCACGGCGGACCTTGAGCGCAACGTCGCGGACAGCGAAGAAGCCCGCGAACTCCTTGGTCAAGCCTTCCGTTTCGAGAATGAACTCATCGGCCAAACAGATTTCCCCCTGCCCGCGCGACCCGCGTGGCTGTCCTTGTTGCTTCGGCTTTCAGGAGGCCTTGGAGCCTTCCCGGAACGCCGCCTCCGGGCGCGGAATATGCCGGAGGTGACGGGGGTTAGGCAAGGCGGAAAGCTGAGCAGATCAGGTCTCCGGCTGGGATACAAATGCTCCCTTAGTCGGAGATGTTTTGATGTCACGCCTGCCCGGCCTTCCGGTTCGCGAAAGCACCGGTCGTCAAGCCGTCGTTAACGGTCTTTCGTCCCGCGCGCCAGCCTTCATAGAAAATTTTCCCGCGGCATGGATGATGCGCGGGTTTCGATCTGCCGGGAATATTGTTTTGGATTTCGCAAGCGCCGCTCCCTCCGCCGTCAAGTCGATCAGGCAGCGTGATCTCCTGAACACGTGGCTGCGACTCTATGCGCGCCAGCAGATCGCGCCGGCGATCTGGGAGTACCAGCCCGCGCGGCTCGAGGAAGAGCTGTCCGATCTCATCTATTATACCGTTGACGCCTCAACTCCGGTGCCGCGCCTCGTCATCCAGAGCGAAGGCACGCGGATCTCGCGCGCCTATGGACACACCGGCAAAGGCGTGCCGCTGGATGAATATATCGGGCCGCGGCTCGTGCCCTCCGTGATGCCCATCTATTACGAATGCGTCGCGCGCGGGCTTCCGGTCTACAGCGTTGCCGACGTCGACGACATCTATGGGCGCATCGTCGCCTACGAACGCCTGCTGTTGCCGTTCCTCACCGACGGCAAGGTCTGTCACATCATCGCCTCGCTCAAGACCTTCTGCGAGGACGGCGGCTTCGAGATCAAGAATCTGATGCGCGGAAATGACGCGCCGCCGCGACCGAAGCTGCGCGCCGTGATCGATCGCGACCTCTTTCATCGCGCCCCCGGCCGTATCGCGGCCGCCGACGTCGTCGAGTTCGCGGACCAGTCCGGTCCCGCCGACGCCACCGAGATCATCGAGCTGAACTAGCCTTCAGCGCGATTTGGCGCCGACTTACTTCGCCCTGACTTCGTTGGCGTAGATGTCCGGCTTGAAGCCGACCAGCAGCTTGCCGCCGACTTCCAGCACCGGACGCTTGATCATCGATGGTTGCGCTAGCATCAACGCCAGTGCCTTATTCTCGGTAAGACCCTCCCTGTCGGCCTCGGGCAGCTTCTTGAAGGTCGTGCCGGCACGATTGAGCAGAATCTCCCAGCCGAGCTTGTCGCTCCACTGCTTGAGCTTGTCCTTCTCGACGCCCGCCGTCTTGTAGTCGTGAAACTCATAGGCAACGCCATGGTTGTCGAGCCAGGCGCGCGCCTTCTTCATGGTGTCGCAGTTCTTGATGCCGTAGATGATGTTGGGCAAGACGTTCCTCTCGCATGCGTGATGCTTCGGCTGCGGCGTTGTACGAAACTCCGGTTCGCGCGACAATATTGCGAGCGAAGCTTACGAACTCTGTCAACGGACTCATCATGCACGTCACCCACGATCCCGCCGCGGCCCCGTCGCCGACCATCGACTTCAACAGCTTCCTCGCGGTCGATATTCGCGTCGGCACCATCGTCGATGCCAAGCCGTTCCCGGAGGCGCGCAAGCCGGCCTGGCGGCTGTGGATCGACTTCGGCCCGGCGATCGGCGTGCGCAAGAGCTCGGCGCAGATCACCGAGAACCATCCGCTCGAGACGCTGGTGGGGCAACAGGTCGCGGCCGTCGTCAATTTTCCCCCGCGCCAGATCGGGCCGGTCGTATCGGAAGTGCTGACGCTCGGATTTCCCGATGCCGACGGCAAGGTCGTGCTGGTGCAGCCGGGCAAGCCGGTGCCGAACGGCGGACGGCTGTTCTAGCGGCACACGGTCGCGAGCCGAGCCGTTGCGTCTGTCGGCGGCTCGCCAGCCGTTTACGTCTCCTGTTCCCCGGCTCGGAGCCATCGAGACTTGACCAAAACCCGTCGTTGATTTAAAAATGACTGACTGATCGTTTTTTATTATACTCGCCAATAATCAAGCTGCCCTCGATGAATCGCTAAAACGATCGATCAGTCAGTTATTTGCGGAGGCTCCGATGCCGAAGATCAGCGACAAGCAGCGTGAAGGCCGGCGACGGCAGATCCTCGAGGCCGCCCTCGCCTGCTTCGCCGAGAATGGCTTTCACCAGACCGGCATGGCCGACATCGTGAAGCGGTCGGGGCTGAGCCATGGCGCGGTCTATCTCTACTTCCAGAGCAAGGACGACCTGATCGAGGCGCTCGCCGACGACCGGCACCGCCGCGAAGCCGTGCTCAACTCGGTCGCGCAGGGATCGGGCGATCCGATCGAAGGACTTCACGCGCTGGTCCGCGTCTACGCGCAATGGCTCACCGATCCCGCCGGCGAAGCGCGGCGGCGCGTCGGCATCCATGGCTGGGCCGAGGCGCTGCGTAACCGCCGCGTCCGCACCAGCGTCGTCGAAGGCATCGAGATGCCGCGCGCCCTGATCGTGGCGCTGGTCGAGCGCGCCCAGCACGACGGCCTCATCAGGCGCGACCTCGGCGCCGACGCCATCGCGCGCGTGTTGATCGCTATCTTCCAGGGCTTTGTGCTGCAAAAATGCTGGGGCGAGGACTTTGACGTCGATGCCTGCATGGCGGCTGTCGATGGCGTGATCGACGGCTTCCGCACGACGAAGCCGGACGTCAAGCGACGAACCCGGGCTTGAGCGATGTCCTGGATCTACGAACTGCTCGCAGGCATCGGCGTCGGCCTCGTCGGCGGCGCGACATCGGGCTTCATGGGCACGAGCCCGGGCGGCGGTCTCGTGATCTTCTCCGTTCTGCTGCTCGGCGCGGAGCAGCACGTCGCCCAGGGCACCTCGCTGATCACGCAGGTCCCGCCGACCGGTTTCGCCGGAGTGCGCCGCTACTGGCAGAGCGGCAATCGCAGTCCGCTGCAATGGATCGTCTGGATCGGCATCGGATTTCTCGTCGGTGGCGCGGGCGGCGGCTATGCCGCGGCCGGCGTGTCCGACGCAGTGCTGCAATGGACCTACGTCGTCTACCTCGCTCTGCTGATCGCAGCCCTGCTGCTGCGCCGCGACCGCAAGGACGGAGCTGGCGAGGCCGGCGATCCCGCCGAACTACCCTGGCTCCCGCTGTTCCTCATCGGCGCGCTGGCCGGCTTTTCCTCCGGCTTCATGGGGATCGGCGGCGGCCTGGCGATCACCGTCGGCCTTGCCGCGGGCCTGCGCGTGCCGCAGCACCAGGCGCAACTCGTCAGCCTCGTCTTCTCGGTGATCCCGACCAACATTCCAGCGGCGTGGATCTACTGGAGCAAGGGGCTCATGGTCGGCTGGCCGGCCGTCATCGGCATTGTCGCCGGCCTCTGGGTCGGCACCGATCTCGGCGCACGCATGGCCAATGGGGTCAGCAAATCGGTGCTGCGCCGGGTCATGATCGCCCTCGTCTCGCTGATGGCGCTCTACATGACCTACAAGGCGCTGAGCTAGTTTCACGGCCGCTTCGGAATATTGAGCCCACGTTGCACCGCCGGACGCGCGAGTCCCCGTTCGAGCCATGCGGCAACCGATTTGAACTGGGTGAATTCGACGAGATCACCGGCGCCGTAGAAGCCGATGAGGTTGCGCACCCAGCCAAGCATCGAGATGTCGGCGATGGTGTAGTCGTCATCCATGAACCATTGCCGGCCGGCCAGATGCGTCTCCATCACGCCGAGCAGGCGCCTGGACTCGCCCACGTAGCGTTCGAGCGGCCGCTTGTCCTCGAAATCCTTGCCGGCGAATTTGTGGAAGAAACCGACCTGGCCGAACATAGGCCCGATCCCGCCCATCTGGAAATGCACCCACTGGATGGCCTGGTAGCGGCGCGCGGCATCCTGCGGCAGCAGCTTGCCGGTCTTCTCCGCGAGATATTGCAGAATCGCCCCGGACTCGAACAGCGGCAGCGGCCGGCCGCCGGGACCGTTGGGATCGAGGATCGCCGGGATCTTGCCGTTCGGATTGAGCGACAGAAACTCGGGCGTCTTCTGGTCGTCCTTGCCGAAATCGACAAGATGGACCTCGTAGGGAAGCCCGATCTCCTCCAGCATGATCGACACCTTGACGCCGTTCGGCGTCGGCAGCGAATAGAGCTGAAGCAGCTCCGGATGCCTTGCCGGCCAGCGTTTGGTGATGGGAAAGGCGGAGAGATCGTACATCGGGACCCCGGCATCGTTCGTGAGATTGTCGCCTAATCTAGGCGAGCGGACGAACGGCACAAGGCCGATGCAGAGGTCACACGATCTTTTCGCACCGAAGCCGGATCACAGCGGCCGCAGCAAGTGACTTGTCGCATACACGATGTCGCGCTGCGCACGTTGCTCGATGAAGCGCTGCCCGGTGACGAGCAGGGCTCCGGTGAAAACGAGCGCGAGCAGCGCGGTCGCGAATTGACTGGTATCATTCATCGCACGAGCATCTCTGTAATCTCTTCGCACGGGGAACGCGGGCCGACCATCGACAGTTCCTATATCTGTCAAATAAATTGCCGCTTTATCCCGAGCGCGCCTTGGCGGCCGGTCGCCTCAATAGTTGATCTCCATTCGCAATCCGCGCGGATCGATCTCGCCATCACCGACCGACTGCGTGCTGTCGCGCGCCGCGACCGCGCAGGCGCAGGCGTCGATGAGATCATCACGGCCGATGCCGGTGCCGTGACGCTGCGTCAGCCATTTCCGCAAGCGTGTGAAGCCGCGTTGCTCCAGTAGCGCGATGCGTTGTTCGCGGCCCTGCGCCGATGTCTTGCTCTCGAGCCGTAGGCGCCCGGCGAGATTCCAGAAGATCAATTCCGGATGCGCTTCGCCGATCGCGGCTTGCCGTGCCGGCGTCATGATCTCGTCGACCTCCCTGATCTTGTCCCTGATGTTCCAGAGCTGCGCCGACACGCCCCTGCCCTCGCCCTCGTGCTTCCAGTAGTGCCGATTGGCTGCCGCCATGTCGGGAAATCTCCAGAGGTCGCGGCGCGCGCCGAGAAACACGGCGGGGCCGACCAGCTCGCGCGCACGCAGGTCGCACGTTCGATAGCCGCTCGTATTCAATCCGATCGGCATGTCGATCATCGCGCGCGCATGCGGCATCGCGAGCAATTGCGTCAGCCCCGGCGAATAGTCGAAGGCGTGATCGCCGCGCTCGTCGATCCAGGCTGCGACCCAACCGTAGCGAAATCCGTCGAGGCCGAGATAATTATTCACGCGTACGACCGAGCCTCCGATGCGCGTTCATGCCGTGGTTTCACCTCGATGTCGCTCGAACAGGCGCTGCGCCAACAGCGCATGGCCGAGCGTGCCGCCGGCGCGGACCGCAGCGGCGATCAACGCAGCTTCCGCGACCTCCTCGCGCGTCGCACCGGCTTTCGCCGCCTGCGCCGTATGCACGTCGAGGCAATAGGCGCATTGCGTGGTGAGCGCGACCGCGAGCGAAATCAGCTCGCGATACTTCGGCGGGATCAAGCCGTCCTTGCGCTCGACGGCATGATTGAAGGCGAGGAAGGCGTTGGCCTCGACCGGCGCGAGCGCGACGAAGGCCGGGACGGATTTCAGGTCATCGGGGTTTTGATAATCGGTCATGTCTCATCTCGTCAGATATTCGCGCATCAATGCGCGGGCGCGATGCAGGCGTGCCTTGACGGTCTGCCTGGACGCGCCGAGTGCGACGGCGATTTCGTCGATGGTCATCTCCTTGACGTCGCGCATCAGCGCGACGTCGCGATAGTGCAGCGGCAGCGCCTCGAAGGCCGCGGCCACGTCGAGCCGCAGATCGGCCTCGGGCCGCGACAGCAGTGCGGCCTCCGCGTCACTCGCATCGATGGCCGGCATAAGGCCGGCCTTGCGCGCGAGCCGCAGGCATTCGCGCCGAACCACGCTGAACAGCCAGGCGGACAGCGCCAGCAGCGAGCGGATGGTGCCGACATGGCGGAACAGGATCCACAGCGCCTCCTGCGTCGCATCCTCGGCATCCGCCGAGCTGCGGCAGGTGGCGCGCGCGTAGCGGTGGATATCGGGCTGCGCCGTCGCGAGCAGCGCCGCGATCGCCTCGGGATCGCCAAGCCGCGCCGCCTCGAACAGGTTGGGCGAGATCGCAGCCGCACTCACGACACGCCTCCTCGTCCGATTCCGGCCATCGCGCACATCGGGCAGTAGCCGACGAGGCCGGTCAGCGCGAAGCCTGCGCCGCCGAGCGCGACCAGCCACGCCGCAAACCCGGACAGATACGCGAACGCGGCAATCCCGACCGCAATTCCGAGCGCCACCCGCACCGCCTGATGCACGCCACCGATGTTCTTCCTGTAAAATCCCATCACATCCTCCGACACGCGCCGAGGCGGAATGCCTCGAGGACAAGGAGGACGCGACGGGCGAAAAGGATTCGCGGAGGCCTGCAATTTTTTTTCGCGGTCAGCCTCCGACCGCCTGGTAGGCCAGGCGCTTGAACTCGAAGAAGAACGGATTCCAGAAGCCCATGTAGCGCTGGGCCATCAGGACACCGGCGGTATTCGCCTGCGGGCAGATCCACCAATGGGTGCCGGCAAGGCCGCCCCACTGGAATTCGCCGGTGGAATTCGCCGGATCGAACGGCGTCGGCGCGAAGGTGACGGCGCCGCCGAGACCAAAACCCTTGCCGGGCATCGGCCCGAGATTGGCAAAGCGGATGGTCTGGCCTGCGGGCAGCTGGTTCGTCATCATCTGCCGCAGCGTCTCCGGCTTCAGCAGTGCATCTGACCCGGGCACCAAGGCGCGCACCAGCGCAAGCATGTCCGGCAGGGTCGAGACCAGACCGCCGCCGCCCGAGAGCCGCGGGAACGGACGGCGATAGGCCTGCGGGTAAGGCAGATTGTCGGCCCGCGTCAGGCCGGGCTTCATCGGATCGAGCACGTCGGCGCCGGTGTAGAGCGCGACCAGCCTGCCCTGCTGCGCTTCGGGCACGTAGAAGCCGGTATCGGTCATGCCGAGGGAATCGAAAATGCGCGCCTTGAGGAAGGCATCGAGGGATTTTCCGGAGACGACCTCGACGACGCGGCCGAGCACGTCGGTCGCCACCGAATATTCCCAGCCCGTTCCGGGATGATAGGACAGCGGCAGATCGGCAAGCTTGTCGATCATGTCGGTCAGCGGCGTCAACGGATTAAGCACGCCCGCCTCGTTATAGCCTTTGAACAGCACCGTGCCGGGGTCGAAGATGCCGTAGCTGAGGCCGGAGGTGTGGGTCAGGAGCTGGCGGATCGTGATCGAGCCCTTCGCCGGCTCAACATCGGCAAGGCTCAAAGCGCCCTGCTTCAGCACCTTGCGATTGCCGAGCTGCGGCAAGAATTTTTCGACGACATCGTCAAGCCCGATGCGGCCCTCTTCCACCAGAAGCATGATCGCGCACGTGACGAAGATCTTGGTATTCGAAAACGCGCGGAAAATGTGGTCGGTCCGGAGCGCGGTTTTCGCTTCGCGGTCGGCAAGCCCGACGCATTGCTGGTCAACGACCTCCCGGCCGCGCAGCACCGCCCAGGACACGCCGGGAATGATCTCCTGATCGACGTAGCGCTGCATCGCCGTCCGTACGGCGGAAAAATCGGTTGTCCTGGCGTCCATGTGTTTCCCCCAATTGTGGTTGGGACGGATATAGCGTGAATTCGAAGGAAATGAAGGGCGGTCCTTGAGGGAGCCTATCCCTCCTTCATGAACGCAGTGACGTACAGGCGCCGCCGAATTCGCATGCCCTGTCGCTGGTACAGCGCGATCGCGGACGCGTTGCCGGAAAACACGTGCAGGAACGGAATCTCGCCGCGCGCCTCGATCCGGCGCGCGACCGCCGCGAGCAGCGCCTGCGCATAGCCGCGCCCGCGATAGTCCGGATGGACGCAGACGGCTGTCATTTCGACGAACCTTCCCGGCTTCATCCGCTCGCCGGTCATCGCGACCAGTTCGCCGCCGACGCGGATGCCGAGGAATGTGCCGAGCTCATGTGTACGCAGTGCGAATGGACCGGGCTTCGTCAGATCCGTCAGCGCCATCATGGCGGGAACGTCGGCGGCGCTTAATTTGACGATCTCGGCGTCGCGCAGCGAACTGTCAGCGGGCGAGCCGATCATCTGCTCGCCGGTCTCGGCCAGCACCACCTTGAAACCGGCGGGCATTTCGACCGGCTCCGGCGTGAACAGCGCGGCAACCTGCGAGCCCGACAGGAGATCACGGAGCGCGGCAAAACTTGTCGCGGACATGTCGGCCATGTCGGCAAACGGCGTCATGTCCACGGGATAGCGCAGCGCTCGCGGGCCGCCCTCCGCCAGATGCTTCTGGCTCGTTGTCAGCGCGCTCCAGATCGGGCGATCCAGCAGCGCCTCATCGCTGTCGGACACCGGCCTACTCCTTGTCGAAGCTGACGATGACGGCGGCATTGGCGATGAGGATGGGGTCGTTGGCCACCTCCGTGGCCGAGGGAATCTCAAGCCCGCCCTTGACCGCAGTCACGGTCACGGTGCCGTAGGGCAGCTCCTTCGCAACGGCTTCCTTGTCCACCGCCTCGGGGTTGGGCACTCCGATCGTGACATCGACGAACATGTCGTTCGCGGTCTTACCGATCATCCGGAAGAAACCGAGGCTCGAATGCCGGATGGCATCGGACACCGCCCGCTTCGCCGCCTTGGTGGCGTCCCTGCCGTGAACGTCGACGCCCATGCCCATCTCGGTGATACAGCGAACGCGAGTCATTTCATATTCCTGTGGCTGGTTGGGTGATTGAGAGTGTCGGGGATCAGTGGCTGCGGCACAAGTGAGGTTGTCATGTTAGCAGGAGGTCTTTGCCGAGACCTCCGTCATTGCGAGCGCAGCGAAGCAATCCAGAGTCTCTCCGCGGAGGCAGCCTGGATTGCTTCGCTGCGCTCGCAATGACGATGTCGAAATGGCTTCGCCCCATCAATCACGCCTTCGACTTCTCGTGAGCCCGCAGCTCATCCACGAGCACCCGCACGTTCTCCGAATAGTCGATCGGGATCGAGACCAGGTGCACGCCGCCTTCCCTGAACGCGGCATCCAGCGTCGGGCCGAAGCTGTCGATGCTCGCGATGCGATGCCCCTTGGCTCCGTATGCCTTCGCGTAGAGGACGAAATCGGGATTGCCAAAGGTCATGCCGAAATCGGCGAAATGATCGACTGCCTGCTTCCAGCGAATCATGCCGTAGGCGTTGTCCTCCAGCACCAGCACGACCAGGTTGAGCTTGAGGCGGACCGCGGTTTCCATCTCCTGGCTGTTCATCATGAAGCCGCCGTCGCCGGCGACTGCGAGCACGCGGCGGTCGGGATAGAGCATCGCCGCCATCATCGCCGACGGCAGGCCTGCGCCCATCGTCGCCAGCGCGTTGTCCAGCAGCAGCGTGTTGGCGACGCGGGTGCGGTAGTTGCGCGCGAACCAGATCTTGTACATGCCGTTGTCGAGCGCGACGATGCCGTTCTCCGGGATCACCTGGCGAATGTCGTGCACCATCCGCTGTGGCGTCGGTGGCCAGCGCGCCTCGGTGGCGCGGTCGGCGATATGCCTGAGGATCTCCTCACGGAGCGGCAGCAGCGCCGCGGCTTGCGGCAGCTTGCCTTCGAGCCGGTCGGCGAGCAGCTCCAGACTCGGGCCGACGTCGCCGACAACCTCGGCATCCGGGAAATAGACCTGCTCGACGCTCGCCGACGTGTAGCTGACGTGAATCACCTTCGGGCCCGACGGCCCCATGATAAAGGGCGGCTTCTCGATCGGGTCGTGACCGATCGCCACGATCAGATCGGCGGCATCGATCGCGTCGTGGACATAGTCCCGCTCCGACAGCGCCGCGGTGCCCATATAGAGATTGGTGCCGCCCGGCACGGTGCCCTTCCCCATCTGCGTGGTGAAAAAGGGAATGCCGGTTCGCCGCACGAAGCTCGCGATGCCGTGGGTCGATCGTGGCCGGCTGGTCGCAGCGCCCATCATCACCAGTGGATGCTTTGCGGCGAGAATCATCTCGGCCGCACGATCGAGCGCGGCGCGGTGGGCGACCGGAATTTCGATCGGATGGATCGGAATCACGGGAGTGGCCGGCACTTCGTCGCCCGCGATGTCCTCCGGCAGTTCGAGATGCACCGGCCCCGGCCGCTCCTCCATCGCCACGCGAAAGGCATCGCGCACCACGGTCGGGATGCTGGAGGCGCTGATGATCTGCCGCGACAGCTTTGTCAGCGGCTTCATGGTCGCGACCACGTCCACGATCTGGAAACGCGCCTGCCGGCTGCTCATGATCGGCTTCTGGCCGGTAATCAGGATCATCGGCATCGCGCCGAGATGCGCATAGGCCGCACCCGTGGACAGATTGAGTGCCCCGGGGCCGAGCGTCGAGAGACAGACGCCGGGCTTCCCGGTGAGCCGGCCATGGGTGGCAGCCATGAAGGCGGCCGCCTGCTCGTGGCGGGTCAGGATCAGCTCGATCTTGGAGGTGCGGAGCGATTCCACGAGATCGAGGTTTTCTTCGCCGGGAACGCCGAAGATGCGATCGACGCCTTCATTCTCCAGCGCCGCTACAAACAGGTCCGATCCCTTCACCTTGCGTTCCTGCCCGCTCATGTCGCCTCCCGGTCACAATGTCGGCCCCTGTGTTCGACGGGAACCTCAAGTGTATCGTAACCGCGTGGCGCTCCGGCACAACTCACAAAGCGGCGCAGTTGGCCAACGATGTAGAGAGTGACTGTTCCGTCATCCTGAGGTGCGAGGCTTGCGGTGCGAATGCATCGCAAGCCGAGCCTCGAAGGATGAACGGCCGGGATGCAGCCGGGCCGTCGCCCTTCGAGGCTCGCCCTGCGATACATCGCAGGACGAGCACCTCAGGGTGACGGTGATAAATTGGTGCTCGCGACCAGTCGGATTTCCCAATCGCAGACACATCTTCGCATCCTCGCGGCTTGCTTCGCCCGAGCTTTGCTTCATCGCGACACCCTCCGATGTCAGAGGGCGCAGGGAAGGCCGGGTGCCGGCTGGCACCCACGGTCCACTGTGCGAAGGTTGCGCTACAGGAAGCTGCACAGCGGCATACAGGTGAAGCCCAACACACGGCCTTCCCTGCGCAGTGGTTTGACGGCTTATGCCGCGTTCTCCCCGGGGAGCGATGCACTATTGCCCCCGTCGCCTTGCGGATCGCTGATGCGCGTGCCCGGTCGGGCCGCCACATCACCGCAAGACTTGGCGCACAGACCCCGGGCGCCAGGACGACACGGTTTTGCCGTACGCAAATCACACCGGTCGTGTGCGCGATGGGTTTCGCTCACGGTTGCCCGCCCTGCGAAGCTCTTCGCGCCGATGTGACTGGCGTCCACCGCAGCTCACCCCGCATGTCGTGACGATCGCGATACGCCCCTCTGACCGGGATGAGGTGGCGGGAGAATGCGTCAAATCAGAAATTCGGTAAAGCGAAATATTTTCGCGAAGATCGATTGACCCGCTGAATGGGTGTTTTGCCCGACGGGCACCACAAGGATTTGTAGCCCGGATGAGCAAAGCGATATCCGGGATCCGTGCGGGCGGCGGTCCCGGGTATCGCTTCGCTCACCCGGGCTACGAGTCACATCAAAGCTTCGCCTCGGCAAAAATGCCCGATATCCAGTCGAGGAAGACGCGCAGGCGCAGCGCGGGCTGGCGGTTTTGCAGGTACAGCGCGGAAAGCGGCGTCGGCGACGGCGGATAGTCGGCGAGCACCTCGACCAGCGCGCCGCTGGCGAGATCATCGGCGAAGCGATAGCGGGGAGCCTGGGCGAGGCCGAAGCCGAGCCGTGCGAGATCGGCCATGGTGTCGGAATTGTTGACGCGAACCCGGCTCGGCAGCACGACGTGATGCAGCGCGCCGGGAACCGAAAATTCCAGCGGCAGCACATCGCCGGTGCGCGAGGAGACGAAGGCGACCATCTGATGGCCGTCGAGCGTATCCGGTGCCATAGGCACGCCGTGGCTGGCGAGATAGGCCGGGCTCGCCACCGTGATCTCCGCGATCGTGCCGAGGCGGCGCAGGATCATCCCGCTGTCCTCCGGCTCGCCCGACCGGATTACGCAATCGATGCCTTCGCGCACGAGATCAACCAGGCGGTCGCCCTGCCCGATCTGCAAGTCGAGCTGCGGATAGCGCGCCAGGAATGCCGGCAGGTGCGGCAGGATGAAGGTGCGGGTCAGCAAGGGATGGGCGTCGATGCGGAGCAGGCCGCGCGGCCGCGCATCGCGCATCGCGGTTTCCGCTTCCTCGACCTCGGCCAGAATGGCGACGCAGCGGCGGTAATAGTCCTCGCCGTCGAGCGTCGGCGTGACATGCCGCGTCGTGCGGTCGAGCAGGCGCGCGCCCAAGCGCGACTCCAGGCCGCGCAAGACCTCGCTCGCCGTCGAGCGGGGAATGCCGAGATCGGCGGCCGCAGCCGTAAAACTCTGCCGCTCGACGAGGCGAACGAACAGACGCATGGCGTCAAATCGGTCCATGGCCGATTGTTCACCACAGCCGACAAGTGATGGCAAGTCTGAGGCGATTATCCGGCCACGGCGATCAGCTAAATCTCCGGCTGAAGACAACGAGGAGACCTGCCATGACCCACCAACATCAGCGCGCCGCCATCGTGACCGGCGGCTCCCGCGGCATCGGCGCAGCGATCGCCCGCCGGCTGGCGCAGGGCGGGATTGCGGTCGCGATCAACTATGCGAGCGGCCGCGCGGCTGCCGATGCGCTCGTCGCCGAGATCGAGGCCGCCGGCGGGCGCGCCATCGCCGTGCAGGCCGACCTCGCCGATTCGGCAACCCCTTCGCGGCTGTTCGATGCGGCCGAGCGCGCCTTCGGCGGCGTCGACATCCTCGTCAACAATGCCGGCATCATCGAGCTCGGGCCGCTCGCCGAGGTGACCGATGAAGCGTTCGCGCGGCAAACGTCGATCAATCTCGGAAGCGTGTTCCGGTCCTTGCGCGAGGCGGCGCGGCGGCTTCGCGACGGCGGCCGCATCGTCAGCTTCTCCTCCAGCGTGGTCGGTCTCTACCAGCCCGGCTACGGCGTCTACGCCGCGACCAAGGCCGCGGTCGAAACCATGACGCACATCCTCGCCAAGGAGCTCGGCAGCCGGCGCATCACCGTCAACGCGGTGGCGCCCGGGCCGGTCGAGACCCGGCTGTTCCTCGAAGGCAAGAGCGAGCAGCAGGTGCGCGCCATTGCCGCCATGAACCCGTTCGGCCGCCTCGGCCAGCCCGACGACATCGCAGGAATCGTCGCCTTCCTCACCGGTCGCGATGGCGGCTGGATCAACGGCCAGGTCATCCGCGCCAATGGCGGCGTGGTCTGACGCACGGCACGATCGCATCACACGGAGAGACCCATCATGCCTTTCGCCAACATCAAGATTCCGCAAGCCGCGCTGTCTCGCACCCAGAAGGCGGAGATCGTGCATCGCCTCACCGCGCTGTTCGTCGACTATTTCGGCGAAGCGGCGCGGCCGCACACGATGGTGCTGATCGAGGAAGTCCCCGACGGCGGCTACGGCCGCGCCGACGAGGTGTTCGTCGTTCCCGACGCCTGGCGCGCCCGCGACGCCGTCACGCCAGCTTCAGGCTGAGCTCGGTGCCGCCCTTGGTTCGTTTCACCAGCAAAATCAGTAGGCCCGCTTGACATTCCTCTGACATGCCGCTGGTATGTCAGTTATGCCCACCGCCTCCCTCGACCGCGACCGCGCCTATGCCCTGCTCCGCGACCTCGTCGTGTCAGGCGAGTTTGCGCCTGACGAACCCCTCTCCGAACGCAGCCTGTCGAGCCGCCTGGCGCTGGGCCGCACCCCGATCCGCGAGGCGCTGAAGGCGCTCGCCAAGGACGGCCTGCTCACCATCCATCCGATGCGCGGCACCTTCCTGCGCCAGATGTCCTTTGACGATCTGCGCGAGATTCATGAATTGCGGCTCGCGCTCGAAGGCATGGCCGCCTATCTCGCCGCGACGCGCGGGCCGACGGAGCCGCTGCGCCAATGCGCCGGGGAGCTGCGCAGCATTCAGTCGCGCGAAAACATCGATGTCGAGGAGGCGCAGCAGGTCGGCTGGGCCTTCCACGACGAACTCTTTCGCGCGACCGGCAATGGCCGGCTGGCGCAGTCCTACGACAATCTGCGCGCGCAGAGCGGCCTCGCCCTCCAGAAGATGCGGCAATACAGCGTCGAGCGCACGCGCCAGGCCGTCAGCGAGCATCTCGACATCTACGCGGCCATCGAAGCGCACGATCCTGACGCCGCGCAGCAGCGCATGTGGCGGCATCTGTCGTCCGCATTCGAGGCCCGCCTCACCGCGCTGGGCGCGATCCGCACGCAATATCCGGGACAAGGAGACCACCACGCATGATCCGGCCGCTGTTCAGATTGCCGCTCGTGTTCCAGATGCTGCTCGGATTGGTGCTGGGCCTCGGCGTCGGCCTGCTCTGGCCGGATTTCGGCGCGAGCCTGCGGCCGATCGGCACCGCCTTCGTCGAGGCGGTGAAGATGATCGTCATTCCCGTGGTGTTCGCAGCCGTCACGCTCGGCCTCTACCGCATGGGGAGCGAGTTGAAGGTCCTGGGGCGCGTCGCCGCGATCAGCCTCGGCTATTTCTACCTCGCCACCGTGATCTCGATCCTGATCGGCCTGCTCCTCAACGCCGCCTTCCATCCCGGCGCCGGCGCCCCGCTGGCCGCGACCGGCAAGGTGCCGCAGAACCTCGCAGTGTCGGTGGACTGGATCAAGTTCTTCATGGACATGATCCCCTCCAACATCGTCGCGGCGATGGCCGAGCAGAAGATTCTCCCGACGCTCGTCTTCGCCATTCTGTTCGGCCTCGCACTCGCCTCTAGCGGCAAGGTCGGCGAGCCCATGGTCGCCGTGCTCGAGGCGGTGATGGCGGCGATGTTCAAGATCACCAAATGGATCACCTCGCTCGCTCCGATCGCCATCTTCGCGGTGATGGCGTGGCTGTTCGCGACGCAAGGCCTCGCCACCGTGGTCGCGCTCGCAAAGCTCGTCGGCGTGATGTATCTCGGCCTTGCGATCATGGTCGCGATCTTCTGGCTGATGCTGCTTGCGATCGGCGAGAAGCCGCTTGCCGTCACCAAGGCGGTGATGGAGCCGATGATCCTGGCCTTCTCCACCCGCTCCTCGGAAGTGACCCTGCCGCTGCACATGGAGAAGCTGCGGGCGATGGGCGCCTCAGAGCGCATCGTCTCGGTGGTGCTGCCGCTCGGCTATGCCTTCAACCGCGACGGCGCCATCATGTATTTTGCCCTCGCCGTCACCTTCCTCGCGGAAGCCTATGGCGTGACGTTGACCTGGTCGACGCTGTTCACCATCGTCATGGTCACGACGATCGCGAGCAAGGGCAGCGCCAACGTCCCCTCCGGCGGGCTCGTCGCCATCGCCATGGTGCTGTCGGCGATCGGGCTGCCGATCGAGGCGCTCGCGGTCATCGCCGGCGTCGACGCCTTCCTCGACATGGGCCGCACCGCGATCAACGTGTTCGGCAACACGGTCGCGGTGAAGCTGGTCGAGAAGTTTGCCGGCGACATGGCCGCCGATGAGACACAGCCGGCGGCGGCCGGCCTGCAAGTGCAGGACGCCTGATGGCCGCACAGGAGAACGGCGGCGACGGCATCGTCGATCTGCGCAGCGACACCGTCACGCTGCCGACGGCCGCGATGCTGGAGCGCATGCAGCGGGCCCCGCTCGGCGACGACGGCCGCGAGGGCGACCCGACCGTCCGCGCGCTCGAAGCGCGGGGCGCCGCGTTGACCGGCAAGGAAGCTGCCCTGTTCGTGCCGAGCGGCACGATGGGCAATCTCCTGGCGATGCTCGCCCATGCCGAGCGCGGCGGAGAGGTCTTCGCCGACGCTGGTGCGCACCTGCTCAACTCCGAGCTCGGCAGCGTCGTGACGATCGCGGGGCTGGTGCCCAAGCCCATGCCGAGCCGTCGCGGTGCAATGGACGAAGCGGCGCTTGCAGACGCGATCCGCGGCTCGGAACGTCCCGGCCTGATCGCAATGGAGACTGCGCATAACGGCGCCGGCGGCGCCGTGCTGCCCCCGCCGCACATGATGCGAATTCACGCGCTCGGACAGAGCAACGGGATCCCCGTGCATCTGGACGGCGCCCGCCTGTTCAATGCCTCGGTCGCGCTCGGCGTGCCGGCGGCACGGATCGCCGAGCATGCCGACAGCGTGATGGTCTGCCTGTCCAAGGGCCTGAGCGCGCCGGTCGGCAGCCTGCTGTGCGGCGGCGCGGCGTTCGTCGCACGGGCGCGCACGTTGCGGAAACTCGTCGGCGGCACCATGCGCCAGTCCGGTGTCGTCGCAGCCGCGGGCCTCGTCGCGCTGGAGACGATGATCGAGCGCCTCTCCAAGGATCACGCGGCAGCAAGGCGGCTCGCCGCGGCCTTGAGCTGGCTCGACCCGGCACTCGCCGATCCCGACCAGGTGCAAACCAACATCCTGCGCGTCGACGTCTCCGCAAGCGGACGCGAGGCCGCCGCATGGGCCGAGGGCGTGAAGCAGCGCGGCATCCTGGTGCAGGCCAGCGGCCCCTCGCAGCTCCGGCTCGTCACCCATCGCCACATCGACGGAGCGGCGGTGGACCGCACCATTGCCGCCTTCGCGGCGCTCGGCCGCTAGCGCGCGCATTGCAAGCAGCAAGCGCGCGCATTGCAAGCCGCACGCGGCGTGCTATCGCTCGCCCCATGACTCCGAAAAGCTTCGAAGCGCGCTGCCTGCGCCTGCCCGCCGCCACCAAGGTGGTGCAGTGGGAGGGCACTTCCGTATTCAAGGTCGGCGGCAAGATGTTCGCGCTCGGCGGCGGCTTTGTCGCAAGCTCCGGCGGCTACATGTTCAAGGTCTCGGACATGGCCTATGCGATGCTGATAGAGCACGGCGTGGCACGTCCGGCGCCGTATCTCGCCCGCGCCAAATGGGTGCAGCTCGTCAGCAACAACGCCCTGCCGGATGCCGAGCTCACCGCCTATCTGGCGCAGGCCCACGCGCTGATCGTGGCCAAGCTGACGCGCAAATCGCGCAAGATGCTGGGGCTGGACTAGAGCCTCGCTGAGCCGCCCTCGCCATAACGTGATGTTCCTCTTATGGACTTGTGCTGCACCGCAACTAGCTCAAGGCAAAGTCCATTCGAGATGGAGTGTTTTATGAGCCCACCGAACACCACCACAGCCGCCAAATCTCATCGCTATGAACTCGTGCATGGTGACGGAGCCGACTTCGTCGCCTACCAGCGCCGTCGCGAAGACGGGATTTGGCAGACCTTTGCGACATGGATGATTCCGCGCACGGTCTGCAGCTGAAGCGGAGCGCTTGTCCCTCGTGCTTGCGCCGGAGGCGGACGCCGCCTCCGGCTTCCCTGCAGAAGCCCGCTCCGCTCAGCGCTTCTTCTCTGCACCCGTTTGGGTCGCGCGCAGCAGATTGTCGCGCAATGTGCTCACCGTCTTCTGCACCACCGGAAAATCGTCGCCGAGGCCGGTCGCCTCGATCAGGGACTCGCCGAGATCCTGTTCGATCAGCTTGCGCCCGCCCGGCGTCAGGCTCACCCGCACCTGCCGCTCGTCGGCGGGATCACGGTGGCGCCTGATGTAACCCGTCTGCTCGAGCTTCTTCAGGATCGGCGTCAGCGTGTTGGATTCCAGGAACAGCTTCTCGCCGAGCGCGCTGACGGTCTGCTCGTCCTCCTCCGACAGCGCCACCAGGGCGATGTACTGGGTGTAGGTCAGCCCGACCTTGTCCAACAGGGGCTTGTAGGCACGGCCGAAGGCGAGATTGGCCGAATAGACCGCAAAGCACAGGAAATTCGACAGCTTTCGGCCTTTGCCGGCGGCTTTGGGGGAACGGGCCACGGGAACCTCCGCAATTCGTGATCTGCCAACCGATATAAATCGTATCCGATTAAATCGGAAGATCTTGACCGGCGGATGCGGCGGGTTTATTTCAAAGCGCATCCGATTAGATCGGACGCGATAAATAGCATCCCGAAAGGACACCGCCATGTCATCCGCTGCCAAGCTTCTCTTTACCGGCAAGACCCACGTCACCTCAGGCTCCGACGGTGCCGCGCGCTCCAGCGACGGCTTCCTCGACATCAAGTTGGCGCAGCCGCATCCGGCCGCCGAAAACCTGTTCGCGGCCGCCTGGTCGGCCTGCTACCTCGGCGCGCTTGGGCTCGCCGCCGCCCAGCGCAAGGTCAAGCTTCCGAGCGAGCCGTCGGTCGACACCGCGATCGACCTGAACAATGCGAACGGCGCCTTCTTCTTGCGCGCCCGTCTCGACGTCAGCGTCCCCGGCGTCGACCGCGCGGTGGCGCAGGAGCTGATCGAAGCCGCGCACGGCATCTGCCCCTACTCCAAGGCAGTGCACGGCAACATCGAGGTGACCACCACCCTCGTCTGAAGCGCCACGACGCGGGAACCGGCCGGCATCGGCCGGGCTCGCGCGGTGCGATCAATCCAGCGACCACACGGAGCCGACCATGAGCCATCGTCTTTTGCCCGCCGTGCGTATCCTCGCCAGCGCAGCCGTACTGGCCGCAAACCTGTTCACGCTGCCGGTAGCGGCGCAGCCGGCGGGTGTCACGCGCACCGACCTCCAGCGCCACGATCTCAGCACGCCCGGCCGCGAAGCCGTGCAGGTGCGCGTCGACCTCGCCCCCGGCGTGGCGTTCGGCCGGCACACCCATCCGGGCGAAGAGATCATCTACGTGCTGTCAGGCGCCATCGAATACGCCGTCGAAGGCAAGCCACCGGTGACGCTGAAGGCCGGCGACGTGCTGTTCATCCCGTCCGGCACGGTGCATGCGGCGAAGAACGTGGGCACCGGGACTGCGAGCGAGCTTGCGACCTATATCGTCGCGAAGGACAAGCCGCTGCTGACGCTGGCAAAGTGAGGCCAGCCACTCCAATTGACCAAGAGACGATATCTGACTAAAGTCAGATATCATGCTCGATCCCGTCTCACGCGTTCGCCGCTTCAACCGTGCCGTCACCTCCGCCGTCGGCGCGCTCGACACCTCGTTCCTCGGTCGTGGCCGGCCGCTCGGCGCCGCGCGCGTGCTCAACGCAATCGGGCACGGACGTTCGGACGTGGCCGAGATCCGCGACTATCTCGGGCTCGATTCCGGGCTGATGAGCCGGCTGTTGCGCAGCCTCGAGGACGAAGGGCTGGTCGAGACCACGGCGCATGCGGACGATGCGCGCCGCCGCGTGGCAAAACTCACGCGCACGGGCCGGCGCGAGTTCGCGGCCTACGAGGCGCTGTCGAATACGCAGGCAGAAAGCTTCCTCGCCCACCATTCGCAGCGCGATGCGCTGCTGGCGGCCATGGACATGATCGCCTCCGCGCTGACACGCGAGCGCGTTGCGCTCGACGAGACGGACCCGCGATCCGAGGAGGCGCGCTATTGCCTCGGCGAATATTACGCGGAGCTCAGCCGCCGTTTCAAACAGGGCTTTGACGTTTCGCTGTCGCGCGATCCCGATGCCAAGGACATGCGCCGGCCGCGCGGGAGCTTCATCGTCGCGATGTCGGACACGCTCCCGATCGGCTGTGTCGGGCTGAAGGGAACCGATCACGGCTATGCCGAGATCAAGCGGCTGTGGGTCGCCCCCGCCGCGCGCGGATTGCGGCTCGGCCGTCGCCTGATGGACGCGGCCGAAGACGCGGCGCGCGAGCTCGGCATCGCGCTGCTGCGGCTCGACACCAACAGCGCCCTCCCCGAGGCCGGCCAGCTCTACCGCAGCACGGGCTGGCGCGAGATCCCGCGGTTCAATGACGATCCCTATCCGGATCTGTTCTTCGAAAAGCAGCTGTGAGGCAGAAGTCCCGGGTGTCGCTTCGCTCACCCGGGCTACAGCCTCACGCCGCCGCGGTCGCCACCTGCCCTTGCGGCTTCGCGAACGGGCGGAAGGTCATCGCCATCAGGAAGGCGCCGAGGCCCATCGCCCAGGAGGCGATGTAGAGCCAGGCGTAGCTCGAGAACGCGTCGTAGATCAGGCCGCCGGCGAGCGGCCCCGTCGCCATGCCGAGGCTGCCGGCCATCGCGGTGCCGCCGATCACCGTGCCCATCATGCGCAGCGGAAAGTTTTCGCGCACCAGCACCGCGTAGAGCGGCATGGTGCCAGCATAGATGAAGCCGAAGATGGCGCCGACCGCGTAGAACGCCGCGAGCTGATGCGCGAAGACGTAGGCGAGCGCGCCGAACGCCTGCAACAGCAGGCCCGTGACGAGCACGCGCTTGGCGCCGAAGCGATCGCCGAGCAGCCCGAAGGCGATGCGGCCGCCCATGCCGGCAAAACCCTCGATGCTGTAGATCGTCACCGCCGCGATCAGCGGAATGCCGCAGCTCACGGCATAGCTGACGGTGTGGATGATCGGGCCGGAATGGGTGGCGCAGCAGAAGAAATTGGTCGCGAGCAGGATGAGGAATTGCGGCGAGCGCAGCGCCTCCCCCAGCGACATCTCCGCCTGCGCGGCGTCCTCACCCGACGGCACGGGCATCGCCTGCGCAAGCGCGGGCGGACGGCGCACCAGCAGCGATACCGGGATCATGATGGCGCCGACCACCAGTGCCACGATCTGCATCGAGGTGCGCCAGTCATGGCCGGAGACGAGCCAGGCCGCGAGCGGCGACATCGTCATCGGCGCCATGCCCATGCCGGCCGACACCAGCGAGACCGCGAGGCTGCGGTGGGTGTCGAACCAGCCGGTGACGGTCGCCATCATCGGCGCGAAGATCGCCGCGCAGGAGGCACCGACCAAGAGGCCGAACACGAACTGGAACGCAATGAGCGAGGTCGCATGGCTCGCCCCGAACAGGCTCAGCGCCAGCACCGTCGAGCCCGTCAGCACCACCGGCCGCGGTCCGAACCTGTCCGTCGCGGTGCCCCAGGCCATGCTGGTGAAGGCCATCGCCAGAAAGCCGATCGTCATGGCGCTGGAGATGCCGGTCACCGACCAGCCGGTGTCCTTGGCGATCGGCTGCAGGAACACCGGCAGCGAAAACATGCCGCCGATCGCGACACAGCCAAGCAGGCCGCCGGCGGCGACGATCACCCAGCGATAGTAGGACGAGTTCATTTTCCTTGTCTCCCGTCAGTCTGTCTGAATGAAAGACGATTGGGATTGGCGCGCGCCGACAGGCGACGGTACTTTAATTTTCCGGCGATCGCGACCGCGCCGCCGGTGCGCGGTTCCGCAAGCGCCGCCCCTGATGCGGCCTGTTCGCGCCTCATAACTCCAAAGGTTTCAGGAAAGCACCCGCATGCCCAAGATCGACATCGCCGCAGTGCCGGAGCGCAGAGGCTCCGGCTATCCCTCGCCCTTCAGCCTTCCTTGCGCCGAGCGTATCCGGCAGCGGCTCGGCAACGCCGGGGGCCTTTCCGATTTCGGCGTCAATTTGATGCGGCTGCCGCCGGGCAGCTGGTCGAGCCAGCGGCACTGGCATTCGCATGAGGACGAGTTCGTCTATTTGCTCGAAGGCGAACTGACACTGATCGAGGACGACGGTGAAACCGTCTTGCGCGCGGGCGATTGCGCCGCCTTTCCGAAAGGCAGCGGCAACGGCCATCACATGATCAACCGGTCGGACGCGACGGCCTTCTACCTCGAAATCGGCTCGCGCTCGCCCGCCGACCTCATCACCTGCTCCGACATCGACATGATGAGCCCGGCTTCCGACGGCCGGTTCCTGCACAAGGATGGCAAGCCCTATCCGGACGGCTAGTTCGGCCACGAGAACAAAAATCTCGAAAACAACCCCATGCACAGTAGGCGGGCGCTGCGGGATCAATGACTTACGATGTCGGTCACTTGCGATGCCGATCACTTGCGATACCAGGCCGCAATTTGACTCGTCGGGCAAAACACCGGCATCCTGTCATGATCCCGCCAACGCCATCGCATCACCCCAGCTGAGCCCGCCTGGCGCCACGCCGCCACGCGCTGACGGTGAGCCAGATCGCCGAGACCAGGAAGTAGAGCGCGCCGACCGCAGCATAACCGGCGACATTCGTGATCGACGGAGCCGCGGGCATCGCGGCTTGAGCGATGAAGAAGCCGCCTGCCAGCGCTGATTGGCCACCGCTGAGCGCCATGGCCCACTGCGCGCCAAAACGCCTCCAGCGCCGGATTGCCGTCCCGAGCTGCAGCAATCCGGACAGGATCGCCCATGCACCGAACACGCCGAGCACCCAGTTCATGCTGACCTGCAAGGCAAGGACGACCGCGACTGTGGTCGCCAGACTGACCAGGACGTTCAGAGCCTGGGTGCGGTTCTGGCCGAGCCCACCGCTGCGCAGCGCGTCGAGCCAATTGGCCGCGGCGTCCCACGCCGGATAGGCGACGAGCAAAGCTCCGGCGACCGGCGCGGAGGACTGACCGACGGCAAACGCAGCGGCGACCCAGGCGACGGAAAAACCCGCGCGCGTGAAGTAGTACAGCCTCAGCCATTGCTCCTGACCGGCCAGGGCCGAATCCGGCTGATGATGATCTCTCATGACAGTCTCCTTACCTACTAGTTGGTAGTTTCTCAAGCGAAGCGAAATTGCAGCGACGCAGGTGGCTTGCAGCTTGTGCGATTGTCGGGGGGCCCGCCGGGTGGATCTCAGCGCGTTGCGGACAGCCGCTCCAGCAGCGGCCGGGTGATGACACCGAACATCTTGGGATCGCCATAGGCACGCGCCGACAGCATCGCGCCGTGAACCGTGGCCATGAATCCTTCGGCCTCGACCCGCGCCGTGCCGGAAAGCTGTAGCCGCCCCTGCCGCTTGCCGCGCTCCATCACCGAGGTCAGCCAGGATGCCAGGGCGCGGAAATGGGCGCGCACTTCAAGCGCCACCTCCTCGGGCAGGAGCGGAAGCTCACTGGCAAGAAGCGCACACACGCAGAACGGAGCCGTCGCGTCCTTGATGCACGCCTCCCAATAGGCGAGATAGCTTTTGAGCTGTGCGCCGGGGTCCGGGATGTTGCGCTCGATGGCGGAGAGTCCCGCCGCGGCCTCCTCGCGATAGCGCGACACGAGGGTGCGGACCAGGTCGACCTTGCTGGCGAAATGGTGGTGGATGCTCGGCTTGCGGATGCCGACGATGTCGGCGATGTCGGCGTAGCTGAAGCCGTTATAGCCGCCGGCAATGATCAGCGTGCGCGCGCAGGCCAGGATGTCGTCGGCGGTCGAGGAAACGTTGGTCATGGCGCATTAACTACCTTCCAGTTGGTAGGGCGTCAAGAACGAGGTGCTTCAACCATCCGTGAGTGGTAGGAGCGTGCATGACCATCCGTCCCCTCGTCCGCTACCCCGACCGCCGGCTGGCGATTCCTGCCCGCCCCGTCACTGCGTTCGACGACGAGCTCCGCGAGCTCGCCGCGGACCTGCTCGACACCATGCGCGCCGCGCCCGGCATCGGCATCACGGCTCCGCATATCGGCGTGCCCTTGCGCGTCGTGGTGCTCGAGCTCGACGCCAAAGACGGCGCACGGACCTATGTCAATCCTGAGATCACATGGGCTTCGCCCGAGATGATCATGCACCGGGAGGGCAGCGTCTCGATGCCCGGGGTCAACGACGAGGTCCAGCGTCACGCCCGCGTGCGCATCAGCTACTGGGATCTCGACGGCACCATGCAGACCGAGGAGTCGGAAGCCCTGCGCGCCGTCTGTCACCAGCACGAGATCGATCAGCTCGACGGGATGTTCTGGATCCAGCGGCTGTCGCGGCTGAAGCGGGAACGGCTGGTGAAGAAGTTCGAGAAAATGTCGCGGGGGTGACCGTGACGCTAAGGCGGCTTCGCCACCTTGTTCGCGACGCCTTCAAGCCCTCTTCCCGCTCCGTTTGGTGACGGGAGCGTGACGACGCTCCCGCTTGCCGCGCGCGATCTCGGTCGCCAGCGCGTCCAGCTTCGGCTCCCAGAAATTCCTGAACTGACCGATCCACGCATCCACCGCGCGAAGCCCCGCAACGTCGACCGAATAGAGCCGCCTTTGCGCCTCCGCCCGAACCGTCGCGAAGCCGCTCTCGCGCAGCACCTTGAGGTGCTGCGACACGGCGGCCTGCGTGATTCCGAACTCCGCCCCGATCGCCTCGACGACCTCGCCGGACGCCATTTCCCCGGGCGACAGCAGCTCGAGGATGCGACGGCGCACGGGATCGGCGAGGACCTCGAAGACGTGCATCAGCTTCCTGTGCCTGGATGTGCGACATCGGGCGGCATCTCGCCGCGATAGAAGGCGATGGTGCGGTCCGAGCGCTGCTTCGCCGTGTCAGGGTCGACCCCGCTCGCGACATGCGCCTCGCGCCATTGCTCGCCGCTTCGTGTCATGAATTCCTTGCCCGCAGGAGATCCCATCCATGCCTCGGCCGTCTCATGGTCGACCGATGCCCCGGTGGCAACATATCGCTCAAGTCCGGCAATGGCGAGGTCCCAACCGATACCCACGGCGCCTGGGCCGAACTGATTCCAGTGATCCTCGATGATCGCGGTGTGCTCCAGCGTCAACCGCGCCTGATGTCGTTCTGCTGCGAGCTGGACGTCGATCCAGCTCATCGCACCACCGAATTCCCACGTCGCTGCAAAATGGGTCGGCGGCGTACATGCCGTGATGGTGCCGCCCGCATTGCCCTTGAGCTGGTACCTTCCGCCGAGCTGGAGGTCTCCCTCGACCGGCAAGAACCAGCGCGGAATGCGCTCCCTGCTGGTCACCGCGTCCCAAAGATCGTCAACGCTCGTCTCGTAAAGCCGCGTCAGTGTCACCGCGCTGGCCGGCTTGCCGTCTTTCTCGAAATTCCGCACCGAACGCGTCACAAGCCCCAAGACTCTGGCGACGTCGATCTCCATTGCATTCCTCCTTGTCGTTGATCGCAAGGGCAAATATCGATCTGCACTAATATAAGTCAAGTCTTATATTCACGACGTTCGACGCCTGGAATTCGGTGCCCCTCCTTCAGCGGCAGAAAAAGGTCCCCAACCGCCTCGTGCTCCGGCACCTCCGGGAAGAAGCTCCGCCGCTGGCAATAGATCGGGAAGTTGCGTGCTTCCCTACGCATCCCGCACGATACTGCTGAGATATTTTGCCGGGGGTTTGCCGAGCGCCTTCTTGAACATCGTGATGAAGGCCGCGACGGACTCGTAGCCGAGATCGGCCGAGACCTGCTGCACGCTGGCGCCGGCAGTGAGTTCTCGCAGGGCGACGATCAGGTGCAATTGCTGGCGCCAGCGCCCGAAGCTCAGACCCGTTTCCCTGACGACGAGACGCGCGAGGCTGCTCTCGCTGAGCGCGACGCGCTTCGACCATTCGGCGAGGGTCCTGCGGTCGGAAGGATCTTTTGCCAGCGCAGCCGCGATCCGCTTCAACCGCGGCTCGGACGAGAGCGGCAGATGGAGCTGCTGGACGGGCATGCGCGGCAGCTCGCGGAGCAGGACGCTCGCCAGGAGGTCCACCCTCGCCAAGTCATCCCCGACCTGATCGCACAACTCGACGATCAGCTCACGCAGCAGCGGCGAGATCGACAGCGTGCAGCATCGACCCGGCAGGTCCACGATGTCGGGCTCGATGTAGACGAAAAACAGCCGGGCATTCTCTGTGGCGAGGTTGCTGTGCTGCATGCCGCCGGGAATCCACACCGCGCAATGTGGCGACACCATCCACAGGCCACTGGGAACGCGACATGTGACACCACCTCCCAACGCGAAGACCAGTTGTCCCTTGCGGTGGCTGTGATCGGGGACCTCCCCCTTGGTCCCCGTCACGTCAACGCGCACGGCGATGACCGGGGCGGAGCGATCGTCCACATCGAGGCTGGACCATGGAAAGCGAAGGGGTTGCCGCATGCTGCCGGTTTTTAGTCATTGATTGGCTAAATATCTAAATTCAACGAGGGCGAAAGTCGATAGGTTGCTGCCAAACCTGCCGGGCGGCGGCCAGGCGCCTACCGATGACGGGATACGACCATGAATGCCTTCACGACCGCGACAGCAGCCGAACTCGGACGTGTGGTCCGCACCCAAGCCGGTTTCGTGCGCGGCGGCGTGCGGGACGCAAGCGGCGTGCTGTCGTTCAAGGGCATCCCCTACGCGGCGCCCCCGGTTGGACGGCTGCGCTGGTGCGCACCGCGGCCGCCAGCGCCTTGGGACGGCGTGCGAGATGCAAGTGTGTTTGGCGCAGGCTGTCTTTCAGCTGTCGAAAACGACCATCGGCCGGGACCGCGCGACGAGGATTGCCTCTATCTCAATGTCTGGACCACAGCGGAGCATCCGGACGAGAGGCGGCCCGTGATGGTGTGGATTCATGGCGGGGGCTTTCAATTCGGCTCCTCGGCCAACCCCGCGACCGACGGAGGCGCGCTGGCGGCCAGCGGGGTCGTCGTCGTCAGCTTCAACTATCGCCTCGGCGTCTTCGGCTTCCTCGCCCATCCTGATCTCGACGCGGAAGCGCCGTCGGGCAATTACGGCCTCAGAGACCAACTGGCGGCGCTGCGCTGGGTCAAGGCCAACATTGCCGGCTTCGGCGGCGATCCTGACAACGTCACCCTGTTCGGCGAGTCCGCCGGCGCCATGGCCGTCGGGATCCTGATGGCCTCGCCGCTCGCGCACGGACTGTTTCACAAGGCCATCGGACAGAGCGGCGCGTTCTGGGATGGCAAGCACGGGCCACTTCAGAGTTTTGAAGAAGCCCGCGCGCGCGGTCTCGCGTTCGCCCGGCAACAAGGCGATGAGTCCATCGCCGCCTTGCGCGCGATGCCGGCCGATCAGTTGAATGCAGCCGCACCATGGAGCTTCAAGGCCAGCCCCGTTGTCTCGGCATTCTCACCGAGCATCGATCATGATGTGGTGCCCGACGTGCCCGCCCGCAGATTCCTGCGCGGCGAGCAGATGCACATCCCGTTGCTGGCGGGCTGGAATAGCGCGGAGGAATTCCCCTTCCCTGCGCAATCCCTGCCCGACCACTCGGCGCGCGCCTTTCTCACCGCGGCCGAGGCAATGTTCGGCGGGGAACGCATGGCCGATTTCCTGAAGGTCTACCCTGCCGCGACCGATGCCGAGGCGAAGGCCTCCGCGGCGGCCCTCACCGGCGACACCGTGATCGGCGAGCAGTGCTGGCAGTGGCTGCGGCTGCATCGGCGTCGCCGGCGCGCGCCCGCCTACGGCTATCTGTTCAGCTATACGTCGCGCTACACGCCGATCGCCTCGCATGTCACCGAAATCCCGTTCGTGTTCGGCACGCTGACGCCGCAACAGGTGATCGGCAGCACAGCACCGCCGGCCGAGGAGGACCGCGCGCTGGCGCGGACGATGATGGGTTACTGGGTGAATTTCGCGACGCAGGGGAATCCGAACGGATCAGGCCTGCCACCCTGGCCCGCCTATGACGAGAACGACGTCGTGCAGATCCTCGATACGACGATCGAAGCCCGTTCCAATCCGCAAGCCGCCCGCTTCCGCTTCCTCGACAGTTTCAGGCAGGACGGCGTATTGCCGATGCGCTGGCGCGAGATGGCATAAGCGGCTTAACCGCCAACTCGATAGCGACCAGTCCGTCTCCTACGACCGAAACGGACAGGCCGCCGTCAGGTGCGCTATTTCAGCGGCAGGAAAAGCTCCGCGACCGCCTCATGCTCCGGCACCTCCGGGAACAAGCTCAGCCGCTGGCAATAAATCGGGAAGTCGCGCGCTTCCTCGCCGCTGGCCGGAAGCCAGTCGCGATAAAGGTAGAGCGCGGCGGGCTCCAGATTGTCGGTGTGGCCGACGACGCGCAGCACCGCGCAACGTCCGCCGGGGATCTCGCCGGCCTTGATCGCTTCGCCATTCGCCTGGATCGGCTGGTCGGTCCCGGCGCAGAGGTCCACGCTGTAATCGGCCGGCGAGGCGGGACGCCGCTCGGAACGCCAGACATTGAAGGTCGGACTTGTCCTGGGGTGCAGGTTAGCCGCCCTGCGCCAGGCGATGAACCGCTGGATGGTGGCAGGAAGCGTCGCCGGGTCGCCCCGATGCTCCATGATCGCCACCTTCGTCGTGGGCACATCGCGGATCATCACGTCGTCAGGGGTAAAGGTCTTCTGCATGAGCTTGCTCCTCGCGTTGTCGAGAGGCCCGAAGGCCGCAAGCCACGGCTCCCAGTCGGGAGATTTCCGGAACGACGACGGCGATTGCCCGAACCGTTGCCGAAAGGCGCGGGCGAAGGCGTCCGGTGCGTCGTAGCCGGCATCCATCGCGATGTCGGTGACGCTTTCGTCGTCCCTGTAGGCCAGCCGATGCGAAGCGCGCTTCATACGGGCAAGCTGAACATAGCGATGCACGGACAGCCCGAAGGTCGCCGTGAACTGCCGGTGGAAATGAAATTTCGAGAAGGCCGCAACAGCGCTCAGCGTGTCGAGGTCCAGATCAGCGTCAAGATGCCGGTCGATATGCTCCAGCACCCGCCACATCCGATCCTGATAATTTTGCAGCGCCGCCTTCATCGTCCCTCCTCCGTGGCGGCTCCAGTTAGTCGCTGACGGCTGCGACGTGCTCGACCGATCTTGCGGTTTGGGGACTCGTAGGGTGGGTAGAGCGCAGCGAAACCCATCATCGCTGGTGCTCCGCGAGAGAAGCCGATGGGTTTCGCTATCGCTCTACCCATCCTGCAACCTCACCTCATCCGCCCGCAATCAGCGCCTTTGCCAGCGCCATGTAGGCCGGCAGCGTCACGGGATCGTTGGCGGCGTTGCCCGCGACAGGGTGCGAGGCGTAGCGCGCGATCACCATCTCGGCCTTGGGATCGACGTAGATGCCCTGGCCGTGGACGCCGCGCGCCATGTAGGCGCCGTGGGGGTTGTGCGTCACCCACCATTGATTGCGATAGGAGGCACCTGGCAACGTGGTGTAGCCGGCCGGCTTGAATTTCTCGGGATCGCCGCCGCGCGAAATGTCCTCGACAACGGACGACGGCACGATCTGGCGGCCATTAAAACGGCCGTGATTGCGCATGGTCTCGCCGAAGCGGGCGAGATCGCGCAAAGTGGTCGAGAGACCGCCGCCGCCGCTCTCGGTGCCGATGCGGTCGACGTGATAATGCGCGTCCTCTTCCGCGCCGATTTGCGTCCAGATCCGCTCGGAGAGAAGATCGGACAGCGTCAGGCCGCTGGCGCGCCGGCAGATCCAGGCCAGCACGTCGGTGTTGACGGTCTTGTAGGCAAAGGCCTTGCCGTGCTCGCCCTGCTTCTTCTGCGCCTCGAGGAAATCGAAAATGGTGGTCGGGCCGTCATAATTAGGCGGGATCGGCGCCATGCCGTTGGCGCGCCGCAAGCCCCACACATGCGAATTCCTGTCGGTGTAGACTTCGGTGTATTCGAGGCCGGTGGTCATATCCATGACCTCGTGCACGCGCGCATCGCCAAATGCGCTCGCCTTCAGCTCCGGTACATAGTCCGTGACCGGTGCCTGCGGATCGATCTTGCCCTCGGTGACCAGAATGCCCGCGAGCACGCCGGTGAAGGATTTCGTTACCGACATTCCGATATGCGGCTTGTGCGGCTTCAACGCACCAAAATAGCGCTCGTAGATCAGCTTGCCCCGATGCAGCACGGCGATGCCGTCGGTGTAGGTCTCCTCCAGCATTTTCGCGAAGGTCATGGGACGGCCGTCCATCGTGGTCGAGGCGACCGCGCCGATGTCGTGGTCCTCGCGCGGCAGCGGCGATGCCGGTCCCGCCCCGCGCCAGACGTTCACGGTCGGCACCAATTGGCGGATATTGCTCCAGGCCCAGCGCAGCTCGGGGAAGCTGCGGAACGAGCCGTCCTGGAAGGTGATCGTCCGCTCCGGCGCCGGCGGGAAGCCCTTCATCCAGCCGAGCGTTTCGGGATCGGTCTCGGCGGCGGTTGCGGGGGCTTGATTGGCGGTGGTCGCGACGGACATGAAGGCAGGCTCCGGAGAGGACGATGTGGCTGGCGTATCATGAGACAGCGCAACCCACATCCCGCGTTTGTGCCGGGGTGCTGTGCAGTGCCCCCTGATGACGACAGGTCCGACCACCGCCCGCTCGCAGTCTCGTGAACGGCGCTGAGGCATCTCGATTGACCTGTCTCAAAGTGACGAATTGGGTTGTGATCCATCCTTTCATCAGCAGTCCCGTCGGAAGCGCATGAAGGCAGCCGGCACCAAACACTGCACGATGCCTGGAGCGAGAACGACACATGGCCTACGCAACCACCTACCCCTACACGGGTGAAGTCCTCGAGACATTCCCCACCGCCACCGATGCCGAGGTCGCCCGCGCGATCGACGCGGCGCATGCGGCCTTCCTTGCCTGGCGCGAGACGTCCTTTGCCGCGCGCGGCGCGATCCTGCAAAAGGCAGCTGACCTGCTGCGCAAGGACGCCGACGCCTACGCAAAGCTCCTGACGCTCGAGATGGGCAAGCTGTTCACCGAAGCGAAGGCCGAGGTCGAATTGTCCGCGAAGATCTTCGAATATTACGTCCAGAATGCCGAAAGCCTGCTCCGGCCGGAGAAATTGACTGTCGCCGATCCCGCCGAGGGCGAGGCCGTCATCGTCTGCGAGCCGCTCGGCGTGCTGCTCGCGATCGAACCCTGGAACTTCCCTTACTACCAGATCGCCCGCATCATCGCCCCGCAGCTTTCGGCCGGCAACACCATGCTGCTGAAGCACGCCTCCAACGTGCCGCAGAGCGCGGCGGCGTTCGAACGGCTGATGCGTGAGGCGGGGCTGCCCGAGGGCGCCTTCATCAATCTCTACGCGACACGCTCGCAGGTCGAGACGATCATCAACGATCCGCGCGTCCATGGCGTGGCGCTCACGGGCTCGGAAGATGCCGGCGCGGTCGTCGCCGCGCAGGCCGGCAAGGCGCTGAAGAAGTCGACCATGGAGCTCGGCGGCGCCGACGCGTTCGTCGTGCTCGCCGACGCCGACATGGCCAAGACGATCAAATGGGCGGTTTTCGGCCGTCACTGGAACGGCGGTCAGGTCTGCGTCTCGTCCAAGCGCATGATCATCGTCGATGCGGTCTATGACGAATTTCTTGCGCGCTACCGCGAGGGCGTGGCCGGCCTCAGGGCGGGCGACCCCTTCGCCCCCGAAACCACGCTCGCGCCGCTCTCTTCGCAGGCGGCGGCCGACGAGATCAGAGAGAAGATCCGCCAGGCCGTTGCGCATGGCGCCAAGGCCGAGCAGGTCGGCCCGCCCGTCCCCAACCAGGGCGCCTTCGTGCAGCCGACGATCCTGACCGATGTCGCCGACGACAATCCGGCGCGCTACTGGGAATTCTTCGGCCCCGTCTCGATGCTATTTCGCGCCAGGGACGAGAATGATGCCGTGCGCATCGCCAATGATTCCCCGTTCGGCCTCGGCGGCTCGGTGTTCACCTCCGACACGAAGCACGGCGCGGACGTCGCCAGGAAGATCTCGACCGGCATGGTGTTCGTCAACCATCCGACCAAGGTCGAGGCCGACCTGCCCTTCGGCGGCATCCGCCGCTCCGGCTACGGACGCGAATTGCTGGGGCTCGGCCTCAAGGAGTTCGTCAATCACAAGCTGATCGACGTCGTCGACATCGACGCCCGGTTCTGACGGCGCGTCGTGCGTCACCCGCGCCGTGCGTGGCGCGGGTGACGTGCGATGGATGGGTCGGGCGATGGATACCCGTCGCTCCGGCTGCGGCTTACCCCTTTCGCCCCGTGCGCTTCTTCGCCTTCGCCGCGCGTTTGCGCCCCGGGGCTGCCGCGCGCGCGGGACCGCGTGCCGCACGGCCGCCCGTGTCGGCGGTCAGCTCGGGACGCAGCCTCGCAAGCTTGGCGCGGTCCGGCAGCAGGTCCGCGAAGCCGTCGAGCACCCGCGGCGCGGGCGCACCGTCGCCGGCGACGGCCAGTGCACCTGCCGGCGCCGCGGTCTGGCTGAGCGCCTGCAAGCGCCGGCACGCCTCGCCGAGGTGATAGGCATCGCCGCCGAGCGCCACCCATTTGCCGACCTCGGGATGCAGCACGAGATTGGCCGAATGGTTGTCGGACGCGCTGGACGGATAGTCGACGAACACGTCGATCCCCGACTGCACACCCACCATCACGCCCTGCGCCGACCACGACACGGCGACGTCGACGCGGTAGCGGCCCGGCCTCTCGAACGCAAAGCCCGCCGTGCTCCAGAACACCTTCGCCGAGGCCGTGACGCTCTTGCCGGGCTCGAGCTCGCTCAATTTTGCGTGCTCGCACAGGATCACGAAGGGCCTCACCGGGCGCTCGCGCCCCTCGGCATCGGTGACCGTGATCGACGCGAACAGGGCCTCGATGCCGACGTCGTTCGGCGCGCGCAGCGACACGCCGCTGGTGTTCGTCATCGTCCAGGTCAGATCCAGCGGCTGGCCGAGCGCGACGCGGTCGGTCGTAGCCGTCACCGCAAGCGTCAGCTCGGAAGGTTCGAAGTCGTGCCGGTCGGCGGCCTGCGGCGCGCCGGTCGGGAACCAGCTTGCGAACGGCCATCCGCCCGGACGAATGACCGGATCCGGCATGTGGTTCAGGTGATGACGGACGTTGGTGTTGTGCGCGAGCTTGATCTGATCCGGGAACACGCCGGGCTCGCCGGTCGCGGGACCGCCGAGCACGTCGGCCACGCTCGGCGTCGTGGTCATGATCGAGTTGTCGGCCGCCGTCTCCTGCTCCTGGTGGATCTGGTTCAGCGTGTGCGTCAGCTCGTGGGTCGCGCTGCGCAGGAACGCACGCGGCACGTCGCGCTGCTTCCTGTTCGCGGCGAGACCAAAGTTCGACGAGTCCGAGGTGGGATAGCCGTCATCGGAGAAGCTCGCGCAGCCTTCGCGGGGAACGCCGATCTGGTCGTACATGATGCCGCGCGAGCAGCCGAGCTTCGCAGGCACGACGATCATGTGCACGCGCCATTCGGCGTCCAGATTCGTCGCCGGATTGCGCACGGTCGTCATCAGCGCGTGCAGATCCGCAGAGCTCCAGCAGTTGGTCGGCACCACGCCCGATGGCACCGGGACGTTGAGCTGGTCCTGCACCACCGTGAGCTGCCAGCCGGTCCTCGCGAAGATCGTGTCGAAGAACTCCGTGCCGCCGGCGCCGTCGGGCACCGGTGCGGGCCGCACGGCGCCGACCAGCGTATCGATTTCCAGCGTCGCCCTGCGGAAGAATTTCGACACCCAGGCGAGCGTGACGCTGCCCTTGTCCACGCCGCCCTCGAGCAGCCGGCCCTCGTAGAACGGTCCGCCGGTCAGGGAGAACGGAAACGGCGCCGGCACCTTTGAAAGCTTCATCGTCACGGTGCGCGACGGCGTCGCCGGGAACGTGCCCTTGAACTGCCCGACCGGCGGCTGCGTGTAGTTGAACTGCTCGGCGACGATGGTGAGCTCGCACTTCTTCGGCAGCGGGACCGCGACCGGCGCGGACACGCTGGTCACCCTGAGATAGGAGTGATAGCGCGCGCGGGGGAAGATGGGGATCCTCGGCCTGCGGATCGGGAACGGAATAGCCGGCTCGTCGACCGCGCTAAGCGAACCGGCGAGGCTCGTCAGCCCCGCGTCTGCTGCGGCTTCATCTGCGTCCTTGTTCCCCACCGGCGGCAACGGATGGGGGATAGGACCGATCACCGGCCGCTTCGAGTAGAGATCGCTGCTGACGATCAGATGATCCGCGCCGCCGTCGGGCGCCGAGCGATCGACGCGCAGCGTGCCTTCGAAAGACACGAAGCCGGCCGTCGGCCTGAAGTTGATCTGGTAGCAGCCCTCGCGAAAGTCGAGCCTGCACAGCCTGAAGGGCGGAAACGGCTGCAGATCGGTCGCGGCCGGCTGGTCGCCGGAATCCTCATCGCTGATGCTGATCTGACGCGACAGCGGCACCTGCGGCTTCATGGCCGGCTCGACCGATGCCCCGGTCATCTTTGCAAGGCTGCCACTCGATTCATGCTCTGAGCAATTGCACATGTCGTAATCTCCTCGTTGAAATGACGAGGCGATCGACGTGAGCATCGGGCTCGTTCGCGGGTACGCCCGCGTTATCTCAAGTCAGCTGTGGCGTGCGCAGTCCTACGCGCGCCGATAGGTCACGACACAGCCCTCGGAATCCGTAAACTCAAACCGGTCGGCCTCGAGTGAAATGCGATAGGTCACAAGTTCATCGTTGGCCGTCCCGACGACGAGTGTGTTGGAATCCTCGAGACGGTAAATTCCCGCGTCCCACCACACCATGCCCTGCCCCTCGCCGCGCATGCCGCGGTAGGTGCCGGTCGAGAAGGTGATGGTGGCGGGATATTTGTCCGCACACGCAGCCGCCGTGGTTTTGGTCCACGTACCAACCATGCTCTGTTCGTGTTTGTCAGCCATAGTGTCTCCATAGCTCTCATGGACCGACGCAATCGGCCGGTTCATAGCTATTTCAACATGTCGTTCTGGCGTGTGCAGCTCATTTCAGCTGATGTGGTGGCGGGCATCTCAATAAGCCCAATTCACCACGTACAATCACAGCAGGTGTTCTGTCGCATGATTGACGCAAGCGTGCGTGTGAGATGCTTCACATGAAGGTGCGACAATTGAGCGCCGAGAGGCTCGCGCCAACGCCAGACCTACTCCGTCATCAACCGGCTCGGCCAGCCCACGCGGACGAGCAGGTCGTCAGGGCCATTTAGCGCGAATTCATACATGCCCCACGGCTTGTGCTCGGCCGCGCGGCTCGGCTCGACGATCTCCATGCACATCGCCGCGGCCAGGCCGCGAACCCGGGGCGTGTAGACGTAGACGCCAAACGGGTTGCTCCCCGGAATGAGCCAGCCTTCCACCGCCTGCTGCAAATGCACCTCGCAACCAACACCATCTGACAGCATCCGATAGTCTTCGTAGCCTTGATCGACCGGCCTGAAGAAGCCGAGCCTGTTCCACCACCGTTCCGCTGCATCGAGGTCGTTGCAGGGAATGATTGCGACTACGCTCGACGTCTGCCGCTCGTCCATGACGCGATGGCTCCCGCCGAAGCGTGAACTCCGGCGACATGATACCGATCCTGCAAAACACAGGCCGCAGCGGACTGACAGGGAGGCATGAGCCCCCGCTTGGCGCTTGCCGTCAGCCATAAATTCTATATATTCGGAATATGCCGAATATGTCAAACAAGACCAGCAGGGACGAGCAGCGGTTCACGGAGGACGTGGCAAGGCTGCTCACGCCCTGGGGCGTACCGCCCGTCGCCGCCCGTCTCTATGGCTATTTGCTTCTCTGCCCTCGCCCCGTCAGCCTCGATCAGATCACCGAAAGCCTCGGGATCAGCAAGAGCAGCGCAAGCGTAGCCGCTCGACTGCTGGAGAGTTACACGCTGGCGCGTCGCCATAGCGAGGCTGGGACAAAACGCGCGCTCTATGCCGTGGCAGACGACTACGAAGCCATGGTCCGGCAGCAGAATCGTCTGCTCGACGCGTTGGCCGGGCAGTTGAACGCCGGGGCTGAAATAGCTGCGTCAAAGGCGGCAAGCGCACGCCTCAGGGAGATGGCCGACTTCTACCGGGTCATGCGTGGCGCCATGGAGGACGCCATCAGCCGCTGGACGCGTGGCCGACGACGGCAATGAGGAATCCCGCAGCGGCGCTGACCGTGCGGAAGACTCCGAACCTTCGACGGGAAAGGCAGAAAAATGGGTCTCGTTCTCAATCTCATCGTTCAGACGATCGTCTGGTTCGGCTTCATGGGCGCGATCATCTTTGTTGCTGCAGGCACGACGGACTACACCGGCGGATGGCTCTATCTCGGCGTGATGGTCTTATCCTCAGTCGTGTTTGGGACAATCATGGCGCGCGTGGATCCGAGCCTGCTCAGAGAACGCCTCAAGCCGCCCGTGCAGAAAGATCAGCCGCTCGCGGACAAGCTGATTCTCATCCCGATCCTGCTCGTCATATTTGGAGGAATGGGCTTCATGGCGGCGGATGCGGCGCGCTGGCGCTGGTCGGCAATGCCATCTTCCGTGCAGTGGGCGGGCTGCGGGCTCCTGCTGGCGGCGATGTTGTTCATTTACTGGATCATGCGCACGAACAGCTTCGCGGCGCCGGTCGTGAAACTGCAAAAGGACCGCGGGCAGGCCGTCATCACAACAGGCCCCTATGCCATCGTCCGCCATCCCATGTATTTCGGCACGCTCTTCTACGTCGCCGGGACATCGCTGGTGCTCGGCTCGTGGTGGGGACTTCCGACGGTCCCCATCCTCGCCCTGTTGTTTGGCATCCGGATCGGCATCGAGGAGCGGACGCTGCGCGCGGGCCTCGAGGGCTATGACGACTACGCGCGCCGTGTGCGCCGGCGCCTGATTCCGTTCATCTGGTGAGACGGTACGTCCTGCATGGCAACGCGAGAACGATCGCCTGCTATTGCTGACACAACATCGCCTTAGTACGACGCTGCATCAGTCGCGCGATACGGACAGCCCCGCGAGAAGCGGCGCGTACGCGGTGAGCCTGCGGGATACGAACTCGGTGAAGAGCCGCACGCGCTTCGTCTTGCGTGTCTCGCCCTGTGTGAGAAGCCAAACCGTTCCGTACATGTGCAGGTCGGTGCCCGGCACCCTCACCAGCAGGGGGTCGGCATCGCCGACGAAGCACGGCAGTGTCGTGATCCCGAGCCCTTGCCGTACGGCAGCGATCTGCGCGCCGGCATCCGTGACCCTGAACGGACCGCCCGTGGTGCGAACCTCACCCTCGCTGGCCCAATCCGGAATCCCATGCATGCTGATGACGATCCACCTGACAGGATCAGGCGCGCCCGCACGCCACGCGGCCAGTCGATCCCTGGACATGTAGACGGCGCCGAACAGCTCCGGTCCCTTCAGGCCGTGAAGATTGAGCGGCAGGGTTTTGCGGTCGTAGACGACGCGGATCGCGACGTCGGCCTCCCGGTTGGTCAGATTTGCCAACTCGCCGAACGACAGGATTTCCATCTCAATGTCCGGATGCAGACGCGCGAAATCGGCGAAATCAGGCATGAGCAGGTGTGTCGCCAGCGGCGGCGCCAGCGTCACCCGCAGAAGCCCGCGCACGCTCTGGTCGCGCCCGAAGACGCGCGTCTCCAGCAGGTGCGAAGACGTTTCCATCTGGTCCGCGAACTCGAGGACCTCCTCGCCTGCAGCCGTCAGGCGGTAGCCCGAAGGCAGCTTTTCGAACATATGGACCCCGAGGCGCTCCTCGAGCTGGGCGATGCGTCGCAGCACGGTCGCGTGGTTCACACCGAGGCGCTCGGCGGCAGCCCGCACCGAGCCTCCGCGCGCGACGGCAAGAAAGTAACGAACGTCATCCCAGTCGATCATGGTGCAATCCCGCACCGCACGGTGCGCCTTCCAAAGCCCGTGTCCAACACATCGAGCGGCATCTCGTATTTGGGTAGCACGGGCAGCGATCACAGCCCCATGCCGGCAAGTACGGCCCAATTCCGACCGGCGGACACCGCTCGTCGCGGCTGGCGTCGATCGTCCAGCCGGTTCGATTTCGCACCACCGATGTGCGCGCTTCCGCACTCAACACCTGACCCCTGCGGACCCATTTCGAGGTTCTCGGAGGCAGATGCTGCCCCGACACCACGAATGGAGAAGTCATGGGAAAGCTTGAAGGTAAGGTCGCAGTCGTCACGGGTGGATCGAGCGGTATGGCGCTGGCGAGCGCCAGGCGGTTCGTTGAAGAAGGCGCCTATGTTTTCATCACGGGCCGGAGGCAGCAGGCGCTCGACGAGGCCGTCAAGCTGATTGGCCGGAACGTGATCGGCGTGCGCGGCGACGCGGCCAATCTCGACGACCTCGACCGTCTGTTCGACACGGTCAAGCGGGACAAGGGTAGGATCGACGTCTTCTACGCGAGCGCCGGCATGGGGGAAGCCGTTCCGCTCGGCGAGATTACCGAGCAGCATTTCGATGCAACCTTCGGCCTGAATACGCGCGGCACGCTGTTCACGGTTCAGAAGGCGCTGCCGCTGTTCCGCGATGGCGGATCGATCTTCATGACCGGGTCCGTTGCGTCGGTGAAAGGTTTTCCCGGTTACGGCGTGTATGCGGCGAGCAAGGCGGCGCTGCGCTCATTCGCACGCACGTGGCTCAACGAACTGAAGGGCAGGAATATCCGGGTGAACGTGCTGAGCCCGGGGCCGATCGCCACACCGATGCAGGACCAGGTTCTCACCGAGGACGCGAAGCGGATGTTCGAATCCCTGATCCCCAGGGGAACGATGGGTCGTCCTGAGGAAATCGCGGCGGTCGCGCTGTTTCTTGCCTCAGACGATTCAAGCTTCGTGAACGGGGTGGAGTTGTCCGTCGACGGCGGCTTCTCGGCCATCTGAAAATAGGAGACGTATGATGAGCTACGCAATCATAGGATTCGGCAAGATAGGCCAGGCCCTCGCCCATGCCTTCGCCCGCAGGAACATCGACGTATCAGTCGCGAGCCGCCGGCCGCCCGAGACGTTGGCGCCGCAGGCTCGGGCGATCGGACCCACGGTCGTCGCCAGGTCGCTGGAGGACGCACTCGAGGCCGACACCATCATTCTGGCGGTCCCGTTCGGGGAGCATCGCGCGGTTGCGAAGGCCCTGCCGAGTTGGCAAGGCAAGACGATCATCGACGCGACGAACGGCTTTGGAGAAGAGCTGGACGGTCTTCTGTCCTCCGCCGTCGTCGCGAAGGCGTTCACCGGAGCCAGGTTCGTGAAAGGTTTCAATCATCTGATTGCAGCCAAACTGGCTACCGATCCGGTCGTCGAGGGCGGCCACCGGGTCGTCTTTCTGTCCAGCGACGACGAGGACGCGATCGTTCCCGTCGCGGCCTTGGCGAAACAACTCGGCTTCGCACCCGTGAAGCTCGGAAAGCTCAACGAGGGTGGCGCGCTGGTGCACGCGCGCGGCCGCACCTGGGGCCCGCTGGTCTTCCAGGATTTGTTCAGGAAGGAGCAGTAATCGATCTATGGCCGTGATCGACGCCGAGAACCGGTCGCGCGCTGACTTCTTCGAACATTACGGTGACAGTGAATTCAACTCGCAAGCCTTCTTTAGCGAGCGATAGTCAAATGCACTGTCACCGTAATCCCGATCCCTCAAACTGAGACTTCGGCTCACCGCTTCCGACCTTTCTGCACGCCGCAGTACGCCACATTGCGCTGTTCGCGGAAGCGCGATAGTTTTCAGACCTCGATCAGGCTTATGTGACGACGCGACCGGGAAGAAATGAGATAGACGCTCCAAAACCACGCCAAACTGCCCGATGACAACCGGTCCACTACTCCCACTCAATCGTCCCGGGCGGCTTGCTGGTCACGTCGTACACCACCCGGTTCACGCCCTTCACCTCGTTGATGATGCGCGTGGCGGTCTCGCCTAAGAACTTCATGTCGAACTGGTAGAAGTCCGCGGTCATGCCGTCGGTGGAGGTGACGGCGCGCAGACCCACGACGTAGTCGTAGGTGCGGCCGTCGCCCATGACGCCCACCGTCTTCACGGGGAGCAGCACCGCAAAAGCCTGCCAGATGTCGTCGTAGAGGCCGTGCTTGCGGATCTGGTCGATGTAGACGGCATCGGCCTTGCGCAGGATGTCGAGCTTGTCGCTTGTGATGTCGCCGGGGCAGCGGATGGCAAGGCCCGGGCCCGGGAACGGGTGGCGGCCGACGAAGATTTCGGGAAGGCCGAGCTCGCGCCCTAGCTTGCGGACCTCGTCCTTGAACAGCTCGCGGAGCGGCTCGACGAGCTTCATGTTCATGCGTTCAGGGAGACCGCCGACATTGTGGTGCGACTTGATGGTGACCGAGGGGCCGCCGGTGAAGGAGACGCTCTCGATCACATCAGGATAGAGCGTGCCTTGCGCCAGGAAGTCGGCGCCGCCGATCTTCTTGGCCTCGGCCTCGAACACCTCGATGAAGAGGCGGCCGATGGTCTTGCGCTTGGTCTCGGGGTCGGTGACGCCTTCGAGTTCGCCCAAAAACTGCTTCGACGCATCCACGTGCACGAGCGGGATGTTGTAGTGGTGGCGGAACAGGTCGACCACCTGCTCGGCCTCGTTGAGGCGCATCAAGCCGTGATCGACGAAGACGCAGGTGAGCTGGTCGCCGATGGCTTCGTGGATCAGCACGGCCGCGACGGCCGAATCGACGCCGCCGGAGAGGCCGCAGATCACCTTGCCCTTGCCGACCTGGGCGCGGATCTTGGCAATCTCCTCCTCGCGGAAGGCGCGCATGGTCCAGTCGCCGGTGAGGCCGGCGATCTTGCGCACGAAGTTGCGGATCAGCTTGGCGCCGTCGGGCGTGTGCACCACTTCGGGGTGGAACATCAGGCCGTAATATTTGCGCTTCTCGTCCTGGATGATCGCGAAGGGCGCGTTCGGCGAGGTGCCGGCCACCGAGAAGCCCGGCGGCATCTTGGTGATGCGGTCGCCATGGCTCATCCAGACCTGGTTCTTGCTGCCTGATGACCAGACGTCCTCGAACAGCTTGCTGTCAGCCTTCACCTCGACATCGGCGCGGCCGAATTCGCGGTGATGGCCGCCCTCGACCTCACCGCCGAGCTGCGCCGCCATGGTCATCTGGCCGTAGCAGATGCCCATCACGGGCACGCCGGAGGCGAAGATCAATTGCGGGGCGCGGGGCGAGCCGGCCTCGTGCACCGACTCCGGCCCGCCGGAGAGGATCACCGCCTTCGGCTTCATCTCCAGAAAAGCCTGTTCGGCCTTGTTGAACGGGACGATCTCGCAATAGACGCCGTCCTCGCGCACGCGACGCGCGATCAGCTGCGTCACCTGGCTGCCGAAGTCGACGATGAGAATCTTGTCATGCGCCGAGGCCACGGAGGGCGTCGACGCGGAGCGGTCGTTCTGTGCTGCTGTCATGGCAAGCAGATACGCGACAGGCGCCCGGCCCGCAACCGCGCAGGTTTGCGCGCCCACATTCTTCTTTGGGCATGGACAAACGGATATAGGTAAGTATTATTGACCTAATTTGCCCCACCCTTCAACCAGGGGCCGATCAGGGAGAATGCCATGTCACAGCACCATCAGCCATCGACGCTTGCCGCGCTCGGCCGGACCTGGGTCGAGGCCTGGAACGCGCGCGATCTCGAACGCGTGCTGACGCTCTATGACGAGGACACCGTGATGACCTCGGACCGCATCCCGGCGCTGGGGTTCGATGCCAGCGGCACCGTGCGCGGCAAGGATGCTTTGCGGGCCTATTGGGGCAAGGCGCTCGGGCTGCTGCCGGAGCTGCACTTCTCGCTGATCGATGTGTTCGTCAGCCCGGATAGCGTGGTGGTGTTTTACGCGAACGAGCGGGGCAAGAAGATCTGCGAATATCTGCGGGTGAATGACGCGGGTCTGATCGTGCAGGGGTCGGCGAACCATCTGGTGGGGTGACGTCTCGCCGTGTTGAACGGTGCCGCCCCACCCACCGCTGTCATTCCCCGCGAAAGCGGGGAATCCAGTACGCCGCGGCCTGTCGATTCAATCACGACCGTCTCGGCGTACTGGATCGCCCGCCTCCGCGGGCGATGACAGCGAGAGAAGCGCGTCATTGCAAGCTCCGCGACTCGTCCGCCAAAGCCTTGGCGAAGGCGGAAGCAGATGGCCTCCGCGGATGCATTTCTGGATTGCTTCGCTGCGCTCGCAATGACGGAGACTGCGGCGGCAGCGTACGCTAACACCGGCATTGCCGGCTCTGAGACAGGATCCCCCATGAAACTTCCCACCTCCCCCTTCACCGTCACCGACTGGAGCAAGGTCGAGCCGACCAAGCATGCCGGCGAGACCGGCCAGGCGCTGTGGCGCACGCTCAACATCGGCGATCTCCGGGTGCGGATGGTCGAGTATTCGCCGGGCTATCTCGCCGACCATTGGTGCGACCGCGGCCACGTCATCTTCGTGGTCAAGGGCGAGCTCGATTCGGAGCTGCGCGACGGCCGCAAGTTCAAGCTCACGGCGGGGATGAGCTACCAGGTCTCGGACTTCGGAGACGCCGCGCACCGGTCCTCGACGGCCACCGGGGCGACGCTGTTTATCGTCGATTGAGATGCGCCGGAGCGGTTAATTTGCACCGCAAAATAGCAAATCCGGGCGAGGTACCGGGTGGCGGGTGGTGCCTTGAAGTGGCCCAAAATTCTCGCTATATTGTGATCATCGATACTTGGCCGAACGACTGGGCCGCTTCGCCTCGTCTAAGACAGGCGCGCACGCTTCAGATGATTTCTCCAAAACATCGACTCATCAGGACTATGGGCGCAGTGCTGCGTACCGGTCCGCGTGCGTATCCTCTCTAACTAACTAAAGGAAATTCCCATGGCTATGGGCACCGTGAAGTGGTTCAACACCCAAAAGGGTTATGGTTTCATCCAGCCGGACGACGGCCAGAAGGACGTGTTCGTGCACATCAGCGCCGTCGAGCGCGCTGGCCTCTCCTCCCTCAACGAGGGTCAGAAGGTCTCGTTCGACATCGTCGCCGACCGTCGCAGCGGCAAGTCGTCGGCTGATAATCTCCGCGTCGGCTAATCGCCAACGCACCAGCGCTTCTGACCACGGACGTACCGGCAGAGCGCGAGAACTTGAAAGCCCCGTGACCGGGATTCGGTCTGCGGGGCTTTTGTTTTGGGGGGCCCAACGGCCGTCATTCCGGGGCGCCCGGAGGGCGAACCCGGGAATGACGAGGGCGCGAGTGCCGTAGGGTGGGCAAAGGCGCGCTCTTCGCGCGCCGTGCCCACCATCTTTCACACTGGGAATGGTGGGCACGCTTCGCTTTGCCCACCCTACGAGAGCTACACTTTCCGCAGCACCGAGACGAAGAAGCCATCCGTCCCGGTCCGGCGCGGCGTCATCAGCCAGCCCTCGGGCGATTGCAGCGCGGCTTTTGCGAAATCTTCCGCCTTGTCCCAGAGCACGCTCGCGATCTGCTCGGGTGGGACCACCGCGAACTCCGGGTGACGGCCGATGAACGCCCTCACCTGCTCGCCGTTCTCTTCCGCCAAAACCGAGCAGGTGATGTAGGCGATGCGGCCACCTAGCTTCACCAGCGGCACGGCGCGCTCCAGCACCTCGGCCTGGTCGCGCAGGCGAATCTCCAACGCGCCCGGCCGCATCCGCCATTTGGCGTCGGGGTTGCGGCGCCAGGTGCCGGTTCCCGTGCAGGGCGCGTCGATCACAACGAGGTCGGCCGTGGCACTGATGTCGGCCAGCGGATCGGCCTCGCCCTTGGGCGTGCGGACATCGGCATTGTGGACGCCGGCGCGCGACAGGCGTTCGTGAATGGGCGCAAGCTGCCGCTTGTCGCGATCGGTGGCGATCAGCCGGCCCTTGCCCTGCATCATGGCGGCGAGCGCCAGCGTCTTGCCGCCGGCGCCGGCGCACAGATCGATCACCTGCTCGCCGGGTTTTGCCGCGGTGAACTGGGCCGCAAGCTGCGATCCCTCATCCTGCACTTCAACGGCGCCCTTGATGAAATCCTCCTCGGCCTGGATGCCGGGGTTGCGCGCATCGGCGGAAAGCTCGATGCGCAGGCCGGTTGCAGACCAGGGCGTCGGTTTCGCATGAAGATGAGCAAGCGCCCGCAGCACCTTGTCACGATTGGACTTTAGCGTGTTGACGCGCAGGTCCAGCGGCGCCCGGCTCGCCATCGCGGCCGCCTCCGCCGCACGGTCCTCGCCGAACACCTTTGCCAGATGCGGATCGAGCCATTCGGGGTAGTCGCCGGCGATCGCAGCGGGAGCGTCCCTGAGGGAGCGATGGCTGAGCGCCGCCTGCTCGGCCTCCGTCAGCGGCGCCGGCGCAAACCGGCTGCCGTCGAACAGGGCGGCCATGGTGGCCGCGTCCATGTCGCGCTCGAGGCGGAGCATGCCGATCAGCCGCGCCCGCGCGGTGTCGGCGTCCATCAGGAAGGCGCTCGAGGCATAGCGGCGCAGCACGTCCCAGACGAGGCCGGCAATCGCGGCGCGGTCGCCGGAGCCGGCGAAGCGGTGCGCGGTGCCCCACTCCTTCAGTGCCTTGGCCGCGGGCACGCGGTCTCTCTCGATGGTATCGATCAGTTCGATGGCTGCGGACAGCCGGGCAGCGGGGGTCATTTCAAATCTTTCAGATGAAATCCGACCGTTAAAAGTCAGATCAACAAGAGCATTCTCAGCGCGAAGTAGATCCACATCACCAGCAGCACCAGTACGCCGGCGAGCCAGATCGTCGAGCGGCGGCCGAGATCGTTCGAGGAGACGAACACGCCGGCATGGGCGAACCGTGTCACCACGAACACCCATGACATCAGCACGATGAAGAGATCGACATGGCGCAAGGGGAGCGCCAGCGCGATCAGGGCGTAGAACAGCAACGGCAGCTCGAACTGGTTGCGGTAGCAATTGGCGATTTGCGTGGTGCTCTTGGGCCAGTTCGGCTCGCCCAGCGCAATGTCGCGGATCTTGGTCTCGCCCGAGACCAGCGCCTTGCGGCGCCCGAAGACCATGCCGATCAGAAGCGCGAAGGTGAGACCGACCTGCACGAAGACAGGCAGCAGGACCATTTGGACAGACATCGGAACTTTCCCGTAAGGCGGAACACCGCGGACCGTCATTAGCCGCGACTTCTGACGCTGACAATCAGCGAGTTGAACCGGTGTTCCCGCTCTTGCGACCAACCACCGATTGTTAAAGCAATTTCGTCCCCTTTGGGGCGCAAGGCGAGCGACCGCCATGAACACCCTCTCCGGCCTGATCGGCCCCCTTGCCGAATCCGCCAGCGACCGGCTCGGCATCCTGATGTCGGCGCTGTCAGGTATCGCGATGGCGCTCGCGGTCGCGCTGGCGATGACGGTGTATTTCCGCCTGGGCTATCGGATGAGCTATTCCCCTTGGCGCGATGTCGTCAGGCATGGCCTCGCCACGCTCGCCGCCGTCGCCTTGTTCGCCTTCGCCGCCTCCGACGTGCGCCACGCTGCGCTCGCCTATCTCGGCCTCAACCCATCCAAGCCTGCGGTCGAGTTCGAGATCCGCATGCCCAGGGAGACGCTGACGGCTGTATCCGACACCCAGATCGAGCTGCATACCGACCGCAACCAGACGCTGGCGCTGGCCGACGGCGTGCGCGACCTCGCCGACGGCCGCGCACTGCTGCGCGGCGCGGTGGCGCTCAACCACCGCACCGCCGACCGCGTGCTGGTGGTGAACCTGCCCGGCAAGGGCACGTTCGAATTCCGCCTCCGCCTTCCGGCCGAGCCGCATCGCTCCGAGCAATTCAGCCCCTGGCATCTCGCCGACCGCATCGCCTCGCCGGTGGCGGGCAGCATCGCGCCGCAGGACGCCTACACGATCCGCTATCGCGTGCTTTAAACATTGTTCGATCGCGGATAATGCGCGCGCCGTCATCGTTCCGACGTGCGACGACGCGTATGCTGACGCCATGTCCGAATTTCGCCTGACGCAGATTTCCGACACCCATCTCGGCCGGCGCTTTCCCGGCCTGATCGCCAACTTCCACCGCGTCTGCGAGCACATCGACGCTGACCGGCCCGATCTCGTCATCAACACCGGCGACGTCTCCTTCGACGGCCCGACCAGCCGCGATGATGTCGTATTCGCCAAAGGCCTGCACGACGCCCTGCCCGTGACCTGCCGTTACCTCCCCGGCAATCACGACATCGGCGACAATCCGACCGCGATCGGGCCGGCGCCGAAGCCGCCGGTCAGCGAGGCATACCGCCAGCAATTCCGCGACATCATCGGCGAAGACCATTGGTCGTTCGAGGCCGCGGGCTGGTGCTTCATCGGCCTCAACACGCTGGTGATGAATTCCGGGCTCGCCTTCGAGGCCGCGCAGTTCGACTGGCTAACCCAGGAGATCGCACGCACCAATGGCAGGCCGGTCGCGCTGTTCCTGCACAAGCCGGTGTTCCTCAACCTGCCCCACGATCCAGAGACGCCGGAGACCTCGATCCGCTACGTGCCGCAGCCGGCGCGGGCGCGGCTGATCGAGATGTTTGCGCGTGTCGATCTGCGCCTCATCGGCAGCGGCCACGTGCACCAGCGCCGCGACTTCACGTTCCGCCACACGCGCCACGTCTGGGCGCCGTCGGTCGGCTTCAAGATCAACGATGCGCGCCAGGACCGGATCGCGATCAAGGAGACCGGCCTCGTCGAGTACCGCTTCCGGGGCGACAGTCTCGAGGTCCGCCATCTCAGGGCGGCGGGCCAGATCGACATCGATATCGAGGAGGTCCTCGGCCAGATGGGTGGCGAGCACTAGCCCAATCCGACGGCATTCACCCCTACTTTCATACCTATTTGCACTGAACTTGGCCCGTGGATGGCTAAAATCCGCTAATGACAACGTTGTCATTCGGACATATCGTTCACTTCAGCGGTCGAGGGCCGCTGAGGGAGCGACGATGCAGTTCTTGTCCCGGTGGGATAGCCAACGCGTTTCGACGACTACGCGGGGCATTCCCCTGGTCGATGGCCTGGCCACTGAGGACATTGGCAACCAGCGCTGGTCGCCTTCGCGCGGCGATCTTGCCCTGCCCGCCCTCACCCTTGATGAAGCCGCCTTCGCGGCCAACCGCGACCTCTTCCTGACATGGTGCGCCAGCGCCGGCGTCAGCGTCGCGCCCCACGCCAAGACCCCGATGTCGCCGGAGCTCGCCCGCTCGCTGCGCGCAGCCGGCGCCTGGGGTACGACGGTCGCCAACGTCCAGCAGGCCGCCGTGCTGCTCGCGAGCGGCGAGCGGCGCCTGCTGCTGGCCAACGAGATCGGCGGGCTGGCAGCCGGTCGGCGGCTCGGCGCGCTGCTCAGCGCCTATCCCGACGCCGAATTTCACGCCTTCGCGGATTCACCCGCCGCTGTCGCCGCGCTCGCCGAAGCGGCACGGATCGCGGAGCGCCGCGAATTGTCCGTGCTGGTCGAGCTCGGCGCAGGCCGCGCCGGCGCGCGCGATCGCGCCGCCATCGAGGCGACGATCGCAGCCGTGCTCGCCGCCGACCGGCTCGTGCTCGGCGGCGTTGCGACCTATGAGGGCGCAGCCGCAACGCCCGATGCCGACGAGACGATGCGCGCGATCGCGGCACTGATGGAGCGCACCATCGAGACTTTTGCGCTGGTGCGCGCCGCCGCCCCGCAGCGGCCACTGATCATCAGTGCCGGCGGCTCGGCCTTTTTCGACATCGTCGCGCGCGCGCTGGCGCCTGGCGCGCAGGCTGACGGCAACGTCAGCGTGATCCTGCGCTCCGGCGCGCTGTTCTTCGCCGATCACGGCATCTATGCCCGCGCCTTCGCGGAAGTAGACCGGCGCGGCGGTCTCCTCATCGACGGTCTGCACCACTCCGCCGTGGAAGGCTTTCGCCCCGCGCTGACGCTCTGGGCCGAAGTCTTGTCGCGCCCCGAGACAGGCCTTGCGATTGCCGGCTTCGGCATGCGCGACGCCTCCTTCGATCAGGGACTGCCCGTCCCGTTGCGCGTATTCCGCGACGGCGTCGAGCAGCAAGGGCTCGACGCTGCGCTGACGGTAACGCGCCTCAACGACCAGCATGCGTTCCTGTCCGTCGCCCCCGAAAGCGTCCTTGCCGTCGGCGACATCATCGCCTTCGGCATCTCGCATCCCTGCACCTGCCTCGACCGCTGGCGGGTGATCCTCGGGCTCGACGCCGATGGTGTGGTCACGCGCGCCCTCCCCACCCAGTTCGGCTGAGAGCGCGCGCGATGAATTTCCTGCCGCTCTGGCGCTATCAGAACCAGCTCATCGACGGGGCCATCGTCACGCTCGAGCTGACGGTGATCGCGGCACTGGCCGGGCTCGTGATCGGCGTTGCCGGCGCGGTCGCGCTGAACGGCCGCATCACGCCGCTGCGCTGGCTGGTGCGCGGCTATATCGAGCTGTTCCGCAACACGCCGTCGCTGATCCAGATCTTCATCGTCTTCTTCGTGCTGCCGAACTTCGGCCTGAAGCTGCCGGCGTTCGAGGCGGCTGCCGTCGCGCTGTCGCTGTATTTCGGCGCCTACTCGGTCGAGATCATCCGCGCCGGCCTCGACTCCGTGCCGAAGAACCAGATCGAGGCTGGCCAGTGCCTCGGGCTGTCAGGCTGGCAGGTGTTCCGTCACATCCTGCTGCCGCCGGCGCTGCGCAACGCCTATCCGGCCGTGACCAGCCAGTTCGTGCTGCTGCTGCTCGGCACTTCGCTCGCCTCGCAAGTCGCCGCCGACGAGCTGTTTCATGTCGCCGGCTTCATCGAGAGCCGCACCTATCGCAGCTTCGAGGTCTATGCGGTGATCTGCGCGGTCTATTTCGCGATGGCGATGTCGTTCAAGGCGCTGTTCGCGATCATCGGTCTGGCGGCCTTCCGCTGGCCGCGGCGGCGCTGAGGGGACAGCGATGCGATCCTTCTCCCTCATCGATTTCGTCTCGCTGTTCGCGGCGCTGCGCTGGACTGTCGCGCTGGTCGTGCTCGCGCTCGCCTTCGGCGCGCCGCTGGCGCTCGGGCTCGCCATGGGCCGCATCAGCCGCTTCGCCGGGCTGCGCTGGACCATGGCGGCGTGCATCCAGGTGATCCAGAGCGTGCCGCTGCTCGGGCTGTTGTTCTTCTTCTATTTCGGCATGCCGGTATTCTTGGGCATCCAGGTGCCGGCGCTCGTCGCCGTGACCGTCGCCTACACGCTCTACACCGCCGCCTTCCTCGGCGAGATCTGGCGCGGCGGGCTGGAGGCCGTGAAGCAGGCGCAATGGGAGGCCGGTGCCTGCCTCGGCCTCTCCGCCTGGCAGCAATTCCGCCACATCATCGCGCCGCAGGCGCTGCGGCTGTCGCTGCCGCCGACCGTCGGCTTCCTGGTGCAGCTCATCAAGGGCACCTCGCTCGCCTCGATCCTCGGCTTCGTCGAGCTTGCCCGCGCCGGCCAAGTGGTGAGCGCGGCGACGTTCCAGCCGCTGCTCACCTACGCGCTGGTCGCCGCGATCTATTTCGCGCTGTGCCTGCCGCTCACGCTTTGGTCCCGCTCCCTGGAGGCCCGCCTCGATGGCTCTCGTTGAAATCCGCGACGTGCACAAGACATTCGGCAAGGTCGAGGTGCTCAAGGGCGTCTCGCTCGACGTCGAGGAAGGCGAGATCGTCACGATCATCGGCCGCTCGGGCTCGGGCAAGTCGACGCTGCTCCGCTGCATCAATGCGCTGGAGAGCGTCGATTCCGGCGAGATCCGCGTCGAGGGCGAGCGGGTCCACGCGAAGATGCCTGACCTCAAGAAATTCCGTCAGCGCGTCGGCATCGTGTTCCAGGCCTTCAACCTGTTTCCGCATCTGAAGGTCGAGCGCAACATCACGCTGGCCCCGCTGCTCACCGGCCGCATCGACAAGGCCCGCGCACGCACGCTGGCCCAGGACGTGCTCACCCGCGTCGGCCTTGCCGAGAAGATCGACGCCTGGCCCGAGCAGCTCTCCGGTGGCCAGCAGCAGCGCGTCGCGATCGCGCGCTGCCTCGCCATGGCGCCTCACCTCATGCTGTTCGACGAGGTGACCTCCGCGCTCGATCCTGAACTCGTCGGCGAGGTGCTGAAGGTGATGGAGGCGATGGCGAAGCAAGGCATGACCATGATCCTGGTCACCCACGAGATGGGTTTTGCCCGCAACGTCGCCAACCGCATCGTCTTCATGCACCAGGGCCGCGTCTGGGAACAGGGGCCGCCGGCAAAGCTGTTCGCCAATCCTGAGACCCCCGAGCTCGCCAGCTTCATCGCCTCCGCAAAATGATCATCCAGCCATCCGCCACCAGGAGAGAGTCATGAGACAACTGAAATCCCTCTTTGCGATCGCAGCCACGGCACTCGCAGTGCTCGCCGCGCCGAACCTCGCACACGCCGACAAGCTGCAGGATGTGCTCGGCTCCGGCAAGCTGCGCGTCGGCATTCTCACCGATGCCGCGCCCTGGGGCTTCAAGGACGACAAGGGTGAGATCGCGGGCCTTGATGCCGATCTCGCCCGGCTGATCGCCGCCGACATGGGCGTGAAGCTCGAGCTCGTGCCGGTGACCGGCGCCGCGCGCATCCCGAGCCTACTCTCTGACAAGATCGACATGCTGATCGCCGGCCTCGGCGCCACACCCGAGCGCGCCCAGCAGGTGATGTTCTCGCAGCCCTACGCGGTGGTGAATCTCGGCGTTTACGGCGCCAAGTCGCTGCCATCAACCACCGGTAAGAAGCCCGACAACCTCGACGGCCGCAGCGTCGCCGTGGCCAAGGGCTCGACGCTCGACGTCTGGCTCACCGACAACGCACCCAAGGTGAAGCTGGTGCGCTTCGAGGACACGCCGGCCGCGCTCGCCGCCTTCCTCGCCGGACAGGCCGACACCTTCGCCGAGAACAGCGCCATTGCGCTGAAGGTGCAGGACCAGAACCCGACCAAGGAGGTCGAGCTGAAATTCCTGATCCGCCAGTCGCCGGCCCATGTCGGCGTGCGCCAGGGCGAGCAGAACCTGCTCAACTGGATCAACACAGACATCTTCTTCAACAAGCTCAACGGCAAGCTCGGCGCACTTCAGCTGAAATGGTTTAGGGAAGAGCAGTCGCTGCCGACGCTGTAAGTTCACAAGCGGCTCCCGCGCCCGCGCGGGAGCCGCTTTTCCCAAGGAGACTTCGAGATGATCAAACGTTACGTGGTCGGCTCGCGCATGAGCCAGGCCGTCGCCGCCGGCGGCATGGTGCATATCGCAGGCCAGGTCGCGGACGACCGCAAGGCCGGCATCGTGTCGCAGACCCAGCAGGTGCTCGCCAAGATCGACGCGCTGCTCAAGGAAGCCGGCTCCGACCGCTCCAAACTGATCGCGGTCAACGTCTTCCTGCCGCATATCACCGACTTCGACACCATGAACTCGGTCTACGATTTCTGGATCGATCCGGCCAATCCGCCGGCGCGCGCCTGCGTCGAAGCCCGTCTCGCCGATCCCGATTTGCGCGTCGAGATGACCGCGGTCGCCTTGCTGTAACGGCATCGTCCCTCTTTCAACCTTCGGCCGGCGTCGGCGACGACGCGGCCCTCAGGGCCTCCCATGCATACCGGACTCTTCCACGAGATCGATTTCGAGAAGGACCAGAAATGGTCCGGCTATCTCGGCATTCCCTTCTCGATCGATCGATCGCCCTACTTCCAGCTCAAGATCCCGATCTTCCGGATCAAGAACGGCGCCGGCCCAAAACTTCTGTTGATGGCCGGCAATCACGGCGACGAATACGAGGGCGAGATCACGCTGACGCGGCTGTATCGCCGGCTCGATGCCAAGGCCGTCAAGGGCGAGATCACCATCCTGCCCTTCGCCAATCTTCCCGCCGTGATGGCGGCGCGCCGCCGCTCGCCGCTCGACGAGGGCAATCTCAACCGCGCCTTCCCGGGCGATGCCGGGGGCACGCCGACGTTCCGCCTCGCGCACTTCCTCGAGCACGAGCTGTTTCCGCGCCATGACGTCGTCTTCGACATCCATTCCGGCGGCACGTCGATGGCGCACGTGCCCTGCGCGCTGATCGAGCGGCAGGGACCGCCCGAGATGTTCGGCCAGGCACTGCGCCTGATGGAAGGATTAGGGATGCCCTTCGCCTTCGTCGCCGAGAACGGCGCCGCTGCGCCGACCTCGATGGCGGCGGCCGCGCGCGCCGGCGCGATCGGACTGTCAGGCGAGTTCGGCGGCGGCGGCACCGTCACGCCGCAGACGATGGCGTTCACCGCGCGCGCCGTCGACCGGCTGCTGCTCGCGCTCGGCATCGTCCAGGCCCCGGTGCTGGGGCCGCATGCGCCGGTCGAGCGTGCCACCGAATTGCTGGCGCTGCAAAGCCATGCGCAGGCGGTGTTCGCGACACGGCGCGGCTGGTTCGAGCCCGCGGTCATGGTGGGCGCGCGCGTTGCGGCCGGCGACGTCGCCGGCTGGTATCATGATTTCGAGCGGCCTGAGCTGCCGGAAGACGTGTTGCGCTTCCCCGCCGACGGCATCGTGATCTCGCAGCGCCTGCACACCGACAGCCAGAGCGGCGACTGCCTGGTCCAGGTCGGCCGGGCGCTGTCGCGCGACGAGCTGCCAGCGCGCTGAGCTTTGGAGACGATAGCGACTTCGACTACCCTCGGGATTCGATGACCGATCCGGCAAAGCCGAGCTATGACGACGTGGTGCGCATTCCGGCGCCGCCCGGCCGCGCCAGCGCGACCGGACGGCCGCCGCGCATCGCGGAGGTGGCGGAGCGCGCCGGGGTATCGCCGATCACGGTGTCGCGGGTGCTGCGCCACCCCCAGAAGGTCAATCGAAAGACCCGCGAGCGCATCCTCGAAGTGATCGAGGCAACCGGATACGCCTCCAACCCGCATGCGCGCGCGCTGCGCTCGGGCCGCTCGAACGTGGTCGTCGCCTTCGTCTCCAACATCCTCAGCCAGCAGTTCGGGCTCGCCGTGCGCAGCTTCGCGGCCACGCTCGAGCCGGAAGGATTCGAGGTGCTCGTCGGCCAGACTTCCTACTCCTATGTCAAGGAAGTCGCGATGATCCAGTCGCTGCGCGGCATCCGCCCCGCCGCGGTGATGTTCACCGGCGTGATCGAACTCGAGGAAAATCGCGCCGCGCTTGCGGAGCTCGGCATTCCCGTGATCGAGACCTGGGCCTTTCCGCGCGATCCCATCGACATGCTGGTCGGCCTGCCCAATGCGGATGCCGGCGCGATGGCGGCGCGCAGGCTTGCCGAGGCCGGACATCGCCGCGTCGCGTTCATTGGCCGCAGCAGCGGCCGCGGCGCGCTGCGCCGCGACGGTTTTCGCGCGGCAGCGGCGCAGCTCGGCCTCGAGATCGTCCACGAGATCGGCGTTGGCGAGATCACAGGCCTCATAGACGGCCGCGCCGCCTTCACCGCCCTGCTCGATCGCGGCGACCGCGTCGATGCCGTGTTCTGCGCCAACGATCTGCTCGCGACCGGCGCGCTGATCGAGGCCCGCGCGCGCGGCCTGTCGGTGCCGCGCGATCTCGCCGTGCTCGGCTTCGGCGACAACGACGTCGCCGATCAGATCACGCCCGGCCTCACCACCATCTCGTTCGATGCGGCGGCCGTGGGGCGCATCGCGGCCGAACTGCTGCTGGCGCGCCTGTCGGGCACGCAGCTTGCCGAACAGCGGCTCGCCGTCGACCTGTCCCTGATCGAGCGCGGCAGCGTCTGAGGATTGCGGCTTACGCGACGCTCTTGAGGTCCTGCTGGATCGCAGCCAGCAAGGATTCCAGCGCTGCGCTGTTCACCGGCCTCGCCTCGGCCATCTCGGGCTGTACATTGGCAGACTGGACGCCGGCGGGCTGCGCAGCTTTGAGCGGACGCTTCGGGAACGGCGGCGGTGTCGGCATCGCGGGCCGGGTCAAATCGCCCTCGTCCTCGGCATGGACGAACTTGCCATGGATGACGTCGTCGCGGCGGCCCATGACGAACATGGTCGTCCAATAGCCGGCGGCCAGGAGGATTACGCAGAAAATACCAATCTCTAACATCGTAGCACCTGAAATATGCCCGATGATTCAATGCCTTCGTCCGGACGTCAATGAACCGACGGTCACACCTGCGGGTTTTGCGGGCAGGTGTGACCGATCGGTGACACTTTCTTAACCATCCGCGCCGGGGCTGTGGCGCAGGTGCAACCAAGCCGTGCAGCTAGGCCTTATCTTGCCCGACCCGCACCAGCTGCTTGCCGAAATTGGCGCCCTTCAGGAGCCCCATGAAGGCACCGGGGGCGCTCTCCAGGCCCTCGGTGACGAACTCCTTGTATTTCACCTTGCCGTCGCGGACCCAGGTGGACATGTCGCGCAGGAAGTCGCCATGGCGCGCGGCGAAGTCGGAGACGATGAAGCCGCGGAAGGTCAGCCGCTTGGTCAGGGTCGCGCGCATCATGCTGGCGGCCCATTTCGGCGGCTTGGCCTCGGTGTCGTTGTAATGGGCGATCAGGCCGCAGACCGGCACGCGCGCGAACGGATTGAGCAGCGGGAACACCGCTTCGAACACGGCGCCGCCGACATTCTCGAAATAGACGTCGATCCCCTTCGGGCAGGCGTCCTTCAGCTTGGCCGCAAGATTGGGATCGCGGTGATCGATGCAGGCATCGAAGCCGAGCTCCCTCACCACGTAGTCGCATTTGTCCTTGCCACCCGCAATTCCGACCGCCCGCGCGCCCTTGATCTTGGCGATCTGGCCGACGGCGGAGCCGACCGCACCGGAGGCACCGGCGACGACGACGGTCTCGCCTTCCTGCGGCTTGCCGATGTCGAGCAGGCCGGTATAGGCGGTCATGCCGGGCATGCCGAGCACGCCGATCGAGGTCGAGATCGGACCGAGCTTGGGATCCACCTTGATCAGGCCCTTGCCGCTGGAGATCGCGTGCGTCTGCCATCCGGTACGGGCTCGCACGATGTCGCCTGCCGCGAAATCAGGATTGTTCGACGCCGCGACCTCGCTAACCGCCTCGCCCTCCATCACGCCGTCGATCGGCACCGGCGCGGCATAGGACGGACCGTCACTCATGCGGCCGCGCATATAGGGATCGAGCGACAGCCAGATCGTGCGCAGCAGGACTTCGCCCTGCCCCGGTGTCGGGACAGCGAATTCCTCAATGCGGAAATCGGACGGCTTGGGTTCGCCGACGGGACGCGCGGCGAGAACGATGCGTTTTGCTTGGGACATCATGGCTTCCTCCTGAATGCTTGTTGCAGTCATTTAGGAGGTAGGTGGGAATGAAGCAAATCCCACACTCGCTGTCATCGCCCGCGAAAGCGGGCGATCCAGTAGTCCAGGGGCGGCTGTGATTGAACCGAGAAGCCGCGGCGTACTGGATTCCCCGCATTCGCGGGGAATGACACCGTCATTGAGGCGAGCGCGCAAACCACTCATTGTCATTCCGGGGCGATGCGAAGCATCGAACCCGGAATCTCGAGATTCCGGGTTGCGCTTCGCGCCCCCGGAATGACGGCAGAAGCGACTAACCCCCGCCCGGATAGTTCGGGCTCTCGCGGGTAATCGTGACGTCGTGGACGTGGCTTTCGCGCAGGCCTGCACCGGTGATGCGGACGAACTGCGCCTTGTCGTGCAGCTCCTTCATGTCCTTTGCGCCGACATAGCCCATCGCGGCGCGCAGGCCGCCGGCGAGCTGGTGCATGACGTGGCCGACCGCGCCCTTGTAGGGTACCTGGCCCTCGATGCCTTCAGGCACGAGCTTGAGCGTGTCCTTGATGTCCTGCTGGAAGTAGCGGTCGGCAGATCCCCGCGCCATCGCGCCGACCGAACCCATGCCGCGATAGGCCTTGTAGGAACGGCCCTGCCACAGGAAGACTTCGCCGGGCGTCTCGTCGGTGCCGGCGAGCAGCGAGCCGACCATCGCGATGTCTGCGCCGGCGGCAAGCGCCTTCGCAAGGTCGCCGGAATACTTGATGCCGCCGTCGGCGATGACCGGGATGTCGGACTTCTTCGCAGCCTCCACCGCATCCATGATCGCGGTGAGCTGCGGAACGCCGACGCCGGCGACGATGCGGGTGGTGCAGATCGAGCCGGGGCCGATGCCGACCTTGATGCAGTCCGCGCCAGCATCGATCAGCGCCTGCGCGCCTTCGGAGGTCGCGACGTTGCCGGCGACGACCTGCACAGAGTTGGACAGGCGCTTGATCCGGTTCACCGCATGCAGCACGTGACGGGAATGGCCGTGCGCGGTGTCGACGACGACGAGGTCGACGCCGGCGTCGATCAGCCGCTCGGTGCGCTCGAAGCCGGTGTCGCCGACGGTGGTGGCGGCGGCGACGCGCAGGCGGCCCTGCGCGTCCTTGCAGGCGAGCGGATGGGCCACCGCCTTTTCCATGTCCTTCACGGTGACGAGGCCGACGCAGCGATATTGCTCGTCGACCACGAGCAATTTCTCGATGCGATGCTGGTGCAGCATCCGCCGCGCCTCGTCCTGGCTGACATTCTCGCGCACCGTGACGAGGCCTTCATGCGTCATCAGCTCGGAGACTTTTTGCCGGCGGTCGGTGGCGAACCGCACGTCGCGGTTGGTGAGGATGCCGACCAGCTTGCCCGGCGTGGACTTGCCTGCGCCGGTGACGACGGGAATGCCGGAGATGCCGTGATCGCTCATCAGCTTGAGCGCATCGTCGAGCGTCGCCTCGGGGCTGATGGTGAGCGGGTTCACCACCATGCCCGACTCGTAGCGCTTGACCTGGCGTACCTGGGCCGCCTGCCCTTCGGGATCGAAATTGCGGTGGATGACGCCGAGGCCGCCGGCCTGCGCCATGGCGATCGCCATGCGGGCCTCGGTGACGGTGTCCATGGCGGAGGCCATGATCGGGATGTTGAGCGGAATGGCGCGGGTGACGCGGGAGCGGATGTCGACCTCGCCCGGCATGACGTCCGAGAGGCCTGGCTTCAACAGCACGTCGTCGAACGTAAGGGCTTCGCGGATGCCTTGAACTTGCACCGTGGCCATCTGCCAACTCCTTCCTGCGGCCCTGCCGCAAATAGCTATGGATGAGCGCCGCCCTCGGCGTACCTTGCGGCATCGCCGGAGAATCGGAGCCCATCGGTGGGGTTGACGCGGGTCGATAGCACGGCCGCGTGACGAATCAAAGCAAATCGAGCCGCTGGCCAGCCATGCACAGGCTGTTTACCCAAATTCAGCGGGGATAGCCGGGCGGCGGCCACCCCTCGTCATTCCGGGGCGCGACCAAGGGCGCGCCCCGGAATGACGAGGGAGCGAGTGCAACCGCCGTCGAGGGTCACATGGTTATTACCCAGGATTTAGGTGCCATGCGTTGATCCGCAATGGTCGCCGCCGGGCGGCGGTGTTAAGCCGCAAGCCTCGCCCTTCCTTCCGATTTTCGTTACCAATCCGTCATGGTCGACAAGCAACGCGTCATTCCGCTGATCGTGGCCACTGCTCTCTTTATGGAGAACATGGACTCGACGGTGATCGCCACCTCGCTGCCGGCGATCGCGGCCGACATCGGCACCAGCCCGCTGACGCTGAAGCTCGCGATCACCTCCTATCTGCTGTCGCTCGCGGTGTTCATCCCGGCGAGCGGCTGGACCGCGGACCGGTTCGGCGCGCGGATGGTGTTCGCGATCGCGGTCGGCGTCTTCATGGTCGGCTCGGTCGGCTGCGCGCTCTCGACCTCGGTCACCGATTTCGTGTTCGCGCGCATCCTCCAGGGCATGGGCGGAGCGATGATGACGCCGGTCGGGCGCCTCGTGCTGCTGCGCTCGGTGGACAAGAGCGCGCTGGTCAATGCGATGGCCTGGGTGACGGTCCCTGCCCTTATAGGCCCTGTGATCGGCCCGCCGCTCGGCGGTTTCATCACGACCTACGCGTCCTGGCACTGGATCTTCCTGATCAACATCCCGATAGGGCTGCTCGGCATCTTCATGGCCCTGCGCTTCATCGATCCCATCAAGAGCGAGGAACGCGAGCCGTTCGACCTCTACGGCATGGTGCTCGCGGGGATCGGGCTCGCCGGCATCGCCTTCGGCCTGTCGGTGGCCGGCCTCAACCTGCTGCCCTGGAGCACGGTCGCCGCGCTGATCGCCGGCGGCGCGATCTCGATGACGCTCTATGTCATTCATGCCCGGCGCACGGGATCGCCGGTGCTGGACTTCTCGCTGCTGACCTTGCCGACGCTGCGTGCGGCCGTGCTCGGCGGCTTCCTGTTCCGGCTCGGCATCGGCGCGCTGCCGTTCCTGCTGCCGCTCCTGATGCAGATCGGCTTCGGCCTGTCGCCGTTCCATTCGGGCCTCGTCACCTTTGCCTCCTCGCTCGGCGCCATGGGCATGAAGACGCTGGCGGCGCGGATCATCCGCACCTTCGGCTTCCGCAATCTGATGACGGTGAACGCGATCGTCAGCGCGTTCTTTCTCGGCGTCTGCGCGCTGTTCACGGTGACGACGCCGCTGCTGATCATCATGGTGATCCTGGTGGTCGGCGGCTTCTTCCGCTCGCTCGAGTTCACCGCGATCAACACGGTGGCCTATGCCGAGGTCGAGACTGGGCAGATGAGCCGCGCCACCACGCTCGTCAGCGTCAACCAGCAGCTCGCGGTCTCCGCCGGCGTCGCCGTCGGCGCAGCGTCCGTGGAGACGACGATGTGGCTCAGCCATGTCAGCGAGCTCAACGCCACCGTGTTCGCGCCGGCCTTCGTCGTGGTCGCGCTGACCTCGGCGGCGTCGAGCTGGTTCTTCTGGCAGATGCCCGCTGATGCCGGCCACGAGATCTCCGGCCGCAAGGCGACCGAAATCGCGAGCCGCAAGGGCGCCGGCAAGGGCGCGGCCAAGGCCGCCGTGAAGGCAGCGACGGAGGATACGCAGGACGTGCGCGACCAGCGGCTGGGGTAAAAAACGCGCTCCGTCATTCCGGGGTGATGCCACGGGACCGCGCAAGCGCGGCCCGGAGCATCGAGCCCGGAATCCATTGTCCCGCAAGAGTCCTGGGAGAAATGGATTCCGGGCTCGCCTCTTCGAGGCGCCCCGGAATGACGGAGTTCGTTGCTACGCCTTCGCCCCGCCGCGAAACCCGGTCGCCAGCACGTAACGTTCCGACGAATCCTGCCGGCTCGCCGCCGGCTTCACATGGCGCACTGTGGCGAAGTCGCGCTTGAGTTGGGCGAGCAGATCGGCATCGGCGCCGCTCTGGAACGTCTTGGCGAGGAAGGTGCCACCGGGCTTGAGCACGTCGCACGCAAACGCCGCCGCGGTCTCGATCAGGCCGACGATGCGGAGCTGGTCGGTCTTGCGGTGACCGGTGGTGTTGGCGGCCATGTCGGACATCACGACATCGGCGCCGCCCCCCAGCATCGCGGTAAGCTTTGCCGGCGCGTCATTGTCCATGAAGTCGAGCTGCGCGAACTCGACGCCGGCAATCTCGGGCATCTCCAAAAGGTCGATCGCAACGACCTTGCCCTTGCCGTCCACCGAACCGACGCGCTTGGCGGCGATCTGGCTCCAGCCGCCCGGCGCGGCCCCCAGATCGACCACGGCCATGCCGTGCTTCAGCAGCCGAAACTTGTCGTCGATCTCGAGCAGCTTGAATGCCGCACGCGAGCGATAGCCCGCCGCCTTGGCTTTCGCCACATAGGGATCATTGAGTTGCCGCTCCAGCCACAGCTTCGACGACAATTTGCGCTTGCCGCCGGTCTTGACCTGGACGTGCAAGCGGCCGGTGGTGTCCTTGGCCATCTCACCAGCTCCTGAGCGCGCCGTCCTCGCGCATCATCTCGACCAGCATGCCTTCGCGCAGGCCGCGGTCGGCGACGCGCAGGCGCGGCAGCGGAAAGGCGCGGCGGATCGCGTCGAGGATGGCGCAGCCCGCAAGCACGAGATCGGCGCGCTCGACGCTGATGCAGCTGTTGTTCGCGCGCTCCTCGTAGCTCATGCCGAGCAGCTTGTTGATGGTCGCGGTGATGTCGGAATCGTTCATCCAGATGCTGTCGATGCGGCGGCGGTCGTAGCGCGCCAGATTGAGATGGATGCCGGCGAGCGTCGTCACCGTGCCTGAGGTGCCTAGCAGGTGCATGTCGGCGAAATCGACGCCGTGCTGTTCGGCGAACGGCGCGACGTGGTGTGCGACCTCCCGCTCCATCGCGGCGTAGATCTCCGGCGTCACGTCGCGGCCGCCGAACTGCTCGGCGAGCGTGACCACGCCGAACGGGATCGACATCCAGGCCTTGATGCGCGGCTCCGGATTTTCCGGATCGCGCTCGATCCGCACCAGTTCGGTCGAGCCGCCGCCGATGTCGAACAGGATCGCGCCGCGCCCCCTGGGGTCGACCAGCGGCGAGCAGCCGAGCACGGCGAGCGAGGCCTCGGTCTCGCGGTCGATCACCTCGAGCTCGATGCCGGTCTCGGCCGCGACGCGGCTGCGAAAGCCCTCAGCGTTCGAGGCCGCGCGGCAGGCTTCGGTCGCGATCAGCCGCAGCCGGCGCGCTTTCCGCAAGTTGATCTTGTCGCGGCAGATGCTGAGCGCCGCGATGGCGCGCTCGATCGCGGCCTCGCTGATGGAACCGGTCGCCGAGACCCCCTCGCCGAGCCGGATGATGCGCGAGAAGGAATCGACCACGCGAAAGCCGTCGCTGGTCGGACTGGCGATCAGGAGCCTGCAATTGTTGGTTCCGAGGTCCAGCGCCGCGTAGACGCCGGTTCCCGGCGCTTGCGCGGCGACGGCCGGTTCAGTGGCCAACGCCACCGCCGCCATCGACCCCTCGAGCTCACCGTGCGGCCCATGGCCGTCGCGGAGCCGCGTGTGGTCATTCATACAAACTGTCTTTCCGCGGCCCGCTGGGCCGAGCTGGAATTGCTTTTTTCGCCTGAAACATTAGCAGCGCGGCAGGCCTGCGCAACAACGCATCACATGGCACCATGCCCATTCGTGCGTTGTCGTGAACGGGACCGTGGGTTATTTTTGAGGGGTCCGGCCCCCCCAAGCGCCCCCCAAAACGCGCAATGGCCGGCTTTTCAGGTCAATTCCATGCAAGAACACACCAAATCGTCCACGCTCGAAAACGCTATTGCACTGCAAAAATACGGCGTCGGGCAGCCCGTCCGCCGCAAGGAGGACGACACGCTGGTGCGCGGCAAGGGCCGCTACACCGACGATTTCAACCTGCCCGGCCAAGCCTACGCCGTGGTGGTCCGCTCGACCCACGCCCATGGAATCATCCGTGGCATCGGCCTCGATGCCGCCAAGGCGATGCCGGGCGTGCTGGGGGTCTGGACCGGGACGGACCTCGATGCCGCCGGCTACGGCCCCTTCACCTGCGGCCTGCCGCTAAAGAGCCGTGACGGCTCGCCCCTGCTCCAGACCAACCGCCAGCCGCTGGCGACCGACAAGGTTCGCTTCGTCGGCGATCCCGTCGCCTTCGTGGTGGCGGAGACATTGGCCCAGGCGCGCGATGCGGCCGAGGCGGTCGAGCTCGATATCGAGCCGCTGCCGGCTGTGACCGACCCCGAGGAGGCCGCCAAGCCCGGCGCGCCGCAGCTCTACGACCACATCCCGAACAACGTCGCGCTCGACTACCATTATGGCGACATGGAGCAGGTGAACGCGGCCTTCGCCAGCGCCGCTCACGTCACCAAGATCGACATCGAGAACACCCGCGTCGCCGTGGTCTCGATGGAGCCGCGCGTCGGGCTCGCCTCCTACGACAAGAAGGCCGAGCGCTACACGCTCCAGGTTCCGATGCAGGGTGTCGCCGGCAACCGCGCCAACCTCGCCAAGAACCTGAAAGTGCCGAACGAGAAGGTGCGCATTCTCACTGCCAATGTCGGCGGCTCCTTCGGCATGAAGAACATCAACTACCCCGAATACATGTGCATCCTGTACGCGGCCAAGGCGCTGGGACGGCCGGTGAAGTGGTTGGACGAGCGTTCGACCAGCTTCCTGTCCGACAGCCACGGCCGCGCGCAAAAAATCCATGCCGAGCTCGCGCTCGACGCCGAGGGGCACTTCCTCGCGGCCAAGCTCGAAGGCTACGGCAATCTCGGCGCCTACATCACCGGCGTTGCGCCGGGCCCGCTCTCGCTCAACACCGGCAAGAACTTTTCCAGCGTCTACCGCACGCCGCTGATGGGCATCGACATCAAGACGGTGCTGACCAATACCACGCTGATGGGCGCCTATCGCGGCGCCGGCCGGCCCGAGGCGAACTACTACATGGAGCGGCTGATCGACCGCGCCGCCGACGAGATGGGCATCAACCGGCTGACGATGCGCAAGCGCAACTTCATCAAGCCGACCCAGATGCCGTTCCCGGCGTCCTCCGGCGTCACCTATGACAGCGGCGACTTCCAGGCCGTCTTCAACAAGGCGCTCGAAATCTCCGACCACGAGAATTTCGCCAAGCGCAAGAAGGAGAGCAAGAAGGCCGGCAAGCTGCGCGGCATCGCCGTCGGCTCCTATCTCGAGGTCACGGCGCCGCCGAGCCCCGAGCTCGGCAAGATCGTGTTCGATCCCGACGGCAGCGTGCAGCTCATCACCGGCACGCTCGACTACGGCCAGGGCCACGCCACTCCGTTCGCGCAGGTTCTGTGCGAGCAGCTCGGCGTGCCCTTCGAGAGCGTCAAGCTCGTGCAGGGCGACAGCGACATCGTCCACGCCGGCAACGGCACCGGCGGCTCGCGCTCGATCACCGCGAGCGGCATGGCGATCGTGGGAGCCGCCAAGCTCGTGATCGAGAAGGGCAAGCGCGCCGCCGCGCACATGCTGGAGGCGTCCGAAGCCGACATCGAGTTCGAAGGCGGCAGCTTCACCATCGCCGGCACCGACCGCAGCATCGACATCATGGAGCTCGCCAAGAAGCTGCATGACGGCAAGGTGCCGGACGGCGTGCCTGATAGCCTCGACGTCGATCACACCAGCGAGCCGGTGCCCTCTGCCTTCCCGAACGGCTGCCACGTCGCCGAGGTCGAAATCGATCCCGATACCGGCGTGGTGCAGATCGTGCGCTACAGCGCGGTGAACGATTTCGGCACGGTGATCAACCCGCTGCTGGTCGCAGGCCAGCTCCATGGCGGCGTCGTCCAGGGCATTGGACAGGCGCTGATGGAGCACGTCCGCTACGACGAGAGCGGCCAGCCGATCACGGGCTCGCTGATGGACTACGCCCTCCCCCGCGCCGAGGACGTGCCGTTCATGACGGTCGGCGATCACCCGGTGCCGGCCACGACCAATCCGCTCGGCAGCAAGGGCTGCGGCGAAGCCGGCTGCGCCGGCAGCCTGTCGACCGTGGTGAACGCCGTGCTCGATGCGCTCTCCGACCACGGCATCAAGCACATCGACATGCCGCTGACGCCGGAGCGCGTGTGGCGTGCGATCCAGGATGCGAAGGGCAAGGCGGCGTAGGAGTTGTTTGTCGTTCCGGGGCGATGCGAAGCATCGAACCCGGAACCTCGAGATTCCGGGTTCGGTCCTGCGGACCGCCCCGGAATGACGACGCTGGATGTTACGCCGCAGCCTCCTCGCGCGGCTGGTAGATCGCGGTGTGCTGGCAATGCGCCAGCGGTGTCGTGCCGTTGGCGACGACCAGCGCGTCGAGCTCGACGAAGCGGTGGCCCTTCTTCTCGTAGTTCGCGGTGACCTTGGCCCGCGCAACGATCTCGTCGCCGGCACGCGCGGGCGACAGCAGCTGCATGCGGCTGCCGACGTGGATCCACGGGCCCAAAATGGTATTGTCGACGAGGACGCGATTCATCACGCGCTGGATCAGGCCGGGATGGCCGAGCCCCTCTCGCGCGAAGATCGGATCGGTTTCCCTGATATCGGCGAGATAGTCCGCGGCGGCCTGCCCGATCCATCGGCGCGGCTCTGTGCCAAGCCATTTGCCGGTCTCGAACGTCGCCGGGCTGACCGGCTTGCGCTCGGCGACCGCGGGGACCGCGCGATAGTCGCTCAAATCCACCGCAGGCGCAGCCGCCGGCAGCGAAGCCGTCCCGGTGGCGCAGAGCTCGGTACGGCTGAACACCTCGATCGTGAGCAGGCCGTTGTGCTCGGTCGCATCGACATCGGCGCTCTCGCCGTCATAGACCGGCTTGATGAAGCGGGCCTCCACCAGTCCGCGGGTGAGGAAATCGCGGCCCCAGCGCGCCAGCGGCACATGCATCATGTAGGCGAAGACGTCGACGCCGGGCACCAGCCCGCCCGAGAAGCCGAAGCGGCGCGCCACCTTGTCGTCATGCATCTTGTTCTCGGATTGTTTGGCGGTGTTGTAGGCCTCGACGCGGTAGGTTTCGAGCCGGTTCGGCATGGCTGGCCTTCCCCAAAATTCCTGTTGTTTCGGATCGATCGTAGGCCCCGGGGAACACCGGTCAATCCCCTCGCCTTTGCGGCCCGAATGGGGTACCACCCCGCCAATGACTGACACGCCCACCCGCATCTATGTCGACGCCGACGCCTGTCCGGTGAAGGACGAAATCTACCGCGTCGCGCTCCGGCACGGCGTGCCCGTAAGCGTGGTGGCCGGCAACTTCATCCGCGTGCCGCAGGACCCCTTGATCGAGCGCATCGCGGCGGGAGCCGGCATGGATGCCGCTGACGACTGGATCGCCGAACGCGCCAGGCCCGGCGACGTCGTCGTCACCTCCGACATTCCGCTCGCCAGCCGCTGCGTGAAGGCGGGCGCCGACGTGATCGCGCCGAACGGCAAACCGTTCACCGAAGAGTCGATCGGGATGACGCTGGCGGTACGTAATCTGATGACGGATTTGCGCTCGGCAGGCGAAGTCACCGGCGGCCCGCGATCGTTCGCGCCGCGCGACCGTTCGACGTTCCTCTCGGCGCTCGACCAGACGCTGCGCCGGATCCAGCGGCGCCGCACCGATGCGGCCGCAACGAGCCAGAATTCAAGTCAGGTCTGACGATGGCGCCGCCGCTGATCCAACTCAAGGACATCAAGCTGACGTTTGGCGGCACGCCGCTCTTGAACGGCGTCGAGCTCAACGTTGCGACTGGCGAGCGGGTCTGCCTGATCGGCCGCAACGGCTCGGGCAAATCGACATTGCTGAAGATCGCAGCCGGCCTGGTCGAGCCCGACGGCGGCACGCGCTTCGTGCAGCCGGGCGCCACGATCCGCTATCTGCCGCAGGAGCCTGACTTCGGCGACCACAAGACCACGCTCGCCTATGTCGAGGCGGGACTTGCGCCCGGCGACGACCAGCATCAGGCGCGCTATCTGCTCGAGCAGCTCGGGCTGACCGGCGACGAGAACCCGCACAACCTCTCCGGCGGCGAAGCTCGCCGCGCGGCGCTCGCGTGTGTGCTTGCGCCCTCGCCCGACATCCTGCTGCTGGACGAGCCGACCAACCATCTCGATCTCTCCACCATCGAGTGGCTGGAGCAGGAGCTCGACAGCCGCCGCAGCGCGCTGGTGCTGATCAGCCACGACCGCCGCTTCCTCACCAACCTCTCGCGCTCGACCGCCTGGCTTGACCGCGGCCGGATCAAGCAGATCGACCGCGGTTTTGCCTCGTTCGAAGCCTGGCGCGACGAGGTGCTGGCGGAGGAAGAGCGCGACCAGCACAAGCTCGACCGCAAGATCGTCGACGAGGAGCACTGGCTGCGCCACGGCGTCTCCGGCCGGCGCAAGCGCAACGTCAAGCGGCTTGCCAATCTGCACACGCTGCGCGACCAGCGCCGCAACTATCGCGGCACCGCCGGCAGCGCCAATCTCGCAGCCGCCGAGGCCGAGCAGTCCGGCAAGCTGGTGATCGAAGCCAAGGGCATCACCAAGGCCTATGGCGAGCGCAAGATCGTCGACAATTTCTCCACCCGCATCCAGCGCGGCGACCGGCTCGGCATCATCGGGCCGAACGGCGCCGGCAAGACCACGCTGGTCAATCTGCTCACCGGCGGCATGCAGCCTGACAGCGGCACCGTGCGGCTCGGGGCCAATCTGGAGATGGCAACCCTCGACCAGCACCGTGAAAGCCTCGACCCCAAATCGACGCTGGCGGAGGCGCTGACCGGCGGCCGTGGCGACCAGATCATGGTCGGCGGCAAGCCGAAGCATGTCGTCGGCTACATGAAGGACTTTCTGTTCGCGCAGGAGCAGCGCGGCACGCCGCTGGAAGTGCTCTCGGGCGGCGAACGCGGCCGGCTGATGCTGGCGCGCGCACTGGCCAAGCCCTCGAACCTGCTGGTGCTGGACGAGCCAACCAACGATCTCGACCTCGAAACGCTGGACGTGCTCGAGGACATGCTCGGCGACTACGAGGGCACCGTCATCCTGATCAGCCATGACCGCGACTTCCTCGACCGCGTCGTCACCTCCGTGATCGCGCCTGAGGGCAACGGCAAATGGATCGAATACGCCGGCGGCTACAGCGATATGCTGGCGCAGCGCGGCGCGGACTTGAAGCGCGAGACGGCGAAGGCGCAAGCCCCCGCGGAGAAGAAAGAGGAGCGGATCGCTATTCCCGCTGCCGCGCCAAAGCGGCGATTGAGCTTCAACGAGAAGCACGCGCTGGAAACACTTCCGAAGAAGATGGAGACGTTGCAGGCCGACATCGCCAAGCTGCAACGCGTGCTCGACGATCCCAACCTCTACACCAAGGATCGCAAGACATTCGACGACACCTCCGCCGCCATCGCCAAGGCGCATGACGAATTGTCCGCCGCCGAAGAGCGCTGGCTCGAACTGGAAATGCTCCGCGAAGAAATCGAACAGGCTTGAACCGTAGGATGGGTAGAGCGAAGCGAAACCCATCGACACTTGCCCGGTTGCTGCAAATGATGGGTTTCGCTGCGCTCTACCCATCCTACAGGACCGAATATAGAGACATCACATGACCACTCCTCTCGCCGCCAAGATCGCCCGTGAATACGGCACCCCCTGCGCCGTCATCGACATGGACAAGGTCGAGCGCAACATCGCGCGGATCCAGAAAGCCTGCGACGAGGCCGGCGTCGCCAATCGTCCCCACATCAAGACGCACAAGAACCCAACGATTGCGAAGATGCAGATCGCGGCCGGCGCCAAGGGCATCACCTGCCAGAAGCTCGGCGAGGCGGAGATCATGGCCAATGCCGGCATCGACGACATCCTGATCAGCTACAATCTGCTCGGCGAAGAGAAGATGGCGCGGCTCGGCGCGCTGCAGGCGAAGGCGAACATGACGGTTGCCGCCGACAATTCGACCGTGGTTGCCGGTTTGCCCAAGGCGGCCGCAGCGTCAGGCCGTCCGCTCTCGGTGGTGGTCGAATGCGATACGGGCCGCAAGCGCGCCGGCGTCGAGACGCCGGCCGAGGCGATTGCGCTGGCGCGCGAGATCGCAGGGTCCAAGGGGCTCGCGTTCGCCGGCTTCATGCTCTATCCGACCGAGACCGGCTGGGCCGACGCGCAGAAATTCTACGACGAGGCGCTGGCCGGCGTGCGCGCGCACGGGCTGGATGCAAAGATCGTCTCCACCGGAGGCACGCCGAACCTCGTCAACATCGGCAAGCTCAAGGGCGGCACCGAGCATCGCTTCGGCACTTATATCTACAACGACCGCATGCAGGTCGCGGCCGGCTCCGCCACCTGGGACGACTGCGCGCTGCACATCTATTCGACCGTGGTGAGCCGCGCCGCGCCGGAGCGCGGCATTCTGGACGCCGGCTCGAAGACGCTGACGACGGACACCGGCGGGCTGGACGGCCACGGCCTGATCCTGGAGCACCCCGAAGCCAAGATCGCGCGCTTTGCCGAAGAGCACGGCTTCCTCGATCTCTCCCGCAGCAACACACGCCCGAACGTCGGCGACGTCGTGCGGATCATTCCCAATCATGTCTGCGTCGTCGTCAACATGATGGACGAGGTCGTGATGGTGCGTGGCGAGGAGATCATCGGCACGCTGCCGGTGGCGGCGCGGGGGAAGCTGCGCTAACTCCCGATCAGCGCCTGGAGCTCCCGGTCCAGTCCATCGCGGAACAGCTTGATCGGCCGCTCCAGACGGCCGGCGGGCGCACGATGGACCATCCAGGCGCGCACGGCGGGTTTGAAGTCGCGCGCCACCACCGGCTTGAGCTTGTCGCGAAACGCGCTGCGTTTTAGGGCGATCGGAGTGACCAACCCGACGCCGAGGCCGCGCGACACCAGCGACAGGCGGAGCTCGCTGTCCAGCGCCTCCACGGCGATGCTGAACGGCAGATGCTCGGCGTCGAATTTTCGTTTCAGCGTGTCGCGAAAGCCGCAACCGTCCTGGTTGATCACCCACGACAGCTGCGACAGCCGTTCAAGATCGACGATGCGCGGGATCTTCATGTCGCGCGCAACGACGAACACGACGGGCTGCGCGCCGAGATCGTCGGCGGCGAGATCGGAAGGCGGGACCGCGCCGTCGGGCAGACAGATCGCGGCCGCATCGAGCTCGTTGCGGCAGACACGTTCGAGCTGGTTCGGCGACCAGCCGGAGACGACACGCACGGCCAGCGCGGGAAATTCGGCACGCACCGCGTCGAGCGGTCCGGTCAGCCCCGGCTCCGAGAGGAACGGCGTCAGGCCGAGCCGGAATTCGCCGCGCACCACGCCGTCATTGGCGACCCCTGATTTGAGATCGTCCAGCATCCGGAGCAGGCGCCGGCCCTGCTCATACGCTTCATGGCCCGCCGCTGTCGGTTTCAGCGGCTTGGAGAGCCGGTCCAGAAGCTTCGCCCCCAGCATCTCCTCGAGGTTCTGGATACGCCGCGTCACGCCGGGCTGCGTGAGATTGAGGCGCGCCGAGGCCGCCACGATCGATCCGGTCTCGACCACCGCAACAAACGCGACAAGGTCATGGGTATTCATAACTAACTCGCATATTCTTTATAGGCTTATTTGAATTGTAGCATATTGGACCCGCGGCTTAAAGGGACCTGCACTGAGCCCCGCGAGGTCCCATGACGATTTCAGAAACCCCCACGCTTGCGTCGCGAAACCAACTCGCCGAACGGCCCCTGATCTGGCTTGGCGCCATCACTGCCGGTGTCGTCGTCACCAACCTGTTCGCGCCGCAGATCCTGCTCGGGCAGATCGGGCGCTCCTTGTCCATGCCGGCGTGGCAGGCGGGCCTGATCAGCACGTTGACGCTGCTCGGCTATGCCCTCGGCCTGTTGCTGCTGGTGCCACTGGTCGATCTCGTCGAGAACCGGCGCGTCATCCTGCGCACGCTCGGCTGCGCTATCCTTGCCGCGCTCGCCACGGCGTTTGCGCCGAAGCCGTTCCTGCTCTTGCTTGGCACCTTCGCCCTCGGCGCCTCCTGCGCGGCGATTCAGATGATGGTTCCGCTGGTTGCGTCCATGGTGGCGCCGGAGCGGCGCGGACAGGCCATCGGTGAGGTGATGAGCGGATTGATGATCGGCATTCTGCTGTCGCGGCCTGCGGCGAGCCTGATCGCCGATCTCTGGAGCTGGCGCGCCTATTACGTCGTCTCCGCCGCCCTGATGGCGCTGCTGGCCGGCGCGCTCGGCCGCTACCTTCCAGCCCTGCAATCGCCGGCGCGCGCAAGCTACGGCGAATTGCTGCGCTCATTTCCCAGGCTGCTGCGCGAAGAGCCCGTGCTACGCGTGCGCGCCTGGACCGCATCGCTGGTCATGGCCTCCTTCACCGCCTTCTGGTCGGCGGTCGCGCTGCGACTGCCGGAGGCGCCGTTCGGCCTCGATGCCAAGGGAATTGCCGCTTTCGCGCTGATTGGCGTCGTTGGCGCCGCCGCGACGCCGATGGCCGGCCGGTGGGGGGACAAGGGATGGGCACGCTCGATGTTTGTTGCGGCCCATCTGCTCATCATCGGCTCGCTCGCGCTCTGCGCCTGGGCCGGCGCGCTGGAGTCCCGCATTGCCGCCCTCCTCGTGCTCAGTCTGGGCACCATCCTGCTCGATGTCGGCATCACCACCGACCAGACGCTCGGCCGCCGGGCAATCAACCTGTTGCGGCCCGAGGCACGCGGCCGCATCAACGGCCTGTTCGTCGCGCTGTTCTTCATCGGCGGCGGTGTCGGTGCCGCCGCGGCATCGCTGGCATGGACCCTCGGCGGCTGGACGATGGTCTGCGCGGTGGCGGCGAGTTTTGGGGTGCTCGGCCTGGTCACGGATCTCGTCAGCCGGACGGGGACGTCATGAGCGCCTCTATCAGCGAGCCTCGACAGGGTTCTATGAGCGCTTCAGGCACCCCAGCACACCCCTGCCCGCGGCAGCGCCGGTCGCGAACGACGCCTGCAGCAGATAGCCGCCGGTCGGCGCCTCCCAGTCCAGCATTTCGCCGGCGGCGAACACGCCCGGCAGCTTGCGGATCATGAAGTCCGCGTCGAGCTCGTCAAACGAAAGGCCGCCTGCAGTCGAGATCGCGCGATCGATCGGGGCAACGCCGGTGAGCTGAACCGGAATTGCGTTGATCAGGTGTGCGAGCTCGGCCGGCGAGAACGATGCCAGCGGCCGGCCGGATGCGATCGCGGCCTCCTGCATCAGGCCGATCCCGACCGGCGATACTTGCGCGGCCTTGCGCAGGAAGTTTGCGAGCGATTGCTTGCCGCGCGTACCTGACAGGCGCGTGGTCAGCGCGGCGGCGCCGAGGTCGGGCCGCAGTGCGATGGTCAGCGTCGCCTGCCCGATCCCCAGCACCGCCTCGCGCAGCTCCGCCGACAGCGCGTAGATCGCGCCGCCTTCGATGCCGCTGCGGGTGATCATCGCTTCGCCGCGCACCGTGTGTGCACCGATCGTCAGCGCCACGCCCTTGAGCGGCTGGCCCTCGAAACGGTCACGGAACAATTCGGACCAGGCGACGGTGAAGCCGGAATTGGCCGGCCGCAGCTTTGAGATGGCAATGCCGTTGGCCGCAAGGATATCGACCCAGCCGCCGTCCGACCCGAGCCGCGGCCAGCTTGCGCCGCCGAGCGCAAGGACCGTGGCATCGGCCGCAACGACGGAGGCGCCGCTCCGGGTTTGGAACAACAGCCGCCCTTCCCCATCCCACCCGGTCCAGCGATGGCGAAAGGCGAACCGTACGCCGCTGGCGTCCAGTCGCCGTAGCCAGGCGCGCAGCAATGGCGAGGCCTTGAATGCCTTCGGAAACACGCGGCCGCTGGTGCCGACAAAGGTCGGCTCGCCCAGCGCCTCGCTCCAGGCGCGTAGCGCGTCGGGTGGAAACGCTTCGATCGCGGCCTGCAGCTTCGCCGCCGCCTCGCGATAGCGCGGCATGAACTGCGGCAGAGGCTCGCTGTGAGTGAGGTTGAGCCCGCCGCGGCCCGCCATCAGGAATTTGCGGCCGGCGGATGGCATCGCGTCGTAGACGGTGACGCGCGCGCCACCCTGCGCCAGCACCTCGGCCGCCATCAGCCCGGCCGGACCTGCGCCAATGATGGCAACGTGGGATTCGGGTGCGGTCATGGTGGGAATTTAGGCCAGATTCTAGCGCCCAGCTCGTCGTTCCAGGGCGCGCCTTCTTGGGCGCGAACCCGGAATCCATTAGACGACGGATTCTGAGGCACGATGGATTCCGGGTTCGCGCTACGCGCGCCCCGGAATGACAACTCAGAGCTTGATGCCGGCCCTGGCCGCGGCCTGCGCAACATACTTCTGCGTCTGCTCGAAGGCGCCCTGCAAAGCCTTCGCCTTCGACATGTCGCTGATCTCGGCGAAATGCGCGGCGACCGCGTCCGGCGTCCATTCGGACTCCGGCAGGTTGATGCCTTCGCTCTCGACAATCTTGATCACGGCGAAGGAGCCGGCACCGGCGCCCATGATGGTGCGGGTGGGCGCATCCTCGCTCAGCATGTACTCGACCGCCGGCGTGATCGCGTTCGGCTTCATCAGTTGCAGCGCCTGCGGCGGCAGCAGCTCTTCGGTCATGCGGGTCGCCGCGGTCGGCGAGATGATGTTGACGCGGATGTTGGTCTTGCGGCCCTCTTCCGCCAGCACATTCATCAGGCCGACCATGCCGGACTTCGCCGCGCCGTAATTGGCCTGGCCGAAATTACCGTAAAGGCCGGAGGACGACGTGGTCAGCACGATGCGGCCGTAGTTGCGGTCGCGCATGCCGGCCCAGGCCGCCTTGCAGCAGTAGAAGGTGGCGACGAGGTGCACGTCGAGCACCTTCTGGAAATCGGCCGCCTCCATCTTGCCGAACGACTTGTCGCGCAGGATGCCGGCATTGGCGCACAAGAGGTCGACGCTGCCCCATTCCTTCGTGGCACGCTCGACCATCGCGGTGACCTGCTCGAAGTTCGAGACGTCGGCACCGTCGGCCATCGCGGTGCCGCCGGCTTTGCGGATCTCCTCGACCACGGCTTCCGCTGGCGACAGCGAGCCGCCGGTGCCGTCGCGCGCACCGCCGAAATCGTTGACCACGACCTTGGCGCCGCGGCTCGCCAGCCCCAGCGCATGCGCCCGTCCGAGGCCATTGCCCGCGCCGGTGACGATGGCGACGCGTCCGTCAAACCTGATTGCCATTGTGCTTCCTTTCTTCCTTCTCCCCTCGTGGGAGAAGGTGGCGCGAAGCCACCCTCTCCCACAGGGGGAGTGGGTAAGAGAGCTCCGCGAGAGATCGGACAGCTTTTGAGCAGCGTTGAAGGACCGGGTCAAGCCCGGCCAGACCTACGCGAAATAGATCAGGCCCAGCCACTCGGCGACCAGCGCGGGCTTGTCCTCGCCCTCGATCTCGACAGTGACATTGGTGCGGGACTGCAGCTCGTTCGGCTTGCGCAGCTTGGCTTCCGCCAGCACGAAACGGCCACGGACGCGCTTTCCCGAGCGCACCGGCGAGATGAAGCGCAGCTTGTCGAAGCCGTAATTGACGCCCATCGTGGTGCCGGCGATGACCGGCATCACCTCATAGGACATGATCGACAGCAGCGACATGGTCAGGAAGCCGTGCGCGATGGTGGTGCCGAACGCGGTCTCCTTCTTTGCCCGTTCAGGGTCGACGTGGATAAACTGGTGATCCTCGATCACGTCGGCATAGGTGTCGATGCGGGGCTGGTCGATCAGGTGCCATGACGACACGCCGATCTCCTTGCCGACCATGGCCTGATAGGCGTCCAGCGTAATCGGCGGCTTCTTCCAGACTTCGTTCATTGATAGCTCCAGATGGCGTCATTCCGGGCCGATGCGCAGCATCGAGCCCGGAATCCATTGTGCCACAGAGCTTGTCGCCGAATGGATTCCGGGTTCGCGGTCCGCGCGCCCCGGAATGACGAAGGTACCCACTTAACTCTCGCCCCGGGTTTTCGACAGCTCCGGAAAATCCTCCTCGCGGAATTCCCGGCCACGCAGCGGATCGCCCCGATCATCGTCGCGCTCGAGACGTCGTAGCTGCACGCGGCGGATTTTGCCAGAGATCGTCTTCGGCAGCTCGGTGACGATTTCAAGGCGGCGGATGCGCTTGAACGGCGCAAGTCGGGTGTGCAGGTGCTTGAAGATCGACAGCGCCGTCTCCGGCGTTCGCTCCGCACCCGAAGTCAGCAGCACGAACGCCTTGGGGATTGCCAGCCGGATCGGATCCGGGCTCGGCACCACGGCAGCCTCGGCGACGAGTTCATGCTCGAGCAACACGCTTTCCAGCTCGAACGGACTGATGCGGTAATCGGACGATTTGAACACGTCGTCGGAGCGGCCGACGAAGGTGAGATAACCATCTTCGTCTTCGAACACGACGTCGCCGCTGCGATAGAGTGCGCCCTCGGCACCCGAGAGCTTGCCGTCGTCGCCCTGATAGCCCTGCATCAGGCCGGCGGGACGGTTCGCCCCGAGCACCAGCGTCACCTCGCCTTCCTTCGCCGGGTTGCCGTCGGCATCGCTGACCTGCACGCGATAGCCCGGCAGCGGGCGGCCCATCGAGCCGACCTTGATGTTTTGCCCCGGCGAGTTGCCGGCAAGCGCGGTGGTCTCGGTCTGGCCGTAGCCGTCGCGGATGGTGAGGCCCCAGGCCGCCTGCACCTGGTCGATCACCTCGGGATTGAGCGGCTCGCCGGCGCCGCAGACCTCGCGCAACGCGACCTTGAACGAGGCAAGGTTCTCCTGGATGAACAGCCGCCACACCGTCGGCGGCGCGCACAGCGTGGTGACACCGCAGCGGCCGATGGTGGCGAGCAGCGCCTTCGCGTCGAAGCGCGGCTGGTTCACCACGAACACGGTGGCGCCCGCGTTCCACGGCGCGAAGAAGCAGCTCCAGGCGTGCTTGGCCCAGCCGGGCGATGAGATGTTGAGATGGACGTCGCCGGGCTTCAGCCCGATCCAGTACATGGTGGAGAGATGGCCGACGGGATAGCTGCGCTGGCTATGCAGCACCAGCTTCGGCTTTGCCGTGGTGCCCGAGGTGAAATAGAGCAGCATCGGGTCGTCGGCGTGGGTGGGGCCGTCGGGCGCGAAGCTATCCGGAGCCTCTGCCGCTTCATCGTAAGCGAGCCAGCCATCGGAGGCCGCGCCGACCACGATGCGGACGACATTCTCTGCACCGAGGCTCGCGAACTTCGCGACCTGGTCCTGCGCGGCCACCACGGCCTTCGCCTTGCCGCGATCGAGCCGGTCGCGCAGCTCGTCGGCGGTGAGCAGCGTGGTGGCGGGGATGACGACGACACCGAGCTTCATCGCAGCGAGCATGGTCTCCCACAGCGGAACCACATTGCCGAGCAGCAGCAGGAGATGGTCGCCACGCCTCAAGCCCTGCGCGCGGAGGAAGTTGGCGACCTGATTGGAGCGGCGCGACAGCGCCGCGAAGGACAATTTCGTCTGCCGGTCCTGCGCGGCATCGACGATCCAGAGCGCGGGGCGATCCTTGCTCTCCGCATTCGCCGCCAGCTCGGCGTCGAACCAGTCGAGCGCCCAGTTGAAGGGGGCCGGATCGGGCCAGCGGAAGCCTTTGACCGCTGCCTCGTAATCCGTGCGGTGTTGTAGAAGAAACGCGCGCGCTTCCTGAAATGTCGTCATGGTCCGGGCCCGTCCAATTGACCTGCGAGCGTAGCCCGGATGGAGCGAATCGCAATCCGGGGCCGGCTACGCAATTGGCAGAGCCTGTCCCGGATTTCGCTTCGCTCCATCCGGGCTACGGGCAAAGCCTCGCTATTTTCCAGCGAGGCCGCGAACGTGCTTGATAATTCCGGAAAAATCCACCCCGCCCTGCCCCGCCTTGTCGAAGGCCTGGTAAATCTCCTGCGCATGCTGCCCGAGCGGCGTCGCCGCGCCGGCGGCCTTGGCGGCATCCTGCGCCAGGGTCAGGTCCTTCACCATCAGTGCCGAGGCGAAACCCGGCTTGTAGTCGTTGTTCGCCGGAGAGGTCGGCACCGGGCCCGGAACCGGACAATAGGTCGTCAGCGACCAGCACTGGCCCGACGAGGTCGAGGCGACGTCGAACAGCGCCTGATGCGAGAGGCCGAGCTTCTCACCCAGCGCGAAGGCCTCGCTCACAGCGATCATGGAAATGCCGAGGATCATGTTGTTGCAGATCTTGGCCGCCTGGCCGGCGCCGGCGCCGCCGCAATGCACGATCTTCTTGCCCATGTTTTCGAGCACGGGCTTTGCCGCGGCGAACGCCTTGTCCTCGCCGCCGCACATGAAGGTGAGCGTCGCCCCCTTGGCGCCGCCGGTACCGCCGGACACCGGCGCATCCACCGAAAGCACGCCGTTCTTGGCGGCCAGCGCGTGTGCCTGCCGCGCGCTCTCGACGTCGATGGTGGAGGAGTCAATGATCAGCGCGCCCTTGGTCATGACAGGGACGACCTCGTTCCAGACGCCGAGCACATGCTTGCCGGCCGGCAGCATGGTGACGACGACATCGGCGCCCTTCACTGCGCCCGATGCGCTGTCGGCAATGCCGGCGCCATCGGCCTTGGCTTGCGCGCGCGAGGCCTCGACGAGGTCGAACGCGACGACCTTGTGGCCGGCCTTGACCAGATTGGCCGCCATCGGGCCGCCCATGTTGCCGAGACCGATGAATGCGATCGTGGCCATTGTCGTTTCCTCCGCTTGAGACTGTTGTTAGTTGAACTTGAGTTCGTCGGCGCCAATCTCGGCGAGATACGGCGCAAGCAATTCCGGCGTCACATCCTCGATCCGCGGCGGCGACCAGATCGGATTGCGGTCCTTGTCGATCACGGCGGCGCGTACGCCCTCGCGGAAATCGTCGCTGCGGAAGACCTCCAGCGCGGCGCGATATTCGCGCACCAGACATTCTTCCAGGCTCGACGCGGCGCGTGCCAGCCGCAGCAGCTTCAGCGTCACCACCATGCCGCGCGGCGATTTTTCGCCGAGCGTCTTCAGTGTCGCCAGAGCAAATTCGGAACCGTCGCGCTTGAGCGCGGCGACGATGTCCTCCATCCGGTCGAAGCCGAACAGCGCATCGATCATCGGCTCCTTTGCCGCGACCGGCCCGGCGGTCTCGCCGGTCGCAAAGCCGTTGATGAGCTTGCCGACCTCGGCCGCGGTTGCACCGGAGCGCAGCTTCGTCAGCGCATCCCGCAGCTCCGGCCATTTCGCCGCCGGCACCACCCAATCGGCGAACTTCGCGTGGATCGCGTCCGGCCCGTTCATGGTCTGGCCGGTCAGGCCGAAATAGGTGCCGATCTCGCCCGGCGAGCGCGACAACAGATAAGTGCCGCCGACGTCCGGGAAGAAGCCGAGCCCGACCTCGGGCATCGCGAGTTTGGTGCGATCGGTGACGACGCGGTGGCTCGCATGCGCGGAGAGCCCGACGCCGCCGCCCATCACGATGCCGTCCATGAAGGCGACATAGGGCTTTGGAAACCTCTTGATCCGGGCGTTGAGGATATATTCCTCGCGCCACAGGATCTTGCCGAGGTCGCCATGAACCTTCGAGCTTTCCCAGAGCGTGCGGATGTCGCCGCCGGCACACAGGCCGCGCTCGCCGGCGCCCTCCAGCACGATCACGGCGACGGCCGCATCGGTCTCGAAGCGGTCGAGCGCGGTCTCGATGTCGCGAAACATCTCGAGCGTCACGGCATTGATGGCCTTGGGACGGTTGAGCCTGATGACGCCGGCCGATCCCTCGACGCGGGCGACCAGATCGCCCTCTTCCGCTGCCGTCATCGCGCGCCCTCGATCAGTTTGCGCGCCACGATGAGCCGCATGATTTCATTGGTGCCTTCGAGGATCTGGTGCACGCGCAGATCGCGCACGATCTTCTCGATGCCGTATTCGCTGAGGTAGCCGTAGCCGCCGTGAAGCTGGAGCGCTTGGTTGGCGACCTCGAAGCCGACATCGGTGCCGAAGCGCTTGGCCATCGCGCAGAGCATGGTGGCGTCAGGATCCTTGCGGTCGAGCGCCGCCGCGGCCCGCCACAGGAACGTGCGCGCGGCCTCGAGCTCAATCGCCATGTCGGCAAGACGGAATTGCAGCGCCTGGAATTCGTCGAGGCGTTTTCCAAACGCCTTGCGCTCCTTCATATAGTTGCGCGCCTTGTCGAGCGCGGTCTGCGCGCCACCGAGCGAGCATGCCGTGATGTTGAGACGGCCGCCATCGAGGCCGGCCATCGCGATCTTGAAGCCGACGCCCTCCTCGCTCAGCCGGTTGGCGACCGGCACGCGGGCGTTCTCGAACATGACGGCGCGGGTCGGCTGCGCATTCCAGCCCATCTTGCGCTCGTTGGCACCGAAGGAGACTCCCGGTGTGTTGCCGTCAATGACGAGCGTCGAGATGCCGCCGGGGCCGTCGCCGCCGGTCCTGACCATCGCGACCAAAAGGTCGGTGCCGCCGGCGCCCGAGATGAACTGCTTCTGGCCGTTGAGCACATAATGGTCGCCATCGCGCACCGCGCGGGTGCGCAGCGCCGCCGCATCGGAGCCGGCGCCCGGCTCGGTCAGGCAATAGCTCGCGATCAGCTCCATGGTGCAGAGCTTCGGCAGCCATTTGTGGCGCTGGGTGTCGCTGCCGTAGGCATCGATCATCCAGGACGCCATGTTGTGGATGGAGATGAAGGCCGACGTGGTCGGACAGCCCGTCGCCAGCGCCTCGAAGATCAGCGCCGCGTCGAACCTGGTCATAGCGGAGCCACCGACATCCTCGCGGATGTAGATACCGCCCATGCCGAGCGTCGCCGCCTCGCGCATCACGTCGACGGGGAAATGCTTCTCCTCGTCCCAGCGCAGCGCGTGCGGCGCGATCTTTTCCGCCGCAAACGCCAACGCCATGTCGCGAACCGCGATCTGATCCTCGTTCAGAGCGAACTGCATGCTGGGCTGCTCATTTTTCTCGTCATTGCGAGCGAAGCGAAGCAATCCAGACTGTCTCCGCGGAAAGATCCTGGATTGCTTCGTCGCAAGAGCTCCTCGCAATGACGGCTGAGGAGATCACTTCATCAGCGGGATCGAGAACTCCGCGCCTTCCTTGACGCCGGACGGCCAGCGCGAGGTCACCGTCTTGGTCTTGGTGTAGAAGCGGACCGAGTCCGGGCCGTGCTGGTTGAGGTCGCCGAAGCCCGACTTCTTCCAGCCACCGAAGGTGTAATAGGCGATCGGCACCGGGATCGGCACGTTGATGCCGACCATGCCGACATTGACCTTGGCCGCGAAGTCGCGCGCCGCGTCGCCGTCGCGGGTGAAGATCGCAACGCCGTTGCCGTAGTCATGCTCAGATGGCAGCGCCAGCGCTTCCTTGTAGTCGTGCGCGCGCACCACCGAGAGCACCGGGCCGAAGATCTCTTCCTTGTAGATCCGCATGTCCTTGGTGACGTTGTCGAACAGCGAACCGCCGAGATAGAAGCCCTTCTCGTAGCCCTGCATCTTGAAGCCGCGGCCGTCGACGGCGAGCGTCGCGCCTTCCTTGATGCCGATGTCGATGTAGCCCTTGACCTTCTCGACCGCCTCGCGCGTCACCAGCGGACCGTAATCGGCCGACGGATCGATCGAGGTGCCGATCTTGAGGCTCTCGACGCGCGGGATCAGCTTTTCCATCAGGCGGTCGGCGGTGGACTTGCCGACGGGCACCGCGACGGAGACGGCCATGCAGCGCTCGCCGGCCGAGCCGTAGCCGGCGCCGATCAGCGCATCGACCGCCTGGTCCATGTCGGCGTCGGGCATGATGATGGCGTGGTTCTTGGCGCCGCCGAAGCACTGGCAGCGCTTGCCGGTCTGCGCGGCGCGCTCATAGATGTACTGCGCGATCGGCGTGGAGCCGACGAATCCGACGGCCTTGATGTCGGGGTCGTCGAGGATGGCGTCGACCGCTTCCTTGTCGCCGTTGACGACATTGAGGATGCCGGCCGGCAGGCCCGCTTCCATCATCAGTTCGGCGAGCAGCATCGGCACGCCGGGATCGCGCTCGGAGGGCTTGAGGATGAAGGCGTTGCCGCAGGCGATCGCGGGCGCGAACTTCCACATCGGGATCATCGCCGGGAAATTGAACGGCGTGATGCCGGCGACGACGCCGAGCGCCTGGCGCATCGAATAGATGTCGATGCCGGGGCCGGCGCCCTCGGTGTACTCGCCCTTCATCAGATGCGGGATGCCGCAGGCGAACTCGGCGACCTCGAGGCCGCGCTGGATGTCGCCCTTGGCGTCCGGCACGGTCTTGCCGTGCTCGCGGGCCAGCAGCTCGGCGAGCTTGTCGTAGTCGCGCTGGACCAGCTCGACGAATTTCATCATGACGCGGGCGCGGCGCTGCGGGTTGGTCGCGGCCCATTCCGGCTGCGCGGCGCGGGCGTTCTCCACGGCAGCGCGGACCTCGGCCTTGGACGCCAGCGCCACCTTGGCCTGCACGTCACCGGTCATCGGCTCGAAAACGTCGGCGGTGCGGCCCGAGGTACCCTTGACCTCCTTGCCGCCGATGAAATGTCCGATTGAACGCATGGAAATATCTCCTTCAGGCCAGCCTCTTCGCTTTGACAAATCCTATCGACCTGCATTTTATAGGATTCAAGTCTGATATATTGCACCATAGATGTGCGAAAATGCTGGATCAAGGCGCTATCGACTGGGACGACTTTCGCTTCGTGCTGGCCATCGTGCGGGGCGGCTCGGTTTCGGCTGCGGCAAAACAGCTCGGAGTCGACCATGCCACCGTGATCCGGCGCGTGGACCGGCTGGAGAAGCACCTGTCGGCCAAGCTGTTTGACCGGCGCAAGACCGGCTATCTCCTCACCGAGGCCGGCCAGCGCGTCGCCGACAGCGCGGAAGCGATGGAATCGACCATCGTCGCCAACCAGGAGCAGGTCGGCGGCTCCGTGGCGCGGCTGACCGGAACGGTGCGGATCGGTGCGCCCGATGGCTTCGGTACCGCCTTCCTGGCGCCGCGGCTGGCGCCCTTCGCGGACCGGTATCCCGATCTCGATCTGCAACTTGTGGCAACTGCGCGGCTGTTCAGTCTCTCCAAGCGCGAGGCCGACATCGCGATCAGCCTGACCATGCCGAAGGAGGGCCGCATCGTCGGCCGCAAGCTGCTCGACTACCGCCTCGGGCTCTATGCCGCCCCCGCCTATCTCGACCGCTTCCCGCCGATCGTCTCGCGCGAGGTGCTGCCGCAGCACCGCTTTGTCGGCTACATCGAGGAGCTCCTGTTCACGCCGGAGCTCGACTATCTGCCGCAGGTGTCGCCGCGGATTTCCGCACGCTTCCGCAGCGCCAATCTGATCGCACAGCTCAACGCCACGCTCTCGGGCTTTGGCATCGCGGTGCTGCCGCATTTCATGGCGAGCGACTATCCGCACCTTGTCGCGGTGCTGCCGGAGGAGATCTCGATCACGCGGACGTTCTGGATGCTGATGCACGCCGACAGCAAGGACCTCGCCCGGATCAGGGCCGTGGCGGACTACATCGGCGAGATCGTGGAGCGCGAGCGGGCGTTGTTTGCGGGGCGGTAAGCACCGATCCCGTAGGTGGGCAAAGCGAAGCGTGCCCACCATGCCAACTACGATCACGGAGAGACGGTGGGCACGGCGCAAGAGCGCCTTTGCCCACCCTACGGCATCTCGGCCTAACTCTGCTTCGCCTTCTTCACCGCCGCCACCTTCGGCTCACGCTTCGCACCATCCAGCGCGCTGTCCCTGCCCGCCTTCAGCACCTCGTCCGACAGTTCGCTGGAGCCGGCGATGCGCGCCAGCAGCATGGTGCCGGCCATCGTCGCCAGCGTCGCGATCGCCTGCTTGCGCGCCGCCTTGCGCGGCAGGTTCGGGATGTAGTCGGTCATCATCTCGATCATCTCGTCGAGCTTGCCGGCGAAGGCCTTTCGCGTCTTCGGGCTCTCGCGGGCGATCTCGGCGCCCAGCGCGGGAATCGAGCAGCCATGGCCGGGATTGTCGCGATGCAGCGCGGAGAGATAGGTCTCTGCGATCAGCGCCAGCCGTTTCTCGGGAGAGACCTCGCCACTGATCTTGCGCCAGTGCTCCATCGAGCGGTCCATGGCGTAGGCAAAGGCCTCGATCACCAGCGCCTCGCGGGAATCGAAATGCGCGTAGAAGCCGCCATGGGTCAGGCCCGCCTCCTTCATGAGGTCGGCGACGCCGATGCCGTGCGCACCCTTTTCGCGCAGCCGCACGGAGGCCTTCTTCACGATGCGGTCGTGGGTTTCCTGCTTGTGTTCCCGGGAATAGCGCATGCGGGTCTCATTGGATGTCGGAGATCATTTCATAACACAAGAATGGACCGGACGGTGAATTAATTCATGTTAAGATATTGCCAATCATGGAAAAGGTTGCAGTTGCATGGACTGCGAGCGCCCCCTTGCCGTCGCGGACGAACCCCTCGGTGTAGCTGGTCTGCCGTCCCAGCTTGATGATCTTGCCTTCGGCCGTGATCAGCCCGGACCGGACCGACAGCGGACGCAGGAACGTCATTTTCAGATCGAGGGTCACGGACGACTGCCCGGCCTCCAGCCGGGTCGAAATGGCGCATCCCATGGCGGTGTCGATCAGCGCCGCGGCCGTCGCGCCATGCAGAAGGCCGATGGTATTTTCGAGATCCTCGCGCGGCTCCAATTGCATCACGATCCGGCCCGGCTCGACCACCGCCATGGTGAAGCCGATCAGCTTTGCGAAGGGCGGCGGCGGCAGCCGGCCATCGCGAATGCCCAGCATGGCGTCCATGCCCGACAGGCCCATCGCCGCTTTCGCGACCGGCGCAGGGACCTGCCAGTCCACCACACGCTCGCGCCGCTGCGTGGGCGAAAACAGGTCGAGTTGATCGATGTCGGTCATGGCAGCCTCTTTGTATGACATACATCATACTATGCCACGAACTTCGCGCTGGCAACTCCGTCTCCCCGGCCCGCTTGACAAGCAACGCGTTTCGGCCCGGAAGTGACCCCGACCGGTGCGCCCGCGCACGTCCAACAAAGGTCGAGATCCCACGATGGAAATGCTCAACAACCACTGCGGCGTGACGCGCGATGCGCGCGGCGTCGTTCACGTCGCGATCTGCAACGCCGGCTCGCTCAACATCCTCGGCTCGCCCGTCACCGACGCGGTGCGCGAAGGCCTGCAACAGCTCGCCTCCGATCGCAGCATCCGCGTCGTGGTGCTGCGCGGCCAGAGCGAGAAGAGCATGATCGGCGGCGCCGACATCAAGGAGATGGCCAAGCTCGAGCAGGCATCGGCCGAAGCCTTCATCAGCCGCCTGCGCGATCTCTGCGAGGCCGTGCGCCAGTTCCCCGCCCCCGTGATCGCGCGCATGCCCGGCTGGTGCCTCGGCGGCGGGCTCGAGGTGGCGGCCGCGTGCGACTTCCGCATCGCCGCGCATGATGCGCATTTCGGCATGCCGGAGGTCCGCGTCGGCATTCCCTCGGTGATCCACGCCGCGCTGTTGCCGCGCCTGATCGGCTGGGCCCGCTCGCGCTGGCTGGTGATGACGGCAGAGAACATCGACGCGCCGACGGCGCTCGCTTGGGGCCTGGTCGACAAGGTGGCGCCCGAGGGCGGGCTGGATGCAGCCGTCGAGCACACGGTGAAGGCGCTGCTCGAATGCGGCCCCGAGGCGTTGCGGTCGCAAAAGGCGCTGCTACGGCAATGGGAGGAACTGCCGCTGACGGAGTCGGTGAACCTCAGCGTCAAGGTGTTCGGCGAGTCGTTCCTGACCGACGAGCCGACGCGCCTGATGCAGGCGTTCGTGAACAGGAAGCGGTAAGCGCTGGACGGGGTGCTTCGTTCCGCATGACGCTGTCATCGCCCGCGCGGCGGGAGATCCAGTATTCCAGAGGCTGCGGTGATTGAGCCGAGAAGCCGCGGCGTTCTGGATGCCCTCGCCTTCGCGGGGCAGACATCGTCATTGGGGGAGCGCTTTCGTTCCTAGAGTCACAGCCCCTCCTCCGATCGCAGGAGGAAATCTCATGCGAACCACAAGATTTTCTCATCCCAGCCGCCGTTGCATTTTTTGCGCCGCATCATATGATGCGCATAATCTTACTCAACCGTCATCGCAGGGAGTCCCGTCATGGCCGAAGCCGCCGATCCCGTCGTCATCGTCTCCGCCGCCCGTACCCCGCTCGGCCGCTTCATGGGCGAATTGTCGCCGCTGGCCGCGCATAAGCTTGGATCGCATGTGATCGGCGCTGCGCTGGAGCGCGCCAAGCTCGCGCCTGAGAAGGTCGATGAGGTCTTCATGGGCTGCGTGCTGCCCGCAGGACAAGGCCAGGCCCCGGCACGCCAGGCTGCCCGTGCGGCCGGCCTGCCCGATGCGACCGGCGCCACCACGGTCAATAAGGTCTGCGGCTCCGGCATGAAGGCGACCATGCTGGCGCACGACATCATCCGCGCCGACTCCGCCGAGATCGTCGTCTCCGGCGGCATGGAGAGCATGAGCAACGCGCCCTATCTTCTCGCCAAGGCACGCGGAGGCTATCGCGTCGGCCATGACCGCATCATCGACCACATGATGATGGACGGGCTGGAGGACGCCTACGAGACCGGACGATCCATGGGCGATTTCGGCGAGGCCACGGCAGAGGCCTACCAGTTCACCCGCAAGGACCAGGACGCCTATGCGATGGAGACGCTCAGCCGCGCCCGCAGGGCGGTCGAGGGCGGCGCGTTCAAGGCCGAGATCGCGCCGATCACGCTGACCGAGAAGGCTGGCCCACGCGTCATCGCCAATGACGAGCATCCGCTGAAGGTCGATCCGGCCAAGATTCCCGGACTGAAGCCGGCGTTCCGCGCCAATGGCACGATCACGCCGGCCGCCTCCTCCGCCAATGCCGACGGTGCCGCCGCGCTGGTGCTGACGAAGCGGTCGCTGGCCGATCGCAACGGCCTTCCGGCGCTTGCCGTGATCAAGGGCCACGCCACCCACAGCCAGGAGCCGCAATGGTTCACCACGGCGCCGATCCCTGCGATCCGCAAGCTGCTCGACAAGATCGGCTGGAGCGCCGGTGACGTCGACCTGTTCGAGATCAACGAGGCTTTCGCCGTGGTGGCGATGGCGGCGCAGCGCGATCTCGGCATTCCCCGCGACAAGCTGAACATCAACGGCGGCGCCTGCGCGCTCGGCCATCCGATCGGCGCCACCGGCGCGCGGCTGATCGTGACGCTGCTGCATGCGCTCGAGGCGCAGAACCTCAAGCGCGGCGTCGCCGCGCTCTGCATCGGTGGCGGCGAAGCCACGGCCATCGCGGTGGAGCGGCTGCCGCACTAGTCGTTATGTCCGAAATTGAGGGAAGTCTGACATTTTAGACTTCCGACGAATATGCCAGATTATAACGATGACGCGTGTCCCGGGAGGGACCGCCAACCATGATTGAGGCCCAATGATCTCGAACTGGCTCGCGGCAAGGCTCAGCCGCCGCAATATCCACTACGGCTGGGTGATGGTCGGCGTGACCTTCCTGGCCGCGCTGATCAGCGCCGGCACGGTCGGTGCGCCCGGCGTGTTCATCGTTCCCCTGCAAAAGGAGTTCGGCTGGAGCACGGCGGAGATTTCTTCCGCGCTGTCGATCCGCTTCATCCTGTTCGGGCTGATGGCGCCATTCGCCGCCGCCCTGCTCAACCGCTACGGCCTGCGCAACGTCACGCTCACGGCGCAGCTGATCGTGGTCTCGGCGCTGGTCGCATCGCTTGGCATGACCGAGGTCTGGCAGCTCATAGCCCTGTGGGGCGTCGTGATCGGTATCGGCACCGGCATGACCGCGCTGGTGCTGGGAGCCACCATCGCCACGCGCTGGTTCGCGGCGCGACGCGGCCTCGTCGTCGGCATCATGACCGCGAGCGTCGCCACCGGTCAGCTCGTGTTCCTGCCGCTGCTTGCAAGCCTCACCGAACGCTTCGGCTGGCGACTGGCACTCGGCTTCGTCTGCATCATGCTCGGCGTTTCCGCACTCGCGGTCCTGCTCGCGATGCGCGACCGTCCGAGCGATCTGGGCCTGCGCCCGTTCGGCGACGAGGGCACCGAGCCCCTGCCCGCGCCGCCCGTCAACAATGGCTCGATCACGGCGGTAGCGCTCGGCACGCTGCGCGATGCCTCGAAGTCGAGCGCGTTCTGGATCCTGTTTGCGACCTTCTTCGTCTGCGGCGCCTCGACCAACGGCCTCGTCCAGGTCCACCTGATCCCGATGTGCCTCGATTTCGGCATCCCGCAGGTGCAGGCCGCAAGCCTGCTGGCTGCGATGGGTATTTTCGACTTCTTCGGCACCATCTTCTCGGGCTGGCTGTCGGACCGTTACGACAATCGCTGGCTGCTGTTCTGGTACTACGGCCTGCGCGGTCTCTCGCTGATCTTCCTGCCCTTCAGCGATTTCTCGTTCTACGGCCTATCGATCTTCGCGATGTTCTACGGCCTCGACTGGATCGCCACCGTGCCGCCGACGGTGCGCCTCACCGCGCAGAAGTTCGGCCCAGAGCGCGCCAATCTGGTGTTCGGCTGGATCTTCGCCGGGCATCAGCTCGGCGCCGGCACCGCGGCCTTCGGGGCGGGCCTGTCGCGGACGCTGCTCCAGAGCTACCTGCCCGCCTTCTTCATCGCCGGCGCGCTCTGCGTGTTCGCCTCGCTGATCGTGCTGGCGCTGTCGCGGCAGCCGAAGCCGAAGACGCAACCCGCAATGGCGTAAGCTGCCCTAGTACCGGATCGTGGTGGTGACGCCGAAGACTGCGGCGTCACCGATCCGCGAAGTCCCGCTCGGATCGTTCGGAATGGGGACGCCGCCCGAGGGGCGGAACACGTACTGGAAATACGGCGCCACCAGCCAGCCCGGCTTGATATGCGCCTCGTAGATCATCTCGATCAGGGTCTCGTTGCTGCGCACCGGGCTCTGCACGCCGGTGAAGGCCTGCGTATCGAGATCGAGCGTGCGGGCGGTATTCGAAATCCGCATATAGGCCATCGCCACGCCGAAGCGGTCGAGCGGACGGCCTGGCGTGAAGCCGACGAAGCCGATGCCGCCGTCGAGATAGAGGTCGATCAGATTGCGGTCCGGCGGGCTGTAGGCGATGCGGCCGAACGCGGTGATGCCCGGGATCGAAGCTGACGTGGTGTTGTCCTTCACCTCCGGCGGCCGGTACAGCACCTGCTCGATCACCGCGAAGATGCCGTAGTTGCCGCGAAGCTTTGCCGGAACGCCGCTTCCGGAGGGATCGGCGATCGACAGTCCCTCCGCGGTAAACCGCTGGCTGTCGAACGAGCCATAGTGCTTCCAGGCGCCCGGCGTAAAATTGCCGGCGAGCGAGCGGCCGCCGATATCGATGTCGTAGTTGAAGCGGACCTGCCCGATCACCCAGGGCGGATCGTTGACGCGGAATGCGAGGCCGTGATGATCGCGAATCTGCGGATCGGCGTCGCCCGGACCGGACGGATCGCCGTTGAACACCGCACCAAACGCGGTGATCTGGTCTGACAGCGCCGCCTTGATGCGAATGCCGGGCACCGCGATCGGCGGGGCCGGGCCGCCGGCCGGAAGGTTGCTCGCCTTGATCGCCGGCCAGCCGAAGGTGCCGTTGATGAAGAGGTCGTCGGTCTGGCTGTCGAAGAACTCGACATCCGCGGCCTGCTGGCCGGCCCTGATGTTCAGCCTGTCGCCAAAAAAGCTCTGCTCGAAATAGGCGTTGTAGAGCCGCTGGTCCGGCAGCGCCTCGATCTCGCTGATGGTGGCGAGGTTCTGCACGTAGTTGCGCGAGAGCCCGCGGCCGTAGATCACGAAGGCGTTGGCGTAGAAGCGGCCGCCGCTCCAGCCGACGAGCTTGTCCAGATCGGCATCGACCGAGAGATCGAGGCGGCCGAAATGGATCGCGCCGCGCGCAACACCGCCGGACACATTGCCGATGTTGTCGGCGATATAGGTGGCGCCGAAATTCAGGCCCTTGTTGGCGAGCCCGTCATGCCATTCGTTGAACCATTTTGGCGCCAGCCATTCCGCCGCGCTTTCGTCCTTGGCGCCGGCGCGCGCGCCCGTGCTCGCCAAGGTGCACGCCAGCGCAATTGCAGCCATGCTTCGCAGCAGAGAGCTATCGGCAGTCGCGTTCACGGCTGGGTACGCTACTTGAAAATGCCCGTGCGCCGCATGAACAAATAGGCCGCGCCGACCGACGAGGCCATCAGCGCCGCCGCCCAGAGGAATCCGGTCTCGACGTCGGTGAGCGGCAGGCCCTTGGTGTTCATGCCGAAGATGCCGGTGATCAGCGTCGGCGGCAGCAGCAGCGACGTCACGATGGAGAGCGTGTGGAGGTGGTGGTTGCTCTCCTCCTCGTTCTTGAAGCGCAGCTCCTCCTCGAGCAGCCGGCTGCGCTCGCGCAGCTCGACGATGTCGTGATCGAGGCCATCGAGCCGCTGCGCCAGCTTGCCGGCGTGGATCCGCAAGCCCGGCGAGAGATGGTCCGTGTTCTTCTGGTCGAGCCGGTGAAACAGCACGCGCAGGCCGGTGAGCTGACGATGCAGCCTGACGCAGGTGCGGCGCAGCCGGCCGAGATTGCGGCGCATCTCCGGCTTGGCATCGTCGGCGAGGATCCGTTCCTCGATGCCGTCGATCTCCTGCCCGAGCTTGTCGGCCATCCGATCAAGCGTGTCGGCGACCTCGTCCACGATCTTTTCCAGGAGATGGGCGACGTTGTCGACGCGGTAGCCGCCTTCGAGCACCCGGCGCGTCGCATCCGCCGAGCACAGCGCCTGCTGGCGGCCGCTGACCAGCAGGTGCTCGGTCATGGCGAAGCGCAGGAACGCGGTCTCCTCCGTGGCGCTGTCGATGTCGCGCACGAGGTCGGAGAACACGCCGTAGACGCAGTGGTCGATGACATGGAGCTGCTGGAACGTGTCGTTGGACAGCAGCAGCTCGCGCGCAAGCGGCGGCAGCGTCGATGCCGCAATCCACGGCCGCGCCCGCGCATCGGTCAGGTTGAAATGCAGCCAGAGCCGGCCGTCATGGCTGAACTCGATCGGCCGGTCGATCGGCAGCGCCTCGGCGCTGCCGTCGCTGTGCAGGCGGAACGCCCAGACCAGGCCCGGAATGGCAGGCTCAGCCCCCGATATCGCGCTGACAAGCTTTGCCGGCTCAGCCATGGTCGCCCCAACCGTCAACAAATGCCCCGTCTCCGGAAGATGGCTGACGGCATCGTCCGGATCCACGCGGGTACTCAATTACGCCTTTGTTACAGTTTGATGATGGCGCCGCCCTACTCCGCGGCCAGCCCCGTCGCGGCCGCCGCCTCGGCTTCCCTGATATAGTCGTGCACGACGCGGCCGAACGGCAACGTCAGATCGGCGATGTAGTGATGCGCGCCGCACGCACAATCTCAAGGTCCTGCTCTACAAGGCCCTGGCGAAGCTGCCGGAGGAACAACTGAGCGAGGAAGAGCGCAAGTTGAAAGCGAGCCTGTGCCACATACCCGAGATCGCGATCCTGCATCTGATCTACCAGCAGAAGGCCTATGAGGGCGACGCCAAGGACCACGAATTCTCGGGCACCTCGATGCGCGAGCACTGGCAGAGCGGCTTTGAGGACACCAAGCGCACGCTGAAGTGGCGCGACTGGATCAAGATGCCCGAGCAAGGCATGGGGCTGGTGGTGCACGACGTGCACCGGGAGACGGAGAGCGCGTAAGGGGCACTGGAGCGGGGGCGCAAACAAAAACCGCGAAAACAACCCCATGCACAGTAGCCGAGGCACGGCGGATCAATGACTTACGCGTCCGCAAGGCGATTTGACTCGTCGGGCAAGACACCGGCATGATGTGATCATGGCGGGATACACAAGTCGCCGATGCCCTGCCCGACATTGTTGCAGGAAGCCTTGCTCAAAGCGTCGCGACGCGCGGGTTGACGACCGTATACCCCCGCAAGGAACGCGCGTGCATTCTTGTTGCGTGTCCGCCCGAGTTGGCGTCATACGCCATCCAGAGGTCTCCCCCGAGGTGCTGCTCCAGGACGAACACGTGGCCGCGTCGTGCCGCCACCATTCCCGGCGCTGGCGATGTACGCGGAAAACGTAGCCAGTTAGCCGCGAGATTCAATTCCGGCACCATGCGACCAAACACGCGCAGGGCTGCGCCGCAACCGCAGAAGGATGAAGGGCAACCGGCCGGTCGGCCGCCGACGATCCGATCGCCAGTGACATTCGCCGCCGGAACGGCATTGCCAGCGGCGACCATTGTGAGTTGTCTTGAATGGGGCGTCTGTGACGAGTAACTGGAAACGCGCTCGCGGCGCGTTTGCGAAGACGAGAAGTCGCAGGGCATGATGACATTGCACTCGGGCGCGTGATCAATGCGGTAGGGTCGTGCTTCCGAAGCAATAGAGCTGACGGCAACAAAGAGACACGCAGAAAGAACTAGCTTGAACATCGCAGGACTCCAAATTGAAAGGTCCTGCCCCGGTCGACGAGCAACTGATAACAGTTTGGCTGAAATGGGCCTAAAGAGCGGCCGAAAATGGCTGCATTTGCGGGCGGCCCTCTTCAATCCCCATAAGCCACACGTTGCGACCGATATGATTAACCCGCAGAGTACGAACTCTTGCCTTGCCAGCACCAAGCGGTGGCCTCGCGCCAGATGCCACGTGCACCTATCGGACCGTTTGACACGTCGGACAGCGGCATCACGCCAGCATTGCCCGCCTGCATCCCGGTTAACCGGCGCCGCGTCGCGACGCTAGCAGGTCTTCTGCTGCAGATGCTGGACGCATGTGCACGTCGTCGTCGCCGGATACTTCACGTCGTAGTATGGGAAGCTCGAGTTGGCCGGGCTGTTGGTCGAGCAGCGCGGGAACAGGTAATAGCTGTCGGTCAGCTGCACGGTGCCGGCGATCGTATAGCCGAGGTTGGGCGTGTAGTCATAGGCCACCTCGCTCAGGATGAGCGAGATGTTGGCGTTGTTGGGATTCTTCGGATCGGTGGCGGTGAACTGGGACAAGGTCATCTGCTGACCCACGGTTCGCGCTGCCCCCGATTTGGTCGACGTGCTCCATTGCACCGTCGCATTGCCCTTGCTGTCGGTCGAGACTCCGGAGACCGTGATCGTCATCAGGGAGGTACTGCCGCTCTTGACGGCATAAGGCGCCATGATGGCGGTCGAAGCGGCAAGGATGCCGGTCATCTGGGACGCTGTGACCTGGGTGTTCTGCGAAACCATGTCCGCAACACTGTGCGCGGTCGCGGAGACCTTGACGTTCATGGCCAACCCGTTCCCGAGCTCGACGCCGCCGATATAGAGCAGCAGCATGAACGGGCTCACGATGGCGAACTCCGTCGCCGCAACGCCGCGAGCGTCGGTCCACAGGTCCCGTGCGCGAAACGACAGGCCGGCGATCATCAGTCAGCTCCCTGGCTCATTCTGGAACGCGGCGGACGCCATGATCAGCCGGTTGCCGTTGGAAAGATTCGACAGATTGAAACCGAGTGGCCCGAGCATGACAGGCCAGACATACATCACCCGGAGGACGACGATATCGCCGGAGTCGCCGGGATTGAACTGCCAGGTGTTGGTGACCGCACCCGTAGCGTCGAAGGTCAGGGAGGGCATGGCCGTGTTCGCGGAAGTCCACGACGTGGCGACCTGCATGTCCACCATGATGCCGCTGCAGTTGAACAAGATCACGATCTGGTCGCAGACCTTCTGCTTGAATGCGGACTGCGTCATCTGCGCGGACTGAACCTGTCCCGTCATGACCAGGCGCGCCGATTGACGCACCACGGATTCGAGCAATTCCTGCGCAAAGAAAACGATGAACGTCTGAATGAGCGCAATGATGAGGGCGAGGAACGGCGCGGCGACGAGCGCGAATTCGACGGCCGTGGCACCCCTGCTGTCCCGGGCGAAAGCTGCGCAGCGACCGCCGCGCCTCGTTCTCGTTGTAGCCTTTGGACCAGTCATGGCGCTTGCTCTACTGCACGAGGCTGGCAGTGCTTGACGCCACCTTGATGAAGAGGTTCGTCAGCGCGTCGGAAATGTCGCCACCGGTTTGGACGGAGGCATAGAAGCCAGGCGAGGCGCATGATTGCAGTTTTTGCGCGATGGTCCCGGTCAAGGAAGTAGGCTCGTTGTACGGGTCCACCCAGCTCATGTACCAGCTGTTCGTGACCGGGATATTGGGGGTCTTAAGTTGCAAGTATTCCGTGTAGAGGACAGCGATCTTAATGCCCCGGTTCTTGATGGTCGTGCAGATCGTCGTGTCGAGCGGCTGCTGGCATCGATTGTTGGAGGCGAGGCTCGCGTTGGGGCAAGTCGAAGCGCCCGAGACGATCTTGTCCTCCACGCCGTCGGTGACAAGGAACACCACTTCCTGCGGCGTATCTCCCGACGCGTTGCTCCCAAGCCCGGGAGTGGGCATGACGTCGTTGAGGCTTTTAAGCGCGCCGGCGATATCTGTGCCATTGTCGGTCTTGCAGTTGGTCGTCACAACGACGCAGTTCTGGTAGGCGACCGGCATCAGCGCGATGTTGGAAACCTGGGTTCCGGCGCTGGTCGGGGTGGTCAGTGTGGCCAGTGCGTTCAAACCCAAATCGAACGTATAGAGCGCCGCTTTGTAGGTGGTGTTGTTCAACGCCGACATGCACTGCATGACGCCGCCCGAAACGCCCGACTGCGGGCAGTTCGACCAGCTATTCAGCAACTGGTTGACGGCACTCGTCACGAGATCGATCCGCAAGGTGATATTTCTTTGTCGCGCGATCGCGAGGTTATCCTTGGTCCCGCCGTCGTGAGCGATATTGGTTTCATGACAGGCGAAGCCGCAGTTCTGCGAGCCCCCTGCCGACTGGTACGCGGGGGCGGTGTATTTGATGAGATTGCTGATGTCGGTCGTGGTCGCGCCGATCCCCATGGACGGCGAGTCATCCATCAGCAGATAGAAATTCATGTTGGGCGCGCTCGACGCCCTCGCCGTCGCGGAACCGGCGACCTGCCAGGTCTGCTTGCCGAGAACGCCGGGGAAATTGTTCGTGGACTGCGCGGTGTAGGAAACCGTGATGGTTCGCGCGAGACCGGAATCGACGATAGTGACCGTCGGTGTCGGAACCGCGGACAGTCCGGGAAGATTCGCCTTCGCTGCGAAGACGGCTTCCGCGGTCGCCTTGACGACGGTGGTGTCGCTCTGCGTCAGCATCGCCGGCCTCACGGCCGCGATCGCGGCCGCGTCGGCAGCTGCGTTCAATTGCTCCCGCTTGCGCAGGGCCAGCGTATAGTCGAGCGCCATGCCCAGTAGAAAGATCGTGGGGACCATCATCAGCGCGAAGATGATGGCGACGTTGGCCTTCCTGTCTCTCGCGAAACGAAGCATTGCGCTGCGGAGCATGAGTTTCATCCTGGCTGCCGTCGCTACGGCAGCGGCCCTTCCCCTGAAATCGACGGAAAAGACTGCCGGGTTTCGATCCCGGCGCTCGCCGTCATGGGCGGAATATGCGGAGGGCTCCCTTAATCAAGACTTACGAGCAATCCACAACATGGGCTGCAACAGGTTGGATGTATCATATTGAGAAGGCATCATTAACGTCGGTTAAACGCGATCGCAGACACCCGCGGGTAAGCGGTAACAGGTGCCCCCTACGCCCGTTGCGGCCTCACGACCGGCGCTATCAGGCACGGCCGCGCGCCGTCTCCAGGCAGATCGCAAGCGGCGGAAAACCCGTCCCGCTCTTGGCAAGGGGGGGCCTGTCGGTCCGATTCGGGACTTTCGCGCCTCTGTGACGCGCCGGGCCGCCTACGGCCTGATCGTCATGTTCTCCGGCGGTCCGGCTTTTCGCAGCGGCTCGGCCAGCCTTGCGAACTCGCAGAGCAACGATCTCGTCTTCCTGGGATCGATGATCTCCTCGACCCAGAACTTCTCGGCCGAGCGGAACGGCGAGCGCAGCTTGTTCAGCCGCTCCTCGATCTCCCTCAGCTTCGCCGCCTTGTCCTCGGCCGCATCGATGTCGGCGCGGTAGGCCGCTTCAATGCCGCCTTCGAGCGGAAGCGAGCCCCAATAGGCCGACGGCCAAGCGTAGCGGATCGAGAAGCGGTCGGCCGGCTGATGCACCACGCCGGCGACGCCGAACGCGTTACGCAGGATCACGGTGCACCAGGGCACGGTGGTCTGGTTGACCGCGGCCATGACGCGGACGCCGTGGCGGATGGTCGCCGCCTTCTCGGCATCGAGCCCGATCATGAAGCCGGGGCAGTCCATGAGATAGACGATCGGCAGATGGAAGGTTTCGGCGAAATCGACCCAGCGCACCACCTTCTGGCACGCATCCGCCGTCCAGGAGCCGCCATAGTGAAAACTGTCGCTGGCAAGCAGCAGCACCGCCCTGCCCTCGAGCCGCGCGAGGCCGACGATGATTGGTTTGCCGAAATTCTTCGCGACCTCGAAGAACGAGCCCTTGTCGACAACGGACTCGATGATCGGCCGCATCTTGTAGACCTGCTTGCGGTTGCGCGGCACCGCGTTCATCAGCGCTTCCTCGGTACGCTCGGGATTGTCGGTGCAGGGCAAGGTCGGCGGCAGCTCGTAGACCGACGACGGCAGATAGGACAGGAAGCGCCGCGCGCAGGCGAACGCCTCTTCCTCGGTGTCGACGGCATGGTCAATCGCGCCGGCGCGGGTCTGGATGTCGGCGCCGCCGAGCTCCTCCTTCGAGAGGTCCTGTCCCAGCGCCTTCACCACAGGCGGCCCCGCGACGAACATCGCGGACTTTCGGGTCATGATGGAATAGTGGCTGGCGGCGAGGCGCGCGGCACCGAGCCCTGCAACCGAACCGAGGCCGAGCGCGACCACCGGCACCTGCGACAGGTTTTCCGTCGTGAAGCGATACCAGCGCGTGCCGCCGATGCCACCCGGCAGGTTCGCCGCGCCCTTGGTCTCGATGGTCTTGACCGAGCCGCCGCCGCCGGAGCCTTCGATGATGCGGACGATGGGCAGACGGAAGTCGTGCGCCATCTCCTCCGCCATCAGCGGTTTCGCGGAGATCGATGCATCCGCCGAGCCGCCGCGCACGGTGAAATCGTCGCCGACTACGACCACCGTGCGGCCGTCCACGCGCGCGCGGCCGAACACGCAGTTCGCCGGCGTCAACTTCTGCAACTCGCCGCTGGAATCGTACTCACCGATGCCGGAGACGGCACCGATCTCGTGAAAGCTGCCTTTGTCGATCAGCTTGTCGATGCGCTCCCGAACAGTCAGCCGGCCCTGGTCATGCTGTCGCTTGACCTTGTCAACGCCGCCCATCTCCCGCGCGAAGGCTTCGCGCCGGGCGAGCTCGTCGAGTTCCGGCTTCCAGGTCATTCACTCCCTCCGAATTGATCGGCTTGTTATTGTTGTGCACGGCCATTGCGACCGGTTTGCGCGAGATACGGTTGTTGAAGACGTCGCCTTCCGCACCCTCGAGCAGGCTGCCCAGCGATCGGCCCAGCGCGAGCATCAGCGGCGCGACTTCCGCATGCAGACGCTGCTCGTCGTACATCGCAGACAGAAGGCCGATCGTGATGACGACGAAGGTCTGGTACTGCGGCGACCAGATCGGCACCGCGAGGCCGTTGATGTGCGGGCTCCAGAGGCCGCAGGCCGTGACATAGCCGCGCTCGCGCAGCGATTGCCGGTTGGCTTCGATGCGAGGCTTCAGGATCTTGGCCGCCTCGGGAGCTTCGCGCTCCATGTCCGCAATGAAGGCATCGCCGACCTCGGGCGCCAGCGCCGCGGTGTAGGCTGCGCCTGCCGCGGTCGAGGCCATCGAGATGCGGCTGCCGGTGCCTTCATGCAGGCCGAGCGCAGTCGCGGATCGCGCGAACTGGAGATAGACGAGATGGAAGCGATCGGGGACCACGAAGCCGACCGTCCCCGGCAGTTGCTCAGCGACCTCTTGCAGGCGTTGCCGGATCATGCTGCGCAGCTGCGCGCCCTTCATCATCGAGGCGCTCATCGCCACCGCGCTCGGGCCGATGCGATATTTCTGGTCGCGCGGCAGATAGACGAGCTGGCCCATGCGCGTCAGCGTGTGCGTGAGCCGCGACACCGTCGAGCGCGGCAGGCCGCAGCGATTTGAAATCTCGAGATTGCCGAGCCGCGCCTCGTGGCCCTCGAAGCATCGCAACACATCGAACGCGCGCGACACCACCTGGATGACATCACCCTCACCGGCTTCGCCAGCGAGCGCACCTTGCCTACTCAACCGCTCCGAACGTCGTCCCATGTTCCCTACCATCTGTTCCGCTGTGCGGAATTAAATTCCACTTGCAGACGACGCTACCTCAGGCATTTTGCGACGACAACAAAAAGGCGATGGCATGCCAGAAATTAAGATCGTCACGGAGGTCGCTGGACGTATCTGCGCAACTCCCGTGCAAGTTGGAGGAACCGTTGCGGATGGTGACGACGTTGTGGTGGTCGAGGCGATGAAGATGGAGATCCCGGTACCCTCGCCTGCTTCTGGCACGATCACATCGCTTCTCGTCAAACTCGACGACGTCGTCGCCGAGGGACAGGCCATCGCTATCGTCGCGAGCTGAAGCGCATGCGCATCGCCTGACGTGGTTGCGCAATCTTTTTGTGGCCATCCTTCGAGACGCCCGCTTTTGGCAGGCTCATCGGGATGAGGCCGGTTTTCGCAGCAAATCACACATCCTCATGGTGAGGAGCGCCGCTCACGGCGCGTCTCGAACCATGGCCGAGCGATGCGCTATCGCCGTCAGTGGCCCGCGACAATCTGTCAGACCTCCGCTTCACCTCCGCGGTACGACGTTGCCATCGCCTGATACGGATGACATGATCTTTTCAAGCAAGAAGGTCTTCGCGAACCAAGCGAGGATGTTGGGAGGAAAACATGCTTCGTGGGCTGCTCGTGCTCGCGCCTGCCTTGGTTGCGGGCATTTCTTTTGCGTCTACACGCTATGCGTCGGCCGAAGACATCAAGCTGCCGCCGACATTGACGTTCACCGCCTATGACACCGGCACTGCCGGCTTCAATATCGCGGTCGGCGTCGGCAAGATGATGAAGGACAAGTACAGCACCGACGTGCGCGTGCTCCCCGCAGGCAACGACGTCGCGCGGCTGGCGCCGCTGCGCGCCAAGCGTGCCGCGGCGGCGGCGATGGGATCGGGCACCTATTTCGCGCAGGAAGGCGTGTTCGAGTTCGGCAGCAAAGAATGGGGGCCGCAGTCGCTTCAGATCCTGCTCTCGAGCGTCGATTGCAATTGCGGTTCGCTTGGCGTCGCAGCCGATACCGGCGTGAAAGATCTGAAAGACCTGAAAGGCAAGCGCGTCGGATTCGTCGTGGGCTCGCCCGCGCTGAACCAGAACTCGCTCGCGGTGCTCGCCTTCGCCGGGTTGACGCAGAAGGACGTCAAGGTCGTCGAGTTCGCCAGCTACGGTGCGATGTGGAAGGGCCTGATCAACAACGACACTGACGCGGCCTTCGGCACCACCATCACCGGCCCCGCCAAGGAAGCCGAGACCTCGCCGCGCGGCCTGATCTGGCCGTCGCTGCCGGCCAAGGACAAGGAGGGCTGGGCGCGGATGCAGAAGGTCGGCTCGTTCTTCTTCCCGCAAGTCGCGACCTGCGGCGCCGGCATCTCGCCGGACAAGCCGATCGAGCTCGGCAACTATCCCTACCCGATCTTCGTGACCTACGCCTCGCAAGCACCCGACCAGGTCTACGCGATCACCAAGGCGATGATCGTGAACTACGACGCCTACAAGGACTCCGCGCCCGGCGCCGGCGGTCTCGCCGCCGACCGCCAGACCAGGAACTGGGTGGTGCCGGTGCATCCCGGCGCGGTGAAGGCGCTGAAGGAAGCCGGGCAATGGAGCGACGCGCAGGACGCGCACAACAGCAAGCTGATCAAGCGGCAGGAGGTGCTCGCAGCCGCCTGGGCGGACTACGGCAAGTCCAGTCCGCCGTCCGACGACAAGGCGTTCCTCGACGGCTGGATGAAGGCGCGCGCCACAGCACTTGCGAAAGCCGACATGCCGAACGGGTTCGAGGACTAATCCACAGCGGTTAACTGCCTACGATCGGGGTCGATCATGTCGTCTGCTTCAGTTTCCACGGCCCCCAAGGACGAGGCCAAGCGGGTCGTGTTCGACGATCCGCACGGCGCCGCCGGCAACATGCAGGAAGCCGAGGTGACGCGCGTGCGCACGTTGCGCGGCGCCTGGCGCTGGACGCTGGTTACTGCGACCGCGGCGACCATCCTGCTCTGCATCAACCAGCAGTTCTCGCTGCGCTTCTTCATCGGCTACACCCAGCTCAACACGGAGTATTTCTATCTCCTGATCGCCTTGATGCTGCCCTTCACCTTCCTGATCTTCCCGGGAACCGAGCGCGCGCCGCTCGACCGCATTCCCTGGTACGACCTCGTCTTCTTCGTCTTGACCTTCGCGGCCGCGCTGCTGTTGATGTCGAACGTGCGCAAGGCGGCGGAGGCCGGCTGGGAATTCGGCGGCGCGCCGAACGGCGTGATCGCCGCAGGCCTCGTGATGTGGGTGATGCTGTTGGAGGCGCTGCGCCGCACCGGCGGCTGGAGCCTGCTGCTGAGCGTGTTTCCCTTCACCGTCTATCCGCTGTTCGCCGAATCCGGCTGGTTAGGTCCGTTCCGCGGCACGCAATCGACGCTGGAGCAGGCCACCGCCTATCACGTGCTGTCGGGCGAGAGCCTGCTCGGCATTCCCATCCAGGCCTTTGCCGACACCGTGATCGGCTTCCTCGTGTTCGGCACCGCGCTGATGATGACGGGGGCCGGCAAATTCTTCATCAACCTCGCCTTCGCGCTGTGCGGCACGTTCCGCGGCGGCGCGGCGAAGGTCTGCATCTTTGCCAGCGGCCTGCTCGGCATGATGTCGGGCTCGATCATCTCCAACGTGCTCACCGCGGGCACCATGACCATCCCCGTGATGAAGAAGAGCGGCTTTCGCGCCTCTTATGCCGGCGCGATCGAGGCCTGCGCCTCCACGGGCGCGGTGCTGGCGCCGCCGGTGATGGGCGCGACCGCCTTCGTGATCGCGCAGTTCCTCAATGTCAGCTACGCCGACGTCGCGGTCGCCGCGATCATTCCGGCGGCGCTCTATTACGTCGGCCTGTTCATGCAGGTCGACGCCTACGCGGCGCGCCACGGTCTCAAGGGCATTCCGCGCGCCGAGCTGCCGCGGATCATGGATACGATCAAGGACGGCTGGTACTACGTCTTCGTCATCGCGCTCCTGATCGTGATGCTGCTCTACTTCAAGCGCGAGAGCCACGCACCGTTCTACGCCACCGCGCTGCTGCTGGTGCTCAACCAGTTCTTCTCCAAGGACACACGCTGGACGCTCGCAACGATCGGCAAATTCCTCGAGGTCAACGGCCGTACCTTCGTCGAGCTGGTCGGCATCCTCGCCGGCTGCGGCCTCCTGATCGGCGCATTCTCGATGACCGGCGTGGTGTCGAGCCTCGCCAATGACCTGCTGCATATTGCCGGCGACAATCCCTTCCTGCTGCTCGGCATGTGCGCCCTCACCAGCCTCATTCTCGGCCTCGGACTGACGACGACGGCCTGCTACATCTTCCTCGCCATCCTGGTCGCGCCGGCGCTGGAGAAGCTCGGGCTGAACAGGATGGCGGTGCACATGTTCATCTTCTACTGGGGCATGCTGTCGTCGATCACGCCGCCGGTTGCGATCGCCTCTTTCGCCGCCGCGGGCATCGCCGGCTCGCCCGCGATGAAGACGGGCTGGGAATCGATGTGGGTCGGCAGCATCATCTACTTCATCCCGTTCTTCTTCGTGCTCAATCCGGCGCTGGTGCTGCAGGGGTCGAGCCCCTATCTCGCCGGCCTCGGCCTGATGGCACTGGCCGCGTTCGGCACGCTGTTCATCTGCGGCGGCATCCAGGGCTACCAGCCCTTCGTCGGCGACCTCCGCGGCGCAGGCGCGCTGGAATGGCCGATCCGCGTGCTGCTGGTGATCGGCGGATTCGTGGTGGCGACCCCCGGCGGCGGAATCATGCCGCTGTCGCAGATGCAGGTCACCATGCTGGGCCTTGCGATCCTCGCGCCAACGATTTTGATCGCCCTGCTGTTGATCCGACGGCAAGGGCCGATACCGGACGGGTTGCGCGTGCCCTGATTGCGTTGCACAAGGAGGCGATGACACCGCCGCCCGCCTCCGCCTGGACCCGCTCGAAGCCGCCCTTGCTGCGGTTTCTCGACACCTGCCTCAACGAATTCTCCGCCGAAACCTCCGGCGCGGTGGCCGATTACATTCCGGAGCTGGGCAAGGCCGACCCTGCCTATTTTGGCATCAGCCTCGCCACGCTGGACGGCCATGTCTACGAGGTCGGCGACTCCAGGGTGTCCTTCACCATCCAGTCGATGTCAAAGCCGTTCGTGTTCGCGCTGGCGCTGGATCTTTTGGGCGCCGGCCGCGTCGAGAGCGCGATCGGCGTCGAGCCGTCGGGCGATCCCTTCAACTCGATCCGGCTCAATTCCGACAACCACCCGTTCAACCCGATGGTCAATGCCGGCGCGATCGCGTGCACCGGACTGATCTACGACAGCAAGGGCGCGGAGGCCTTCGAGCAGATCCGCCTTGCGCTCAGCCGCTTCGCCGGGCGCGATCTCGCCGTGGACGAGGCCGTCTACAGCTCGGAGAGCCAGACCGGCGACCGCAACCGCGCCATCGGCTATCTCCTGAAGACCAATGCGGTGATCTCGGACAACGTCGCCGCCGTGCTCGACGTCTATTTCCGGCAATGCGCGGTGCTGGTCACGGCGCGCGACATCGCGGTGATGGCGGCAACGCTCGCCAATCGCGGCATCAATCCGGTGACCGGCGAGCAGGTGATGAGCGCTTACGCGATCTCGCGCACGCTGTCGGTGATGACGTCTTCCGGCATGTACGACTATGCCGGCGAATGGATCTACCGCATCGGCATTCCCGCCAAGAGCGGCGTCGGCGGCGGCATTCTGGCGGCGCTCCCAGCCCGGCTCGGGCTCGGCAGCTATTCGCCGAAACTCGACAAGCACGGCAACAGCGTACGCGGCATCAAGGTCTGCGAGGCGCTGTCCTCGCATTACGACCTGCACATGCTCAACCGCAGCGACGACGCGCGCAACGCCGTCATCGCCGACTACGACATCGGCAAGAGCCCGTCGCGGCGCGTGCGCCGCGCGCAGGAGCGAGAGATCCTGGCCGCGCACGAGCAGGAGGTGCGGATCATCGAGCTGGTCGGCACGCTGTCGCTGTCGGCGGTCGACTACGTGTCGCGGCGGCTCGCGGGCCGGCCACGGCCGCAATTCGTGATCTTCGACCTTCACCGCGTCACCTCCACCACGCGCGCCGGCGCGCGGCTCGTGGCCGAGGCTTTCGAGGAGTTCGCCGCGCTGAACGTCACGGTGGTGCTATCGGGCGTCAGGCGTGCCTCGAAGGAGTGGAATAGCCTGCGAGAGTGGACCGCGGAGCTGAAGAACGTCCGCGACTTCTACCTGCTCGACACCGCGATCGAATGGGCCGAAGACCAGATCGTCTACCGCTATGGCGGTTCGATCGATTTCCACGAGACCACCGAGCTTGCCGAGCAGCCGCTGCTGGAAGGTCTCAGCGCGGACGAGCTGGCGGAGCTCGGCGCGATCTGCACCATCAGGACCTATCAGTCCGGCGCAAAGATCCTCACGACAGGCGATCCCGCCGATGCCCTGTTCTTCCTGCGCAGCGGCGCGGTGCATGTCACGCTGCCCGACGGCGTGCGGCTGGCGACGCTCACTGCCGGCATGGCGTTCGGCGAGATGGCGCTGCTCGAGCAAACCCGCTCGGCCGACGTCTTCGCCGACATGGCGGCGACAGCCTTCGAAGCCCCGCTGAAGGATTTTGAGCGCTTCCGCGAGCAGCACCCGCGCGCCTCCGAGCGCATCATGCGCAACCTGGCGCAGCTGCTTGCCGATCGCCTGATTGTCGCCAACGCCAAGGTGGATATTTTGACGTCGACCTGAGCGACGCCGGTATGGCTTATCGGCTTGCCGCCTCGCTGATCCGCCGCCTGATCTTGGCGGCGCTAGCCTTGAGCAATTCGGATGGCTGCTGGCCGGTCGCGGCGCACAGGCAGGCCCAGTAGTAGATGACATCGCCGAGCTCTTCGACGAGACCCGCCTTGTCGAGCCAGTCATCGCGCAGCAGCTTCTTGATGTGGTCGGCGACCTCACCCGATTCACCGGCGAGGCCGAGCCCGAGATAGGACAGCCGCTCGTTCGACGGATGCTCATCGACTTTCGCAACGCTTGCGGCCCAGGCCGCATATTCATCGATCGTCATCGGCATCCCTCGCCCCGGCTTTCGGATCAGCCAACCACTTCCGTGACCGGCTGAAGATCGATCTCGAACGTCTCCAGGAATTTCGACGTCATGATGTAGAAGCCGACCGAGAGCTGCAGCTCGACCAGCGCGGCCGGCGTCAGCCTCGATGCGATCGCCCTGAAGGTCGCGTCCGTCGGCTTGTTCAGCTTGACGATCTCGTCGGTGAAGGCGAGCGCGGCGCGTTGCACCTCATTGAAGCAGCTCGCGGCCTGCCAGTTCTCCAGCGCCTCGTTCTGCTCGTCGGTGACGCCGACATTCTTGCCGATGCGCTTGTGGGCGACGATCTCGTACGGCGCCTCGCACAGGATGCCGGTGCGCGTGATGGCGAGCTCGCGCACGACCGGATCGAGCTCGCCCTTGTGGCGGATGGCCCCGCCGAGCCGGCAATACTGCTCAAAATAGCTCGGCGAATGCGACATCATCCGGAAGATGTTGGCGTGGCGGTTCTTGTCGAGGATTTCGCGGGTGCGATCGGACGCCTTGGACGGGTCGCTGTAGTTGATACGGGCCATCAGTCACCTTGGGTCTTGGTCTTGTTGTCGTTTTTCGGAGTTCCCAAGACTAATCTTGCGCTGACGCAAGCGCAACATCATCGCGCATCGCGTCATCGCTACGCGGTTGACGCTTTCGGCGCCTGGAACGGCGTGGAATCGGCAAAGCGGCGGACGATATTGGTCACCAGCAGGGCCGCCACGTTGTTGTAGCCGTCAACCGGCAACGCACCGATGAAATTCATCGAGCCGACGGAAAAGACCGCGCCGCCATTCGGCGTCTCGAAGAAGGTCAGGTCGGAACGGATGATCTCCTCGCGCGACGCCGGCCAGGTGTGGTCGTAGCGCTCTTCATTGACCGGCTGATAGGTCGGATCGGTAAGTACGGCCCGGCCGATGATGATCGCATGATGCGGCGTGCCGAGGCGCGTGTCGGCGCGGTCGAGCTCGTGGCCTGCGGCGCCACCGCCCATGAAGCCGCGCTCGCCGAGCTTGGCGCCCGGCCTTGCCAGATCCTCGATGCCCTCGCGCATGAATGCGACGCGCGGATCGAGAATGCCGTCGAGGAAGGTGTAGGGGAAGCCCATGTACTCCCCTTGCGTACTGAAGCCGACGCCGACCAGCGCCTGCGGCGGGCGGCCGAGCCGTCGCCAGAGGCCGCCATAGGACCCGTCGAAAGCATGATAGCTCTCGCCGGGGAGCGTTTCCCAGAGCCGGATGCCGCCCTCGGCGCGTCGCAGCTCGAAAGCCCAGGTACCCGTCGCGTGCGGCACCACTTTCCAGTAGAAGCCGTTGCCGCCGAGATACATAAAGCGGCCGCCATTGCCGATATAAGCACCGAGCGCATCGAGCGTCTCGTGCGTGTGGTACTCCGGATGCTGGCCGGTCAGAACCACGGAATATTTCGACAGCAGATCGACGCCTTCGGCATGGACGTCGTGATCGGTGATGACTTCGAAGTCGATGCCCTTGCGGGTCAGAAGATCGGTGATGGCGCTGTCGGCGGAGATCCAGTACAGGCCGGAACCGTAGTCGCTGGGATCGACGAGGTGGATCTGGTTCACGCGCTTGTCGATCAGCGGCCGGCGCATGGTCGACATCACCACGCCGCTGCCGTCCGAATGGAAGTTGTAGGGCGACACGCCGTATTCGGGATGGCCGTCCGGCGCCTGCGCCAGCGCGCCCCAGGCCAGTGACCGCTCCGTGATCAGGGCTTGCCTGCCCTTCTTCTGATACTGACTATAGACCGTGTAACTGAAGGTCGGGGCGAGGAATGCCACCTTGGCCTGCGATCCCGGTATGCGGGCGCGGACATAGAAGACGATGTTGTCGCGCGCGCCGTCCTTTTCCAGGTGCAGCGCATAGACGCCGCTCTTCCAGTCGTCCGGCACGGTGAAGGTCAGCGACGGCTGCCAGCCGGAATCGCCGATATCGTCGTCGTGGAAATGGATCGCGCCCCAGAGCTTCGGCTCCTCTGTCCAGCGATGCGTCACGCCGCCTGTCCAGCGCGATCCCGTCATCGCGCGCGTCGGCAAATTGATGCAAACGCCGTGCGCCCTGGAAGGACCGATATCGGTCGCAATGTCGGTCGGAATGCCGATGGAAAAATCCCATTCGGCGACGGCCGGGGCCGCGGCTCCAGAGCCTTGCACGGCGATGACGCCCTCAAGGCCCGCACCGCCATCGGTGATGCGCGGCCGTTCGATCTTGCCGTTGAAATGGTGGACTGCGCCTTGCCCTGCGCGCTCCGCCGCAATCGCGACGGCCCCCATGCCGGCCAACGCGGTGCGCGGCGCGCCCAGCGTTTTCGTCGCGCGCTCGTCGCGGTCGAGCCTGATCTTGCGGGGGGCCTGTGCGATCGCCAGCGATCCGGTCACCGGGTCGAACAGACACGCGATATCGTGCCACGCCCGCTCGGTGAGCGCGATGCCGGTCTCGACCTCGAATGTTGTCTCGCCAACGACAAGCCGCGCAGAAGCGCCCGCCTTGCCGACGCCAAGCGTCAGCGCGCCGCCAGCGCCCGCCCAGTTCAGCACGGCCTGCCTGCCCGCGGCGAGCAGGGTCGGCCAGACGGTCGCGGCAAAGGCGATCGGACCTGTCGGCAACGCCAGTGCTGATACATCGACCCATGAGCCCTTTGCGATGGTCTGCTCGATGCCATCGTGCTGGCCTTCGAGATCCCACTTGACCGGAATCTCGCGATAGCCGGGCCCCTTCGGGTTCGGGTCGCCACAGATCACGCGCGCGATCCGCGCCGAGTAGCGGCCGCCGCCCTTGACCGCGATCATGAAGTTGATGGCGTCGCCGGAGCGCACGCTCCAGCGGTCCGCATAGCCGGTGATCGGAAGCATCGAAAATCCCTCTTCAGGCGCCGCGCACGTTCCAGAACAACGGCAGGCCCTTGAGCATGCCCGTCAGGCTCTTCTTGTAAGCGGTCGGCTGATAGAAGACACCAAGCGGAACATAGGGAACGTCGATAAAGCACTGCTTCTGCATCTCGACGCCGATCCTGGCCTGCGCGGCGGCATCGGGAGCGGCGAACCAGGCATCCCGCAGCTGTTCCAGCTTCTCGCTCTTCGCCCAGCCGAACGTTGCCTTGTCGCCGCTGCCGCGGATGAAGTTATGCGCCGAAGGATTCAGCTGCGTGACGCCCGCGGAATAGGTGCAGAAGGCGCTGTATCCGCCCTTGTCCGGCGTCTCGCGGTTGCCCATGCGCCGCAGCATCGAGCCCCAGTCCATCGCCGCGTAGTCGAGATTGAAACCGAGCTTGCGGAACAGATCGGCCGCGACTTCGCTCATCTGCCCGATCACAGGGAAATCGCCCGGCGCCATCAGCAGCACTTTCTCGCCCTTGTAGCCGGCGTCCTTGATCGCCTTGGCCGCGGCGGCGATATCCCGGGGGCCGGTCAGCGCTTCCATGCCGGCATCGTTCGCCATGTTGCCGCCGGGCGCGAAGAAGCCGATTTTGTCCCGCCAGAGACTGCTGTCCTCTCCCGCGACCGCGGACATGAACTCCTTCTGGCTGATGGCGGAGAGCACCGCGCGACGGATGGCCGGGTTGTCGAAGGGCGGCTGCGTGTGGTTGAAGCGCAGCACGCCGACATTGCCGATCGGGTCGAGCAGTTCGACATTCAGCGCCTTGTTGCCCTTCAGCTTCGGCAACAGGTCGACGATGGGCTGATCCCACCAGTCGATCTCACCCTGCTGAAGTGCGGCCGCCGCCGTCGCGGGATCCGGGATGACCTGCCACTCGACCCGGTCGAAATGCGCGATCTTCGGACCGGCCAGCAAGCTCGGCGTCCCCTCGGGGCGCGGCACGTAGCCGTCGAAACGCGTGTAGACCAGACGCGCGCCGGGCACGTGCTGATCGGCCTGGAACTTGAACGGACCGGAGCCGATCAGCTCCTTGACCGGCGTCACGCTGTCCGTCTGTGCAAGACGTTCCGGCATGATGAAGGCGACGATGGCGCCCACTTTGCCGAGCGCTTCCGGCAGCAGCGGAAACGGCGACTTGAGACGCCAGCGCACGGTCTTGTCATCAGGCGCCGAGACTTCGTCGACCAGGTTGAAGAGTGAATTGCCGAAAGCATCGCGCGAGGCCCAGCGTTTCAGGCTCGCCACCACGTCGCGTCCGCGCACAGGCTCACCGTCGTGGAATTTCAAGCCATCCCGCAACGTCATCGTCCAGAGCTTGCCGTCGTTCTCCACGGTATGGCCGGCGACCATCTGCGGCTGAACCTGGAATTTCTCATCGACGCCGTAGAGGGTGTCCCAGATCAGGAAGCCGTGGTTCCGGTTGACCAGACCGGTGGTGATCATCGGATCGAGAATTGCGGCATCGGCCTGCGGCACGAAGCGCAGCACGCGCGAGCCTTGCGCGCGGGCCAGCCGCGGCATTGGAAAAGTCGAGCCCAAGGCGACGCCAAGACCGGCGCCCAGTGTGGATCGGAGCAGGTCTCGACGGCGCATGCTATGGTCTCCTCAACGGGTTACGCAGATGGACGTTTCTCGGCAAGCTTCGCTTCGGCGCTGAACAAGGTCCGACCGAAAAGGTCGAGCGCCTCGTCAACCCCGGCTTCGTCGATGATCAGCGGCGGACAGAATCCGATCGTGTCGCCCATCGCGCGGATGATCAGGCCATTCTCGATCGCGAGGGTGTCGAACATCGCGCCGACCTTCAACGCGGGATCGAAGGCCTGCCGCGTCGCGGGGTCGGCGACGAGTTCGACCCCGATCATCAGTCCCTCGCCGCGCACCTGCCCGACGATGCGCGAATCCCGCGCGATCTGCTCCAGCCCGGCGCGGAGCCGGCTGCCCATGCGGCGGACATGCGGGACCACATCCATCTCGTGATAGATCTTCAGCGTTTCGAGCGCGATGGCCGCGCCGACCGGGTGCCCGGAATTGGTGAAACCGTGGCCGAACAGCTCGCCGCCCTTGTTCATCTCGCTGAGCGCATCCCGGATCGGACGTCCCAGCAACACGGCGGACATCGGGAAGTAGGACGAGGTGATGCCCTTGGCGAGCGCCACCATGTCCGGCTTCATGCCGACCGTCTCGCAGCCGAACCAGTTGCCGGTGCGGCCGAAGCCGCAGACCACCTCGTCGCCAAGCACCAGGATGTCGTGACGGCGCAGCACCGCCTCGATCTCAGCGAAATATCCCTTCGGCGGCACGACGATGCCGCCGCCGGCGTTGATCGGCTCGGCGATGAAGGCAGCGATCGTGTCGGGCCCCTCGGCCATGATCAGCGCTTCGAGATCGGCGGCGAGGCGATCGACGAACGCCGCCTCGCTCTCGCCCGGCCTGGTGCCGCGATAAGCATCCGGGCAATGCGTGTGCAGGAAACCGTCGAGCGGGAGGCCGAATTCACGGTGCATGCGCGGCAGGCCGCACATCGAAGCCGCAACGATCGTCGAGCCATGGAAACCGCGGTCGCGGGCGATGATCTTCCGTTTCCCGGGCTTGCCACGAACCGCGTGATACACCCAGGCGAGCTTCACCATCGTCTCGGTGGCTTCCGAGCCTGAGGTTGCGAAATAGGCCTGCGCATCCGGGATCGGCGAGATTTCGACCAGCTTCTCGGCGAGATCGATCGTGTTATCCGGCGTCTTGTGATTGAAGCTGTGATAGAAGCCGAACTTGTCGTAAGCCGCCGCTGCGGCGGTCTTGAGGCGCTTCTCGGAAAAGCCGAGCGAGGTGCACCAGAGCCCGGCCATCGCTTCCAGATAACGCTTGCCGCTCGCGTCATAGACATGGACGCCCTCGCCGCGCGCCATGATCAGCGGTCCGATTTCTGCATGACGCTGTGGGTTGGTCTGCGAGTGCAGATGGAACGCGATGTCGCGCGCGTCGGCTGAATTGGGCTTGCTGTCGAACACGCGCGCAGCCTCCATCGTCCCACCGACGGAGCATTCCCAACCCCGGTCGCGCGGAAACTGGTCAGTCCAAATTGGTCTGACCAGCTTGGCTTTCGCGCGGCAGCTTGTCAAACTCAAATAAAGAGCTGATGAGCACGAAGATGTTGCACGATCCCCCGTCCAAGCCTGAGCGCAGCTTCGAGATCGTCGCCCGGCGCATTGCTGCGATGATCCAGGCGAGTTACCGGATCGGCCAGCGCCTGCCGGCAGAGCGCGATCTCGCGAAGACCTTTGGCGTGTCGCGGCCGACGGTGCGCGAGGCCATCCTGTCGCTGGCGATGGCCGGCATGCTGAAGGTGCGCAGCAACAGCGGCGTCTATGTGATCAGTCGTCAGGAAGCACCCGACGTGCACGCGCTCGAAGGTTTCGGGCCGTTCGAGAATCTGGAAGCGCGCCAGCTCATCGAGCCGCAGATCGCGGCGATCGCGGCGCAGCGCGGCACCGAAGCCACCTTCGCGCAGCTCGCCGAAGCGCTCGCCATGATGCGCTGGGAACACGCGCAGGGACGCGAGGCCGACACGTCGGACCACCGCTTCCACATGGTGCTGGCCGAAGCAACGGGGAACGGCGCGCTGGTGTCGATCAGCGACTCCTTGTGGCGCGCGCAGACGGAGTCGGGAATCTGGCAGGAGATTCACAACCACATGCAGATGGAGGATTACCGTCCCATGTGGCGCAGGGATCACGAGGCCATCTTCGAAGCCGTGCAAGCGCGGAACCCGCGCAAGGCGAGCCTCGCGATGACGCGTCACCTCACCAACATCAGGGATGCGCTGATGGAGGCTTCGAATGCCAGATCGATGGCCACGACCAAGGTGCCCGCGAATTCTCCCAAGAAGGCCCGATGAAACTTTTTGCGATTGAAGCAAGTTTCCGCAAACCCTGTGCCGCGCGACCGCAAGAGCAACATTATCGAGTCAAAATCCCGCCGCATTGCTGATCGACCTTGGCACAGTCGATATTCGCCGCGTGGGGACAAATCGCGGTGAGTACTCGCAAGGGGTGTTCCGAGTAAAAACAATTGGCCGTCGGGTGCGCTAGCCGCGCAACGATGAGTCACGCCCAAGTCTAGGGAGAAAAGGCATGAAGGAAGCCACCAAGGGGGCGGCCTCGGGAGCGCTCGCGCATATGCTGGCGGTGACGGCGATGCTCGTCATCGCCAGCATCTTGTTCTACGGGCGCTAGTAAGAGTTGTAAGCGTTGTAAGAGTTTTCGTCGTTCCGGGGTGGCCCTCGCACAGGCCAGGCCCAGAATACCCGTTCCAGGCTCGGTCTTCCGGACCGCCCCCGAATGACGAAATCCCGCTATTTGCTTTTGGTGAAGAACGGCACGAGCTTCCCGGCGAACGGCTTGAAGCTCGCATTGACCTCGTCGCCGATGGCGAGGTCGGTCTCGCCGTGGGCCATCATGCGAAAACCCTCGGCACAATCGACCAGCAGGATGTTGTAGGGCACGTGCGCGCGCGTCTCGGGCGTGGCGGCGCGGCAGACCAGCGAGGTCGCATAGACCCTGCCCTTGCCGCTGGCGCGCTGCTCGGATGGGCCGGACGCACCGCAGGCCGCGCAGAAGGCGCGATGGAAATACTGCACGTGACCGCATGCGCCGCAGGTCTGAAAGGTGATGGCCCGTTCGCCCGTGGTCCAGTCGGCCAGACGCTCGCTCATCGCACCCGCTCCAGGAACATGCTGACATGGGACGACAGCACGCCGCCGTCGCCGTGCAGGAGCGCGATCGAGGCATCGCGCACCTGGCGATTCGCCGCGCGCCCCGTCATCTGCAAATGCGCCTCGACCAGATGCGCCATCGCACCGCCGACGCCGCAATGGCCGTAGCTGAGCAGACCGCCATGGGTGTTGAGCGGCATCGCGCCGTCGCGGCCATAATGGCCAGAGCGTACGCGGGCCGCCGCTTCACCGCGGCCGGCGAGGCCGAGATCCTCCAGCAGCATCGCAAGCGTGATCGTAAAACTGTCGTAGATCGCGGCGTAGCGCACGTTGGAGATCGCAAGGCCGGTGGCCTCCCTGGCGCGTGCGATCGAGATTTCGGCGCCGAGCTCGCTCAAGCCGGGCGCGGCCGTGACGTGCTGATGGGTATGGGCCTGGGCGCAGCCGCGGATGCGCACGCCGGCCTCGCCTGTCCGCTCGCGGCTGATGACGAAGGCCGCGCCGCCGTCCGACACCGGACAGCAGTCGAGCAGCTTCAACGGCATCGCCACCGGCTTCGAGGCCATGACGTCGGCGACCGTGATGGGATCGCGGAATTGCGCGCCGGGATGGGTGCAGGCGTGGGCCCGCATCAGCACCGCGAATTCAGCGAGGTCCTCTTCGCTCACGCCATATTCGTGCATGTACCTGCTAGCAACGAGGCCGTAATAGGCGGGAATGGTCGGGCCGAGCGGCACCTCGTAGTCGGGATGGCCGACCTGCGCCAGCGCCTGGATCGAAGCGTCGCGGCTCTGTCCGGTGAGGCGGTTTTCGCCGGCGACGACAAGAACGTGCTTTGCGACTCCGGCCTCGACCAGGTGATGCGCGAGCATCGTCATCGCGAGGCCCGTTGCGCCGCCGACCTGCACGGCATGGGCGTAGGACGGGCGAATGCCGAAATGCTCGGCGAAGACGGTGGCGAGCATGATGTGCGGGGAGACGGTGGAGTAGCCGCAGAGGATGCCGTCGATGTCGGTGCGCTTCAGCCCGGCATCGTCGAGCGCGGCTTGCGCGGCCTTGCTCATCAGGTCGAGCGAGGACGAGCCTTGGTGCTTGCCGAAGGGCGTGAGGCCGACGCCGGTGATGAAGCTCATGGTGTCTCCCCGATGTCATTCCGGGGCGCGACGTTAGGCGCGAGCTCCGGTGCGCAATTGCGCACCTGAGAATCCATACTCCCGATGGTGGTTATGGATTTCGGGCTCGCGACTTCGTCGCGCCCCGGAATGACGGATGAGAGAGTTGTCGCCATCTCTTCCCCCTACTCCGGCGAGGAGCGCGTCACGCCGTCACGGACCATGGCCGCGATCTCCTCGGCGGAATAACCGATCTCCTTCAGTATCTCCGCGCCGTGCTCGTTGAGACGCGGCGCAAGCCTGATGGTCTCTGCTTCGGTCTCCGACCAGCTCGCCGTCACCTTCATGCTGCGGATCGGGCCTTCGGTCGGATGGTTCACGACCGGGAAGAAGCCGGTCGCCTCGAGATGCTCGTCGTGCAGCATCGAGGCAAGGTCGTGCATCGGCATGACCGGCACGTCGGCCTTGGTCAGCAGGTCGATCCATTCGGCTGTCGTGCGCGTCTCGAAGATGCGGGCGAGCTCGGCATAGACGACGTCGATATTGCCGGCGCGGCCGGCAAAGGTCGCGAATTTGGGGTCGGCGCGCAGATCGTCGCGACCCGTCGCCTTGAAGAAGTTCTCCCACTGCTTGTCGTTGTAGACGATGACACTGAGATAGCCGTCCGACGTCTTGTAGGGCCTGCGGTCGCGCGAGAGGTGGCGGGCATAGCCGCCCTTGTCGAGCGGCGGCTCGAAGGTGAGCCCGCCCATGTGGTCGCCCATGACGAAGCCGGCCATGGTCTCGAACATCGGAATATCGACGCGCTGGCCGCGCCCGGTGCGGTCGCGGTGCACGAGGCTGGCGCAGATCGCGCCGACGGCAGTGAGGCCGACGATGCGGTCGACCAGCGCGTTGGGCACGTAGCGCGGCACGCCGTCGCCCGTCTGCGCCATCAGCGCCGGCAGCGCGGTGGCCCCCTGGATCAGATCGTCATAGGCGGGTTTGGCCGCATAGGGCCCGTCCTGGCCGAAGCCGAACACGCCGGCGTAGACGAGGCGCGGATTGATCTCCGAGACGACGTCATAGCCGAGCTGGAGCCGCGCCATCGCCTGCGGGCGGACGTTGTAGACGAGAACGTCGGCGTCCCGGAGCAGGCGCAGCACGGCATCGCGCCCCGAAGGCTTCTTCAGATCGAGGCAGATCGAACGCTTGCTGCGGTTGGTGTTGAGAAACACCGGGCCCATGCCGGCGTGGCGCATCGGGCCGATCAGGCGGGTGACGTCGCCGTCCAGCGACTCCACCTTGATCACGTCGGCACCGTAGTCGCCGAGCATCTGGGTCGCATAGGGCCCCATCAGCACGGTGGTCATGTCGACGACCTTGATGCCCTTCAGCGGCCCCATTCGTTCGCTCCCGATTGCGCGGGATCGGCTCAGCCCGCGATTTCGGTCCAGCTAACGGCAGCGGCGCCGCGCGCGCAAGGGCGGCCGGCGTATGGCTGCATGCGTGGTGGCGCGGCCGCTATTTCTTCTCGCGGGATTCCCGAATCTTCAGCAGCCGGTCGAGCTCTTCGTTCTGCTGGCTGATCCGGTCCGCGATGCGCGACTCGTTCTGCTCGCCGGAAGCGGCCGCGGCCTGCTCGATGAGCTGCCTGATATTGTCCTCGAGGATCGCGATGCGATCGTTGAGTGCGTCCATCGACAGCGAGTCTTCGTAGTCATTGCTCATGATGCATTCCCTGCAAATCAATCAGGAGCTTTAAGGGGCCCGGGCGGGGCCACCATGATCTAGCGCAATAAAGAAAGAAGGTGGGCACCGCGCTTCGCGCCTTTGCCCACCCTACAAGCCTTACTTCAGCGGCTCCAGCACGGAGACGTAGTTGGCAACCGCTGCACCGCCCATGTTGAAGATGCCGCCGAGTTTTGCATTTTTGAGCTGCATGCCTTCGGGCGCCTGGCCCGCAAGCTGCATCGCGGTCATCACATGCATTGAAACGCCGGTGGCACCGATCGGATGGCCCTTGGCCTTCAGTCCGCCGGACGGATTGACCGGCAGCTTGCCGTCCTTGAGGGTCCAGCCTTCCTTGATGGCGCGGGCGCCCTGCCCCTTCGGCGTCAGGCCCATCGCTTCGTATTCGATCAGCTCGGCGACGGTGAAGCAGTCATGGGTCTCGACGAAGGAGAGATCGGTGAGCGCGACGCCCGCCTTCTCCAGCGCCCGCTGCCAGGCGACCGTGCAGCCCTCGAACTGGAGGATGTCGCGCTTGGACATCGGCAGGAAGTCCTGGGCGTGCGCGGTGGCGCGGAAGCCGATCGACTTGCTCATGCCCTTGGCGGTCTCGGCGTCGGCCAGGATCAGCGCCGCCGCGCCATCGGAGACGAGCGAGCAATCGGTGCGCTTCAGGGGGCCGGCGACGTAAGGGTTCTTCTCGCTCTCGGCGCGGCAGAACTCGAAGCCGAAATCCTTGCGCATCTGGGCGAAGGGATTGGCGACGCCGTTCTTGTGGTTCTTGGCCGCGATCAGCGCCAGCGCATCGGACTGGTCGCCGTATTTCTGGAAGTAGGAGCTGGCAATCTTGCCGAACACGCCGGCAAAGCCGCCCACCGTGTCGCCGTCCTCGGGCAGGTAGGACGCCTTGAGCAGGTTCTTGCCGATCTCCGGCCCCGGCGTGCGGGTCATCTGCTCGACGCCGACGACGAGCACGATCCTGGCCGCACCTGCGGCAATCGCGCGCAGGCCTTGGTGCACCGCGGCAGAGCCGGTCGCACAGGCGTTCTCGACGCGGGTTGCCGGCTTGAAACGCAGCTTCGGGTCGGCCTGGAGCACCAAGGAAGCGGTGAAATCCTGCGGCGAGAAGCCGGCGTTGAAATGACCCAGCACGATCTCGTCGACGTCGCCGGCCGAAATGCCGGCATCCGCCAGCGCCTCATTGGCCACGCGGACGACGAGGCTTTCGACGGTCTCGGTGTCAAACTTGCCGAACGGCGTATGCGCCCATCCGACGATGCTGGCAGTCATGGTCTTTTCTCCTTGGAAGCGCTCTCCCCTGAGCTATGTCTTAGCCTAGGGATGGCAAGACTTCACGCGCCTTTCAGGGCCTTGAGGGTGCGCTGGCAGATGGCAGTTATGCCGGCCCAGTTCCCCGCCCTGATCTCCGCGGTCGGGCACAGCCAGGATCCGCCGACCGCGACCACGTTGGGCTCCGCCAGCCAGGTCGCCGCATTGGCCTCGCCCACCCCGCCGGTCGGGCAGAACCGCACGTTGGGGAATGGCCCGCCGAGCGCGCGCAGGCCCTTGATGCCGCCGGCCTGCTCGGCCGGGAAGAATTTTGCAACGTCGAAGCCGTAGGACAGCGCCATCATCAGTTCGGACGCCGTGGCAATGCCCGGCGCAAACGGCAACGAGCTATCGGTGGCGGCCTTCAACAGGTCCGGGGTCAGGCCCGGGCTGATGCCGAACGCGACGCCGAGCTTCTCCACACGGGTGAAGTCGGCCGGATTGAGAATCGTGCCGATGCCGACGACCGCCTCGGGTACCTCGGCCATCATCGCCCTCGCCGCCTCGATCGCAACGGGGGTGCGCAGGGTCACCTCCAGCGTGCGGACGCCGCCCGCAACCAGCGCACGGGCCAGCGGTACAGCATCCTGGATGCGCTCGATGGTGAGGACGGGAATAACGGTCGCAGCCTTGAATAGCGCGACGAGCTGGTTCTGTTGGGCAGTCGTGGTCATCTTGGCCTTCGTTTCACTTGGTCGCTTGGCGCGTAGCCGCCGGCCGATGCCGCTTCTTCGGCGGCATGGCATAGCCCGGAATGATGGCGCCGGGATAGCAGATCACGAGGCTGGCGAGGCGATGACCGGCCTGGGCCGCCTCGACCGGCTCGGAACCGGCGAGCCGGGCTGCGATATAGGCCGCGGCAAAGCTGTCGCCGGCGGCCGTGGTGTCCACCACGGGCTTGGTCATGGGCTCGGCACGGACCTCGCTGGTCCCGCCCGGAAAGCGCAACAGGCTGACCGGCTCGGCCAGCCGGAACACCAGCTCGGGGCTCGGGATGCGCGCCATCAGCTGGTCGTGGCTCTCGCCCGGATAGAGCGCGAGCAGATCCTCGGTCGAGGTCAGCACGATGTCGGCGGTCGCAAACGCCGCGGCAAAGGCCTCGCGGGCGACATCGCGATCGGGCCATCCCCGCGCGCGAAAATTGGTGTCGAACACGAAGCGGGTACCGAGCAGGCGGGCGCGCTTGATCGCCGCGAGCAGGCGCTCGCGGCCGGGGGCGTCGTAGATCGAGAGCGTGATCGCGGAGAGATAGACGATGTCGTAGCTCATCAGCGAGTTGAGCAGCTCGTCCGTCTCCGGCAGGCTCATCAGCTGGCGCGCGGCCGCGCTGTCGCGCCAGTGGAAGAACTGGCGCTCGCCCTTCGCATCCGTCTGGATCATGTAGAGGCCGGGCAGCTTGCCCGGCAACCGTACGACGCGCCGCGTGCCGACGCCCTCCGCGGTCCAGGCCGCGATCATCTCATCACTCAAGGCATCGTCGCCGAGCGCGGTGAGGTAATCGACCTTGACCTCGAGCCGCGCCAGATAGACCGCGGTGTTGAGGGTGTCACCGCCGAAGCCGCGCGAATAGAGACCGCCGCCCTGCCCGGCGGACTGTCCGGCAGATTGTCCCGCGGAATGTCCACCTTGGGCCTGCCGGAGCTCGACCATGCATTCGCCGATGCAAGCAACGCTCGCCATCATCAGATCCACGCTGTTCATCGATTGCGTCAGGCGACGAAATTGCCGCCGAGCTCGTCTTCGATGTGAATGCGGATGATATCGTCGAAATTCTTCTCGGCAGTGGTGAAGCCGAGCTCGAGCGACCGCTTTGCGTTGAAGTTGCGCGGCCAGCCGCCGACGATGCCGACGATGAAGGGATCGGGCTCCCGCTTGATGCGGGCTGCGACCTTTTCGCCGGCAACGCGCTTCAAGGCGGCGATCTGCTCGCCGACGGTCGCCGACAGGCCCGGCATGGTCAGGTTGCGGCGCGGGCCGACGGTGGCGAGGTCCATGGTGCCGGCGTGGAGCAGGAAGCCGACCGCCGAACGCGGCGTCGCGTGCCAGTGGCGGACGTCCTCGGACACCGGGAGGATCGCTTCCTTGCCGGCCAGCGGCTCACGCAGGATGTTGGAGAAGAAGCCCGATGCCGCCTTGTTGGGCAGGCCGGGCCGGATGCAGATGGTCGGCAGGCGGATGCCGATGCCATCGAGGAAGCCGCGGCGGGAATAGTCGGCGAGCAGCAGCTCGCCGATCGCCTTCTGGGTGCCGTAGCTGAGCAGCGGGGTGTGGAAGAACTCGTCGCCGATCGCGTCCGGGAACGGGGCGCCGAACACCGCGATCGACGAGGTGAACACCACGCGCGGCTTGTAGCCGCCGCCGACGAGGCGGATCGCGTCGAGCAGCATTCGCGTGCCGTCGAGATTGATGCGGTAGCCCTTGTCGAAATCGAGTTCGGCCTCGCCCGACACGATCGCGGCGAGATGGAAGATCGCATCCGGGCGTCCGGCGATCAGCTTTTCGGCCGCGCCCGGCACGGCGAAATCGCCCGACACCGTCTCGACCGGGAAACCGGCCTTCTCCGGCTTCTTGGGCTCGACCACGTCGTGCATGGTCAGCTTGGTGATCTCGCTCTTGCCGAGCCGGCCGTCGCGCAGCAGCCGTTCACAGAATTTACGCCCGACCATGCCGGCGGCGCCCAGAACCAGAATGTGCAAGAGCTTAACTCCTTCTTATTGGCCGGAACGCCCCGCTCCTGACGCGCCCTCGGCAAGCCCCGCGATCATTCCTTCACGGCGCCGGTCATCGCCGACACATAATGCTCCACGAAGAAGGCGTAAAGGATGACGAGCGGCAGCGAGCCTGCCAGCGCCCCCGCCATCAGCGAACCCCAACGGTAGATGTCACCATCCACGAACTCGTTGACGATCGCGACCGGCACCGTCTTGTTGCTGGTCGATTGCAGGAAGGTCAGTGCGTAGATGAACTCGTTCCAGCACAGCGTGAAACAGAAGATGAAGGCCGAGATGAGGCCGGGGATTGCGAGCGGCACGACGATCTTGATCAGGATCTGCCAGCGGCTCGCTCCGTCGATCAGCGCGCATTCCTCGAGCTCGAAGGGGATGGTCTTGAAATAGCCCATCAGCAGCCAGGTCGAGAATGGGATCAGGATCGTCGGATAGGTCAGGATCAGCGCCAGCGGCGAGTCGAAAAGGCCGTACTGATACACGACGGTGGCGAGCGGAATGAACAGGATCGAAGGCGGCACGAGATAGGCAAGGAAGATCAGCCCCCCGACGAGATTGGCGCCCTTGTAACGCAGCCGCACGATGGCGTAGGCCGCAAACACCGATGCGACGATCGAGAGCACCGTGGCGCAGATCGCCACATACATCGTGTTCCAGAGCCAATGCGGATAGTAGCTCTCGAACAGCAGCTTGTAGAAGTGCTTGAAGGTCGGATTCCAGGTCCAGAACGGATTGAACTTGTCGAGATCGAGCAGCTGCTCGTCCGGCTTCACCGAAGTCAGCGCCATCCAGTAGAACGGGAACAGCAGGACCACGACGATGATCGTGAGCGGCAGATAGAGCGTCACCATGCGCCGCGGCACGGACTGGAGATAGCTCATGCCCTCGCTGTTATCGGCGCGCGCCGGCGTCGATAGCACGGACTTGAGATCGACTTTCGAGGCAGGAAGATCAGTCATTGCTTTCTCCCTGTTGCCACTTGCGACGCTGGAGGCCGAACCACGAGACCATGATCGCGGCAAGCAGGAATGGAATCATGGCGCTCGAGATCGCGGCGCCCTCGCCCAGTTGCCCTGCGATGATCGCGCGCTGATAGGACAGCGTCGCCATCAGGTGGGTTGCGTTGACCGGGCCGCCGCGCGTCATCGCCCAGATCAGCTGGAAGTCGGTGAAGGTGAACAGCACCGAGAAAGTCATCACCACGGCGATGATCGGCGTCAGCAGCGGATAGGTTATGAAGCGGAAATTCTGCCAGCGCGTGGCGCCGTCCAGGGTCGCGGCTTCATAGAGCGAGGGCGATACCGTCTGCAGGCCGGCGAGCAGCGTGATCGCCACGAACGGCACTCCGCGCCAGATATTGGCGAAGATAACGCAGATCCTCGCCCAGGTGGTATCCCCGAGGAAATTGATGTTCTGGCTGATCAGCCCGAGATGCCGCAACGACCATGAGATGATGGAAAACTGAGAGTCGAATATCCACCAGAACGCCAGCGCGGAGAGCACCGTGGGCACGATGAACGGGATCAGTACGGCTGCGCGCAGCATCGCCTTGAACGGCATGTGTTCGTTCAGGAGCAGCGCGAGATAGAGCCCGACCGCGAATTTAACGGCGCTGGCGACGAAGGTGTAGAGCAGCGTGTTGAACACCGACAGCCAGAAGATGGAATCGTCCCAGAGCCATTCGTAGTTCTCGGTGCCGATGAAGTGCCCGACGCGGCCGATGCGGGTATCGGTGAAGGACAGCCAGATCCCGAGCCCGAGCGGATAGGCCAGGAAGAAGATCAGGAATGCCATGGCCGGCACCATGAACCAGAAACCGAGCCAGTTGCGGTTGTGCTTGAGCTGGTCCCAGGCGCGTGCCTTTTGAATCTGCGGCTTGGCGCGGGGAGCAACTGCGATATCGGCCATGCTCGGATCCCTGATCGGAGTGTTGACGAGTGGGTGGCCGGCGAGACCACCCACTCCGCGACGGTTAACGATAGATGCGCTTCAACTGGCGCTCGGCTTCCGCCATTGAGCCCTTCACATCCTTGGTGCCGGTGCAATAGTTGGCGAACATGTCGACGACGATGAAGTCGGCGATTGCGGTTGCCGCCTTCTCGCCCACAGTGCCGATGCCCGAGGCCGGCAACGTACGCTTGGACGCCTGCGCAAACACGGCGTTCTTGGGATCCGCGGTCCAGACCGGGGCCGTCTCATAGGCGTTCAAGGTCTGCGTCAAATAGCCTTGCGCACCGCTCAACCACTTCTCGTAGTTCTCCTTCTCCAGCATGAAGGCGATGAAGGCCTTCGCTGCGTTCGGATATTTGGTGAAGTTGAACGCGAGGATGGGCAGCGCAAGCTGCAATTCGGTCGGCTTGCCGATCGGACCCACCGGCCACAGGGCGTGATAGGTGTCCTCAGTCAGCTCCTTCTTGGTCGGATCGGTCTTGGCCCCCACGTAGATCGAGATGCCGTTGGCCGTACAATAGAGTTCGCCAGCCAGGTACGCCTTGTTGTTGGAGGAGTCGTTCCACGACGGCGTGCCCGGGATGAAGGTCTCGTAAAGCGCCTTGCAATACTCCAGCGCCTTCGCCGTCTCCGGCGAATTGATGATGACCTTGTCGTTCTGGTCGACCGTGTAAGCGCCGTGGCCCCAGAGGACCCAGTGCAGCCATGAGTTGCCGTCGCCGCTGGCATGGCCGAGGGCAAAGCCGGCCGGCGTGTTGTTTGCCTTCAGCGCCTTGCACATCTCGAGGAAGCCGGGGAAGTCCTTCGGGAATTCCTTGAAGCCCGCCTTGTCCGTCGCCGACTTGCGGTACGTCATGTAGCCGCCGTTGGTCGCAACCGGAATTCCCAACCAGTCGTCACCGAGCTTGCAGGTCTTGGCTGCCGCATCGGTCCATCCGCCGTACTTCTTGCCGAGATAATCGGCGACGTCGTTCATCTTGAGGACCTTGGTCGGGAACAGCTGCGGCAGCGTGTGCAGGCCCCAGGCCAGATCGAGACCCGAGCCGGTGTTGGCGGCAACCGATGCCTTCGGCTGCACGTCCTCGAAGGACTCGCTGAACACGTTCATCTCGGTGCCGGTCGCAGTCTTGAACGCCGCGACCATGGCGTTGAATGCTTCGTCTTCCTGCGGCACGAAACGCTTCCAGCGCATCACCGTCAGCTTGGCGCCCGGCTCGGCCTTCCACGGCGAGTCCGCCGCCCAAGCCCTTGCGAAGTCGAACAGTGCCGGCCCGGTCAGTGCGCCGGTGGCAGCCAGCGCGGTTCCGCCTTGGAGCAGAGCCCGGCGGGTAAAGTCTTGCATGTCGTCCTCCCTGTGATGCTTTTTTGTAGTCTTTTGCAGTCTGCCTTATTCAGCTTGCATTACGCATTGAGCCGTTTCCCCGTGGCCTCGTCGAACAGGTGAACCACCGACGGATCGGGCCTCAGCCGGACCTTGTCGCCCGGGTTGAACTGGTGACGCTCGCGGAAAACGGCGACGACCTGCTCGCCGCCGAGCTTGGCGAAGACCTGGGTTTCCGAGCCGGTCGGCTCGACCACGACGATCTCGGCCTCAGCGCCATCGTCGGCGATGGTGAAATGCTCGGGCCGGACACCAAAGACCACGGGACGGCCGTCGGCCCCCTCCGGCGCGTTCCTGAGCGGCAGCTTGACGCCGTTCGGCCCTTCGAAGGTCGCAGTGCCGTTGACGCGGACATGCCCCTTCAGGAAGTTCATGGCCGGCGAGCCGATGAAGCCGGCGACGAACTGGTTTTCAGGCTTGTCGTAGAGCTCGAGCGGCGTGCCCATCTGCTCGACGATGCCGTCATGCATGACGACGATCTTGTCGGCCATAGTCATGGCCTCGATCTGGTCGTGGGTGACGTAGACGGTCGTGGTCTTCAGCCGCTGGTGCAGCTCCTTGATCTCGGTGCGCATGGCGACGCGCAACTTGGCGTCGAGGTTCGACAAGGGCTCGTCGAACAGGAAGACCTGCGGATCGCGCACGATGGCGCGGCCCATGGCGACGCGCTGACGCTGGCCGCCGGAGAGCTGGCGCGGATAGCGCTCGAGCAGCGGCGACAGCGCGAGGATCTCGGCGGCGCGCTTGACGCGCTTGTTGATCTCGTCGGAACTCGCGTTCCGCAGCTTCAGCGAGAAGCCCATATTCTCGCCAACGGTCATATGCGGATAGAGCGCGTAGTTCTGGAACACCATCGCAATGTCCCGCTCCTTGGGCTGGACATTATTGACGACGCGGTCGCCGATCGAGATCGTGCCGGAGGTGATGTTCTCGAGGCCTGCGAGCATGCGCAGAAGCGTCGACTTGCCGCAGCCGGAGGGGCCCACCAGAACGACGAACTGGCCGTCCTCGATCGGGATCGAGACGCCGTGCAGGACTTCAAAGTTGCCGAACGATTTCCGCACGTCGCGGATTTGCACAGACGACATCTAGCTCCCTCCTCGAAAGTCCACGGCGCCTCGCGCCGCGACCGTCTTGTTTTTTCTGAACTTCGCCGAACGAAGCCCGGTCTTAACAGGCGACATTGTCGGCAGTTTGTGCGGTTTTGGCAATTTGTCTTTGGTTAGTCGTTGCTGGTAGCGCTGTCAACGTTCCTTTGTTTGCGGCAGTGACTGTGTTAAGAGCAGCAATGGGTCGAAAACGCACCAAGTCAGGCAAAATCCGGCTGGCGGAAGTCGCCGAGCTTGCCGGCGTCAGCCCGATCACGGCGTCCCGCTTCTTCCGTAACCCCGAAGCGCTCTCAGTCGCCAAGCGGACGCGGGTCGAGAGCGCGGCCAAGGAGCTCGGCTATGTGCCGAACCTGGCGGCACGCGCGCTCGCCTCGCAACGCACCGAGGTTATCGGTGTCTTGATTCCGTCACTGACCAACAACGTGTTTTCCGACGTGCTGCGCGGCATCTATGACGCCTCCGAAGGCGGCCGTTACTCGATCCAGCTGTCCAACACACGCTACAGCATCCTCCAGGAGGAGAAGCTGCTGCGCCTGTTTCTTGCGCAGAAGCCTGCCGGGCTGATCGTCACCGGCATCGACCAGACCGCGGAATCGCGCGCGATGCTGGAGGCGGCCGACTGTCCGATCGTGCAGATCATGGAGATCGGGCCCAATCCGGTCGACATGATGATCGGCTTTTCCCACTATGAGGCAGCACGCGCGGCGGTTGCCCACCTGTTCGCGCAAGGTCACCGCAAGATCGGATTCGTCGGCGCGCGCATGGACCCGCGGGTGCAGCGGCGGCTGGACGGATATGTCTCGGCCATGAAGGACGCCTCCCTGTTCGAGCAACGCCTCGTCGTCACGACCGCCACGCCGACGTCGGTGACGCTCGGCGGCGCCCTGTTCACCGATCTCCTGGCACGCGAGCCCGACCTCGATGCGGTGTTCTGCGCCAACGACGACCTCGCGCTCGGCGTGCTGTTCGAATGCCGGCGCCGCGAGATCGGCGTCCCCGAGCAGATCGCGATCGTCGGCTTCAACGACCTCGAATTCATGGCCTCCGCCGTCCCCACCCTGACCAGCGTGCGCACCAACCGCTACGAGATGGGCAAGACAGCCGCCACCATGCTGATCGAGGCGATCGACGGACGGCGCCCGGAGCAGCCGGTGCTCGATCTCGGCTTCAAGGTGATCGAGCGGCAAAGCTCGTCGGCGCGGCGTTCAGACGGCAGGCCGACCACATCAGGCGCGGGCACTGCGAACAAAATGGTAGCGTTACCAAGTAGCCATGACTAGTATCGGATTTGTGAGGAAACGACCCGCCAGCGGGAAGGCAGGTCATCGCTAGCGCCGCTGGGCATCGCACAAGCCGACACCCCAAGACCGACGCCAGTGCGTTTGCATTGCAGGAGAACCCAATGACAAAAAAGCCAACCAATGGGCACGCGCCCGCCGGTAACGGCGCCCGTCGCCACCTTCGCTCGCAGGAATGGTTCAACAACCCGCATAACCCGGGCATGACGGCGCTCTATATGGAGCGCTATCTGAACTATGGCCTCACCCGCGCCGAGCTGCAGTCCGGCAAGCCGATCATCGGCATCGCCCAGACCGGCAACGACCTCTCCCCTTGCAACCGCCACCATATCGAGCTCGCCCACCGCGTCCGCGAGGGCATCCGCGAGGCCGGCGGCATCGCGATGGAATTCCCGACCCATCCCATACAGGAGACCGGCAAGCGCCCGACCGCGGCGCTCGACCGCAACCTCGCCTATCTCGGCCTCGTCGAAATCCTTTACGGCTATCCGCTCGACGGCGTGGTGCTGACCACCGGCTGCGACAAGACCACGCCCGCCTGCATGATGGCGGCGGCGACCGTGAACCTGCCCGCGATCGTGCTGTCGGGCGGCCCGATGCTGAACGGCTGGCATGCCGGCGAACGGACCGGCTCCGGCACCATCGTCTGGAAGTCGCGCGAGCGGCTTGCCGCCGGCGAGATCGACTATGAAGAGTTCATGGAGATCGTGGCGTCCTCGGCGCCCTCGGTCGGCCATTGCAACACCATGGGCACCGCCTCGACCATGAACGGGCTGGCCGAAGCGCTCGGCTTCTCGCTGCCGGGCTGTGCGGCGATCCCCGCCCCCTATCGCGAGCGCGGCCAGATCGCCTACGAGACCGGAAAGCGCATCGTCGAGATGGTCTGGGAGGACCTCAAGCCCTCGGACATCCTGACCCGCAAGGCGTTCGAGAACTGCATCGTGATCAATTCGGCGATCGGCGGCTCGACCAACGCACCGATCCACATCAACGCGCTGGCGCGCCACATCGGCGTCGAGCTCTCGATCGACGACTGGCAGAAGGTCGGCCACGACGTGCCGCTGCTGGTCAACATGCAGCCGGCCGGCTTCTATCTCGGCGAGGAATTCCACCGCGCCGGCGGCGTGCCGGCCGTGGTGCGCGAACTGATGAAGCACAAGCGCATCCACGAAGACGCGGTCACCGTGAACGGTCGCGGCATCGGCGAGAACTGCGCCAATGCGCCCACGCCCGACAACGACGTGATCTGGTCCTACGACAAGCCGCTGGTGAAGGACGCCGGCTTCCTGGTGCTGAAGGGCAATCTGTTCGATTCCGCGATCATGAAGACCAGCGTGATCTCCAAGGAATTCCGCGACCGCTATCTCAGCAAGCCTGGGGATCTCAACGCCTTCGAGGGCCGCGCCATCGTGTTCGAGGGTCCGGAGGATTATCACGCGCGGATCGACGATGCCTCGCTCGACATCGACGAGCGCTGCGTGCTGTTCATCCGCGGCACCGGCCCGATCGGCTATCCTGGTGGCGCCGAGGTCGTGAACATGCAGCCACCGGCGGCGCTGATCAAACGGGGCATCCTGTCCCTGCCCTGCATCGGCGACGGCCGCCAGTCCGGTACCTCGGGCTCGCCGTCGATCCTGAATGCCTCGCCGGAAGCGGCCGCCAATGGCGGCCTCGCGATCCTCAAGACCGGCGACAAGGTCCGCATCGACCTCAACAAGGGCAGCGCCAACATCCTGATCTCGGACGACGAGCTGAAGAAGCGCCACGCCGAGCTCAAGGCCAATGGCGGCTTCAAGCATCCGCCGAACCAGACGCCGTGGCAGGAGATCTACCGCAACACCGTCGGCCAGCAGTCGACCGGCGCCTGCATGGAGCTCGCCACGCGCTACCAGAACGTCGCCGGCACCTTTGGAGTGGCGCGGGATAATCACTGACACTGTCATTCCGGGGCGCGACGAAGTCGCGAGCCCGGAATCCATTGATCAACCGACGCTGTGGCCCGATGGATTCCGGGTTCGCGCCAAGAGGCGCGCCCCGGAATGACGACAAAAAATTCAAAGGAGAACAAAAAAATGGCAGACCGCCTCAAGGGAAAGCGCGCCGTCATCACGGCTGCGGCAGCAGGCATCGGGCGCGCATGCGCCATCGCATTCGCGCGTGAAGGCGCGACCGTGATCGCGACCGACATCAACGAGAGCGGCATCGCGGGCCTTGCCAAGGAAGGCATCGCCGAAACCGCAAAGCTCGACGTGCGCAACACCGCCGACGTCAATGCTTTTGCAAAACGCGTCGGCAAGATCGACATCCTGCTCAATGCGGCCGGCTTCGTGCACCACGGCACCATCCTGGAATGCTCGGAAGAGGATTTCGACTTTTCGTTCGACCTCAACGTCAAGTCGATGCACCGGACCATCAGGGCCTTCCTGCCGGACATGCTCGCGGGCGGCGGTGGCAGCATCGTCAACATCTCGTCCTGCGCCGCGCTGCGGCCGCCCGCCAACCGCTATGTCTATAGCGCGTCGAAGGCTGCGGTGTCGCTGCTGACCCGCGCCGTCGCGCTCGACTTCATCACCAAGGGCATCCGCTGCAACAGCATCTGCCCGGGCACCGTTGAGACGCCCTCGATGCTCGACCGCGCCGCCGCGCAAGGACCGCAGGGCAAGGAGATGTTCATCTCCCGCCAGAAGATGGGCCGGCTCGGCACCGCCGACGAGATCGCCTCCATGGCGGTCTATCTCGGCAGCGACGAGAGCGCGTTCACCACCGGCGTCGACCTCGTCGTCGACGGCGGCTACATGCTCTGATCACGTCTCGTCCCGAGGAGGCGCGACAAGCGCCGTCTCGAGGGACGGGCCACGGGCTCCATGGGTCGAGACGCGCGCCAAGCGCGCGCTCCTCACCGTGAGGGACAGATAGAGGGATTTTTCGATGAACAAGATCGACCTCAACGGCCGCGTCGCCATCGTCACCGGCGGCGCACAGGGCTTTGGCCGCGCCATCGTTCAGCGCTTCGCCGCCTCCGGCGCCAAGGTCGCGATCTGGGATTTCGACGCCGCGCTGGCCGAGAAGACGGCAAAGGAGATCGGCGGCGAGACCAGGGTGTTCAAGGTCGACGTCACCGACACCGCAGCCGTCGAGCAGGCCCGCGATGCGACGCTGGCCGCCTTCGGCAAGATCGACATCCTGGTCAACAATGCCGGCATCGCAGGCGTCAACAAGCCGGTCTGGGAGACTGACCTCGAGGAATGGCGCAAGGTGCTGCGCATCAACCTCGACGGCCCCTTCATCTGCTGCAAGGCGATCGTGCCGGAAATGCTCAAGCAGAAATACGGGCGGATCGTGAACATCGCCTCGATCGCCGGCAAGGAAGGCAATCCGAACGCCTCGCACTATTCGGCGTCCAAGGCCGGCCTGATCGCGCTGACGAAGTCGCTCGGCAAGGAGCTCGCCGCGCACGACATCCTCGTCAATGCGGTGACGCCGGCGGCGGCGAAGACCGCGATCTTCGACCAGATGACGCAGCAGCATATCGACTTCATGCTGTCGAAGATCCCGAAAGCGCGCTTCGTGCAGGTGGAAGAGCTCGCCGCGATGGTGAGCTGGCTCGCATCCGAAGATTGTGCCTTCTCCACCGGCGCGGTGTTTGATATTTCCGGTGGACGGGCGACCTACTGAAGCATTGGCCGCCCCTGGAAGGGGCGGACCATGCGGCTTGGTTGTCGGGATTTTGGGCGTCGGGATTTCGTGAAGCTCGCAGCGGGCGCAGGCGCGCTGCCGCTGCTGTCGTCGACGACGTTCGCGCAACTCTCGCCCAACCCGCCGAACATCCGCCCGCCCTCACCCGCCGAGCGCGGCGCCATGGCACGGCTCGCGCACAGCTTCATGGACAAGTACGGCGTGCCGGCACTCTCCGTTGCTATCGGCTATGCCGGCACTGTTGTCCATGAGGACGCCTTCGGTGTTGCCGATATCGAGCGGAACGAGGCCGTAACACCGCGGCATCTGTTCCGGATCGCCAGCGTCAGCAAGATGATCACCTCGGTCACGATCTTCCGCCTGATCGAGGAGAACCGCCTCAAGCTGGCGGATCGCGTGTTCGGCCCGGGCGCGTTGCTCGGCACCGATTACGGACAGCCGCCCTATTCCGCCGGCATCGACCAGATCACGCTCGAGCATCTGCTGACCCACACCGCCGGCGGCTGGAGCAACGACAACCGCGATCCCATGTTCACGCACCCGCACATGGATCATGCGCAGCTGATCGCCTGGACGCTGGCCAACCGGCCGCTCGACCGCCCGCCGGGCCAGCACTACGCCTACTCCAATTTCGGCTATTGCGTGCTCGGGCGCGTGATCGAGAAGCTCACCGGCCAGCCCTATGCCGAGCACGTCCGCACCGATGTGCTCGCGCGCTGCGGCGTCACCGACATGACCATCGCGGGCAACACGCGCGAGCAGCGCCAGACCGGCGAGGTCGCCTATTACGGCCAGGGCGAAAATCCCTACGACATGAAAGTGAGGCGGATGGATTCCCATGGCGGCTGGATCGCGACGCCGGCGGATCTCGTGCAGTTCCTGATGCATGTCGACGGTTACACGAGACCCGCGAACATCCTGCGGCCGCGCACCATAGAGATCATGACCACCGCGCCCAGCTACAGCCCGGACTATGCCAAGGGTTTCTGTGTCAACAAGTCAGACAATTGGTGGCACAATGGCAGCCTGCCGGGCACGAGCACGATTGCCGTGCGCACCCATGGCGGCTTCTGCTGGGCAGCCTTCACCAACACAAGACGCGGGAATTCCAACATGGATGGCGATCTCGACAATCTCAACTGGAGCATGGCGCGCCAGGTCGGCGAATGGCGGGTGGCCTGACATGATCCGGGAAGGTGGATGCCTGTGCGGCGCGGTGCGGTTCAAGGCGGAGGGCGAGCCGCTCAACGTCCGCATCTGCCATTGCCGCTTGTGCCAGAAGGCGATGGGCTCGCCCTACTTCGCCCGCGCACAATTCGACCAGCGTGCGCTGACCGTCGAGGGCGAGACCGAGCGCTATGCCTCGTCCGAGAACATCGACCGCGTGTTCTGCAAGCGCTGCGGCACACGCCTGTTCGCCTGGCGACGCAACGGCACGCTGGCCGGTGTAGCACTCGCCACCTTCGACGACCGCAACGCCTTCGCGCCGACCGAGCACATCTGGGTGTCGGAAAAGCTCGCCTGGCTGAAGCTCGACGACGGCCTGATACAATATCAGACGACGATTCCTGCATGAATTTGCACGACTGCACGGCGGGGACGGTCCGCCGGTCATTTGCGGCGTGGTATTTCGGAACCGGCCACCCTATCTTGAGCTGAAGCGTTGCTGCACCGCCGGTTGGCTGGGACGGCTGCAAGGCCGCAGGCAAACCGGGACGGACGAGCCGTGAACATTTCCTTTTATGACCTTTCGGTGTGGGTGCTGCCGCTGGTGCTCGCCATCACCTTCCACGAGGCGGCGCACGCCTTCGTCGCGCATCGGCTCGGCGACAACACGGCCTGGCAGCTCGGCCGCGTCAGCTTCAATCCGCTCCGCCACATCGACCCTTTCGGTACCCTGATCCTGCCGGCAATGCTGCTGTTTGCGCATTCGCCATTCCTGTTCGGCTACGCCAAGCCGGTGCCGGTGAATTTCCGCAAGCTCAACAACCCCAGGCTCGACATGGTCTGGGTGGCGCTGGCCGGGCCCGCGACCAACATCCTGCTGGCGCTGGCGGCGGCTCTCACTCTCCACGCCCTGCCCTTGGCGCCGGCGGGGTCCGCGCAGTGGATCTTCGACAATCTCAAGAATGCGCTGCTGATTAACGCCGTCCTGGCCGTGTTCAACATGATGCCGATCCCGCCGCTCGACGGCGGGCGCGTCGCGGTCGGGCTGCTGCCACGGCCGCTCGCCCTGCCGCTGGCCCGGCTGGAGCCGTTCGGTATGCTGATCCTGATCGGCCTGTTGATCCTGCTGCCGCTCGCGGGCTCGCAGTTCGGTCTAAATCTTGATGTTATTTCAGCAATACTGCGAACGTTGACCGGTTATGTGATTCAGGCTGTTCTCTTCCTGACCGGCAACGCGTAGTTGAACTACGACACCCGAACACAAGCCGAAGGGCCAGAGGCCGACTTGGTCAAAGCTGCCGATATGCTGATCGCGCGACGCGCCGACACCCGAGCCCGCGCCGATTTTGCCACCTGGAAGATGATGGCCAAGCTCAACGGGTCGTCCGCGCTGCCGCCGGAAGCCCAGGAATTCCTCGCGAGCTACAAGAACCTGCTGGCGCAGATGAGCGAGGGCGAGGCTACCGAAGCCACCATCGGCGCGATCTACCGGGCCTATTATGCCGAGATGGGCGGCGCCGGAACCCCGCCCGACGTCCGCACCCGCCCGCCTGAAACGGCGGCGGACAATGTTACCGCTTTCCGCCGTCCGGCACCGAAGCCGAAGAGGTCTGCCGCCTTCGGGGCGACGACCCTCGGTGGAACCCAGAAGCGACCGCTTCCGGTGGCGCTGATCTTCGCCTGCCTGGTCGTGGTCTATGTCGGAATCCGGCTCTACTGGCGCTGAGCCGTCTTCTTCTTTTTCTTCTCGTCCGGCGGCTTGAAGATGATGGGGACCGTGCGCTCGATCCGGTCCTCGGTCAGCGCGGCGGGCGGTGTCGGGAAAGGATCGGATTTGTGGACCATGGAGATCGCGGCGGCATCGTAAGCCGCATCTCCGGACGACTCCACGACGTCAACCGAGATCACGTTCCCCCGTCGGTTGAGGGCGAAGCTCACCTTGACCGTCTGGTTATTGGGCTCCTTGCCCTCCGGGTTGACCTTGTGCGCAGATAGGTGCGCGCTGATCTTGCGGTTCCAGTCGGCCGTCAGCTTCAGGATGTCCTTGCCGATGCCGAGAACCGGCGCCATCGCCTTCTCGGCCTCGCGCGTGGCGTCTTCAAAGGTTTGGCGCTCCATGGCGACCGACTTCTGCGATGCCTCCATGGCCGGCGTTTCGACGGCGGCCACCTTCGGATCGTCGTCCTGCTCCTTCTTCGGCTTGTTCTCTGTGACGAGGCGATCGGGATCCTCGACCTGTTGCGGCCGATCCTGTGGAAGATCCGTTTCCTTGACCTCGGCCTTCTGCTCGGGCAGCGCCGGGCGCTCTTCCTGCTCCTCAGAGTCCGTCGGCCCGGGTGCCCTGTCGGACTCCTGAACCGGCGGCGACGTCATCTCGACCGCGAACTCCGCTCCCGCAGCGCCCAGCCCCTCGTCGCCATCGTCGGCCCGCAGGTTCGCGAGCGCCAGCGCGGCCCCGCCCAAATGGAGCGCGAGCGCCGCGACCGCCGCCAAAATCCAAAGCCGCCGGGCTGGTCTGGGTTCGAGTTCGACGTCGGACATGACGCCCCCTATGGCTGCGCCGCGCCGGCGGCGGCCGATCCCGCCGCCGTGGGCGGGCCTTCGAGCGCAACCAGCTTCACCCGCGTGTAGCCGCCGGAGCGCAACAGCTCCATGACGCCCATCAACTCGCCATAGGGCACGGAGCGATCGGCACGCAGGAAGACGTACTTGTCCTTGCTCATGTCGGACAGCCCGTCGAGCGTGCCGATCAGCTCGGCGCGGTGGACGGAATCCTCTCCGATGGCGAGCGTCAGATCGCGCTTGATGCTGAGATAGGTCGGCTTGTCCGGCTTCTTCTGCGGCGTCGAGCTCGACGTCGGCAGATCGATCGGCAGATCGACCGTCGAGAGCGGGGCTGCGACCATGAAGATGATCAGCAGCACCAGGATGACGTCGATGAACGGCGTGACGTTGATGTCATGCGTTTCCGAGAAGTCGTCGTCATCATCGTTGTCTGCGAGCGAAACGGCCATGGTTCACTCCGCCGCGCGCGAATGCACGCTGCCGTGGCTGCGATCGAGATCGCGCGAGAGCAGCCGCCCCGCCGCGCCCGAGGCACGGCTGACGAGCTCGAGATAGCTCTTCGTCACGCGCGAGAAGTGATTGTAGATGATGACCGCAGGGATCGCGGCGACGAGGCCGATCGCGGTGGCGAGCAGCGCCTCGGCGATGCCGGGCGCGACCACGGCGAGGTTCGTGGTCTGCGACTTCGAGATGCCGATGAAGCTGTTCATGATGCCCCAGACCGTGCCGAACAGGCCGACGAAGGGCGACGTGGAGCCGATGGTCGCGAGCACGCCCATGCCGATGCGGATGCGCCGCGCCTCCGCGCGCACGATCTCGGAAAAGCTCGAGGCTGCGCGCTCCTTGATGCCGGCATCGCTGGACAGGCCGGCCGACATCCGTGCCTCGCGCAGCGCTGCCGCCAGGAAGGACGGCAGGATACCCTCCTTGGTGCCGAGCGCCATCTGCGCTTCAGCGAGCGACCGTGCCTCCGAGATCTTCTTCAGCGCCGAGCGAAGCCTGCCGGACGCGACCGACAGCTCGATCGACTTGGCGATGAGGACGGTCCAGGTCATCAGCGATGCGAAGGCGAGCCCGATCATCACCGCCTTCACGATGACGTCCGCCGACATGAACATCACCCAGGGCGACAATTCCTTCATGGCCGGCGCGGTAGCGGACGCGGCGTCGGGCTTCGCAGTCGCCGGAGCGATGGCTGCGGGGGATGCCGTCGGTGCCGCGGGAGCGGTCGCCGTCGAGGCCGCAGGCGCCGGGGCGGCAGGCGCGGTCGTCGATGGTGCCGCTGGGACCGGGCTGACCGGTGCCGGCCGGGCCGTAGACTGTGCCGGGGCCGCAGGCGGGGTCTGTGTCTGGGCAGAAACCGGAGATGCGAGCCAGGCGGCCGCCAGCATCAAGGCTGCGGCACGGCTTGCTTGGAAGGACATGATCTTCATACTTCGGCCCAGTAGCGAATGAGGTTGTGATAGATACCCGTCAATTTGACCGTTTCGGGATCGTCACGCCCGAGCCGTTCCACCAGCGCCTGTATCGCGGTGTCGAGGTCAAAGATCATGCTCCGGGCTTGATCGTCCCGTATCATGCTCTGAAGCCAGAAGAAAGATGCAACCCGCGCTCCCCGGGTCACCGGCGTCACCAGATGCAGGCTGGTCGAGGGATAGAGCACGCAGTCGCCGGCTGGCAACTTGACTTCGTGCGAGCCGTAGGTGTCCTCGATCACAAGTTCGCCACCGTCATACTCGTCCGGCTCGGCGAGGAACAGCGTGACCGACAGGTCTGTGCGGATGCGAAGGCCGGTCAGGCGGTCGCCGCGGATCGCATTGTCGACATGCAGGCCGAAATGGTGACCGCTGGTCGCCGCATAGCGGTTGAACAGCGGCGGGAAGATCTGAAGCGGGATCGCCGCCGCGATGAAGCGCGGGTTCGACGTCAGCGCCGAGATGATCCGGTTGCCGAGCTTGCGCGCGACCTCGCTGTCCGGCGGCAATTGCTCGTTGCGCTTGACCATGGCCGACTGCGAGCCGGCAGTGGAGCGGCCGTCCTCCCATGCGCTGGCGTCCATGATGCGGCGGAAATCCGCCACATCATCCTTGCTGAGAACGTTTTCGATGCATGTCAGCATGAAACTGATTATCGCTCCATCAGTAGCGCGCCGAGAGCACCACATAGGCGGCACGGCCCGGTGCCTCCAGCACGAACGGTGCCGCGCTCTGGTACAACGCGTCGTAGTAGCGCTTGTCGAAGATGTTGTTCACGAACAGCTTGACCTGCCAGTTCTTGTTGATCTTGGCCTCCGCGAACATGTCGAAACGCCAATAGCTCGGAATCGACGTGCCCTGGTTGGCCGCGAGCAAAGTGCCGCCGTAAATCTTCGAACGGTAAACCGCCTGCCCACCAAGTTCCCAGACGTCGGTGAGCTGGTACTTCGTCAGCAAGCTGAAGGACTCATGCGCGATGTTGGCGAGCGGACGCCCGACATTGGTCGGATACAGCGCCTTGTTGGCCGACGGCGCCAGCGACTGCGTCACTTCCGACTGCATCAGCACGAGACCGCCAAACACGCTCCACTTGTCGGTGATCTTGCCGCCGACGCCGAGATCGATGCCGCGGATGCGGTAGGCTGCTCCGGCGGTGATACACGATATATTGCCGCTCGTTCCGGTCGGATAGACGCATCCCAAAGGAGCTGCAGCGGCCGCACTGCCCACGTTCTGCGACTCGCGTGCGTTCTCTTTCGTCGTCTGGAACAACGCTGCGGTCAGAAGCAGATGACGATCGAACAGCTCCCACTTGGTGCCGAGTTCGATGGCCTTGTTCTTCTCGGGGCCGAATATCTGCGTATTGCCGCCCGGCAGGTTCGGGTTGAGGCCGCCATAGGCTGTGCTGGTGCCGTCGAATTCGGCACCAACCGGGTTCGCCGAGGTCGCATACGCCACATAGACACTGCCGTTCGGTGCCGGCTTCAACGTCAGGCCGAGGTTGAAGTTCGGAATTAGAAACTCCGCCGATTGCTGGCCAGGACTGCCGACCTTCCGCGTGTTGATGCTGTAATCATCATAGCGGAACCCGCCGTTCAGGATCACCAAGTCACGATAGTTTGCGCTATCCATGACGTAGCCGCTGACGGTGTCGATGCCGATCTTGGTGGGACTTCCGGTGAGGCTAGGAATCCCGAAGGGAAGATTGGTATATTGCGGAGCGAATACGCTGACGTCGGTCTTCGATCCGCTGCCGCTGAAGGGCGTGCCGGTCGTCAGCTCCGAGCTGAGGCCGGTATAACTGTCGATCGACGATCTCTCGCGATCATACTCGACACCGCCGAGCAAGGTGTGCCTGAAGCCTACATCGTCGTTGAACTTGTAAGTTGCCTCGGTCTGGTTGGCGAACACGTCCGTGACCTGGAATCGGCTCTGCGGATTTGCACTCAGCGTCGAGGCCGAGAGCGGATCGACAAGCTTCGGCGCTTCAGGAAGCGTACCGATGTAATTCTGCGTCGAGCGGGACGCGCGGATCTTGTTGCTGATCATCAGATCGGGCGTGATCTGCACTTCCGCGTTGATTGTGCCGATGTCCTGGCCGGTCCGGAAGAAGTCCCGGTTGACGAAGCCGTACCAGTTATTGCGATTGGCGCCGAAGTCCGGAAACGGACCGCCGGCAGTCGACGTCGTGCTGGGCCGATAATATGGCACGCCAAAATCCGGGCGGCCGGTCAGCTCGGTGTGAATGTAGTTGCCGGTGACCTTGACCGTATCGGTCGGCGTCCAGGTCGTGGCGACGAAGGCGCCGTTTCGATTGTCGGTGACGTAGTCGCGGCCGGCGACATTGGCATCCTGGAACAGGCCGCCGACGCGGACGGCGAGCGTCGGGTCGATCACCTGATTGACGTCGAGTGTGACACGCTTGGTCTGGTCGGTGCCAAACGTGGTGTCCATGTTGTAGAAGCTCTTTGCCGTCGTCGCCTGCTTGGTGACGATGTTGATCGCACCACCGGCGACACCGCGGCCGGAAAAGGTCGAGCCGGGACCGCGCAGTATCTCGACCTGCTCGGTGAAGAAGTTCTCGCGCACACTGACGCCGGCATCGCGCACGCCATCGATGAAGATGTCGTTGCGCGCGTCGAAGCCGCGGATGAAGAAGCGGTCACCGAAGGCATTGCCGCCCTCGCCCGATCCAAGCGTCACGCCAGCCGTGCTGAGAATCGCCTGCTTCAGCGTCGTGGCGTTCTTGTCCTCGAGCACTTCCTTGCTGAGAACCGTGATCGACTTAGGCGTATCGACCAATTTCTCCGGAAACTTGCCCCCGGCCTGCACGTGATCGACCTTGTAGGGCGCGGCCGGATCGGCATAGGGATCCGCGTCGGCGGGTCCGGAGGGCGTCGCCGGAGCAGCCTGCTGGGCCTGCTGGCGCTGCGCGGCGCGGCGAAGCGCGTTGCGGGCGCGGACCTGATCCGGCGTGGGCTTCGAGGCCGTCGGGCGCGGACGCTGGACCGGAGCATCGACCGTCACCGGCGGCAGGTTCGACTGCTGCGCCTCTGCGCCGCTCGACACCGACGCCGCCGCGATCAGGCTTGCGACTGCCGAGACCTTCTTGCCGGAAATGCCCGCGGACTTTTCATACGCCAGATCGAATGCTGCGACCGAACGCAACGACTTCGGTGCGACCACCTGCCCCATTACAACACGCCCCATCTTCATGTCCGCTCATTCACTTCGATGAGCGATTGGGCTGTTGGTATCGACGGCAAAATAGTGGGTCAATGCGGGCAAGCCGCGAGAACGCTTGAATAAGTCCAGATCAAAACGATTCTAATCTACAGTTTCAAACGGTTCTAAAGTGAGATTGGAGTCGTTCTAAAACGAGCGCGAAAAAAGCCGCGAAATCAACGATCGCGTGCGCAGCGTCAATCGCTGCTCGGCGGCTTCATCAGCGAGAACAATTCGTCGACAGTCTTCTGCGCGACGGCACGCACACGATCGGTGTTGTCCATGCCGGCGATGTTGACTCCCTTCACCACCGCCTTGATCTCGTCGCGGAAGTCGGTGAGGAAGCGCAAGGGGTCGCGCTGCTCGTTGGCGACGCGGGCGATCAATCCCGTGATCAGAATCTGACACGCGATCAGCTTGCCGTTCAATTCGTCCATCCTGCGCTCCCGTTGTGGCGCGCCGATATGAACGATGCCGATTTTCCTGACAACCGAAACACCGCCCGCGCGATTTAGAACCGTTCTCGGAACGCGCACATCCCGACGCTCCTGCCCGGGTGTTGCGCCAGCCTCGTTCCCAACTCGCCGTGGCCACCCACACCGGCTACGGGCATTGCCTCATTTTTGCACGCTGATCGCTCGCGGCGGGAAAATGCAGCACTGCACACCGGCGCGCCAGCGAGTTGCCTAAGCCGTGCAAAGCTTTCCAATTGTTTAGGTTTCCCGATCGATAGTGCTGTTTACACTGGAACTTGGCGTGTATTATACAAGCGCCTTGGAACCCAATGATTGCCCCACAATTCGTAACTGAGGGCACAAGAGCCGACACGAGCCGATATGAAAAAAACACGGCCGATCCTCTGGATTCTGATCATCGCGGCCGTGGCCTCCGCGGGTTACTATGGTTGGCAGAAATTCGGCTCGCCGGATGCCGGAAAAACCCAGACGGCACAAAAAGGTCCGCCCCGCGCCCTCGCCGTTCCCGTGAGCGTTGCGCCGGTCCAGAAGGTCGATTTCCCGGTCTACCTGACCGGTCTCGGCACGGTTCAGGGTTTCAACACCGTCCAGGTCCGGCCCCGGGTTGACGGCCAGATCGACAGGATCGCCTTCACCGAAGGCCAGATCGTCAAAGAGGGCGAGCTTCTGGTCTCGATCGATCCCCGCCCCTATCAAGCCGCGCTCGACCAGGCCAAGGCCAAGAAGGCGCAGGACGAGGCAAATCTGGCGAACGCCAATCTCGAGCTCCAGCGCGCCATGAAGCTCGGCGAATTCGCCACCGCGCAGCGGGTCGACACCCAGCGCTCCACTGTCGCCCAGCTCACCGCCCAGATCGCCGCCGACGACGCCGCGATCTCCAATGCCCAGACCCAGCTCGACTACACCCAGATCAAGGCGCCGATCACCGGCGTCGCCGGCCTGCGCCAGGTCGACGTCGGCAACATCGTCAACGCCTCGACGCAGACGGGTATCGTCACGATCTCGCAGGTCGAGCCGATCTCGGTGATCTTCACCGCGCCGGAAGATCACCTCGCCTACATCAGCGAGGGCCAGAAGGCCGGGGCACTCAAGGTGATCGCGTTCACCACCGACGGCAAGAAGACGCTGGCCGAGGGCAAGCTCGCGGTCATCAACAACCAGGTCGACACGACCAGCGGGACGATCCGGCTCAAAGCGGTGTTCGACAACAAGGACCACACGCTGTGGCCGGGACAGTCGGTCTCGACGCGGCTTCTGGTGCGGACGCTGAAGGACGCGACGGTGGTCCCGGATGATGCGGTCCAGCATTCGACCAACGGCCTTTACGCCTATACCGTCAATCAGGACAACAAGGCCGAAGTGCACAAGGTCAAGGTCAGCTACGCGATCGACGGACGTTCGGTCGTCGACGAAGGCCTCGCGCCGGGGCAGCAGGTGATCACCGGCGGCCAGTTCAAGGTGCAGCCCGGAAGCCTCGTCTCGACGGCGGTGGCGAGTTCGGATCCGGCCCAGAACAAGGTTCGACAGGAATGAACGCGGGCGGGATTTCGGCACCTTTCATCCGTTATCCCATCGGCACCTCGCTGCTGATGGCGGGCATTCTCTTTGTCGGTCTCGTCGCCTATCCCCTGCTCCCGGTCGCGCCGCTGCCGCAGGTGGACTTTCCCACCATCCAGATCACCGCCAACCTGCCGGGCGGCAGCCCCGAAACCATGGCCTCGTCGGTGGCGCAGCCGCTGGAGCGCCAGTTCGCCCAGATCCCCGGCATCGCCCAGATGACCTCGACGAGCTATCTGGGCACCGCGTCGATCACCATCCAGTTCGACCTCAACCGCAGCATCGACGGCGCGGCCAATGACGTGCAGGGCGCCATCAACGCCGCCAGTGGCCAACTGCCGAAGAATCTTCCCTCGCCGCCGACCTATCGCAAGGTCAACCCAGCCGACGCGCCGATCCTGCTGCTGTCGGCGACCTCGGAGACGCTGCCTCTGACCAGCGTCAGTGACGCAGTCGACGCCCAGCTCGCCCAACAGATCAGCCAGCTCTCCGGCGTCGCGCAGGTGTTCATCGGCGGGCAGCAGAAGCCGTCCATCCGCATTCAGGTCGATCCGGCGAAACTCGTCGCCAAGGGCCTGTCGATGGAGGACGTGCGCAGCCAGATCGCGATCACCACGGTCGACAGCCCCAAGGGCAATATCGACGGCGACAAGCGCGCCTACACGATCTACGCCAACGATCAGCTCACCCAGTCCAAGGACTGGAACGACGTCATCATCGCCTATCGCAACGGCGGTCCGTTGCGGATCCGCGACATCGGCCAGGCGGTCAGCGGCGCCGAAGACGCCAAGCAGGCGGCCTGGGCCAACGGCAAGCGCGGCGTGTTCCTGGTGATATTCAAGCAGCCGGGCGCCAACGTCATCGAGACCGTCGACAAGATCAAGGCGACCTTGCCCCGGCTGGTGGCAGCGATTCCGCCCGCGATCAAGATCGAGCTCATCAGCGACCGCACCACGACCATCCGCGCCGCAGTCGAGGACGTCCAGTTCACACTGCTGCTGACCATCGCCCTCGTGGTCATGGTCATCTTCATCTTCCTGCGCAGCTTCTGGGCGACCGTCATTCCCACCATCACGGTTCCACTGGCGCTATTGGGCGCGTGCGCGCTGATGTGGGTCGTCGGCTATTCACTCGACAATCTGTCGCTGATGGCACTCACGATCGCAGTCGGATTTGTCGTCGACGACGCCATCGTGATGCTCGAGAACATCACCCGCTACATCGAGGAAGGCGAATCGCCGATGGCGGCCGCCTTCAAGGGTTCGAAGGAAATCGGCTTCACGATCGTCTCGATCAGCATCTCGCTGGTCGCGGTGCTGATCCCGCTGCTGCTGATGGGCGGCATCATCGGCCGTCTGTTCCGCGAGTTCGCCGTCGTGCTGGCGATGACCATCTTCGTCTCGATGTTCGTGTCGCTGACGCTGACGCCGATGATGGCCTCGCGCTTCCTGCGCGCCCATGGCGAGGTGACCCACGGCAAGTTCTACCAATGGAGCGAGCGCGCCTTTGACGGGATGCTGCGGGGCTACGAATACATCCTCGATCATGCCCTGGCCTGGCGCCGTACCACGCTCACGATCTTCTTCGCCACGCTTGGCCTGTCGATCTACCTGTTCGTCCTGATCCCGAAGGGCTTCTTCCCGCAGCAGGATGTCGGCCTCATCACGGCGACCTCCGAAGCCTCGCAGGACATCTCGTTCAAGGAGATGGTGAGACGCCAGGAGCAACTGGGCAAGATCATCCTGGCCGATCCCGACGTTGCCAGCGTTGCCATGTCGATCGGCGGCAGCGGCCGCGCCGGCAACAACGGCAACCTGTTCATCACGCTGAAACCTCGCAACCAGCGCGAGGCATCGGCCCAGCAGATCATCGCGCGACTGCGTCCGCAGTTCGACAAGGTCGAAGGCGCCCGCCTCTACATGCAGGCGGCCCAGGACGTCCGGCTCGGCGGCCGGCCGACGCGCACGCAGTTCGAGTTCACCCTGCAGGATGCCGATCTCGGCGAGCTCAACGACTGGGCACCGAAGATCCTCGCCAAGATGCAGACGCTGCCGGAGCTGCGCGACGTCGCGACCGACCAGCAGACGCAGGGCACCACGGTCCAGCTCAAGATCAACCGCGACACCGCCTCACGCTACGGCATCCAGCCGCAGCTGATCGACGACACGCTGTACGACGCCTTCGGACAGCGCCAGGTCACGCAGTATTTCACCCAGCTCAACACCTACAAGGTGATCCTCGAGATCCTGCCGGAGATGCAGGGCAGTCTCGAGAGCCTGAACAAGCTCTATCTGAAATCGCCTTTGACCGGCGACCAGGTGCCGCTGTCGACCTTCGCGACCTGGACCACCGATCCGGTCCGCCCGCTCTCGATCAGCCACCAGGGCCAGTTCCCGGCGATCACCATCAGCTTCAACCTCGCCCAGGGCGTCGCGCTCGGCCAGGCCACCGAAGCCGTGCAGAAGGCGATGGCCGATCTCGGCGCGCCGCCGACGCTGAACTCGAGCTTCCAAGGCACTGCGCAGGCGTTCCAGCAGTCGCTCGGCACCGTGCCGCTGCTGATCCTCGCCGCGCTCGTCGTGGTCTATCTGATCCTCGGCATCCTCTACGAGAGCTACATCCATCCGATCACGATCCTGTCGACCCTGCCCTCGGCCGGCGTCGGTGCGCTCCTGATCCTGATGGCGTCCGGTTTCGACTTCAGCCTCATTGCATTGATCGGAATCATCCTCCTGATCGGCATCGTGAAGAAGAACGGCATCATGATGGTCGACTTCGCCATCGCCGCGGAACGCGACGAGCACAAGACGCCGGCGGAATCGATCCGCCAGGCTGCGCTGCTGCGCTTCCGCCCGATCATGATGACGACGATGGCGGCACTGCTCGGCGGCGTGCCGCTGATGCTCGGCCACGGCACCGGCGCCGAGATCCGCCAGCCGCTCGGCTACGCCATGGTCGGCGGGCTGATCGTCAGCCAGGCGCTGACGCTGTTCACCACCCCGGTGGTCTATCTCTATCTCGACGAGCTCAACAATTGGTTCTCGGGCTGGGGCCGTTCGGATGACGGCGAAGGCCACGAGGCACCCGCGCGCGGCACCGTCAAGCAGGCCGCCGAGTAAGCTTGCGCCGCCGCTCCCGCGACGCTACAGCGAGGCTTCCGGTTCACGCCAACGCAGTCTCGCCATGCCCATGCAATCCAGACTTGTCGCCCTTGCCGCCGGCCTCCTGTTGTCGACCGGTGCCGCGTATGCCCAGCAGAGCGCCAAGAAGAACGCGGCTCCTGCCCCGGCCGCACAGCCGGCGCCGACACAGCCGCAGGCTGACGGCGCGCAGCAGGCCGGCTGGGTCGTGCGCTGCACCAGCGTCAGCCGCGATGCGCCGCTCGAATGCGCGATGGAGCAGAACGCGGTGCTGACCAAGACCGGCCAGACCATCGTCCTGATCAACATCCGCATCGCGCCCGACACCCGCACGCCGGTGGCACTGCTGCAACTGCCGCTTGGCCTCAACCTTCCGATCGGCGCCAAGCTCCAGGTCGACGAGGGCAAGACGGTCGACCTCCAGATCCAGACCTGCGAGAACCGCGGCTGCTACGCCTCGACGCCGATCGCGGCGGACTTGCTCGCAGCCTTGCGGTCGGGCAAGCAGCTGAAGGTCTCCTTCCAGAACATGGCCAAGGAGACGATCGCGATCCCGATGCCGCTGGGCGATTTCGCGGCCGCCTACGACAAGATCAAGTAACGGTCTACTTTCTCGCTGCCCACCGCGAGAGCTTTCCTGCGGCCATCCATGAAGGCCGAGCTCTCTCGCAGCCGCAAGCTCGCCCCTACTGCCGCGCCATCTGCGCGTTGCCGACGGCATCACCGTCGAGCTTCTGGTCGTTGTGCATGGTGACGGTGACGCGCAGCAGCCGGCCCTCGAACTCGAACGGCGCTTCGTAATGCGACACCGGGCTGCCGCGGTCGCGGCCGATGTCGAGGCCGGACCACGAGATCAGCGTGTGGAAGCCGAGCTGGGTCTGGAGCGTACCCGCCGGCTCGCCGTCGATCAGCAGCGTGTATTCGGTGACGCCAGTGCGCGAGCCCTTGGCTGGCGGTTCCCTGCGCAGCAGGCGTTCGACATGCACACCGAGCCGCCGCGCAGCTGACGGCACCTTGCGGTTCGATTGCACGACCTGGTGGCTGCCGCCGATGTTGAGGTCGTGCACGAGGTGGCCGTCCTTGACGTAGAGGCTGTAGCCCGAGGTCGCATCGCCGTGCGAGATCAGCACGCCGTTGGCGACCGCCTCGTCGATCTCGACATGCGCCTCGATCGTGTAGCTGCGGCTGCGCACGTCGGGCGCGACGTCGGTCGGCACGTGGCCCATGCCGGCGTGAAAGACGAAATGGTGACGCGCGCCGTGGAAGCGCGCAGCGTTCTCCGCAAAGCGCGGCCCGAAGCGGTCGTCGAGCGGCAGCACGTTGTGCTTCTCCGCCTCCTCCCACCAAGTCGCGATCATGCGACCGAGACGCTCCGACTCCTTGGTGGCGAGATCATTCGTCTCGGAGAAATCCTGGTCCAGATGGAACAGCTCCCATCTGTCGTTCTCGAACGGCGTGCCGGGCGGATGGTAGGCGACCGCCTTCCACCCCGCCTGCCAGAGGCCGCGATGGCCGAACATCTCGAAATATTGCGGCGAGCTTTTTGAGGGCGCGGACGCGTCCGTGATCGAGCGCGCAAAGCTCTCGCCTTCGAGCGGCATCTGCCGGCAGCCCGCGATCGTGCCGGGCGGCTCGATGCCGATCAATTCCAGCAGCGTCGGCGTGAGGTCGCAGGCGTGCACGAACTGGTGCCGCAGCTCGCCTTTGCCTGCGATCTTCTTCGGCCAATTGATGACGAAGGGATCGCGGATGCCGCCGCCATGCGTGTTCTGCTTGTAGCGGCGCAGCGGCGTGTTCGACGCCATCGCCCAGCCATGCGGGAAATTGCTGTGGGTGTCGGGCCCACCGATGTCGTCGATGCGGGCGAGCTTCTCCGCGATTGGCTCCGGCTTGAAGTTGAACGGCCCCATCGCGTTGACGAAACCGAGCGGCCCGCCCTCCTGGCTCGCGCCATTGTCGGACATCACGATGATGACAGTGTTGTCGCGGATGCCGGCCGTCTCGAGAAACGCAACGAGCCGGGCAAGATGCCGATCGGAATGGTCGAGCATGCCGGCGAAGGCTGCTTGCAGGCGCGTGAAGACGCGGCGCTCGTCCGCGGTATGCTCCTCCCAGGCCTTCACGCCGTCGTTGCGCGCGGGCATCCGCGTTGCCGCCGGCACGAGGCCCATCGCCCTCTGGCGCGCCAGCCGCTGCTCCCGTTCGACGTCCCAGCCGTGCGCGAAGGCCGCGTCGTAGCTCCTGATGATATCGGCGGGCGCCTGATGCGGCGCATGGCAGGCGCCCAGCGCGACCCAGTTGAGCCAGGGAATATCCGGCCGGTCGGCGACGTGATCGCCGATGAAGCGGATCGACTGGTCGATCAGGTCCTCGGTCAGGTGATACCCGTCGGCATAGGTGCCCGGCGGATCAATGTGCGTGTTGTCCGAAACGAGCTCGGGCGCATACTGGTCGGTCTCGGCATCGAGGAAGCCGTAGAAACGATCAAAACCACGCCCGAGCGGCCAGCCGTCGAACGGGCCCGTGGCGCCGCTCTCGGTCAGCGGGGTGACGTGCCACTTGCCGACCATGTAGTTGCGATAGCCGTGCACCCGCAGCATCTCGGCGAGCGTCCCCGCCTCGCGCGCGATCTTGCCGCGATAGCCGGGATAGCCGGAATCGAAATTGGCAAGGCAGCCGACGCCGACCGAATGGTGGTTGCGCCCGGTGAGCAGCGCCGCACGCGTCGTCGAGCACATCGCCGTGGTGTGGAAGCCGCTGTAGCGCAGGCCCTCCGCGGCGAGCTTATCGATGGCCGGCGTCTTGATGGACGATCCGTAGCAGCCGAAATCGGAGAAGCCGACATCGTCGAACAGCACGATGAGGATGTTCGGCGCGCCCTCTGGCGGCCTCGGTGCCTGCGGCCACCAGGGTTTTGACTCCGCAACCGTCTTGCCGACGGTGCCGCGGAACGGCGTGCCGCTGCCTGCGCTCATCTGCTCCTCCCTGCTTGTTGCGTGAACCGGACGGTTGACCCGCGGTCTGACCACGCTTAAATTATAATCAGAATTATGATTATGATTTGAAACGGATGCAAGCGCGGATGCGAGCACGTTCAGAAGAGCCCGGATTTCGCGATTTCGACCTGCCGGGCGTCGCCCCGTCGCGCCAGAAGCGCAGCCGGGAGACGACGCTGGCGCTGCTGCGCGCCGGCGCCGACATGCTGCGGGCGCGCAGCCTTGCCGAACTCTCGATCGAGGCGCTCTGCGCCGAGGTCGGCGTCACCGTCGGCGCCTTCTACAGCCGCTTCGAGAGCAAGGAAGCCTACTTCAACGCCCTGATGGCGCTGGCCACGCGCGACGGCGAGCAGCGGCTGGGCGAGATCAGGCGCCCGTCACCCGACACCGGCCTCGACAAGCTCTGCCATGTCATCGTCGGCGGCATCATCGCCTGGATGCGCAACCACGAGGGCGTGCTGCGCGCGGCGCTTCAGCATGACGACACCCGCCCGGACAAATGGACGCCGTTCAAGGCGCTCGCCCAAGCCACCACGATGCGCGCCACCCCTCTCCTGTTGCCAGCCATGGGCAAGGGAATGGGCAAGGGACGCAAGGCCGCCAAGACCCGCACCATCGCGTTCGGCTTCCAGGTCGTGCTGGGCACGCTGGTGAACGCGATCCTCAACGATCCCGGACCGCTGTCGCTTTCGTCGAAAGAGATGGAGAGGCGGCTCGCCGGTTGCCTGTTGCTGCTGCTTCAGGCGGAGATGGGTCACCCGACGCCGAGATAGGCCTTCTGCACCTGCGGGTCCTCGGCGAGCGCGGCCGCGGTGCCCGACAGCACGCTTCTGCCGACCTGGAGCACGGACAGCGGACCCGGATTTCGCTTACGCTCCATCCGGGCCACGAGCCTCCCTGCTCGACCTCACTCAACTGATAACATCGCTCGCGCGCAGCAGCGTCGTGAAGCCGCCATAGATCATGCGCTTGCCGTCGAACGGCATGCCGTCCAATTTCAGCCGAGGGTCCGCCATCACCTTCTTGTTGACCGCATCGCGTGTCTCCCGATCCCGATAGACGATCCAGGAGAACACCATGAGCTCATCATCCTTCGCCATCACCGCGCGCGGAAACGATGTCAGCTCGCCATAGGGAACGTCGTCGCCGATGCATTCGACATAATCGAGCGCGCCGTGCTCCATCCAGACTGCGCAGGCCGTCTTCGCCAGCGCCTTGTAGGCCTCGATCTTGTCCTTCGGCACGGCCAGCACGAAACCATCGACATAGGGCATCACGGATCTCCTTGGGTTGTGTGTCCCAAGGACGATGGAGCGCACCGCGATCCGACGCCTCAGATGCGCTTTCAGATGAGGCAAACCGTCGCGAGCGGCGGCACGGCGAGCGGGGCTTCGCAAATGGCGCGGCCGCGGGGCGGGTCAATCATGGCTTGGGAAAAGCGCCTGAACTGGCTGGGGAACCTGGATTCGAACCAAGACAAACAGAGTCAGAGTCTGTTGTGCTACCGTTACACCATTCCCCAACGGAATAGTCGAACAAGTTCAATAGCTTACAGACTTGTCCGACTGCGGCCGGAAGCGCGTTTGGCGCAAATCACGGCTCAGGCGTGGCAGCCTTCTACCCGCTCGGCTCCGGGCTGGCAAGCGCTGCGGTGCACGGAGCTGTTGACCCCGGCGGGGGGCGCCTCGGTCGTCAAGGGGATAGAGCGGCTATCGTTCGCTCTGGCCCCCACGTAGAGCTGTTTTCTAAACTGTCATCCGCAGACGCGCTCGAAAAATCGCACGGCTCGCGATCGATAATCGCCTTGATTAACCGTTCTTCGTGCGACATTTGATTCATTTTCACTCCGATTAATGCGCTCCATCGATCTCTGCCGTAGATCGATCAGCTACTTGTTGCTTCCGGACACGAGATATCTACGTCCTTCTGGTTGGTCACCGGTGTTTCAAGGGCATTGATCCGCGCAAGAATATTGATCGCCGCTTCACCCGGTATTTTGCCTTATCCTCTGTTCGAGATCGCCAACAATCACCTCAGCTTCGAGTACTCGCCAAGGATGTCTCGCCCCTGTCATACACCAATTAGGGGCGCACCATAGGAGAACAAGAACTCGGTAAGGCGGCATGCGAACGAGCCGCATTTGATTGGAAAAGGCGGATCTGGGCTAGCAAGCGTAGCGGTGCGAGGGTCCCGTCGATCCGCGGTATGCGATTGGCACACGCCTACGCTTGCGCGAGCCGTCGCGTGTCGGCTTCGATGGTGGCAATCTCTTGGCTGACCGCCGCGATGGCCTACCTCGGGTCGACGCCGGTGACGGAGTTCAGCTGCCGCAGCAAATCCTGGCGATGCACCGCCGTGGGTCGGCCTGCCCCCTACTCCAGCTTGATGTTCGCGGCCTCGATCACCTTCTTCCAGCGCGCCGTTTCTGCGGTGATGTAGGCTGCGAACGGCTCCGAATCCACCGCGACCGCAGCCGCGCCGAGCTCGGCCATCTTCTGCACCGTGTCCGGCTGCTGCATGAAGGCGCGGATCTCGGCCGAGAGCCTTTCGACGATCGGCTTCGGCGTGCCCGCAGGGACGAGGAAGCCGTGCCAGGCGACCGCCTCGAAGCCCGGTAGGAATTCGGCGACTGCCGGGACTTCCGGATCGAACGCGGCGCGCTTCGGCGTTGCTGTCGCAAGCATCGCGAGCTGGCCGGTCTTCACCTGCGGCAGCAGCAGCGGCACGTTGTCGAAGGCGAGATCGATCTGACCGCTGAGGAGATCGGTCAGCATCTGGCTGGAGCCCTTGTAAGGCACGTGCACCATCTTCGTGCCGGTCATCTGCTGAAACAGCTCGCCGGCCAGATGCTGCGAAGTACCGACGCCGGCCGAGCCGAACGAGACCTTGTCCGGATTCGCCTTCAGATAGGCGATTAGCTCCGGCACGGTGCGCGCCTTGATCTTGTTGGGGTTCACGACGAGAACGTTGGGCACGACGCTGATCTGGGCGACCGGCACCAGATCCTTGTCCGGCTGGTAGCTGAGCTTCGGCCCATAGAGCGAGGGGTTGATGGCGAGCGCCGACGTGCTGGCAAGCCCGAGCGTGATGCCGTCAGGCGCCGATTTCGCCAGCCGTGTCACGCCGAGGATCGAGCCGGCGCCGCCGACATTCTCCACCACGAAGGGCTTGCCGAGCTTGACCTGCAAATGGTTGGAGACCATGCGCGCGAAGATGTCAGCGGTGCCGCCGGCGGCGAAGGGAACGATCACCGTCACCTGCTTGGACGGATAGCCGTCCTGCGCCTTCGCCGGCGACGTCGCCAGCAGCATCACTGAGGCAAGAACAAGCCACATCGATCTCATCGAAGTTTCCTCTGTTTTCACTGTGTTATTGATTGGCCGCCGCGCGCGGCGGGTGTTTTAGAACGCGACCTCATACATCCCGTGGATCGCATCCCGGCCGAGATCGCGTGGGTTGTTGTCGAGCAGGCGGCGAATGGCGTGCGCCTCGTCGGCCATCACCCCGAGGTCGTCCTTGGGCACGCCGAGCGCGGACAGCCGCATCTCGATCCCGAGATCCCTGCAGAACTCGTAAGTCGCGTCGAACGCGCGTTTCGCATCGCTCTGCTCCGGCAGTCCGAGCGCCTGGAGCACTGCGCGCGTCTTCGCCTCGACCGCCGGCATGTTGAAGGCCAGCGTGTGCGGGAAGATCACCGCGCAGGCGAGCCCGTGCGCGATATGATGGCGCGTGCCAAGCGGATAGGCCACCGCATGGCCGGCGGTGGTGTTCACCGGTCCAAGGCAGTAGCCACCATAGAGCGAAGCCAGGGCAAGACCGGCGCGCGCCTCGCGGTCGCCGCCGTCGGCCACCGCGCGCTTGAGATAGCGCCCGACCAGCCGCGCTCCCTCGAGCGCATAGAGATCGATCGTCGGATGCGCCTTGCGGCTGGTATAGGCCTCGACGCAATGCGCGAGCGCATCGACGCCGGTGGCCGCGGTGACCTCCTTCGGCACGGTCATCGTCAAGTCCGGATCGACGATGGCGATGTCGGCGAGCATGAAGCGGCTCTGCACCGCCTGCTTGTTCTGGCTGACGGGATCGGTGACGAGCGCACGAGTGCCGGCCTCGCTGCCGGTGCCCGACGTGGTCGGGATCTGCATCAGCGCCACGCTGCGGCCGGCCACCTTCTCCGGCCCGACGATGTCGGCAAAGGCCACGTCGGAAGTGCAGAGCACCGCGACCAGCTTGGCGAGATCCATCGCGCTGCCGCCGCCGAAGCCGACCACGAGATCGGGCTTTGCCTCGCGCGCCATCGCCACCGCCTTCTCGAGATTGGGCAGGTCCGGCTCGGGCTTGACGTCGCCGAACGCCTTCACCGCACCCGGCAACGCCAGCATGTCGATGCGGCGCGCATTGAACGCATCGGAAATCACGAGCGGCCGCTTGGCGCCGGTCCGCTCGGCGAAGCGCGCCGCGGCCGTGATCGTGCCGTTGCCGAATTCCAGGATGGTAGGACGAAGGATTTCGATGGGCGTGAAGGCGTTGGTCATCGTGCGGTCGATCTCATGATTTGGATGCGGAGGCGCCAGCGGCCAGCCGTTCGGCATAGTCGATGGCCTCGATCAGGCTGTGCTCGTTGGCGATGCCCTTGCCGGCAATGTCGAAGGCGGTGCCATGATCGACGGAGGTGCGGATGATCGGCAGGCCCAGCGTGATATTGACGCCGGAGAGCTCCTGCCAGCGACCGGTCGCGGGATCGACCTGGAAGCCGAGCAGCTTGACGGGAATGTGCCCCTGGTCGTGATACATCGCGACCGCCGCGTCGAACTGGCCGGCGCGCAGCTTGACGAAGATGGTGTCGCCGGGCACGGGACCGATGACATCGAGGCCGTCGGCGACCGCTTTGGCGATCGTCGGCGCCGACACGTCGATATCCTGCCGGCCGAACAGGCCGCCCTCGCCCGCATGCGGGTTGAGCGCGGCGACCGCGATCTTTGGTTTGGCAATGCCGAGCCGGCGCAGCGCATCGTTGGTGAGGTCGATCACCATGCGCAACCGCTCCGGCGTCAGACGCTTCGGCACGTCTTCCAGCGCGACATGGGTTGAAACATGGCTGACGCGCATGTTGCCATGGGCGAGCAGCATCACCGAGCCGCGCACGCCGGTCAGATGGGCCAGCATCTCGGTATGGCCGGGGAAATGATAGCCGGCCTTGTTGAGGGCCTCCTTGTTGAGGGGGGCCGTGACGATGGCCGCGGTCCGGCCCGCCTGCGTCAGACGCACGCCCTGCTCGATCGCCTTATAGGCGAAGCGGCCGCCATCGGCGCTGAGCACGCCCGGCTTGATCGGGTCGCCCTCGGCGTCGGCTTGCAGGTAGCAGAGGTTGGGCCATTCGCGATCGTCCGCCGACACCTGCGGGATGGCAACGTCGGTGCCGAGCGCGGCCTTCGCGCCGTCCAGCGCCGCGCCGCTGCCGATGATCAGCAGGCGCAGATCGCCCGTCGCGATCCGGCCCTTCAGCCCGAGGCAGGCCTTGACGATGATCTCCGGCCCGATCCCGGCCGGATCGCCCATGGTGATGGCAAGATGACGAGAGGTCATGTCGGACTCTCCATTCTGAGCAGATGATTGTCCCGGAGCAGATCACGCCAGAGATCGCGGGTTCCGAACGCTCCGGACTTCGAGACGACGTCAACGCCGGCCCAGCGCCCGCCTTGCAGCACTGAACGCGGCAGCCCCGGCACGATGCGTCCTGTCACCTGAAGGGCATGCGCGCCAAGGGCAACGCATGCGGCCTTCAGGGTCTCGCCGCCGGCGACGATCAACGTGCCGGGTCGATCGAGCGCCGCGATCAGCGCCGTCATTTCGCGCGCGATCCGCCGCGCCGCCTCGACGCGCGTCAGGCCTTCGGCGAGAGAGAATTTGACCAATGCGATTCCGTCACCGGCCAGCTTGCGCTGGACACGCATCGCGCCCTCACCTTCCGCAAGGGCGATGGTCGCCTCGCCGCATGCGGCGAGCTGCGACGCCGTGGCAGCCTGGTCCGAGCCGAACAGTCCCAGCACCGGCAGCTTCAACTGGCTTGGCGCGTCGGCACGATGGCTGCGGGCGAGCGCCCCGGCCAAGCCGCCGCTTCCGCACCACAGCACGGGCCCCGGCATGCGCCGTCCCATCTCCACCACACGATCGAGATCGATGTCGCTCTCGGCATCGAAGACCTGAACGCCGGCCTGCGCCAGCGTGTCGGCCTGCCCCTGCCGCGCCTCGATGCCCTCGAGCTGCAATTGGGCGAGGAGATTGTCGCCGACACGATGCCAGTCGCCTTGCACCGTGCGCGCGAATTGCTGGCCATCGACGGTACGGCGTCCCTGATAGTCGAAGGCGGGCGCGACCACGCAAGATGCCCAATGGCCGCTGCGCAGGCAGGCGCCGAGCTCTGCCGCCCATGCGCCACGCAGGAGGCTATCGACCTTCTTGTAGCCGATCGTCGCCCCGTGGAGCTGCGGCGCCAGCCGCCCGACGATCTCGACGCTCTCGGCCTTGGAGCGCTCCCGCGTGCCGCTGTCGATTGCGAGGCTCCGGGAGCCCTGCGTCGCGGGCGCTTCCGGCCAGGTGACGTCGAACGATCCGCACAGGCCGACGAACTCCGCCGCGGTGTCGAGCGCACCGGTGAGGTCGTCGGCAAGCAGGCGGACGCTCGTCATCGGCGCACGCCTCCTGCGGCGAAAATCTTGCCCGGATTCATCAGGCCATTCGGATCGAGCAGATGCTTGATATCGCGCATCAGTTCGATGTCGAGCGGATCGGCGACGCGGGCGAGCCGGCCGCGATTGGTGATCCCGATACCGTGCTCGGCACTGATGGCCCCACCTTGCGCCAAGGTCTCGTCGTCGACGATCTCGTTGATCTCGGCCACCAGCTCGGCCGTCGCATCCGGGTCCTGGCAATGCGCGCGATCGATCAGCGCCACGACATGGATGTTGCCGTCGCCGATATGGCCGTGCATGACCACATTCGCATGCGGCACGGCGGCCTTGATCCGGGCCTCGACATTGTTGACGAAGGCCGCCTGGCGCTCCAGCGGCACGACGCTGTCATGCGACACCACGTAACCGCTGCGCTTGTTGCCTTCGGACACGCTGTGCCGGACCGCCCAGATCGCCTTCGCCTGCGCCAGGTTGGAGGCCAATATGGCGTCTTCAGCAAGACCCGCGTCCATCGCCTCCGCAAGCACCGCGGCCAGCGGCTCGCTCAGGTCCACGCCTGCGAGCGTGTCGGTCAGCTCGACGATCAGATACCACGGCGTCGTCAGCTCGAAGGAGATCGTGACATGCGGCACCGTCTTCGCGATCGCCTCGATCTGCGACCGCGACATGATCTCGAGGCTGCCGAGCCGGTCGCCGACGGCACCGCGCAGGCGCTGCATGAGCTCGAGCGCCTGCTCGACGCCCTGCAACTTCAATAGCGCCAAAGCCGAGCTGCGCGGCGGCGCGAACAGTTTCAGCACCGCCGCAGTGACGATGCCGAGCGTTCCTTCGGCGCCGATGAAGAGCTGCTTGAGCGCGTAGCCCGTGTTGTCCTTGCGCAGCGCGCGCAGGCCGTTGAAGACGCGCCCGTCGGGCAGCACGACCTCCAACCCGAGCACGAGATCGCGCGTCGGCCCGTAGCGCAGCACGGCCGTGCCGCCGGCATTGGTCGAGATATTGCCGCCGATCTGGCAGGAGCCCTCGGCACCGAGGCTCAGGGGAAAATAGCGATCGACGTCCCGGGCCGCGTTCTGCACCTCGGCGAGGATGCAGCCGGCCTCCACGGTGATCGTGTTGGCGAGCGGGCTGACGTCGCGCACGGCCCGCATGCGGTCGAGCCGGATCACGACATTGCCCGCGCGATCGTCCGGCGTCGCCGCCCCGCACATGCCGGTGTTGCCGCCCTGCGGCACGATCGCGAGCCGCCTTGCCGCGCAGAACTTGACGACGGAGGCGACCTCGGCGGTCGAGCCGGGCTTCACCACCGCCACGGCGCGGCCGTGATAGCGCCCGCGCCAGTCCACCACATAGGGCTCCTGGTCGGGCCCGGACGCGATGACGTACTTGTCGCCGACGATATCAGCGAGCCCGGCCAACGCACCCTGGAAAGAATCGGACATCGGATCGCCTCGTCGCCCGCGCCAAGTCTAGACGGCGGCGGAAGCGAATGCAGCAGCATCCGCGAGCAGTTCTTTCACTTGAGCCGGCGGCAGCGACTCCAGCGGCGGCCGCAGCCGCTGCCATCCGGCGTGACCGGTGCGCTCGGCCACCAGCGCCTTCAGCGATGCCATCTGCGGGAACCGCGAGACCAGCTCGCGCGCCTTCACGATGCGCGCCTGCGCCGCCTTGAGGGCCGGATCGTCATCGCCGTCGCGAAAGTGCTTGTAGACGTGGGCAAGACTGCGCGCGACGAGGTTGGACGTCGCGGTAATGCAGCCCGCGCCGCCCTTGCGCAGCAACGGCAGCATCAACGGGTCCGCGCCACCCAGGACCGCGAACCCGGGGAAGCGCTCCACCATTGCGGTCATGTTGGCGAAATCGCCGGACGAATCCTTGATGCCGGTGAAGACGGCCGGATAGGCCTTGCGCAGCCGTTCGATCAGCGCATGCGAGATCGGCTGCGCCGACATCTGCGGATAGTGGTAGAGCACGACTTTCAGGCGCGCATCACCGATGCGCTGCACCACTTCGCTGTAGGAGGCGTAGATGCCGTCATCGCTGACGTTCTTGTAGTAGAACGGCGGCAGCATCACCACGGTATCGACGCCGACCGAAAGCGCGTGACGCGTCAGCGCGATGGTCTCGGTGAGCGCGGCAACGCCGGTGCCGGGCAGAAGCCGCTGCGGCGCGATGCCGGCGGCCACCACGGCTTCAAGCAGCGCGGTGCGCTCGGCCGCTGAGAAGGAGTTTGCCTCGCCGGTCGTGCCGAGCAGCGCGATGCCGTTGCAGCCCTCATCCAGAAGGTAGCGGCAATGCTCCACGAAACGCGCGTGATCGGGCGCGAGCTCGGCGTCGAGCGGCGTCAGCGCGGCGGAGAACACGCCATGAGGGTGCAGCGATGATGTCGACAAAACTTCCTCCGATCGCCAAATCGATATTGTTCGGAATGCGAACATTTGTTATTTACTGATACTGTCAGTAAAATCAGCGCACCCCTGCGTCAAGGGTGATGCTGTCATGACGGGGGCATTCGAGCATGGCCAAGGTCCAAAGGAAGGCCGCGAAGCGCAAACCTGAAGCTAGCCCAAAGAATCCCAAGAATTATGTCGCTTCCGTCGGCAAGGCGTTTGCCGTGCTCAGGAGTTTCACCAGCGAGGCCTTCGAGCTCACCTTGAGTGAAGTCGCCGCACGCGCCGATCTCGATCGCGGGACCGCGTTCCGGCTGATCCAGACCCTGATCGAGCTCGGCTATCTCCAGCCGGTTCCGCAAAACCGCCGGTTCCGCCTCGGGCTCGCCTGTCTCGACCTCGGCTACACCGTGCTGTCGCACGGATCGCTGCGAACCATCGTCGAGCCGCTGCTGCGCGACCTCGTGCCTGACGTGGGCGATGCGGCCTCGCTCGGCATCCTCGACGGCGGCGACGTGATCTATCTCGCGCGCGTCGGCGCCGGCCTCGACCGCCACAAGATGGATCGCCGGCCGGGTTCGCGCATTCCCGCCTACAGCGCCGCGCTCGGCCATGTCATGCTGGCGCATCTGCCGCGGGACGAGCAGATCGAGCGACTGGAAGCGCGCCCTCGCGTCAAGCTGTCGGAACGAACGCTGACCGATCTCGACGCCCTGCTCGCCCGGCTCGACCTGGTGAAGAAGAAAGGCCACGCCGTCTCCGACGGCGAGAACGCCTATGGCTTGCGGACGCTGGCCACGCCGATCTTCGACGCCCAGGGTGTCGTGATCGGGGGATTGAGCGTCACCATCGACGCGATGCGCATGGACATGCCGGCCTTTCGCGACCAGGCGCTGCCGCGACTGATGCAGGTGACGCGCCAGGTGCAGGATATCGCGATCAAGTCGGGATTGTCGGGCTGAGGGCGGCGGACTAGACGACGATGTGATCGAAGTCGGCGGCGATCCGGCTGTTCGGGAAGATCCTTGCCGCCTCGGCCAGGATCTCTTCGTCCTCGTAACGTCCCGACATATGGGTCAGCACGAGCTGTCCGACATTGTTCGCGGCCGCAAAGGCGGCTGCTTCTGCTGCGGTGAGATGGCCGTAGTCCCGCGCGGTCGACGCGTCGCGATCGAGGAACGTCGCCTCGATCACCAGCATGTCGGCGTCAGCGACATATTGCGACAGCCCCGCGGTGGCCTCGGTGTCGCCGATCACGACGAGCTTCCTGCCGCCGCTCGGCGGCCCCAGGACGTCCTCCGGATCGATCGTCCGGCCGCCTTCGATCACGACCGGCCGTCCTTGGGCCAATTCGCCGCGCAAGGGACCGTCGGGCACACCGAGCGAGGCGAGGCGATCGGACAGAAGGTGACGGCGCGCGGGGCTTTGGAATACGAAGCCAAAGCTGTCGGTGTCGCGATGGCGGACCGGAAAGCAGTCGATGGTGAAGCCGCCGGCATCGATGACCTGTCCTTCGCTCAGCGCTGCGAACTCCACGGGGATCGGCGCCCTGCCCGCGCCCCACAGGCCCGCCAGCATCCGGATGACGATGTCGAGTGTGCCCGGGCCGCCATGAATGGTCATCACATCGGAGGATTGCCGCAAGCCCAGCGTCGAGAAGAGACCGGGGATGCCGAGCACGTGATCGAGATGAGCGTGCGTCAGCAGGATGCGGTCGAGCCGCCGGAAGCCGGCGCCACTGCGCAGCAACTGACGCTGCGTGCCCTCGCCGCAATCGATCAGGATGCGCTTGCCCGCGGCCTCCACCAGGAGGGCCGGATGGTTGCGTTCCGCCGAGGGAACGCTGGCCGAGGTCCCGAGAAATGTCAGGGCGAACATGCTCGTCAGTGTCCAGAGACCGCCGCTCTCCCCGACAGCACCGGAGCGGCGCGCAAGGTGGACGGTCTCACCGCCCCAAATGCCACGCGAGCAGCAGCGCGTACAGGCCCATCGACGCGGCGTAGAGCGCGCCAAGCAGTGCGTAGCCCGCGATCTGGCGACCGAGCGCCGCCTTCGGCGTCACCCACCAGTCCAACGCCCTGAAGGCGGCCGGCACCAGCCACCAGCCGAGCAGCTGGGTGCTGACGAGATTGCCGACGAAGAGCGACAGCCAGACCGGCACGCCGTGGCTGTCGATCAAGGGCGCGCTGACGAAATAGCCCCAGAGGTAGACCACGGGATAGAGCACCAGGAGGACGATGAGGTTGCTCTTCCAGATCAACGCAGGCCCCTGCTCCGGAGCCTGCGTCTTGCCGGCCGGGAACCAGAAATTGAAGCCGTAGCTCGCCCGCTTCACGTTCATGCCCGCGTTGAAGCGCGCGCCCTCCCTAAGCAGGGTCTGCCGCAACGGCGAGTCGAGCCATGCGCTGAGGTTGGCATCGCTATCGAATGACAGGATGACGATCCACTCATCGTGCAGGCCCGGAATCGGCCGCTCGATCTTGTGCCGCAAAAATCCTTTGAACTCGGCTTCCGCGGCCTGGATGCGCTGCTGCCAGGTGAGGAAAGCGTCCTCCAAACCTGCCGGCACCTTGAAGGAGATCACGGCGGAGACCGCGCTGTCGCGCTGCACTCCGGTGTCGGGCAGGATATGGACGTCCTCCGAACCAACGAAGAAGCGTTGTATCTCCGCAATCAGCTTCGCCCGCACCTCGCTCTGAAGCCAGGCGCGCGCCGCCGCCGGACTCGCGAAGCGCACGATCGTCACCCAGTCCACATGCGCCGGCGGCTGCGGCGGTACCACCTCCTGGCTGAGAAAGCCGGGCCAGGTCTTGAGCACCTCGCCGACCTCGCCGTTCCACCGCGCAAACGCCGCAAAGCCGTCGTCGGCGATGCGGCGCTGGATGACGAGGGCGACCGGCTGGCCGGCCGTATCGGGTGATCCGTTCATCGCGTCCGCTTCAGCTCTTCTTGTAGAGACGCTTGCCCATCACCCAGGTCTCGTCGACGCAGCGATCGTCACCGACCATCATGACGGCGAACAGCATGTTCGCGGCGTCATCGACCGTGCGCGGACCAGCACCGTCGGCGACCAGCGACTGGTGCCAGGGTTGAGCGACCGGGCCGCCGTTCGGATCGAGCGCGACGAAATCGGCCTCCTTGCCGGGCTCGAAATTGCCGAGCTTGTCGTCGATGTAGAGGCCTTCGGCGCCGCCGAGCGTGACCGACCAGAAGCCACGATAGGGCGAGAGCTTGTTGCGCTCGGCTTCCGCGAGGTCCTTGCGCGACGGATCGATGCTGCCGTCGAGCAGCGTGTTGTTGCACATGCCGACCTTGTAGGCGTCGTCGAGCACGGAGATCATCGAGAAGCGGTTGCCGCCGCCGACATCGGTGCCGAACGACATCTTCACGCGATGCTCCGGATCGGTGGCGCGGCCGAGACGGAACAGGCCGCTGCCGAGGAACAGGTTCGAGCACGGGCAGAACACCACCGCCGCGCCTTTCTTGGACATGCGGCGGAATTCGTTGTTCGAGAGATAGACGCCGTGGCCGCCGGAGAACTTTGGGCCGACCAGGTCGAACTTCTCGTAGACGCCGAGATAGTCCTGGCAGTCCGGGTGCTCGACCAGCACGCCGCTGCACTCGGCCGGATTCTCGGAGATGTGGGTATTGACCCAGCAGTCCGGATGCTCATGCTTGAGGCGCTGACACGCCTTCAGCAGCTCGGGCGAGGCGCCGAAGGCGAAGCGCGGCGTGATAGCGTAGAGGTTACGGCCCTTGTCGTGATACTGCGCGATCAGCCGCTTGCTGTCGCGATAGAAATTCTCGGGCGTATCGATGAATTCGGCCGGCGCGTTGCGGTCGATCCCGGTGAGACCCGCGATCACGCGCATGTTGCGCCTGCTTGCCTCCTCGAACAGCTCTTCGGTCGCGACCGGTGAGGAGCTGGTGAAGGCCTGGCAGGTGGTGGTGCCGGCGGCGAGCAGTGCATCGAGAAAACGCTTCACGCCTTCGCGCGCGTAGTTGCGATCCTTGTACTTGATCTCCTCGGGATAGATCGACTTCTGCAGCCACGGCAAGAGCTGCTCGCCATAGGCACCGAGCACGCGGGTCTGAGGCAGATGGATGTGGCCGTCGATGAAGCCCGGGACGATGATGCGGCCCTTGATATGGGTGATCTCAACGCCCGGATGCGCGGCGGCGATCTTCTCGTACGGACCGAACGCCTTGATGACGCCGCCGGTGACGACCATGAGGCCGTCCTGATGAAAGCGCGCAGCCGCTTGCTCGTTGCCGATGTGCTTCCAGGGATCGTCGACGAAATCGAAGAACGTGCCGCGAATACCGACGGTGGTCATGAACTGGTTCCTTCCTTAAGTCTGTGTGGCGTGGCGCGCCGCAGGCAGCGAGATCGCGAGCAGCGTGCCCGCAACAGTGCAGAGGCCGAGATAAAGCCAGCCGATCGGCGCCTGCGTTGCTTCGGGCAGCACCGCCGCGATGGCCATGGCGCCGCTCACCGCGAGATAGCAGAGTGCGCTGATGAGGCCGCCGATCAGGCCGTGGTCACGCTCGAACAGGCCGAGCGCCATGCCGTACATCATCGGGCACAGGACTCCGCAGCCGCCGAGCACCAGCGCGCCGCCGATCGTGATCGATGCGAAATCGAGACCGATGGTCATGCCTGTTATGGTCAGGACCGCGGAGCCTGCGAGAAACAGCGCGAAGGCGCCGAAGCCCAGCATGCGGGCCGGCATGAAGCGCGCGAAATGCGCGCAGCCGAGCTCGCCGGCGAGATTGACGCCGCCAAGGCCGAGCGCAACGAGGCCGTAGATCGCCGCCGAATAACCGAGGCCGGTCTGGTAGAAGAAGGGCGCGACGACGCCGAACGCCAGTTGCGCGCTCGCCGCCGCGGCAAAGACCAGCACGAAGGCCAGGAAGCCGGGACGAACAAGCGCGGCGCGAAGGATGCTGGCCGTGCGGCGCGGATCGAACGGCGTGCGCCGCTCCGCCGGCAACGTCTCGGGCAGCAACAGCACGACGATCGCGGCGACGATCTCCGCGGCAATGGCGATGATGACGAACACTCCGCGCCACGACGTCAGCTCGACGATGAAGCCGCCGGCCGCGGGTGCAAGCACCGGTGCAAGTCCCCAGGCCGCGCCAAGCAGGCCGGAGATCGCGGTGAGCTCGCGGCCACGAAAGCAATCGGCCGCGACCGCATAGGCAACGACGAGGCAGGTGCAGCCGCCGACGCCTTGCAGGAAGCGCAGCGCAAGCAGCAGCGATGCGCTGTTGGCGAGCGCGCAGGCAATGCTCATCGCGATGAGCACCGACAGCCCCGCGAGCAGGACGTTGCGGCGACCGAGCGTATCGGAGGCGATGCCGACCGGCACCAGTGCGAGGCTCATGCCGAGCATGTAGGCGGTGACGGTGTTCTGCATCGACGCCGGATCGGCGGAAAGATCCACCACCATCTGCGGCAGGCCGGGCGTATAGGCATCGAGCGGAATCTGGCTGAACGGCACGACGCACAACAGGATCGGCACGATCCCGCCCTTCGCACGACCGGCGTCCGAAGTAAGTGCAGTCATGGGTAACGCCCCCTCGATGCCCGCGGGTTCCATCTTTTCGTGCGCGCAATGAGACGCGACGATGCGGGGTGCGGATATGGACGCGCGGAGCGTGCCAGAACTGTGTGTAAAAACTCTTAGGAGGTCCGGTTCAATGCAGACGGCTGACGTGCCGATCGTCGCTACCTGGGGGTCCAAACAAAAAACGCGAAAACAACCCCATGCACAGTACAAATCAATGAGGAATTTCCTGCCGCGCGGGCTCGCGCCTTGCCCGCGAGGACGTTTGACACGTCGGGCAAGACAGGCGCAGGATTGCACGATCCCCAAAGCTGAATTCGCCGCCGAGCCGAACCATTAACCGTTCGGAAGGCATCGCGGCGTCTTCAAAACAGGAAGCCTTGAAGAGCTCCGAGAAACTGTCGCGGCGATTGAAGCTGCGGCACGTGGGCGCAGCCCGGGATGACCTTGAGCTCGGCGCGTGGCAATCCGGCGGCCAATTCACGCGACATCGGCGGCGGCGTCGCTTCGTCGTGCTCGCCGACGAGAACGAGGACCGGAACTTTCACCGCGGCAAGCTCAGCTCGAAGATCGAGGCTCGCCAATGCATCGCACGCGGCACGGAACACGCCGGGATCCGTCCGCAGAAACGCGGCACGACGATCCTGCATCAACTCCGTTTGCTGCGCCTGGAACTCGGGCGCAAACAGGCGACGCATCGCGACGTCGGTGATGGTCTCCAACCCCTTCTCGCACGATGCCTTCGCCATGTTGCGAAACGCCTCGCGGCCGGGCGCCGAGAACGCTGCGCCGCTGTCGGCGAGAACGAGCTTGCTGGCGATCTCCGGATGCCGGATCGCCATCTGTAACGCGACGAACCCACCGTAACCATTGCCGAGCACGATCGCCGGCGCGCCGCCCGCGCCTTCGCGCACGGCCTCGGCCATCCGGTCCGCGACCGCAGCAAGGCCGCCGTCCACCGGGCGTGAACGGCCGAACCCCGGCAGCTCCGGCACGATGGTGCGAAACGACCTCTGAAGCTCAGGCACGATCGCATCGAAGCTCGCGCGATCCGACAACAGCGAGTGAAAGAGGAACAGCGGCGGCCCCTCGCCCGATTGCGCGGCGTTGACGGTCCCGTTGGCAAGAAGCCTGTCCATGTCCGGTCTTTCCCTCACTTCGTCGGTCGTTGGCGCGCCGCGGAGGCGCTGATTGATAAATCAACTGTCAGGGAATTCAAGCATTTGGCCCTTGACGTGAAATATCACGATTGAGATATTAATGCCAAGGAGACCGAACATATGATGCTTTTGCGCGAGAATATCTACGACCGTCTCAGGTCTGATATTTTAGCTTGTCGCTTCGCGCCGGGCGATGAAATGCGCGAACAGGACCTTGCCGAGCGCTATGAAGTGAGCCGGCAACCGGTCCGGGATGCGCTTCTGCGCCTGCAGCGCGAGCATCTCGTGACGGTGCAGCCGCGCCAGGGCTACCGGGTCACGCCGATCTCGCTGGCGGACGCCCGCGACCTCCTGCGCTTCCGTCTTGCGCTGGAGCCGGCCTGCGTTGCCGAGGCGATCGAGAGCGCGCCCGACAGTGTCCTGAAATCGCTCGATGAATTTCGCCGCTTCGCCGGCAACCACGAGGACTTCATCGCCTACAATCGCGCCTTCCACTCCGCGCTGGCGCATGCGTCCGGCAATCGCCGGATGGCGACGGCGCTGTGCGACCTGATCGGCCAGGCCGACCGGCTGGTCCGCGTCAGCATCTCCAACCTTAGGGGGCACGACCCCGCGAAGCTCGTCGCCGAGCACGTCGCCCTGATCGACGCCATGCAGAGCCGCGAGACGCGAACCGCGGCGCGCATCATCAAGGCTCATATCGGGGCCACCGAAAAACGCGTTCTGCCGGCGCTCAAGCGCAACGCCGTCATCGTCGAGGAGAGGTTATCATGAACATTCCTTCAAAACCTGCGTCGATCGACGTCGAAACCCACGGCAATTTCATCGACGGACGTGAAGTCGAAGCCGGGAACGGCGCGATGCTCGACGTGCGCAACCCCGCGACCGGCGACGTCATTGCCCGCATTCCCAATTCAACTGCCGAGGACATCGACCGCGCCATGAAGAGCGCGCGCGCCGCATTCGAAGGCAAGGCCTGGGGCGGCATGGATACGCGCGCCCGTGCCAGACTGGTCAACAAGCTCGCCGATGCCTTCGAGGCCAATCTCGACAGCCTGTACCGGCTGGAAACCCTCAACAACGGCCGCCCGGTCAACGAGACCCGCGCGCAGCTCTCCCGCCTGCCCGATTTCTTTCGCTACTTTGCGGGCGTTGCGCTGGCGCGCCGCGACTCCGTGATCCCCGTGGAAGGCGCGTATCTGAACTACACGCTTCGCACGCCGATCGGCATCGTCGCCAACTGCACGCCCTTCAACCATCCGCTGATGATCCTGTGCAAGTCGCTGGCCGTGGTGCTGGCGACCGGATGCGTCACCGTGGTCAAGCCGTCCGAATACACACCGCTGACGACCTTGAAACTCGCGCAGATCTTCACCGAAGCCGGCCTTCCGCCGGGTGTCTTCAATATCGTGCTGGGCCTCGGCCAGAGCGCCGGCAAGATGCTGGCCGAACATGGCGACATCAACAAGCTGGTCCTGACCGGCGGCACCGAGGCCGGCCGCATCGCCGGCAGCGCGGCGGCAAAAGTGTTCGCACATCAGACCATGGAGCTCGGCGGCAAGACGCCGGTGATGGTGTTCGACGATTTCGACGTCGACCGCGCCGTCAACTACGCCGCGTTCGGCGCTTTCATCGGCGCCGGACAGACCTGCGTCTGTGCCTCGCGCCACATCGTCCAGGCCACCATCTATGACGAATTCGTCGAGAAGCTGCAGGCCAAGACCCGCACGATCCGCGTCGGCGATCCCTTCGATGCGAGCACCCAAATGGGCCCCGTGATCTCCGCCCGGCAGCGCGACCGCGTTCTCACCTACGCGGGCTACGGCCACGAAGACGGCGCGCGTCTCGTCACCGGCGGTGTTGCCGCGAAGGTGCCGGGCCACGACAACGGCTATTTCGTCGAGCCGACGGTCTTCGCCGACGTCACATCCGACATGCGCATCTTCCAGGAGGAGGTGTTTGGTCCCTTCACGTCGGTAACGCCGTTCAAGGACGAGACCGACGCGCTCCGGCTTGCCAACGACTCGCCGTTCGGTCTCGCCGCCGCGATCCGCACGCGCGACGTCGCCCGCGCGCATCGTGTCGCCGCCTCGGTCAAGGCCGGCATCGTCTGGATCAACGACCACCACCGGCTCGACCCGGCCTCGCCCTGGGGCGGCGTCGACGATTCCGGCATCGGCCGCGAATGCGGCACCGAAAGCTTCAACGACCACTTCAACACCAAGAGCGTGATGGTCGCGACCCACGAGCAGCCGTTCGACTGGTATCGCGACACGGCCAACCAGAAGCGCCTCAACTAGCAGACATTGCACGCGGCAGATCGCTCACAGAAGGCGGGCCGCATCGACCAGAATAACAGTCAAGGGAGAGCGTATATGTCGACATCGGTGAACGCAGGCAGCCGTCTTGATCGGCTGCCGATCGGGCCATTCCACCGCCGCATCATGCTGCTGATCGGCATCGGCATGTTTTTCGACGGCTTCGACATCTATATCGCCGGGACCGTGCTGAGCGTGACGCTGAAGACCGGCTTTTCGACGCTCGCCCAGAACGCGGCTTTCATCTCCGCGACCTTCGTCGGCATGATGCTGGGATCGTTCGGCACCGGCTTTCTCGGCGACCGCTACGGACGCCGCTTCACCTATCAATTCAATTTGCTGCTTTTCGGCATCGCTTCCCTCGCCGCCGCGTTCTCGCCTGATATGGCCTTCCTCATTGCCTGCCGCTTCGTGATGGGGGTCGGGTTAGGGGCGGAGAATGTCGTCGGCTATTCGACGATGACGGAATTCGTTCCCGCGCGCACCCGCGGTAAATGGCTCGGGCTCACGGCCGTCTGCGTCGTCACCGGTCTGCCCGTCGCCCTGCTGGTCGCATCGGTACTGGTGCCGCAGTTCGGCTGGCGCTCCATGTTCGTGCTCGGCGGCGTCGGCGCGCTCGTCGTCTGGTACATGCGCAAGTCGTTGCCGGAATCCCCGCGCTGGCTGGAAGCGGTCGGTCGCACCGCTGAAGCGGAAGCGCTGATGCAGGCCATCGAGAAGGAGGCGGCGCAAGGCCAGCCCTTGCCTCCTCCCGCAGCTACGGCACCGGCCCCAGTGTCCCCCGATCTCGGCACGCTGTTCACTGCTCCCTTGCTGTCGCGGATGATCGTCGGCGCCGTCTGCCTGATCACGATCAACACCCTGCTCTATGGCTTCGTGACCTGGCTCCCGGTGTTCTTCGTCAAGCAAGGGCTCTCGATCGCAACCTCGTTCGGCTACTCGCTGCTGATGGCGATCGGCGCTCCCGTCGGCGCGGCGATCGGCGCATTGACCGCCGACCGCTGGGGCCGGAAGCCGACCATCATCGGCGCGTCGCTGATCGCAGTGGCGCTCGGCGTCCTCTACCCCATGATCTCCGATCCGATCCTGCTGCCGGCCGTGGGCTTTGCGCTGACGGTGCCGATCTACGTCCTGGTCGCGCTTCTGTTCGGCATCTACATCCCCGAGCTGTTTCCGACCGAGGTCCGCCTGCGCGCTTCGGGCATCGTCAACACGCTCGGGCGCGGCGCCACGATCGTCACACCATTCCTCGTGGTGTCGCTGTTCGAGACGCGCGGCGTGGCCGGCGTGATGGCGCTGATGATCGGACTGCTGGTGGTGCAGATCATCACGGTCTGGGCGCTCGGCATCGAGCCGCGGCATCGCAGCCTCGAGGAGCTCAAGGCCGAGGAATCGGCTTCGCCGGTGCTCAAGGAAGCTTCCTGAGCATCACTGTTCGCTGGTCTGCGGGCGCCCCGGCATCGACGTCGGGACGATCGCATAAGAAGGCGTGGCGGGAAGCTCGCCCGCGGCCCATCCTTCGAGACGCCCGCCTACGGCGGGCCCTCAGGATGAGATCGCGTTTTGCGGCGGGATGTCTGCCCCTCATGGTGAGGAGCCCGCCAAAGCGGGCGTCTCGAACCATGCAGGCCGAGTTCGTCCGGCAGTCTCCTGGCTCCCAAATGCGACCAGCCCCCGCCCCGACCGGCGGGCAGATCTGGTTCCCGTTGCGCTGCCTCCTCATCACGCTCCCAACATTGCATGTTCCATCCCCGGATCGGCTCGCCGAGACGATGAGATGCAATGGAGTTCGTGATGACCGCAGATGCCGATGACTTGGACTACGGCTCAATCAGCGTTCTTCTGGGCGCCCTGCACGCCCGCAAGATCTCGGCGTCGGAGCTGCTCGCGCATACGATCGCGCGCATCGAGGCCCTGGACGGCAAGATCAATGCCGTCATCGTGCGCGATTTCGATCGCGCAAAGGACGCCGCGCGCGCTGCCGACGCCGCGCTTGGCCGCGGCGAGCGCCAGCCATTGCTCGGCATCCCCGTGACCTTGAAAGAACCGTTCAACGTCGCCGGCCTGCCGACCACGTGGGGCTTTCCACATTTCAGGGATTTCAAGCCGGAGGAAGATGCCCTCGTCGTCTCGCGGTTGAAGGCGGCGGGCGCGATCATCATCGGCAAGACCAATATCCCGATCGGGCTGCGGGATTTCCAGAGCTACAACGACATCCACGGGACGACGAACAACCCGTGGGACCTCGGCCGGTCGCCCGGTGGCTCCTCGGGCGGATGCGGAGCGGCGCTGGCCGCGGGGTTCGGTCCGCTCTCGATCGACTCGGATATCGGCGGATCGATCCGGGTCCCCTCGCATTTCTGCGGTGTGTTCGGACACAAGCCGAGCCTCGGCCTGGTCCCGCTGCGCGGATACAGCCTGCCGCCGGCGCCGCCCGTCCCCGGCCAGGGCGATCTGGCTGTCGTTGGACCGATGGCGCGTACTGCCTCCGACCTTGCGCTGGCGCTCGACGTGATTGCCGGACCCGACGAGACGCGCGACGGGATCGGCTATCGCCTTGCGCTGCCGGCGCCGCGACATGACCAGCTGAAGAATTTCAGGATCCTCGTGATCGATACCCATCCGCTGATGCCGACGGGCGACGCGGTGCGTTCCGCGATCGGACGGCTGGCGAAACGGCTCGAACGATCCGGCGCGGGGGTCGCGCGCGCGAGCACGTCGTTGCCCGATCTCGCAGAATCCGCGCGGCTCTACATGAAGCTGCTCAACGCCGCGCGAAGTCCGCGCCTGACACCGGCCGCCCTCGCGGAGGCGCAAGGACTTGCCGCCGCACTCTCGCCGGACGACCGCAGCCTGCAGGCCGAGCGCGCCCGCGGCTGGGGCATGATCCATCGTGAGTGGCTGGCGACCGATGCGGCCCGCCTGCAGTTGCAGCAGCGGTGGCAGCTCTTCTTCCGCGAGTTCGACGCGGTGATCTACCCGACGGCCGCCGTGCCGGCCTTTCCGCACGACCAGTCCGAACCGTTCGACGCTCGGCAGCTCGACATCGATGGAAAGCTCTACAACTACTCCGATGCGTGCTTCATCTGGGCTGATCCCGCATCGACCTGCGGCCTGCCGGCGACCGCCGTTCCGATCGAGCGCACGGCGACGGGCTTGCCAATCGGCGTCCAGATCATCGGGCCTTACCTCGAGGACCGCACGACGATTGCGCTGGCCGGGCTGATCGAGCGCGAGTTCGGCGGCTTCGTCCCGCCGCCGTCGCTCCCTGCCATGTAGTCCACAAGATGACAGAAGCCGGCGACGCTGGCAGCCGTCACGTTCTCCCGGCCGATTGCGCCTCGACCGCCTGCACGGCCACGCTCGCCACCTGCCGCAGCGCTTCGCGATCTGCGCCCGAAGACGCCATCACGCCCATGCCGACGGAGACCGCAGAGACGTAGCGCGCGAGCGCGGCGGGATCAGAGCCCGGCTTGAGATCACCTTCCGCCTTGGCGCGAACAAAACGGTCGCGGAGCTGATCTTCGTTCTGAGCGCGGCGGGCGGCGAGTTCGAAGGGGACATTCTCGGAGCCGCTGCCGCAGGCGATGCCGCCCTGCACGAGCAGGCATCCGGGCGGATTGGCGGGATCGGTCTGCTTGTCGGCGATGCCCATCAGCATCCGCTCGGCGACCTCGCGGGCGGTTGGCGCCGAGACCACGCCGTCCATCCAGACGTTACGCAGCTTGGTGTAGCGGTCGAGCGCGGCCTTCAGCAGGCCTTCCTTGTTGCCGAAACAGGCGTAGAGGCTGGGCGGATTGATGCCCATGGCTTCGGTGAGCTGCGCGATGGTGGCGCCCTCATAGCCGTGGCGCCAGAACACTTCCATCGCTTGGTCCAACGCCGTTTCGGCGTCGAATTCCCGGGGGCGTCCCATGCCCATGTGCCTGTCTCCTCGGAATTCACGTTCTGCGTGAAGCTTAACGTCAAATCCTATCTATTTGTTCTAGCTTTATTTTCTCTTCCGCCTTCCAATGCTTGCGGTAAGCGGCTACAATTTTCTTAGCAAACGGTACATAAGTATCTTGCGCTGCGGTATCCAGCTCCACATCTGTAGTGAACACTACATATCTGGAGCGCGCAAATGCCCCCCTCCCAAAATACCTCTCGCCCTGGCCGTATCCGCCGCCTTCTCGGCGGCGCCGCCATCGTGGGCGCCCTCGCCGTGGCCGGTTCGATCGCGACCGGCCATTACTTTCGTGCTGCGCAGGCGACCGCAACGGCTGCCGCGGCCGAGCAGGCCGTCTCCGTCACGGTCGCGATGATCGAGCCACGGCCGACCGTGCTGTGGGATGATTTCTCCGGCCGGCTCGAGGCCATCCAACGCGTCGAGCTTCGTCCGCGCGTGGCCGGTGCGATCCTGTCGACCAACTTCACCGAAGGCGCGCTGGTGAAAGCCGGCGACGTGCTGTTCAAGATCGATCCGGCGCCCTACGCGGCCGAGGTCGACAAGGCCAACGCCCAGCTCGAGGCGGCGAAGGCGCGCGTGGTGTTCACCCAGAGCGAGCTCGAGCGCGGTGCGCAGCTCGTCGGCAACGCGGTCGTCACGCGGCGCGACTACGACCAGCGCGACAACGCCAATCGCGAGGCCATCGCCAACGTCAAGGCGGCCGAAGCGACGCTGCAGACCGCGAAGCTCAATCTCGATTACACCGAAGTGCGCGCGCCCGTGGACGGCCGCGTCGGCAAGATCGAGGTCACCGTCGGCAATCTCGTTGCCGCCGGCACCGCCTCCCCGGTGCTGACCTCGCTGGTTTCCGTCAATCCGATCTACGCGTCCTTCGATGCGGATGAAGAGGTCGTGCTGCATGCGCTGAACTCGATCGCGGACGCCTCCGGCAAGCGCGGCAATCTCGACCAGATCCCGGTGGAGATGGCGACCTCAGGCGGCCTTTCGGCGAAAGGCCATATCCAGCTCATCGACAACCAGGTCAACGGCCAGAGCGGCACCATCCGTGTCCGCGCGGTGTTCAGGAACGAGGACGGGCGTCTGATCCCCGGCCAGTTCGCCCGCGTGCGCATGGGCCAGCCGAAGCAGCAGACGCTGGTGATGATCGACGAGCGCGCGATCGGCACCGACCAGGACAAGAAGTTCGTGATGGCGGTCGGTGACGACAGCCGCGCGGTCTACCGTCCGATCACGCTCGGTGGTGCGGTCGACGGCTTGCGCATCGTCACCGCGGGCCTGAAGCCCGGCGACCGCATCGTCGTCAACGGCCTGCAGCGCGTGCGTCCCGGCGCCCTCCTCAAGACGGAGGTCGCGGCGATGGGTGCGCGGGGGCAGCAAGCGGCCAACCGCAGCAACCAGGACGTGGTGCAACGCTGACATCTTCCGTCATTCCGGGGCGCGCGTCGCGCGAACCCGGAATCTAGAAGTTACTGAACTCCGATGACTTCACCTCTGGATTCCGGGTTCGCGGGCTTCGCCCGCGCCCCGGAATGACAGTGGAGTTGTCGGAGAACTGAAAGATATTGCCCAGGGGCAAGGCCATGAATCTCTCAAAATTCTTCATCGATCGTCCGATTTTTGCCGGTGTGCTGTCGGTCCTGATTTTCCTCGCAGGGCTCATCTCGCTGTTCGCGATGCCGATCTCGGAATACCCGGACGTGGTGCCGCCCTCCGTCCTCGTGCGCGCGACCTATCCCGGCGCCAATCCGAAGGTGATCGCGGAGACGGTGGCGACGCCGATCGAGGAGCAGATCAACGGCGTCGAAGGCATGCTCTACATGTCGAGCCAGGCGACCACCGACGGCGCGATGACGCTGACGGTGACGTTCCGCCTCGGCACCGACCCCGACAAGGCGACGCAGCTGGTGCAGAACCGCGTGCAGCAGGCCGAGCCCCGCCTGCCCGCCGTGGTGCGCCAGCTCGGCATCATCACCAAGAAGTCCTCGCCCGACCTCACCATGGTGGTGCATCTCTTGTCGCCCAACGGCCGCTACGACATGACGTATTTGCGCAACTATGCGGTGCTCAACGTCAAGGACCGGCTGGCGCGGATCGACGGCGTCGGTGACGTCCAGCTCTATGGTGCCGGCGACTATTCGATGCGGGTCTGGGTCGACCCGCAGAAGGCGGCCGAACACGGGCTGACCGCGAGCGATATCGTCAAATCGATCCAGGCGCAGAACGTCGAGGCCGCCGCCGGCGTGGTCGGCTCCTCCCCGAACGTCAAGGGTATCGACCTGCAACTGTCCGTCAATGCGGAAGGGCGGCTCGCGAACGAGGAGCAGTTCGGCGACATCGTGGTCAGGACCGGCGCGCGCGGCGAAGTGGTGCGCTTGCGCGACGTCGCGCGCATCGAGTTAGGGGCGTCCGAATACGGCCTGCGCTCGCTGCTCGACAACAAGCAGGCGGTGGCGATCCCGATCTTCCAGGCGCCCGGCTCCAATGCGCTGCAGATTTCCGACCACGTCCGCGCCACCATGGCCGAGATCAAGAAGAACATGCCCGAGGGCGTGTCCTACCAGATCGTCTACGATCCGACCCAGTTCGTGCGCTCCTCGATCGAGGCGGTGATCCACACGCTGCTGGAGGCAATCGCGCTGGTGGTGCTGGTCGTGATCCTGTTCCTGCAGACCTGGCGCGCCTCGATCATTCCGCTGCTGGCGGTGCCCGTGTCGATCGTCGGCACCTTTGCCGTGATGCACGTGTTCGGCTTCTCCATCAACGCGCTCAGCCTGTTCGGCCTGGTGCTCGCGATCGGCATCGTCGTCGATGACGCCATCGTTGTGGTCGAGAACGTCGAGCGCAACATCGAGGCCGGGCTGTCGCCGCGCGATGCGACCTATCAGGCGATGCGCGAGGTCTCCGGCCCGATCATCGCGATCGCCATGGTGCTGATCGCGGTGTTCGTGCCTCTCGCCTTCATCTCCGGCCTGACCGGGCAGTTCTACAAGCAGTTCGCGCTGACGATCGCGATCTCGACCGTAATTTCCGCCGTCAACTCGCTGACGCTGTCCCCGGCGTTGTCGGCACTGCTGCTCAAGGGCCACGATGAGCCGAAGGACCGGCTGACGATCATCATGGAAAAGGGCCTTGGCTGGTTCTTCCGCGGTTTCAACCGGGCCTTCACGCGTTCATCCGAGAATTACAGCGGCACCGTCACCAAGGTCATCTCCGGCAAGGCCGCGGTGATGGGTCTTTACGTCGTGCTGGTCGGCCTCACCGCCTTCCTGTTCCAGCAGGTGCCGAGCGGCTTCGTGCCGGGCCAGGACAAGCAATATCTGGTCGGCTTCTCGCGGCTGCCCGACGGGGCAACGCTCGACCGCACCGAAGAGGTGATCCGCAAGATGAGCGACGTCGCGCTGACCCAGCCAGGTGTCGAGAGCTCTGTCGCCTTCCCGGGCCTGTCGATCTCAGGCTTCACCAACTCGTCCAATGCCGGCATCGTGTTCTCGACGCTGAAGCCGTTCGACGAGCGCAAAGGTGCAGCCCTGAGCGGCAATGCCATCGCGGCCGAGCTAAACAAGAAATACGCCGGCATCCAGGAAGCCTTCATCGCCATGTTCCCGCCGCCGCCGGTCAACGGCCTCGGCACCATCGGCGGCTTCAAGCTGCAGATCGAGGATCGCGCCGGCCTCGGCTATGAGGCGCTGAACGAGGCGACCAAAGCGTTCATGGCGGCGATGCAGAAGGCGCCGGAGATCGCCGGCGTGTTCTCGAGCTTCCAGGTCAACGTGCCCCAGCTCTTCGCCGACATCGACCGCACCAAGGCGCTCCAGCTCGGGGTGCCCGTGACGGAAGTGTTCAACACGCTCCAGATCTACCTCGGCTCCTACTACGTCAACGACTTCAACAAGTTTGGCCGCACCTATTCCGTCCGCGTCCAGGCCGACGCGCCGTTCCGCGCCCGGGCCGACGACATCCGGCAGCTCAAGGTGCGCTCGTCCTCCGGCGACATGGTGCCGTTGTCCGCACTGCTCAATATCCGCCAGAGTGCGGGTCCGGAGCGCGCGATCCGCTACAACGGCTTCCTGTCGTCCGACATCAACGCGGCGGCCGCGCCCGGCTTTTCATCGGGCCAGGCGCAGGAAGTCGCGACGCGGATCGCGGCGGAAGTGCTGCCGCCCGGCTTTGCCTTCGAATGGACCGACCTGACCTATCAGGAGTTCATCGCCGGCAATTCCGGAATCTGGGTGTTCCCGCTGGCGATCCTGCTGGTGTTCCTGGTGCTGGCCGCGCTCTACGAGAGCCTGACCCTGCCGCTCTCGATCATCATGATCGTGCCGATGGGTCTGCTCGCGGCGATGTTCGGGGTCTGGCTCTCGAAGGGCGACAACAACGTCTTCACCCAGATCGGCCTCATCGTTCTCGTCGGGCTCTCGGCCAAGAACGCGATCCTGATCGTCGAATTCGCGCGCGAGCTCGAATTCGCCGGGCGCACCCCGATCCGCGCCGCGATCGAGGCGAGCCGGCTGCGGCTCCGTCCGATCCTGATGACGTCGATGGCGTTCATCATGGGCGTCCTGCCGCTGGTGCTCTCGACCGGCGCGGGCTCCGAGATGCGGCGGGCCATGGGCGTTGCCGTGTTCTCCGGCATGATCGGCGTCACCGTGTTCGGCCTGTTCCTGACGCCGGTGTTCTACGTGCTGCTCAGAACCATCACCGGCAACAAGCCGCTGGTACATCACGGCAGCGACATCAGCGCCGCGCCGGTCCAGGGGCTTCATCACGAAGGCGCAGGCCACTAGATCAGGGAAATCCCCGAGATCAGCAGCAGAACGAGCACGGTCTTGCGAAAGACCGTCTCGTTGACGCGGTGAAAGGCGATCACACCGAGCGCGGAGCCGGCGAACAGCGCCGGCAGGCTGACCGCGAGATCGACGAAGACCTTTGACGACAGGTCCTGGTGTCCGACCAGCAGCGCGATGGCGAAGACCTGCATCGCCGCGATGAACGGCTGCACCAGGCCACGCTGCTCGCTCTTGGGCATGCCGCGCATGTCGCACCAGATCGTCGGGATCGCGCCCGGCATGGCCGTCAGCCCGCCGACCAGCCCTCCCCCGAATCCGATCAGCGCCACCCAGTGCCGGCCGACGGCCTCGCCGGCCGTCACCAGCGTCGGTCGCAGCAGCATGTAGGCGGCATAGAGCGCGACGATGACGCCGAAGCCGCGCCTGAGCAGATGCGTATCGGTGGACTGCAACAGCGACACAGCGATGGGAACGCCGATCAATCCGCCGACGATCAGCGGCAGACTGCCTTCCCAGCGGATGCTGCGCCGAAGCGCCCACAGATTGGTCGCCTGCACGCCGATGCTGCACGCCATCATCAGCGGCACGGCCTCCAGCGGCTGAAACACCCGGAGCAGGATGGCGCCGGCTACGGCCGAGAATGCGAATCCCGACAGCCCCGAAACAAAGGCGCCGGCGAATACGGCAACGCTGAGCAGAGCCAGTGTCGTGACATCAGGCACGGACCGTCCTCCGGTCAATCGTAGGGAATTTGCGAGACGGCAGCGTCGACGTTTTCCGAGCAAACTTGCGGTTCGCGTGGAAACGACACATGCATCGCGTGCGCGTGAGAGCGTTCCAGCATCGCAAGGCCAACCAGTTGAAGCGTGACGAGTGCCACGGTCGCGGCGATTGCGACGATGTTGACGTTACGCACGCTCGAACGTGGGGTCGCCGGCGGCGCGCTCGCGCGCATCAGATCCGTGGGCATTGTCTGCAATATCCTCTTTGTTGCTGACCGGAATGATTTCATTCAAAGGCAATGGGTCGTGCGGCTGCTCCAGCAGATGGCGATAGCGCAGCAACGCGCGCCGCGCGTCGATCGCGCGCTGCGCGCGGAACGCCGCGCCGATACGCGCGACGATGTCGCGGAACTTGCGAGCCAGAACCGGTGACGTCGAGCGCATGACAATCTCCTTTCGACCTACACCAGAGATTGACGGGATTCACTTCCGCTCGCTGTGAGTTGCTTCACAAAACACGAACGCGTCGAACAAGAGATCGTGTGACATCTCCTAGAGGGGCACGCGGCAAATCGCGTCATTCGATCGAATGACCCGCGATAACTTTCTAATGATGTGTCTGTTTGAACCTATGGCGGGCTGCAGCGACGCCGCCCGCGACGCGAAGGCGCGTCAGTGCAGGAGTGGATTGGAAAATCCCGCCACGAGCTTGACGAGATCCGCCTGACGAGAAACGCCGGTCTTGGCGAAGACGCGATGCAGATGCGTCTTCACCGTCGTCTCTGCGATGCCGAGCGCAATCGCCGTCTCCGGCACGCCGCCGACCTCGACGATCGACTGCAAGACCCTCAATTCCGCCGGCGTGAGGTCGAACGTGCGGTCGACGAGGCCGGCACACGAGCGGCCGTCGAGTTCCGCCTTCCAGACGAACAGGGCTCCGACGGCCGGCGTGCGCTCCGTCGCGCCATCACGCAGCAACGACGGCAGCGCGATGACGTTCGCGATATAGTAGGAACCGCCATCGGATCTCAGCGGGATTTTTCGACCGGCCGCCGCAGCTACGGCAACCTCGCCGGAGTCGCGGAAGATATCGCGCAGGGCCAGATTTGCCTCGGCGGATCGCGCCACGAGCCGGCCCGAGACCGACCGCAGGACGTCAGCCGCGGCCAGAATGGTTTTTGCGGCAGGATTGCTGTGGACGATATTGCAGGCGGCATCGAGCAGGATGACGCCGGCACTGAGCCGGTCCACAACATCGGCCAGCGCGATCGCTCGCTGCTGCTTTCGCTCGATCGCCCGGTTGATCAGCAGCGCCCGGCTGGCGTGCGCGACCAGCGACTGCATGCGCGCGCGCTGCTCCGCATTGAGCATCTCCCTGCCCGGGATCACCGTCAGCAACATCGGACACGGCGACTTCGACTGCTCCAGCACCACGTTCGCCACGTCGACATAGCCCTGTGGACGCAGCCATTCCTGATAGAAGCGGCCGCGGCGATATTCCTCGAAATTCACGAGATCCGGGATGTTGCGCACCTCGCCGTACCGGGGGAGCCTGGCGAGAGGATCGTAGCGGGCGTAGGTCTCGGAATAGAGCTGGATGTAGTGCGGATCGACCCCGCAATAGAAATGCGTCGCGCCGGACTTGCTGACCGGATCCTTCGAAATCAGGCCGCAGGCCTGGCTGCCGATGAACGCATTAACCATGACGACGACGTCGCTCCACAACTCAGGGTGGAGACCCGCGTCATATATACTCTCGATCAACTCGTCATGTTTGGGAGGTCGGGGCATTGGAAGAGCCAGTGGTCAAACATCGAGACTGTGGAATGTTCTTCGTGCCCGGCGGCCTAGTTGAGTCTGCCACGGGAGCAAAAGGTTCAACTCCGATCGTGATTTGTGCCGATCAGCTGACGAACGGATTCGACAATCCCGCAGCGGGCAGCTCTCGAGGTCCGTGCATGGCAATGAATGGCATGAGTGATCAATATCACCAAGCGTACCACAACCGCGGCACGCGGCATCCTCCGATCGGAGGATGCGCCGGCCGGGCAGATGGAGCCCGGCCAGCGTGCGTCGTGTTCAAGCCGCCGGGGCTAATGCTGGCTCAGAACGCGACGCGAACGCCGCCCCTCGCGGTGCCAGTGCGGCTCTGGCCGGACATCATCATGCCCTCGACCGCGCCGAACACGGACACGTTGCGGCTGGTACGGTAGTCGAAGCCGAAGCCGGCGACGGCACCACCGTGCTGCGGCTACCGGGCGTCACGAAAGAGAAGTTCTGGCCGAGCAGCACTGTGCTGATGGTGGTGTCGCCGACGCGCTGGAGCGCGATGACGCCGCCATGGATGTTGGCCTTGAGCTCGCCGCCGGCGAGGCTGGTCACGCAGGACAGATCGACCTCGCCCGCTCCTCTGCAGCGTGCGGCCGCCGACCGACAATCCCTGCGCCGAGCCGGTCTCGCTGTAGCCATCGAACCGGCCCGCGACGTAGCGCAGCCGCGCCGTCGGCGTCAGCAGATCGCCGCTGCCGTCACATTCATTTCCAGTCCCTCGGTCGCCGCCATCTCGCCCCACCGGCGCACAGGCACGTTGTCGGCAGCCCCGCCTCCAAACGGAGGAGGCTGCCGCTGCGAATTGGATTCGCTGAGCGCTAAAGTAGAAATGTCCGTCGTATTCGAGTTGGACGGAGGCGACCGGGTCGCGGCTCAGAACGAACCGAGCGCGCTTCGCCCGGAACTGGTGCAGAGTCGTGACACCGCCTGCGCGGCTCACACCTAGTCCCAGCCCGCCCTCTCCGCGCTCTCGGCCCACACGGCGGCGCGATAGATCTCGCGCCCGCGGTTGTCCCTGACGCGGATCCAGGCGTCACGATCGCGCAGGTCGTCGCGCCAGACGAAAAGATGCCGCGCCATCTCGTCAGCCACCACGATGGTCGCCTTGGCATGTTCGAACACCATGCCGCCCGGGTCGATCTTCACGATATTGCCGACCAGGAGGTCGAAGAAGAAACGGTGCATTCAACACTCCGGCTTCAGGCGCCGTTTCCGCACGCAACGCTGCGTCATGATCTACTAAATCCGGTCGGGGTGCGTTACAGCGCTTCGCCGCTCCTGACGTCGCTCGGCGTCGCGCCATAGGCCCGCCGGAAGCAGCGGTTGAAATAAGAGAGATCTCCGAAACCGACATCGTAGGCGATCGAACTCACCGGCCGCTCGGCGAAGTCAGGCTCGCGCAGCATGCGATGGGCACGCTTGAGGCGTTGCTCGGTGAGGAAGGACGAAAAGGTCTTGCCGTCGGCCTCGAACAGCCGCTGGAGATAGCGCGGGGTCACGCCGAGCTCTTGGGCAACATTTGCCACCGAGATATCCTGCTGCCAGCAATTGTTGACGATGAGGAATTTCGCCTTCTGGAGTCGCGCCGCCTTGATGCCGCGCCGTCCGGTCGATTCCCGGACGTGATCCGTGGCGCCGAGAACGAGCGCCAGGAGATCATGCAGATGCGCGACGCCGAGCTGCCGCATCGCAGGCACCGCCAGCACCTTTTCGTGCACCAGCGCGATCGCGTAGTCGACGAGCAGCCGTAGCCCGGTGGTGCTCTCCGGGATGACGCGCATCACCGCATCGTCGACATCCACGATCATCGGGGCCAGCACGCGTCTCGGCACGCGCAGCGAGAAGCCGCTTCCGAGCGAGAGGCGCTCGAAGATCGTGACGTCCTCCGCGCTGGTCAGGACCGCCTCTCCCGCCCGAAGCCTCAAATCGTGTCCTCGCTCGGATATACCGAGAACGCCCGACCTGTTCACGATCAGGGCGAGACTGTCGTCGCCATCTGCAACCAGATGCTTCGTGCGAACGACCCGCGCTCCGCACAATCCCCCGATCAGCAACTGGGCTTCCGGCAAGACGTGGGACGTGAAGCTCGCCGCAGCCGGCTTTCCTTCCCTTGCCTCGACTTCCGCCTTCAGCACGCCGCGGCAGTAGAATTCGCGCAGGAGCGGTACGCGCTCGTCTTCGGGAATGTGGTCCGTTGAAACATTGAAAATTGAAAATTCATTCTTGCCGCTCACTGCAATCTCTCCAACCAACGAGCAGGCCCGGCCACGCGCTGTTATCTCCCCGCACCCGCGTTCGGTGCCGGTGCGCATTGTTCCGTGACGCACGCTGCCCTTCTCATTTTCAAGTGGCGGCCATATACGAAAGTATCAAATGATACGCGTCATACGTTCGGAGGACACACGCACCTTGCTCATCACAATGGATTGAGATTGCGCGAACTCATGATCCGCGATGTGAATTGGATCACACCGCATCGCCGGCGCCGGTCTGCCGCCCAAACGGCGCCGCAAATCCGGCGGCGATCTTGACGAGGTCGGCCTGCCTGCCGGCGCCCGTCTTTTCGAACAGCCGGCTGAGATGCGTCTTCACCGTCGTCTCGGCGATACCGAGCTTGGCCGCAATGTCGGGAACCCCGCCGATCTCGACGATCGCCATCAGCACGCGCAATTCGGACGGCGTCAGCCTGAACGCCACTGCGATCGCATCGGGCACGAGCGATGACACCATCGTGGCCCTTTGAACGAAGAGCACGGTGGCAGCTCCGTCACGCGGCAGATGGCGCTCCCGCCTCAACGGAACGGCATGGAGCAGATAATGATGTCCGTCGGACGATGTCACGAGCTCGATCTGACGGCGACCGTTTGAATGAGTTCCTGCATCCGCGGAAAATTCGAACAGGCCGCGGAATATTTTGTCAGCCTGGGTGTTGCGGCCAACTATTCTGTCGCCGACCATTGCGAGGAGATTGGCGTCGACGAAGAGCTGACGGCACGACGCGTTGGCATGGACGACCCTCCCTTCTGCGTCGAGCAGGCAGATCGCCGTGCTCAGTCCGTCCAGGACATCGGCAAGATCGTCCACGGTATGCGAGCGCGCCCTGATCTGGCGACCCATGACCCGCGACCGCTGGATGTGAGGCGCGAGCAGGCGCATACGCTCGCGCATCGCGTCGTCGACGGTCCCGCGGGACCGGTGACGCAGCACCTGCAAGATCGTGGTGCGCGCGACCGTTTTCTCGAGCGTCACGGTTGCGAGGTCTATCGCTCCCTGCGGCTCCACCCACTCTCGGTAGAAGCTGGTCGCCTCGAAGTCGGACTGGGGCATGACGTCGGCCACGCCGACCGTCTGGCCGGCGGCGAAGTCGAGATGGCGGTCGAGCAAGGGATCAAGTTCGACATATCTGTCGCGATAGAGCTGGCGGAACCGAGTGTCCGTGCCAAAATGCTCGTGGATCTCGATCGAGAGCCTGGCTGCATCCCTGGACAGGATGGTCGCGCCACATCCACCGACGAAATTCGAAACCTGCTCCAAGGCGGCGCTCCGCAGCGCGGGATTGGCCGCTGCATCGTAGATCTCGCCGACGAGCGACGAGAACCGGTTTGCCTGTAGGATCGTCATCGGATGGACGATGGGGTCTGCGAGTTGCCCCGGTGGCGAGGGGGACGAGCGCGTCGGGAACTGAGGGAGGCAGGCCGGCCGATCGCCGCCTTGGACGGAGAAAAAATGCGACAGCGCAATGCTGGAATATCGAACATCATCCTTGCGTAACGTCAACCGCAGGATGCGGCTTGGACGTTTCCGCCAAAGACTAGGATTAATGCGAACAGCGACCGGACAGTGTGCGAAGAGTCACGCGCCCGCTCGCGGTTATCGCCTGCTGTCGCCTGCCCGCCTTGCGGACCGGCCTCTGCGACTTACTTCCGGTTCTCCTCGCAGAATTTCAGCGCGGCGAGCGCCTCGCCGGCGCGAGGGATCTGCATCTCGATGCTGTCCTCGTCATCGTCCTCGAAATCGAGCGTGAGACGCCTGGCCTTGGAGAGGCGATCCATGATCGCCTGGTCGAACTCGAAGATGCCGCGCACGGTGGTCTTGTCCATCACCTCCCACTTCGCCTTCTTCATGATATCGGCGTCATCGGTGGCGACGTCGGCCCGGAGGATCTCGCCGACCTTGTCCCACTCCCAGCCGTCGTAGATCATCACGATCACGATGGCCTTGTCGGAATAGGTGATGACGATGACGTAGTCGCGGTTCTCGTCCTCCTTGTCCTTGTAGCCGCGGCTCGCATTGCAGTGCGTATCCTGCGTACGCTTCTCGATGGTCCAGTCGCCGACCTTGGATTGTTGCGCCAGCGCGGGCCTTGAGCTCAAGGCGGCTGCGCTCAAGGCGCCTGCGAGCATTCCGGCGGCGAGAAGGAATCGTCTCATGTCGGCCTCCAGCGTGTTCCCGGGGCCGAGATGACCACCTCTGCCGACGACCCGCAAGGGCTTCAGGCCGCGGGCAAGGCCAGCGGCAGGCGGCTTGCGTCCTAGGCTCGCCGCGGCACGATCGCGATCGGGGTGAAGGTGTAAACCTCCTCGCCGTTCTGGTTGAACATCGTCCATTTCACCAGCGCGATACCCTGCGGCTTCGACTTCGACGGCGTCAGGCTCATCACTTCGCCGACCAGATGCAGGCGGTCATTGGGCCGCACCGGAATGGTCCAGCGCAGCCCGTCGACGCCCGCGCCGATCAGCGGATGCGGACCGAAGGGCCGGGTCTGGATCGCGAGGTTCATGGCAATCGCGGCGGTGTGCCATCCTGATGCAGCGAGCCCATTGAACAGGGTCCCCTTGGCGGCCTCGTGGTCGAGGTGCATCGGCTGCGGATCGAACTCGGCCGCGAAGCGCTTGATGTCGGCTTCGGTGACCTCGACCTCCGGCGATTTGAACCGCATCCCGATGCTGAGATCGTCGAACCACTCGACCTGCGCCATGATTTTGCCTCGCAAAGCAGGACCGCCCGCGAAGACGCGCGGCCCGAAGGAATTGAACTAAAAGCGCGATGTAGCGGGCCTGCCGCGCACAAACCAGCCCAGGGTTCCCCGCGAAACCCCTTTTCCGGTGCGACGAAACACGCCTGAAACAGATGGCCGGTTATCTGGTTGTCAAAATCATACAGGGACGGCCACCATGCAATTCCTTCTCAATCTGATCCTGGACTATTCCTGCTGCCAAAATCTCGTCGCCCAGCCGGCGCGGGAGGATGAGCTATGATCGAGCTGATCTCCGCCCTCCTCGCCCTTTGCAGCATCGGCGTCTTTGCGGCGCATGCGCTGGATGCCTATCGCACCACGCACTCCTGAGCGCCCTGCGCTAGAACGGCCGCCGGTAAAAATGCTCCGAATGCGTTGCCGGCGGAAACCTGTTGGCGAGCGCCAGCGCTGACTTTTCATCCGTCTCGAGCGCGATCTTCTGCGCGAGCATCACGTCGCCGGGCACGAGGAAGCCTGTCGGGACGAAGCACCATCCCATCGTTGCCATGCCGGCGTCGTCGATTTCGTGGACGTTGGCGGCCGTGCCGTAGTGGATGCGATACCTCTTGCCGGTATCGCAGCCGATCACATCGAAATACCGGTGCTGCTCGAACTGGGCGCGCTGCGCCGGTGACAGCCAATCGGCCAGAAGCCGACGGCCGCGCGCATCCGGCGTGTTCTCGCCGAAGAAGCGACGGTAGAGTTCGCGCAGCGCATGCAAACGAGCACGCGCTGGCGCGCGGAACCGGAGTGCCGCGAACATGGGCAGCTCAGATCAACCGCCGACCAAGCGGGGATAGAACAGCGTTTCCTGCGCGGTCGGGTCGAACGATTTGATACGGGTCACTTCGCCGGGCCCGGTACGGAAGGCGGCGGTGAAGCCGGCTCCGGTCAGCTCCCGAAAGCGCTGTTCGGCCCGCGCCAGCGCTTCGGCATTGCCAGGATCAAACTCGTGGCGTGTGTCGCCAGTCTGGTCCATCACGATCTGGGTTGCCATGTTGAGTCTCCTCATGCCCAGCCCTGAATCTGATCAAAGCAAACCTCATGCCGTCAGTTCCTGATAGCAACAACTTTCTCGCGCCGGCGCATCACGCCTTGCTGAGCAAGAGCGTTTTCGAGCGAAGTGGATGCCGGTTCGCGTCAAGAAAACGCGTCAAAACAAGCATCGAGAGCCCCGTTTGAAGCGGGGCTCTCGTCAGCGCGAGGCGGCCGTTCCGCCCTCGTCGATCTGTCGTCCCATCAACGCAATTGCCTTCTGATAGACGCCGGCCGCATTCCAGGCCTCGATCGCGGCGAAATTCGGCTCGCCCGGCTGGTAACCGGCTCCCGCACGCCAGCCATGGGCCTTCAGGAAATTCGCAGTCGAGTTCAACGCATTGGCGGCAACCTCGAGATTGCCGGTGCCATAGGCCAGGATGTTCTTGGGCATGAACTGGGTCTGGCCGACCTCGCCGTGCATGGAGCCGCGGGTCGCCCCCGACAGGGTGCCGCGGTCGATCAGCTTCAGTGCGGCATAGAGCTGGTCGGTGAAGAACTCGGGGCGACGGCAGTCATAAGCAAGGGTCGCGATCGACGACAGCATGTTCTGGTTGCCGCGCTGGCTGCCGAAGCCGGTCTCCATGCCCCAGATCGCGATCAGCGGCCCGGGCGGAACGCCGTAGCGCTGCTGGATCGAGGCGAACAGGGCCGCCTGCGACTGCTTGAGCTGGCGCCCCTTGGCGACGATGGTGGTGGCACCGCGCTTGGCGAGGAACTGGTCGAGCGACAGCGAGAAGCTGCGCTGGCCGCGGTCGGCTGCGATGGTCGCGCTGGCGTAGTTCGTCTGCATCAGGGCCGAGATCGCGGTCGGGCCGATGCCCTTGCCCTGCGCCTCTGCACCGAACTCACGCTTCCAGCCTTCGAACCCGGCCGGCGAGCTGCCGCATTGCGCGGCGTTGGCCGCAGGCAGAGAGAGAAGCAGCGCGGCCGCGCCGATCACCGCCGTCGCCACAATCCTGCCCTTGATCATTGCTCGTTCCTCTCCTTAGGGCGCGACCGGCTCGCGCACGCGCATGATCCTACGTCGGTTGCGATCGCTCAAGTCCCGACAGGACCAATCGATCCAAGCAAAGCTCTTGACACCGGCAAGTCGCGACGTCCGCAAATCACGCAGCCTCCGTTCCCAGCAGGAAATCCACCATGATGCTCTGGTGCTGCTGGTACATGTCGGTACCGGTCCCCGTGACACAGCCGATCTTGCGGGCCGCGGCGATGAAGGGGGAGACTTCGGGCCTGGTGATGACGCAGCCGCAATAGGCGGCTGGCGCAAGGCGCGCGACGTCGACCGGCAGCGGGTCGCCGTCCTTCATCCCGGCGGGCGTCGCATTGGCGACGAAGTCGAAGCCGGCGGGGTCCATGGTGCCGGTCCGCACCGGCGCTTTGCCGAGCCCATTGAGCCGGCCGATCAGCGCGTCGCGGCGCTCGGCCATGCTGTCGTGAATGGCGAGCTCGCCGACGCCGGCCTCGACCAGCGCGAGCGCGATCGCCGAGCCGGCGCCGCCGGCGCCGACCAGAAGGGCGCGCATGCCGCCGGGATCGATCCCCTTTGCCCGCGCTGCGCCGACGAAGCCGAGGCCATCCACCATATCGCCATGCCATGAGCCGTCGGCGCGCCGGCGCATCAGGTTCACGGTGCGCAGGAAGTGCGCCCGATCGGTCGCACTCGTGCAGGCCTGGTAGCAGGCAAATTTGTGCGGGATGGTCACGACGATGCCGTCGAGATTTTTCAGCCGCGCAGCCACCGAGAGGAAGTCGGGCAAATCCCCCGGGGCGACCTGAACGGGCACGAGAATGCCGTCGTGTCGCCGTGCGGCGAAGGCGGCTGACACGCCCGCGGGCGAGCGCACCTGCGCGATGGGATCACCGACGATGACGTGGAGCCGCGTGGCGCCTGACGGGGCCGGGATCATGCCGCTCACACCGGAACCGGGGCGCCGCCCGCCTCCGCGGCCGTCCCGTAGGTCAATTCCAGTCCATCCAGATTGCCCTCCTTGCGCCACTTGTCGAGCAGCCGCAGGAACGCCACCGGCCCGCGCCAATATTGGCTGTTTCTTGCCGCGATCGGATCGAACACGCCCTCGTTGTTGTAATAGCCGGGCGTGCATTCGGCCAAGTAAGTCTGACGGCCGAGCGCGGCTTTCACGACCTCCTCGACCCAGGCGTTCTCGGCAGCGAGCGTCGGCTCCAGCGTTCTGGCGCCGCGCTTGCGCGCCTGATCGATCACATAGGCGATGTGCTGCGACTGCTCGTCGATGATGTGCGGGAAGTTGGCGCTCTGGCCGGCCTGCACCGTGACGATCAGGAAGCAGTTCGGGAAGCCGCGGCTGTAGAAGCCGTGCATCGTCCTGACGCCGTCGCGCCAGCGCTCGGACAGGCTCATGCCGTCGCGGCCATAGACCTCGAAGCCCATGCGGCGGGCGTAATCGGTGCCGACCTCGAAGCCGCTGGCATAGATCAGGCAGTCGAGCTCATAGGCCTTGCCATCGACGATCACGGCATTCTCCGTGATGCGCTCGACGCCCTGCCCTTTGGTATCGACGAGATGCACGTTGGGGCGATTGAAGGTGTCAAGATATTCGTCGTGGAAGCACGGCCGCTTGCAGAACGCCTTGTACCAGGGCTTGAGCGCGGCCGCGGCCGCCTCGTCCTTCACCACGGCATCGACGCGCGCGCGGATCTCCTCCATCTTGCGGTAGTCGGCCTGCTCGATGACCTTCAACGCCTCCTCCAGCGAGGTCACCGGCTGTGGCTGGCGGCGCGGCGCGAGCAGTATCTCGCCAAGCAGGCCGGTCCAGCCATCCTGGACCAGATCCTGCTCGAACGGCTCGCCCGAGATCACGGCGGTGAAATTGTCCATGCGCTCGCGCTGCCAGCCGGGCCCGAGGCTCTGCGCCCAGCTCTGATCCGTCGGCCGGTCGTCGCGCACGCCGATCGCCGACGGCGTGCGCTGGAAGACATAGAGCTCCTTCGCCGAGCGGCCGAGATGCGGCACGCATTGCACGGCGGTGGCGCCGGTGCCGATGATGCCGACGCGCTTGTCGGCAAGGCCGGCGAGACCGCCTTCAGCCGTACCGCCGGTGTAGGCGTAGTCCCAGCGGCTGGTGTGAAAGCTGTGTCCCCCAAAACTCTCGATGCCGGGCATGCCCGGCAGCTTCGGCCGGCTCAGCGGGCCGCCGGCCAGAATGACGAACCGCGCGCGGATGCGATCGCCGCGATCGGTCTCGACCAGCCAGCGCGCCTCCCGCTCCTGCCATTCCATGCGCGAGATGACGGTCTGAAACAGCGCGCGCTCGTACAGGCCGAAGTGGCGGCCGATGCGGCGGGAGTGTTCGTAAATCTCCGGCGCCCGCGCATATTTGCGCACCGGCATATAGCCGGTCTCCTCCAGCAGCGGCAGATAGATGTAGCTCTCGGTATCGCAGGCCGCACCGGGGTAGCGATTCCAGTACCAGGTGCCGCCGAAGTCGGCGGCCTTTTCCACGATGCGAAAATCCGCGATGCCGGCCTCGCGCAGGCGCGCGCCGCAGAGCAGGCCGCCAAAGCCGCCGCCGACGATGAGCACTTCGGTCGCTTCGCTGACGGCCTCGCGCGCAAATCCGGGATCGGCCCAGGGATCATCGAGATAGCGGCCGAAATCGCCTGATACCTCGACATATTGCGCCTTGCCCTCGGCGCGCAGACGGCGATCGCGCTCGTCGCGATAGCGCGCGCGAAGTGCGGAAAGATCGACCGTAGGTGCGCCGGCTGCGCCGGTCTTGTGTCTTTCCGCTGACATCCATTTCCTCCACGACAGACGCTGCTTCGCCGGCAGCTCTCCTCACGTTAGCCTTGAAAAAGTGACGCATGCAATCACGTCTGCCGTTTTTTGCGTGAACGGCGCGTGACGTTCCGGTAACCTCGCGCGCAAATCACAAGCGCCATGCAACGACATGGCGATCCGGAGGAAATGATGCAGGGATTGATGATGGACATGCCGCTCCTGATCAGCGGCCTGATCCAGTACGCCGCCGACTATCACGGCGAGGCGGAGATCGTCGCGCGCGAGATCGAGGGCGACATCCATCGCTACACCTATGCGGACGCTCACCCACGCATCAAGCGCATGGCGCTGGCCTTGAAGCGTCTCGGCATGCAGCAAGGCGACCGCGTCGGCACGCTGGCCTGGAATACCCACCGCCATTTCGAGATGTTCTATGCCGCGCCGGGCATGGGCTATGTGCTGCACACCGTCAATCCGCGCCTGTTTCCCGAGCAGCTCGTCTACATCATCAACCACGCCGAAGACCGCCTGCTGTTCGTCGACCGCGCCACGCTGCCGATCGTCGAGGCGATCGCGCCGCAATTGAAGACGATCGAGGCTTACGTCGTGATGTCCTCGCGCGAGCGGATGCCGGAGACGAAGCTTGTAAACGTCCATTGCTACGAGGAGCTTCTCGGACGAGAGAACGACGCCGGCTTCACCTGGCCGGAGTTCGACGAAAAATCCGCCTCTACCATCTGCTACACCTCGGGGACGACGGGAAATCCCAAGGGCGTGATCTATTCGCACCGCGCCGCGATCCTGCAGACCATGACCTGCTGCAATTTCGACTTCCTTCCGGGGCACGTCGAAGGCGTGCGCGAGGTGATGATGCCGATGGCGCCACTGTTCCACGGCAACGGCTGGAACATGCCGTTCACCGCGCCCTATACCGGCTCGAAGCTGGTGCTGCCCGGCCGCAACTATGAGCCCGACAAGCTGTATGAGCTGCTCGAAGGCGAGAAGGTGACGCTGTCGGCGGGGGTGCCGAGCTTCTGGCTGATCCTGCTCGACTGGCTCGGCCGCACCGGCAACAAATTCTCCACCTTGCGTGCAACGCTTTCGTCGGGCTCGGCCCCGCCGCGCGCCATGGTCGAGAAGCTGAAGCGCGACTACAACATCGACTACATCCAGGCCTGGGGCATGACCGAGGCTCTGGGCTGCTCGATGCCGGGCCTGCGTCCCGGCTCGGAGCACCTCAGCGACAAGGAGAAGTTCGACCGCCGACAGGTCTCGGGCCGGGCCTGTTTCGGCACCGCCTTGCGCATCGTCGACGACGGCGGCGTTGAGCTGCCGCGCGACGGCAAGACCGTCGGCCATCTGCGCGCGCGTGGTCCCTGGGTCGCCTCGGGCTATATGAAGCTCGACGAAGGCCTCGACCGCGACGGCTGGCTGATCACCGGCGACATGGCCGTGATCGACCCGCAGGGCCACGTCACGCTGACCGACCGCTCCAAGGACGTGATCAAGTCCGGCGGCGAGTGGATCTCCTCGATCCAGCTCGAGGACGTCGCCTTGTCTCATCCCGACGTGCTGCAAGCTGCCGTGGTCGCGATTGCGCATGAGAAGTGGCAGGAGCGTCCCCTGCTCCTCGTGGTTCGCAAGAAGGGCGCGACCGTCGACGGCAAGGCGCTGCTCGACCACATGCGCCCGAAGATCGCGAGTTGGTGGATGCCTGACGCCGTCGAGTTCCTGGACGAATTCCCGATGACCGGCACCGGAAAGGTGCTCAAATCGGCGTTGCGCGAGAAGTTCAGGGAATACCGCGTCGCCTGAAGCGGCACGCGATCACGCTGAAGTCCGCGCCGTCCATCGATCAAGGAGACGTAAGATGCTTTACCCGATGTCGCCCAAAGTCGTCGAGCTCAAGCGCAAGCTCGAAAGCTTCATGGACCGGCACATCTATCCCAATGAGGAGCGGTTCTATCGCGAGGCCGAGGAGCTCGGGCCCTGGAAGGTCTATCCCGTCGTCGAAGAACTGAAGCCGCTCGCGCGCGCGGAAGGCCTCTGGAACCTGTTCCTGCCGGAATCGAGCCACGGCGCGGGCCTCACCAATCTCGAATATGCCCCGCTCTGCGAAGTGATGGGCCGCTCGCATCTTGCGCCCGAAGTGTTCAACTGCTCGGCGCCCGACACCGGCAACATGGAGGTGCTGGAGCGCTACGGCACGAAAGAGGACAAGGAGCGCTGGCTGAAGCCGCTGCTCGCGGGTGAAATCCGCTCCTGCTTCGCCATGACCGAGCCTGCGGTCGCCTCGTCCGACGCGACCAACATCGAGAGCTCGATCGTGCGCGACGGCGACCATTACGTCATCAACGGGCGCAAATGGTACACCACCAACGCGACCGACCCGCGCTGCAAGATCTGCATCTTCATGGGCAAGACCGATCCTGACAATCCGGACCGCCACAAGCAGCAATCCATGATCCTGGTGCCGATGGATACATCAGGCATCGAGGTGAAGCGTCCCCTCCCCGTGTTCGGCTTCTACGGCGTGCCCGACCGCGCCTCCGAAGTCGTCTTCACCAATGTGCGCGTCCCGAAGGAGAACATGCTGCTCGGCGAAGGCCGCGGCTTCGAGATCGCGCAGGGGCGCCTCGGCCCCGGCCGCATCCACCACTGCATGCGCCTGATTGGCCTTGCCGAGCGCACGCTGGAAAAGATGTGCCGCCGCGTGCGCAGCCGCGTCGCCTTCGGCAAGCCGGTCTCCGAGCAGACGGTGACGCAGGAGCGCATCGCGGAAGCCCGCATCATGATCGAGCAGGCCCGGCTGCTGACGCTGAACGCCGCCTACGCCATGGACACGGTCGGCAACAAGGTGGCGAAAAGCGAGATCGCGATGATCAAGGTCGCCGTGCCCAACATGGCCTGCCAGGTCATCGACTGGGCGATCCAGGCCCATGGCGGCGGCGGCACCTCGAATGATTTCGGCCTGACTCAGGCCTATGCCACCGCACGTTTGCTGCGCCTTGCTGACGGCCCGGACGAGGTACACAGGAACCAGATCGCACGGTTCGAGCTGAAGAAGTATTCAAATGCCTGAGGGGACGTTGGCCTCAGCAAGCATCGAAGCCAACGCATTGAGATCGGAGTCTAATCGAAGCTTGGCGGCTCATCGATGGATACCGGCACATTCTTCTGCTTCGTAATTGCTTCGAGCATTGCGTTGAAGATTATGATCGGCAGGTAAAACATAAGCATGATCGTATTCCTCCTGCTGTGACAACCTTGGCTCGCGGGGCCAAGTTCCTCAAATTGACACTCGCTGGCCGCGGAACATTCTCTTGGCTTACTTGACTACCGATGAAACCGGGTCTCAAAGAGTATCAGGAACGCATCGCGTCAATCGCATGAGCGATCAACACCATTGCGCTCGCAGCGATGATAAGCACAAGCAACCAACTCACGTCCGCCTCCAACGCCGGAAGTGAACGCGCTCATCCATGCACAGTCAAAAACCATCGCTCTGGAACCGCTATTCAGCGGCTCGCTGATGTTTCGCGGCAACAAGAGCATCCGCAGTCGGCCCTATCGGCAGAATGCCAAAAGGAGCAACGCGCCGACGACGCAGGCTGCTAGGACTAAAAACCAAACGCCCATACGCTCCCCCGACTCACACACGCGAATCAGGATTAGCCCTACGATTTGGCATTGAAACGCTTATTGCCGGCTTTTCCCCAAGCCAGGCACGATCCATCTGCTCGCTGCGCTAGTCCAATACCTCCACCGTCGCGGAGCGACCGGCGACCAGCGACATGTTCTCCGGCACCGGATCGAGCGCGATGCGCACCGGGACACGCTGTGCCAGCCGCACCCAACTGAAGGTCGGGTTGACGTTGGCGAGCATGCTGGCTCCCTCGGCGCGGTCGCGGTCCTCGATGCCGGCGGCGATGCTCTCGACGCGGCCTGACAGCGTGACCTTCTCGCCCATCAGGCGGACCCGCACCTTGTCACCGGTGCGGATGCGCGCGAGCTTTGTCTCCTCGAAATAGCCTTCCACATGCAGCGTGTCGGTATCGACCAGCGCCATCACGCCCTTCCCGGCCGTGACGTAGGCGCCGGGGCGCAGGTCCATGTTGGTGATCACACCGTTCACGGAGGCATGGACCTCGCTGCGGTCGAGGTTGAGCTGCGCCAACGCGCGATCGGCCACGGCTTGATCGAAGGATGCCTTGGCCTGGAGCTGGGTGGCGAGAACCTGCTCCTGCTTCTGCTGCGACACCGCGTCGGTCGTCAGCGCGTTGTAACGCTTCAGATCGGCATTGGCCTGATCGAGCGTCGCCTGATGACCCGCAACCGACGCCTCGGCCTGGCGCAGCGCCAGCGCGAAACGTTCGCGGTCGATCCGGAACAGCACGTCGCCGCGGCGGACCTTCTGGTTGTCCTTGACCAGCACCTCGGTGACGAATCCGGACACGTCGGGCGCGACCTGGACCACGTCGGCGCGGACGCGGCCGTCGCGGGTCCAGGGCTGCTCCATGTAGTAGACCCAGAGCTCGCGGCCCACTGCGAGCGCGGCGACGACAACGATGACGGTCAGCGCGAGGCGGCCGAGCCAGGCGAAATTGCCCTTCATGAAAGATACTCCGAGAGGTAGACGACGCCGCCGAGAAGGCAGACGAAGATCGAAAAATCGAACAGCGCGCGGTGCCAGACCAGCCGGTAGAGGTCGAAGCGCTGCATGAGCCGGCGCAGAATCGCGCTGAGGACGTAAGCGACAATGATCCACAGCAGCAGCGACGGCACGAGCACGCCGTAGATGTCGATCACATATCTCATGCCGCAACACTTTCTGCGCGCGGCCGATAAGCCGGCGCGTCCGGAAACAAGCCACGCCTGATGCCGACGAGACCTATCAGGGCGTCTTCGCGCGCGCTGTCATTGGGATCCTTCACCGCCTGGGCCAGCGCCCGGTCGACGCTGGTCAGCAGCTCGGCCGGCATTCCGTCGCCGGCGTAGCCGCGGCAAGCGACGGCGAGCCGATCGAGCATGTCGTCGATGACGGCAATGGTGGATGCCGCAAGCCCGTAACGCGCGCGGCGCAGGTCGATGATGTTGATCCCGATACGAAGCTGGACAAGGCTGTCGGTATCGCGGCGATCGCTCTCCGACAGAAACGCGATACGCTGCACCAGAAGCCCGAGCCGGTGTAGCATGAGACCCGCAAACTCCGCGCGGTCGCGCTTGCCGCGCCGTTCGGCGGCGACCGCGATCGACTTCCAGTTCGACATCACCAGGCGATTGGCGATCCATTCCGCGCCGACGCCGCGCGCGATCCGCGTCACGATCTCGGCGACGACGATGCCGACGAAGAAGGCAACGGCGGAATTGGCGTAGGACGCAAAGTCCGCGCTGTAGGTCGACTGGATTGCAAGCAGGGTTGCAGTGTTGGCCGCGAGCGCCGTCCCGGTTCCCGCCGTAGCCGGACGGCCGATCAAGAAGCCGTAGAGCAGAAAGGTCGGCGCGAGTGCGACCACCAGGACCTCGATATGGGAGATCGCGGGGACCACCGCGAACAGATAGACCGCAACGACGACGATGGCGACCAGCGACCACCGACCAAAACTGCGAATGAAGCGTGCGGGCTCGTCTTGCGCCGCGAAGAACGAACATGCGACCGCTGCCATCATCGGCGCCGATGCGCCGTCTGGCCAGCCGGTCCCGATCCAGAACGCGCAGCAGATCAGGATGGCCACGACCGCGCCGGCCGCCGACCACAATGCAAGGCCGCGGTCGCGGTGGCGGACGGGCGCGGCACCGGCCTCGGAATGAAACGCCAGGTCGATCGTTGCAACATTGCGGTTCTCGGCAATCGCCTCGGTCAGCGCACGGCAATCGCGCGAGAGGTCGACCAGCTCGCGCAGCCGCAACAACAGGCTGGTGGTGATGATCCGTTCCCAGTCGGCGCCGTCATCGAGCACCGCCTGCTGCTCCGAGATCGCGGCCCGGATTCGCTCGGCCGGCTGGAGCGCGCCGACATCGCTCGCGATCCATTGCGCGAGATCCTCCAGGAGCCGTTTCAGCCCGGGTTGCCGCCGCAAGGCCTCCTCGCCGAGCGCCGCCAGCCGGTCCTCCAGCGAGGCGATCACCGGCAACAGCGTCAGCATGCGCAGCCTGATTTCACCGAGGCCGGTCACCGCATTGCGATCGGTCAACCTGTCATAGGCGAGATGGGTGGAGAGCGTGTCGATCTCGACGATGTCGGTCGCGAGCTTGAGGCGCTTGGCGCGATGCGTTTCGCTGGTGCCCTCGCGCAACAGCACGACCTGGCTGAGGCGCCGCGCGTCCGCCAGCCAGGCGTCGACCCGGTGAGCCACAGCAGGCGCGACGCTGCGGGGAAATACGATGGTCGAGACCAGGCTGGCACAGATGATACCCAGCGAGATCTCCTCAAGCCTTGCCACCGCAGTGTCAAAGATCGCGCCGGGCTCCGACACCGAGGGAAAGCCGATCAGCGCGACCGTGTATCCGGCCAGCATGAAGACGTAGCTGCGCGGCGTGCCGTCGAGCAGCGAGAGATAAAGACAGAGCCCGACCCAGAGCGCGATGGCGAGGCAGAGGAGTTCCGGCGCATCGATTAGGTTCGGCACCAGCGCGACCGTCATGGCCGCGCCAGCCAGCGTGCCCATCACCCGGAAGAACGCCTTCGAGCTGGTCGCGCCCGCCAGCGGCTGCGAGGTGATGTAGACTGTCGCCATCGCCCAATAGGGCCGCGGCAGGTCCATGGCGAGCGCGATGACGAGCGCCAGCATCGACGCGGCGAACGTCTTCAAAGCGAAAACGAGGTCCGCGTGGCGGACCAGGAACGGCTCGTCTGCGCGCATGACTATTTCGACTCTGCAAACGTCCTGGCAAACATCTTGGCTTCATGCAGGCGACCGGCCCGCTGCTCGATGCGCTGGAGCGTCTCGAAGGTTATCGCAAGTTCATCCGCGCCGATATCCTTGAGCAGGCTTGCCCGCACCCTACGCAGCACGCGATTGGTCTCCTCGACCTTGGCCTCGCCCGCCTTCGTCAGATGTAGCGTTTTGGCACGCCGGTCGGTCGGGTCCTCGCGGCGCTCCACCAGGCCTTCGGCCTGGAGCAGGTCGATCAGACGCACCAGCGATGGCCCCTCGATGCCGAGCTCGTCGGCAAGCACGCCCTGACGCACGTTCTCACCCTGGCGCGACAGCAGCAGCAGCGGAATCGCGGTCGCATAGGACAGGCCGTGATCGGACAAGGCCTGATCGGACTCGCGCCGCCACATCCTGCCGAGGCGCGTGATGAGCCGGCCGATTTCGGCATGGATAAAGCCTTGCGAGGGTGCCATGCAAATTAGATAGGACGCGAACTATTAGCCTGCAACTATATAACCCGGCGTAGCGCGATCGATCACGCAAATGCGAACGGGAACAACGCAGGATGGGACCGGGTTCCGCGACTGAGATACGAGAGGCGATAGCGGGCGAGAGCGCGCTGGCGCTCGTCCCGACCTTCGTCGTCGTAGCCGTGGATGCCACGGGAATGGGAATCATCCTGCCGCTGTTGCCATTCTATTCGCAGCGACTCGGCGCCACGCCCTTCCAGCTCGGCGCGCTGATCTCAGTCTATGCCGTTTGCCAGCTCGTTGCCGGCCCCGTGGTCGGCATGGTCTCGGACCGCTACGGTCGCAGAAAGGTCCTGCTGGTCAGCCAAATCGGGACGTTCATCGGATTTGTGCTGCTGGCATTGGCGGGCAACCTGACACTGGTGTTCCTGGCGCGCATCATCGACGGCCTGACATCAGGCAACATCTCGGTCGCTCACGCCTATGCCGCCGAGCACAGCGCGCCGGCAACGCGCAAGCAGGCGCTCGGCATGACCAGCGGCGCGATCGGAACCGGGCTGCTGCTCGGCCCCGCGCTGTCGAGCTTCCTCGTGCACTACGGCCAGACCGCGCCAGTCTGGGCTGCGGCGGCGCTCTCGCTGATCAGCATTTTCGCGACCATCGCCCTGCTCCCGCCCGATCATCCGGCCTCCGAGCCGCTCTACCAGCATCGCGTGCCTGAGCCGACGCTGACGCGCAGCCTGTTCGGCATGCGCTACGCCTGGCGGCTGCTCGGCCTGCTCATCGTCTTCTTCTTCGTCAATTCGATGTTCCTGTCGCAGATCGGCCTGTTCCTCTCGGCGCGGTTCTCCTGGGACGGGCATCCCTTCGGGGCACGCGAGCTCGGCTGGATGTTCGCCTATGCGGGCTTCATCAACATGATGGTCCAGGGACTGTTGATCGCGCGCGCGAACCTGATCGCTTCCGACCGCGCCATCGTGATGGCAGCGTTCGCCTGCATGGGCCTTGGATTCGCGGGGTTGGCGGCCGGCAACAATGTCAGCCTGCTCGCGATCTATCTGACGCTGATCATCGTGGGCACCATGTTCGCCCGCAGCACGCTGACCGCGGAATTGTCGCGCTCGACCGCGATCAACCGCCAGGGCATGATCATGGGTCTCAATCAGTCCCTGATGTCGGGCGCAAACATCAGCGCCCCGCTCTTGAGCGGCGCGCTGATCGGTCATCGGCTGTTCGCGACCTGGGCGCTGGCGATGGCTGCGATTGCAGCAATCGGCGCGGCGCTGGCCGGCCAGTTACTGGATACGCCGCGGACGCGTCAAGACAGATCAAGATGAGTTCGCAGTGTGCACCTCTCCCCAGCGGGGAGAGGTGCAAGCCACCCTCGCCTCAGTTCACCACATAGACATCCGGATCGGCGCTCGAGCTCGGCTTCTTGTAGGCGTTGCGCAGAGCGGGCGACATCGGGACGTTGTAGTTGAGGCCGTTCGGCGGCGTCGGCGATTCCAGCCACCTCTTGTAGAGGACCTCGATCTCCGGGCTCGCATAGAGCTCTGCCGTGGCACGATCGGCCAGCGCCTTGAACGGCGCGTCCTCCCGCCGCAGCATGATCCCGTAGGGCTCGGGCTTCGAGAACGTTTCTTCGCTGATCATGAACAGCGCCGGCTCCTTCGAGCGCGCGATCGCGACCGCGAGCTGGACGTCATCGAGCGCGTAGGCCTGGGCGCGATCGGTTTCAAGCAGCAGGAAGGCCTCGGCCTGGTCCTTGGCCGGCATGATGTTGATGCCGAGAGTGCGCTCGGTGTTGACCTTGGCGAGCTGGGTCAGGTTGACCGACCCGGCCACTGCCGTGACCGCCTTGCCCTTGAGATCGTCGATGGTGTTAATCTTGGCGGCCTTCTTCGCAGCAAACCGCGTCGCGCTGAGGAAGTGCGTGTTGGTGAAGGCGACCTGCTTCTGGCGGTCGGCGTTGTTGGTGGTCGCCGAGCAATGCAGGTCGAGCGTGCCGTTGACCATCAGCGGGATGCGGTTCGACGACGTCACCGCGAGAGTCTCGACGACGATGTCGGGCATGCCAAGCTGCTTCTTCACGGCGTCGACGATCTTCAGGCAGATGTCCATGGCAAAGCCGACCGGCTTCTGGTTTCCGTCCAGATAGCTGAAGGGAACGGACGCCTCCTGATAGCCGAGCGTGATCTTCTTCGTCTCCTTGACCTTCTGGAGCGTGCCCGACAGGTCTTCGGCTGAAGCTGCGCCCGCAAGACATGTCAGGGCCAGGATAACGGTGGGTAAGCGCATCGGCTGCTCCTCAAGGGGGTCGTCGACTCGTGTCGAGACGCGATCGCGGCGGTGATAGCCCAGACATGCGCCAGCCGCCAGACGAGGCCGCGTCTACCAACTATCGCGACTTTCGATATGACGCGCGGCAGTTGTCTCCGGCGGAGCGGCTCGGCCCGGGCACCGAGATAGCCCTTACGCGTCGATGCTCCGTTGGACCAGGATGCGCTCCGCGCTGTCGTTCCAGACGTCCATTTTGGTGATCTTGCCTTTCCGCACCACGAAGCGATCGATGTAACGGTTGCCCTCGAACGGTGTACCGTCCTTCCACTCGCCGTAAAGCGTGCCGACGCTATAAACGATGGTTTCGCCATCGCCGGGGCAGACGTCGAATCGGTCCATCTTCTTCTTGACCCAGCGGTAGCGCTTGGCGTTGAAGCCTGTCGGGCCGCGCGGATGATCGAACTCGCGTCCGCCGGTGAAGGTAATCACCGTACCCGGCGCCATATAGGCTGCCGCAGCATCGGGATCAGGGATCATCGATGCTGTAAGATAGGCCTCCACAATCGCGGCATCGGACAACGGAGCGGTTTCGGCTCGTGCGGCAACGGACATGCTAATTCTCCCGGGTTTGCGGAATACTAACGCCACTCCCGCGAACTCCGTGCATATATTTTGAACATTTCCTTCGCTAGACTGCCGACAATCTGGAGCCGCCAATCTCGGCCGATTGCTCTAAATTCCGCCCGCAAGTGCCATGACAAGTCAGACCGCCTTCGACCTGATCTTCCGGAACGCGCTGTTGCGATCATCCGCCGCACCCGTCGATATCGGCGTGAAGAGCGGCCGCATCGCCGCGATCGAGCCAGGGCTGACCTGCGAGGCCGTCGAGGTCGATGTCGGCGGACACCTCGCCCTCCCCGGCTTCGTCGACACCCACATCCACCTCGACAAGGCCTGCCTGCTCGGCCGCTGCGGGCACAATCACGGCAGCGTCTCGGAGGCGATCCGTGCCGTTGCCGGGATGAAAAAGGACTTTACGGTCGAGGACGTCTACGCGCGCGGTGCCCGCGTGCTCGAGCGCGCCATCGTGCACGGCACGACGCGAATGCGCACGCATGTCGAGATCGACCCGCGCATTGCCCTGCGCGGCTTCGAGGCGGTCAAGGCGCTCAAGCGCGACTATGCTTGGGCGATCGACCTGTCGCTCTGCGTCTTTCCGCAGGAGGGCCTGACCAACGATCCCGGAGCTGAGGACCTGCTGATCCAGGCGCTGCGCGACGGCGGCGAGACCATCGGCGGCTGTCCCTATATGGACACCGACCCGAATGCTCACCTCGAGCGCATCTTCAATCTCGCGCAGGAATTCGACGTCGACGTCGATCTCCATCTCGATTTCGACCTCGACCCATCCTGGTGGCACCTCGACGAGGTGTGCCGGCAAACCGAGCGGCGCAACTACGGGGGACGCGTGGCGGTCGGTCATGCCACGAAACTCTCCGCGTTGCCGCCGGAGCCGCTGAAAGCTGCCACCGCGCAACTGGCGAAAGCCGGCGTTGCCGTCACCGTGCTGCCCGCGACCGATCTCTATTTGATGGGGCGCGAGGCCACCCACAACGCGCCGCGCGGACTGACGCTCGCCCACAAGCTCGCCGGAGACGGGGTGTTGTGCTCGGTCGCGACCAACAACGTGCTCAATCCGTTCACGCCGTTCGGCGACGCCTCGCTGCTGCGGATGGCGAATTTCTACGCCAACGTCGCCCACGCCTCGGTCAGCGACTTCGACATCTGCCTCGATCTCGTGACCGAACTGCCGGCACGGCTGATGAACCTCGGCGATTACGGCATCAAGGTCGGCAATCCCGCCGATCTCATCGTGCTCGACACGCAAGACAGCCGCTTCGCCATCGCCGAGCTTCCTGATGTCATGATGGGCTTCAAGGCTGGCCAGCAGACTTTTGCGCGGCAGCGGCCCACTCTGTTCAGCCCCGGACGCTGAGCAGCCCTCACCTTGCCGTGCCTTGCGCCCGCCCCGCGGCCCGCGCAACACTCCGCAGATCATCCAACGGAGGAACCGGATGGCCTTCGACACACTCTTCCTCAACGCACGCTTCGACGGCGGCACCCGCCATCACATCGCGGTCAAGGACGGACGCATCGCCGCAATCACGTCCGTTGACCAGCCACCCGCCGGTGCCGAGACGATCGACCTCAAAGATGCCCTCGTCGTTCCCGGCTTCGTCGAAGGCCACATTCATCTCGACACCAGTTTCTATGGCGACGCCTGGCGGCCGCACAAGCCGTGCACCGACGGATTCAACGTGCACGAACGCGTCGCCTTCCAGGCGCAAAACATGGCCGAGGCCGCGCCGATGGACGTGCGGGCGCGCAACCAGCTCGATCTCTGCATCGGACACGGCACCACGCAGATGCGCAGCCACGTCATGGTCGACGGCTCGGTCGGCTTGAAATCGCTCGAGACGATCCTGCGCGTGCGCGAGGAATACAACGGCCTGATCGACATCCAGCTCGTCGCCTTTCCCCAGAGCGGCATCCTGTCGAGCCCGGGCACGGCGCAACTGCTCGACGAGGCCATCGGGCTTGGCGCCAACCTCGTCGGCGGGCTCGATCCCGCGAGCTTCGATCGCGACGTTGAAAAGCATCTCGACGTCGTGTTCGGCGTCGCCAATAAGCACGGCGTCGACATTGACATCCATCTGCACGACATGGGCACATTGGGCGCCTTCGAGATCGAGCAGATTGCGGCACGCACGCGCGCGCTCGGCATGGAGGGGCGCGTTGCAGTCAGCCACGCCTACGGGCTCGGCGACATCCCCGCGGATTACCTCAAGAAGGTCGCCGAGATCCTCGCCCGCTCCGGCGTCGCGATCATGACCAACGCACCGGGCGCGCGGCCGTTTCCGCCGATCCTCGCCTTGCGCAATGCCGGCGTGACCGTCTTCAGCGGCAACGACAACATCCGCGATTCCTGGTGGCCTTATGGCGACGGCGACATGCTGCGCCGGGCCACGACGCTCGGCTACCGTTCCGGCTTCAACATCGATGAGGAACTGCGCGCCGCATTCGACGTCGTCACCGCATCAGGCGCAAAGGCGCTCCGGCTCGAAGGCTATGGCCTGCGAATCGGCGCGAAGGCCGATTTCGTGGCGCTGAATGCGGAACACGTTCCCGAGGCCGTCGTCGCGGTGCCGCAAGGGCGCTCCGTCTACAAGGACGGCAGGCTCGTCGCCGCGAACGGCAGGATTGTAGGGAAATCCGGCTGACGACCGGCCGCTTTCCGTTCGATGTTACCGCCAAGCTTTCCAGAATTCCGAATACGGTAGAATCCCGGATAGTAGATTCTCTCCGATTCCCGATAGGTGCGCGCATTGCAAGTCCCGCGGTGCCGGTCATAGTAGGGCCTGCACTGAAGTCTGCATTCAACGGGGAAGCATGGACATGTTCAGCGCATTCAGCAGCATCGACATTCATTCCGTTCGAGCAAGAACACCGAGCGAGGTCGCCGTGAAGCGGCTCGACGGCATCGGGCACGTCCTGTCGGACCTCGATCTCGCTGATGTCCAGACTCAGGATGACCTGACACGTGCGCTTATGGCGCTCGACACGGCCGACAAGTGCATTCGGGCGATCCGCGCGGAATTCCGGACCGAAGCCGCGAGCGATCGGCTGGTCCGCAAGGCCGAAAGCCTGATGGCATTGATCGAACGCACCCGCGACGAGCTCATGGGCGTTCGCGCGGCATAGTCCTGAGCCGGCGTCGCCCTACTTCGCGCGATTGATCTTCGCGAGGATCCGGTCGGCCTCGATGCGCCAGTCGGCGCTGCGGGCAAACTCCCCGGTGCCCCTGGTGCCGAACAGCCCTTCATCGGCGAGATCGGCGACCCAGGCCTGCCGCTCGGCCGTGCCCTGCGCCGACCACGGCGTCAGTCCCGCTTCGCGCACCGTCTCGGCAACTTCGCGCACCTCCTCGGCACGCCGGCGGCCATGCTCGATCACGCGCTGGAAGAAATAGGCGCCCTGCTTCTCCCAGTTGATGGCGGGAAACGTTTCTGCGAGCGAGGCCAGCACGGCATCCTCCACGCCATAGGCGCGCGCGGTGGTGAAGCTTTCGATCACCATGGCCTCGAGGCCCTTGATCATAATGCTGCGGCACATCTTCACCGCGGAGGACACGCCGAGCTTGTCGCTCGCGACCTTCGCCGCAAAGCCGATGGCGTTCAGCAGCGGCTCCAGCTCCCTGGCACCGGGGCCGCCGAGCAGCAGCGGCACCTTGATGCGATACGGCGGCACCGAAGTCATCACCGCACCCTCGACATAGCGCCCGGCAGCACCGTCGATCAGCGCCGCGGCGCGCTGCTTGGCGCCGGGCGAGGCCGAGTTGAAATCGAGGAACCAGGTGCCCTGATTGATCGCGGCGGCGCAGGCCTTTGCGACCGGAACGGCCTGGCTTGCCGTGACCGCAGAGATGATGAAATCGGATTTCGCGGTCAACTCGGCGTGAGAGGCCGCAAGGCCAACGCCGAATTTCGCCGCATGCTGTTTCAGCGCAGTATCCTGCTCGCCCCCGAGCTTGATGTCATAGGCGGCAACCTTGATGTCCTGCTGGCGCAAATCCTCGGCCAATATCCGGCCGACCTCGCCGTAGCCGACCAGCCCGATCTGCCATCGTCTCGGATCCGACATCAGTTCAATCCTCGTGTCGTCTCGTCGAACAGCTCCTCGACCGCATAGCGGCGCGGGATCAACGCCTGCTGGAATGCATAGTCGACGATCAATTCGAGCGGCTTCCTGTTGGCTTCGATCCCGAACGGGACGAGGTCCGGCGTTGCGGCGGGTCCCACGTGCGCCTTGTTCCGCTTGAGGAGATCATAGACGCCCGCGACCACATCAGGCCGCGATTTCGCAAGCTGTTCGGTCACGACCACGAGATGATTGACCGGCACGACACCGCGGCGGGCGTACCATGTGGCGGCTTCCGTCGCAGGATCCGGGAACAGCGGCTTCAGCCTGGGATCGTTGGAGGTCTCGCCGAGGACGGCATCGAGTTCGCCGTCGAGCAGCATCTGCAGGATCTTCTTGTCCTTCGGCGCGCGCTCGGTGGTGTCGACATATTCGGCGACATGCGGATCCTCGAACGTCACCCAGCGAATGTTGTCGAGATCGACGCCGTAATCGTTGGCGAGGATGCCCCTGATCCAGGCGCCCGTCGTCGTCGTGAAGGAGCGGATGCCGACGCGCTTGCCTTCGAGATCGGACGGCCCGAGCGTCCCATGCGAGGGATTATACAGCGCATAGGAATGCTGGAAACGCCCGAGCATGGTCGCCGGCAGCAGCACCAGCGGCTTGCCGTGGGCCTTCGCCATCAGATAGGTGACGATCGCCATCTCGCAGACATCGAACGCCTGCTCACGCACCATCGGCTTGAACGCGGTGTTGGTCGGCGTGTACTCGATGAAGTCGAGGTCGAACAGGTCGGAGCGCAGCTCGCCGCTCTTCACCGCCTGCACATGGGGGTGACTGCCGAGCACGGCCTTCAGCTTGAGACGATCCATCCGCCCGCTCCGCTTCCCTTATTTCGCTCAGACGTCCTCGGGATTGTCGACATAGACAAGACCGGCCTTCGCCAGCGCCTCGCGCATGCTGTACATATCGAGACCGAGTTCGCCCGAGGCCAGCCGCTTGCGCTTGCCGCCTTCGTCCGCGTTGCGCTTGTTCGCCTTTACGGCGACCTCGGCAGCATAGCGCTTCGGCACCACCACGACGCCGTCGTCATCGGCGACGATGATGTCGCCGGGATCGACGTTGACGCCGGCGCAGACCACGGGGACGTTGACCGAGCCGAGCGTAGCCTTGACCGTGCCCTTGGCCGAGACCGCGCGCGACCACACCGGAAACTTCATCTCGTGCAGCGCTTTGACGTCGCGGCAGCCGGCATCGATGATCAGCCCCTGCACGCCACGCGCCTGGAGCGAGGTCGCGAGCAGCTCGCCGAACATGCCATCGGTGTTGTCGGTGGTGCAGCCGACGACGAGGATGTCGCCTTTCCTGCACTGCTCGACCGCGACATGGATCATCCAGTTGTCGCCGGGCTGCGCTAGCACGGTGACGGCCGGGCCGGCAATCGACGCACCTGCCCAGACCGGCCGCAGATACGGCTTCATCAGGCCGATGCGGCCATAGGCCTCGTGCACGGTCGAGACGCCGTACTCTGCCATTCCGGCGGGATCGGCACGCTTGATGCTGCGAACGACGACGGACTTCATGCGAGCTCCTCCGCAACCGTCGGGAACAGACGCTGATAGGCCTCGCCATAGGTCATCGGCACGCCGGTGTTGCGGCTGCCCTGGATGCCGCGGTTGAGCGCAACACGCTCGTAATAGCCCCAGAGATGCTTCTGTGCGGCCAGGATCTGGAACGCCTCGTACTTCTCCTTCCAGACCTCATCGATCTTGAGGAGCAGGTCCGGCTTGTAGTTGCACTGCTCCGGCTGGTGCGGCTCGAACAGGAACACCGGCGGAGCCGAATATTTGTACTGCGCGCCGGGCTTGTGGCCCATGGCCTGCGCGACCACGCGGGTCTCCTGCGCGAAATGCGCGGCGTTCGGATGGTCAAAATTATAGGGGTCTTCCAGCGCATGCGTCAGCACGAAGCTCGGATTGAGTTCGCGGTAGATGTCGACCATGCGGTCGAAATGCGCTTCCGTCAGCTTCAGCGGATAGTCGCCGCAGTCGAAGAATTCGATCTCGGCACCGAGCAGCTTGGCCGCCCGCTCCGCCTCGTCCTTGCGGCCGGCCTTGACCGATTCCAGCGTCGCGCCCTTCTCCTTCCAGGCGAACTGGCTCTCGCCGCGCTCGCCGAAGGACATGCAGACGATCTTCATGCGATAGCCCTTTTTCGCATGCAGCGCGATGGCGCCGCCGGCGCGCCAGACGAAATCGCCCGGATGGGCGGTGACGACGAGACCTGTTTTCATGGGACAAACTCCCCTCTTTCGTTCGTAGGCTTCATAGGCCGCCCGCCTCGTGCAGGCAGCCAATTCATCAGGCCGTGACGGCCGCTTGTTCCTCGCCGTCGAGCACGCGCCGCAGGCGCTCGCCGTCGAGCGCGCCTTCCCATTTGGCAATCGCGATGGTCGCAACCGCGTTCCCGATCAAATTGGTCGGCGTCAGCCCCTGCGACATCAGGCGGTGGATGCCGAGCACCAGCGCGACGCTCGTCACCGGAATGGTGCCGGTCGCCGACAGCGTCGCCGCCAGCACGACGAAGGCCGCGCCTGCAATGCCCGCCGCGCCCTTGGAGGTCACGAGCAGGATCAGCAGCAGCTCGACCTGCTCGGCGAGCCCGAACGGCGTGTTGGTCGCCTGCGCCAGGAACACCGAGGCCGCGGCGAGGTAAAGACAAGTGCCGTCGAGATTGAAGGAATAGCCGGTCGGGATGACGAGGCCAACCACGCTCTTCTCGCAGCCCGCCTTCTCCAGCTTGGTCAGCATCCGCGGCAGCACCGTCTCCGACGAGGTCGTGGCGATGCAGATCAACAGCTCCTCCCAGATGTAGCGGATCAGCTTGAGCAGCGAGAAGCCGCACAGCCGCGCCACGGGACCGAGCGCCACGATGATGAAGATGACGCAAGTGAGATAGAAGCCGCCCAGCAGCTTACCGAGCGAGGCCAGCGAGCCGACGCCGAACTTGCCGACCGTGAAGGCAATGGCGCCGAACGCCCCGATCGGCGCCGCCCACATCACGAAGCCGACGACGGCGAACACCATCTTGGCGGCGAGGTCGATCAGATGCACCAGCGGCGCGGCGCGCTCGCCGAGCTGCACCAATGCAAAGCCGCACAGAACGGAGATGAACAGCACCTGGAGGATGTTGCCCTCGGCAAACGCGCCAATGAACGTGGCAGGAACGATGTTCATCAGGAACGGCACGAAGCCGATGACGCTAGTCTGCTTGACGTATGGCTCGATCGCGCTGGCATTGATGCTGGCGGGATCGATGTTCATGCCGACGCCAGGCCTGAGCAGGTTCACCGCGACGAGCCCGATAATCAGCGCGATCGTGGTCATGATCTCGAAATAGACGATCGCCTTCACCGCAACGCGCCCGACGCGCGCCATGTCGGCCATATGGGCGATGCCGTGCACGACGGTGCAGAAGATGATCGGCGCGATCAGCATCCGGATCGCCTTGATGAAGGCATCCCCAAGCGGCTGCATCTTGGCACCCGCCTCGGGGCTTACGATCCCAAGCGCGATGCCGGCCGCCATGGCGATGAGCACCTGGATCCAGAGCTCCTTCCACCAGGCGCGGCCGCGCGGCTTGTCGATCGCGAATGACGTCATTGGTCGAACTCGAACAGGCGCGCGGGGTTGTCGACGAGGATCTTCTGCTGGACCTCCGGCTCCGGCGCGAACAGCGGGATCAAATCGACGAGGTCGCCGTCATTCGGCATCACCTTGACGTTGGGATGCGGCCAGTCCGTGCCCCAGATGACACGGTCAACCGCAGTCTCGACGATCTTGCGCGCAAACGGCACGGCGTCAGTGAAGGGCGGGCCGGCCGAGGACACACGCTCGGAGCCGCAGATCTTGACCCAGCATTTCTCGTCGCGCTGCATCAGCTCGATCAAAATCCTGAACGGAAGCTGGTCGAGCCCGTCCGACGCCTTCACCCGCCCCATATGGTCGATGGTGTAGCTCAGCGGCAGCTTCGTCAGCATGTCGGCATATTCAGGCAGGTCGATCGCGTCGAAATGCAGGTCGATGTGCCAGCCGAGCGGCGCAACCATCGCGATGATGCGGTCGAACACGCGCTTGTCGGGAACGCCGCCGAGATGGCGGACGAAATTGAAGCGGCAGCCGCGGAAGCCGCCGTCGTGCAGCACGCGAAGCCCGCGTTCGGCGATGGTGTCGTCGATATTGGCGACCGCACGGTAGGCGCCATTGCTCTCTGCGATCGCATCGAGCGCGACCGTGTTGTCGGTCCCGTGCACACTCGCATTGACGATGACCGCCCGCTCCACCCCGAGCTTGGCGTGCAGCGCACGGAAATCCTCCAGCGGTGCGTCCGGCGGCGTGTAGGAACGATCGCGCGCATAGGGATATTTCGCGCCGGGCCCGAAGATGTGGCAATGCGCGTCGCACGACAGTTTCGGCAGCTTGAACTTCGGCGTGCGCGTGTTCGGATCGGGCGGCGGAATGGTCGGCGTGTACATCATCGTCATCAGGTGAACTTGAACAGGCGCGCCGGATTGTCGACCAGCAGCTTCTGCTGGACTCTTGCTTCGGGCGCAAAGAGAGGGATCAGGTCGACGATCTCGCCGTCATTCGGCATGATCTTGACGTTGGGGTGCGGCCAGTCGGTGCCCCAGATGACGCGATCAGGCGCATTGTCGATCAGCGCCTTCGCAAACGGCACGGCGTCATGGAACGGCTTGCCGGCCGCAGACGCGCGCTCGAGACCGGTGATCTTGACCCAGCACTTCTCGTCCTTCTTCTGGAGATCCAGCAGCGCGGTGAAGCCGGGATCGTCGAGCCCCTTCCTCGCCTGCACCGTGCCCATGTGGTCGATCACGTAGGGCGTCGGCAGCGCGGTGAGAATGGACGCGAATTCGGCGATCGTCCCCGGCTCGAAATAGACGTCGATATGCCAGCCGAGCTCGGCGACGCGGTGCACGATGCGCTGGAATTTTGCCATGTCGCCGACGCCGCCAAGGCGCTTGAGGAAGGCAAAGCGGCAGCCGCAGATGCCGCCCTTGTCGAGCGCCGCGAGTTCCTTCTCGGTCATCTCGTCGTCGACGTTGGCGATGCCCTTGTAGGCGCCCTCGCTCTGGGCGATGGCGTCGGTGACGACGCGATTGTCGGTGCCGTGCACGGTGGCATTCACGATCACGCAGCGCTCGACGCCGATTTTCTCGTGAACGCTGCGAAACGCCTCCAGCGGCGCATCCGCCGTGTTGTAGGGACGCTTCTCGGCGAAGGGATAACGCGACGCCGGGCCAAAAATATGGGTGTGGGTGTCGCAGGATGTCGGCGGCAGCTTGAAGGACGGCACCTTCGGATTTGGATCCGGCGGCGTGATCGTGGGGATCGCCTTGGGTTCGGCCTTCGGTTCTGTCTTGGGCTCGGCCCCCTGCGCGCGCGCTTCACTCGCGAGCGCGGCACCGGCCAGCCCGGACAAGAGATGCAAGCACTCCCGCCTGTTCATTTCCCAAAACACCCTGTCACATGGTCCGCTTGCGAGCGGAAGCGCTGTTACGCGCCTCCACTCGGGCGGTTTCTTTCAAGTCTTGCTGCTGACGACCTGCCGCCGGCGCGCCGGCTGGTCGAGCGGCGGCGCCTGGAACGCGGCGACGGTGGCTTGCACCAGTTGCTCGATGGCGCTGGCCGCGTCACTGCCGTCGGCCTCGCCACGCGACAGGCGTGAGACGCGGTCCGGCGTCACCAGCGAATAATAGAGTGCACCGAGCAGGAAATGGCTGCGCCATACGATGTCGGTGCGCGGAATGTGCGGCAGGCTCTCGTGGACCGCGTCGATGAAGGCGTGGCTGGTGTCGTCAAAGGTCTGCGCGATGATTTTTCGCGCAACCTCGTTGCCTTCCGCCGACATCACGGCGCGCAGCCGCGTAAAGCGCGCCCCACCACCGGCAAGATCGCTGCCCGAGGTGAAGGCCGGCACCACATAGGCCCGCACGATCGCCTCCAGCCGGTCCTGGAGATCGCGCACGCGCCTGGCGGCGGCGAGCAGCTCGGAGCGGCGGAGATTCATCGGCCCGCAATGGCGCCGGTAGATCTCCAGCAGCAGGCCGTCCTTGGTCTTGAAATGATAGGTCACGCTGCCGGGATTGGCGCCGGCGGCCTGTGCGATGTCGCGCACGGACACGGCATTGAAGCCGTTGGTGGCGAACAGCTCCTCGGCCGCGGCGAGGATCGCCTCGCGCATGTTCGGCTTGCGGGCCGTTTCCTTGCTGGTGGGCTTGCGTACCATGTTATTTGTACTATCGTACAAAAGATCAGGTCTCGTCAACAAAAACGATGCGAGACGTCCCCGGGCGGTTCGGAAGACCGCAGCAGGGGCGAATGGAGTGCTGGGAAAATGCTGGGTTTGAACACAACAATTGGTCGGCTCGTGGTCGGTGCGGGCTTGCTGCTGGCGGCGAACGCCGCGCAGGCTGAGAATTATCCGAGCAAGCCGGTCCACATCCTGGTGCCCTACGCGGCCGGGGGCGCGGTCGACGTGCTCGCGCGCACGCTCGGCCAGGCGCTGGCCAAGACCTGGGGCCAGCAGCCGGTGATCGACAACCGTCCCGGCGCCGGCGGCATCGTCGCCTCGCAGGCGCTGACGCAGGCTGCGCCGGACGGCTACACACTGATCCTGGTCGCGAGCGGCCATCCGCTCAACCAGTTCATCTACCCGAGCGTGCCCTATGACACGTTCAAGGATTTCACTGCGATTACCGAAGTGGCCTCTTCTCCACTCGCAATCGTGGTGGCGAAGGACAGCCCCTACAAGACGCTCGGCGATCTCCTGGCCGCTGCCAAGAAGGAGCCGGACAAGCTCTCCTACGGCATGTCCGGCAACGGCACGTCCGCGCATCTTGCCGGCGAGCTGCTCAAATACATGTCCGGCACCAAGATCGTCGCGATCCCCTACAAGGGCGGCGCGCCGGCACTGACCGCCGTCATCGCCGGCGAGATCCCGCTCAGCATCAATCCGCTTGCAGAGGCGATCGGCCAGCTCGAAGGCGGCCCGGTGCGCGCGCTCGCGGTGACATCAGCCGAACGCTCCAAGGCGCTGCCGGATGTTCCGACCATCGCCGAGGCTGGCGTGCCAGGCTACGACGTCTCGGTCTGGTGGGGCGTGCTGGGCCCGGCAAAAATGCCGCCGGAGATCGTGTCCAAGCTCGAGACCGACCTCAAGGCCGCGCTGCAAGACCCCAACGTGCTGTCGACGCTCGGCAAGATCGGCGCAGCTCCGGTCGGCTCCTCCGCCAAGGACTTTGATGCCTACATGCACGCCGAGGCGACCAAATGGGAGCCGGTGCTGAAGGCCGCCAACATCCGCGCGCAGTAAGGCGGGATCGTCTGATGAGGATATCTTCCTGGAGGCACGGTGCGCTCGCCGCCCTGCTCGCGTTTGCAACCGTCGGCCTCTCCGGCTCGTTCGCGAAGGCCGACGGCGAAGCAAAGCTCCTGGCGCCGAGCGGCACCTTGCGGGTCGGCATCTATCCGGGCAGCCCGACCTCGATGGTAACAGATGCGGCCGGCAAGCCGCACGGCCTCGCCTACGATCTCGGCGGCGAGCTTGCAAAACGGCTCGGCGTCGGCGTCGACTATGTCAGGTTCGAGCGCGTCGCCGACATCGTCACCGCGATTCACGACGACCGCGTCGATTTCACCGTGACCAATGCCACTCCGGCCCGTGCCAGCGAGGTCAGCTTCAGCCAGCCCGTGCTGGCGATCGAGCTCGGCTATCTCGTTCCGGCGAACTCGCCGGTCGGCAAGGTCGAGGATATCGACAAGCCCGGCGTGAAGATCGGCGTCACCAAAGGCTCGACCTCCGAGCGAACGCTGCCGGCGAAGTTCAAGAACGCGACCATCGTTCCCGCCGAAAGCGTCAAGGCCGCCATCGGCATGTTCGGGCGCGGCGAGATCGACCTTTACGCCACCAACAAGCCGACGCTGTTCGAGATGTCCGACCAGATGCCGGGCGCGAAAATCCTCGACGGCAATTGGGGGCTGGAGCACATGGCCATCGCGATCCCCCGGGGGCGCGAGGACGCGCTTCCCATGCTCAATCGCTTCGTGACGGAAGAGCAGTCCTCCGGCGCGCTGGACACGATCCAGCAGCAGGCCGGCCTGCGCGGCGCGACCAAGGCGACGCGCAAGTAGACTCAATTCTCCGCCCGCTCCGCGGACCGCCAGACGCTCTCCGCCCAGGTGCAAGCGATTGGCATTCGCCAACATCGCTTACTCCGTTTGCTGCAAATCAACGCAGCAACATGGACAAAGCGTCATTGGTCTTCGGGGCTGCGCTGGGCGACGAAAGCGTGAGATCGCCGGAGACCGAGAATGAACAAACCTCTATTGTTGACACTGCATCGATGGATCACGCTGGTCTTCGCGCTGCCCCTGCTCGCGATCATCGCCACCGGACTGATTCTGTCCTTCGAGCCGCTGGTGCAAGTCAGTGGCATCAGTGGTCCGGCGATCGACGCCGGGCGCATCGTCGAGCTGGTGAAACGGTATGATCCGGATAGCAGGGCGCGCGGGCTTTCGGTCAATGCCGCGAGCCAGCGCATGACGCTGCAAGGCGCCGGCACCTCGGCGATCGATCTCGCAACGGGCGAGCCCGCTGCCGCGGGCTCCAGCCTTCCCGATCTCTTCCTGTGGGCCCGCGTCACGCATGAACGGCTGCTCGGCCAGGCGTGGCTGGTGACAAGCTCGACCATCGCCATGGTGTCCCTGATGGTGCTCGGCCTCCTCATGGGACTGCCGCGCCTGCGCAATTCGCTGTCCGGATGGCACAAGGGCACCGCATGGTTTGCGTTGCCGCTGATCCTGCTGAGCCCGCTGACCGGCCTGTGCATGGCGTTCGGCCTGACGTTCCAGAGCGGCGCCGCTCCAGCCGGCGGTGGCGGACGTCCCGTTACCCTGCCCGATGCTGTTCGCATGGTCGCAGATTCGCACGAGCTGTCGCATGTGATCTCGATCGGCGTGCGCGGCGGTCGCATGATGGCGCGGATCTATGAGGACGGGGAGCTGCGCGCCTATGCCGTCAATTCATCGGGCGTCACACCGCTGCCGCGCAACTGGCCGCGCCTGATCCATGAGGGAAACTGGTCGGCCCTGATCGCTTCGCCTCTGAACGTCGTGACGTCGATTGCACTGCTAACGCTGCTCTCAACGGGCCTCCTGATCTGGGCGCGGCGGAAGCTGCGCAAGCCGCGAGCGCGATCGAACAAGCAACCTGGCGCAACCGTTGCCAAGGCCGCCTGATCGGAGAACGCGTACGCATTCAACTGCGCATACCGGCCCGGCTGAGCGTCCCGCATCCTATCGAGAGGGATGGTCACCGGCCTTTCCCTCGTCACGCAGCACGATGCAGCATTCCCCTCATGCAACGGTCGCCGGATCGCGCTAGTCTGCCGCACACATGACCAGACGTACCGGCAGCGCCGATCTTCCTCTCCACACCGGACGGGTTCCGCCGTGGCTTGCGAGCCGCATGGCCTCGCTTGGCGCGATCGTCACGCAGGCGATCGTGCATCATTACGGCCGCGATGCGTTTCTCCAGCGGCTATCGCATCCGTTCTGGTTCCAGTCGTTCGGTGCCGTGATGGGGATGGACTGGCACTCCTCGGGGATCACCACCTCGGTGATCGGCGCGCTGAAGCGCGGGCTCGGCCCGCTGCAGGACGAACTCGGGATCTATGTTTGCGGTGGCCGAGGCCAGCATTCGCGCAAGACGCCGGACGAGCTGTTGCAGCTCGGCGAGCGCGTCGGATTCGACGGCGTAAAGCTCACCCGCGCCAGCCGGCTGGTCGCGAAGGTGGACAGCGCGGCCGTGCAGGACGGCTTCGACCTCTATCTCCATGGCTTCTTCGTCACGGCCGGCGGCAAGTGGACGGTGGTGCCAGCAGGGCATGAACGGCGACAAGCGGCAGGCCCGCCGCTATCACTGGCATTCCGAGGCCTTGAAGAGTTTTGTCGACGCCCCGCACAGCGCGATCGACGGGCCGCAGCAAGGCGAGATCGTCAATCTCACCGACCACCGCGCCGATATCTCGCGCAGCGCGCAGCTCGAACTCCTCGGCGATCTTGGTCCCGATCGCATCGTCGCCGAATTCGAGCGGCTCACCGGAGCCGCACCCGAACCGGCGCAGGCGATGCTGCCGCACCTGATCATGCCCGCGCATCACGATGTCAGGCCCAAGGACGTGTTCGCGCGGCGCCTGCACGGCACGCTGGCTGCGGCCGCCGAGCGCGGCCCCGTCGACTTCCCGGAGCTGTTGCTGACGCCCGGCGTCGGCGCCCGCACGGTGCGTTCGCTGGCGATGGTGGCCGAGGTCGTGCACGGCGCCCCCTATCGCTTCAACGATCCCGCCCGTTTCTCGCTCGCTCATGGCGGCAAGGACCGGCACCCCTACCCCGTCCCGATCAAGGTCTATGACGAGACCATCCGCGTGCTGAAAGGCGCGATCCAGAACGCAAAACTCGGACGCGAGGAAGAGATGCAGGCGCTCAGGCGTCTCGACGACCAGGCGCGACGGCTGGAGCGGACCGCGCGTGGACCGTCGGTCGAGGCTTACATCGCCGGCGAGCGCGCGGCCTCTCCCGAGCTCGACGGCCGCTCCGTCTTCGGCTGGGAGCGCGATCTCGTCGCTTCGAAGAAATCGGCCGGCTCCTGAAGCTGCCGCTCGGGGCTCTCGCCTAGTCTTCAGCCTCCTCGTCGTCGAGCAGCCGGTTGGCCGAATGATCCTGGTACTGCTCCGTCTGGATGAACTTTCCGTCCATGCCGCGAATGTCGGAATGTTGCGCCTTGTCGCGGTTCGACAGGATCATGTTGTCGCCGACCTTGTCCTTTGCGATGTCCGTGAGTGCGCCAGTCCCCGCGCCCTTGCCGCGCGCGCCTGATCCGATATGCGTCTTGCCGCCGTTGGGCATGGACTGCTCCCTTGCTGCTGCGTGCATTGGTGCAACGCCTGCGCGACGAGATTGTTTCGCACTCCACGCAAGATGATGCGCGCCATTGTTCCCGGCACGGCGTGCGCTGCGTCAGTCCGCGAGCAACGGCTCGGCGGCGGCACCACGGCTCGGCCTGCGGTTCCCGCCGGCAACGACAGGCAATCGCGCGATCGCACGCATACCCGGCCGCTTGCGCCAGTGGATTTGCGCGGGGTCCACGGCGAGCTCGAGTTTCGGCCATCGCGCAAGCAGCGCCTGCAACGCGCAAGTCGCCTCGATCCGCGCAAGCTGGTGGCCGAGACAGAAATGAATTCCCGTTCCGAACGACATGTGGCGGTTCGGCTTGCGCGTAAGGTCGAGCCGCTCCGAGCGATCGTGCACCGCCGGGTCCATATTGGCGGCGGCAAGCATGACCATGACACGGTCGCCCTTCTTCAGCCGTACGCCCGCAAGCTCGACATCCCGCCGCAGATAGCGCGGTTTGGAAAACTGCACGGGCGAGACGAAGCGCAGGAATTCCTCGACGGCGAGCGAGATGCGGCTCCAATCCTCCTCCAGCCAGTCGCGCAAGGCCGGATTCCTGAGCAGCTCGTAGACCGAACCGCTGATCAGATGCGTGGTGGTCTCCGAGCCTGCCGCGAGCAGCAGGAACACCATCGACACCATTTCGTCCGGCGTGATCTGGCCGCCCTCGAGCTCGACCTGGACCAGCTCGGCGATCAGGCCCTCGCCGCCCCGCACGCGCGCGATCTGCAACTGCCGTTCGAGGTAGGCGCGCATCTTGCGGAACGCGAACAGCAGGCGGAAGAAGCTGACGACATTCGTCAGCGACGACATCTTGTTGGCCCAGGCGACGAATCTCGGGCGATCGGCCGCGGGCAGGCCCAGCAGCTCGCAGATCACCGACACCGGCAGGATGCGGGCGTAACACTGGACGAGGTCGGCCGGGCTGCCATCGGCAAACAGGTCGTTCGCCAAACCGTCGGCGATGGCGCGAATGCGTGGCTCCATCGCCACGATCGCGCGGCGGCGAAATGCCTCGTCCACGATGCTGCGCAGCCGCGTGTGATCGGGCTCGTCCATGGTCAGCATGTTGTTGGCGATGGTGGTGACGAGCTTCGGCATCCACCAGCGCAGGCCGGCAACTTTGCCGTCCTCCTTGCGCAGCGTGAAGGTGGTGCCGTCCTTCAGGACCTCAGCGGTGGCGTCATGGGTCGTGGTGATCCAGACATCGCCGACGAGAGGAAATCGCGTCGCAACCACGGGGCCCGAGGCGCGCAGCGCCGCGATCGCCGCGGGCGGATCGCGAAAGAAGGCCTCGCTGGTGAAATCGAGGCGCGGTGCCATGGGATCACCGGATTGGTTGGTGGCGTCTCAACCAGATGGTGCGCGCGGACCCACGTGCAAGGGCCGGAACCGGTGCTGGCTGCGCCAGCGCGATGCTCGCGACCAGAGCCTATCCGCGGCCCGGCGAGCGCGGCCCGGTCTTGCGTTGCTGCTGGTTGGTGTAGGCGTCCCAATGGCTCCAGCTGCCGCTGCTGAGGCTTTGCAGGTCGGTGGTAAGCGGACGGCGCGTGCGCTTGTCGTAATCGGCGATCGCGCGTTCCGACTGCGCGATCTTGCGCTTCAGTTCTGCAACCGCCTTCTGGGTCTGGCCGTTCCGCTTCGACGAGGCGATCTCGCCCATCGTGAAGCGCGCCGTCTCGAGCGCCTTCAACTCGGCGCGGTTCTTCTTCAACTGAACCCGGTGCCAGGCGATGTTGCTGTCGCTGTCCGCAACCATGTGGAAACTCCGCTGATTCGTTCCCACAGTGTATCGCGCGCCGAATCGGCGCCGCAACGGGCGCCGCGCGGCGAAAATACGGTCTTATTGCGCAAGAATTCCGCGTCTAGCGCTCGGCGAAAGCCTTTTCGACCACGAACTGGGCCGGTTCGCCGTGATTGCCCTCGATGAAGCCGCGCTCGCCCAGGAGCACGCGGGTGTCCGCGACCAGCGCCGGGCTGCCGCAGATCATGACGCGGTCGTGCGCGGCCTCCAGCGCCGGCAGGCCGATATCGCTGAACAGCTTGCCCGAGGTGATGAGGTCGGTGATGCGGCCGCGGTTGCGGAAGGGATCGCGGGTCACCGTCGGGTAGTAGATAAGCTGGCTCTGGATGTACTCGCCGAGCAGCTCATCTTTCGGCAGATGCTCGGTGATCATCTCGCCATAGGCGAGTTCCTTGACGTGGCGGCAACCGTGCAGCAGCACCACCTTCTCGAAGCGCTCGTAGGTCTCGGGGTCCTTGATCACGCTCAGGAACGGAGCGAGGCCCGTGCCGGTGCCGATCAAATAGAGGTTGCGGCCCTCTTCCAGATTGTCGATCACCAGCGTGCCGGTGGCCTTGCGGCTGACGATGATCTCGTCGCCTTCCTTCAGGTGCTGGAGCCGCGAGGTCAGCGGGCCGTCCGGCACCTTGATCGAGAAGAACTCCAGCGTGTCCTCGTAATTGGCGCTGGCGACGCTGTAGGCCCGCAGCAGCGGCTTCTCGCCGACCTTGAGCCCGATCATGGTGAATTCACCGTTGCGGAAGCGGAAGGTCGGGCTGCGGGTGGTCTTGAAGGAGAACAGCGTGTCGGTCCAATGGTGGACGCTCAAAACGCTTTCCTGGTTGAAATTGCTCATCTCACCCTTCCGTGTCGCTACGTTGCGGTTCCGAGGCGGTCAGCTATGCGTCGTTTGTACACGATCATTCGTGTACTAATGAATAATCCGGCTTGATCCCGTGGTCAAGGCTGCCCAAGATCGGCAGCGTTGCAGTTAAGGAAAAGGACCCCTTCCATGGCGCATGACGCACCCCAGGCCGCCGGGCCCTCGAAGCTCGTGATCCGCAATATCGGCCTGATCCTGTCCGGCGCGCTGGAAAAGCCGATCCTGGACGGCGACACCATCGTCGCCGAGAACGGCAAGATCACCGCGATCGGCCGCCACAAGGATCTCGACACGGAAGGTGCGACCACCATCGTCGATGCCAACGGCACCACGGTGACCCCCGGCCTGATCGACAGCCATGTCCACCCCGTCGCCGGCGACTGGACGCCGCGCCAGAACCAGATCAACTGGATCGACAGCTCCCTCCATGGCGGCATCACCACCATGATCTCGGCAGGCGAAGTGCACATGCCGGGTCGCCCCCGCGACGTGGTGGGGCTGAAGGCGATGGCGATCTTCGCCCAGCGCGCGTTCTGGACGTTGCGTCCGGGCGGCGTGAAGGTTCATGCCGGTGCGCCGGTGATCGAATGCGAGATGGTCGAAGAAGACTTCAAGGAATTGGCCGCCGCCGGCGTCAAGCTGCTCGGCGAAGTCGGCCTCGGTGGCGTCAAGGACGGACCCACTGCGCGCAAGATGGTGGGTTGGGCGCGCAAATACGGCATCCAGAGCACGATCCACACCGGAGGCCCCTCGATCCCCGGCTCCGGCCTGATCGACAAGGACGTGGTGCTGGAGGCCGACACCGACGTGGTCGGCCACATCAATGGCGGCCACACCGCCCTTCCCGACGACCAGATCCGCTGCATCTGCGAGGGCTGCAAGCGCGGGCTCGAGATCGTTCATAACGGCAACGAGCGCTCGGCGCTCTATACGCTGCGCATCGCGCGCGAAATGGGCGACCTGCACCGCGTCATCCTCGGCACCGACGGGCCGGCCGGCTCCGGCGTGCAGCCGCTCGGCATCTTGCGCATGGTCTCGATGCTGTCCTCGATCGGCGAGCTGCCGGCCGAGATCGCCTTCTGCCTCGCCACCGGCAACACCGCGCGGATGCGGCAGCTCGATTGCGGCCTGATCGAGGTCGGCCGCGCCGCGGATTTCGTCATCATGGACAAGGCGCAGCACTCGCCGGGCAAGAACATCCTGGAGAGCGTCCAGCTCGGCGACCTCCCCGGCATCGGCATGACCATCATCGACGGCGTCGTCCGCACCCAGCGCAGCCGCAACACGCCGCCGGCCGGCAAGGTGCCGGAAGTGGTGGCGAAGTGACGGCACTTGCCGTCATTCCGGGGCGCGCGAGAGCGCGAACCAGGAATCTCGAGCAACAATCTCCGGATTCCGGGTTCACGCGCGGCGCGCGTGCCCCGGAATGACAGTCAATTTCACCGCAACTTGCTCAACAGCGCCATCAGCATCTCGCGCTCCTTGGCGTCGAGCGGCGCCAGCGTCTCGCGGGTGATGGCGAGCGCATTCGGCGCCAGTTTCTCGGCTAGCTGCTGACCGGCACGCGTCAGGCTCACCAGCAGGCGCCGTCCGTCCTCGGGATCCTGGCTGGTTTCAGTCAGGCCGCGCGCCGTCAGGCGGTCGATCACGCCCTTGATGGTCGCGACGTCCATCGCGGTCAGCCGTCCCAGCTGGTTCTGCGAGCACGGCCCGGTCTCGGCGAGCTTTGACAGCGCCGCCCATTGCGTCGGCGTCAGATTGGTCCCGATATCGCGGGAGAAGATCGAGCTGTGCCGCTGCCAGACCTGGCGCAGGATGAAGCCGACCTGCTCGTCGAGCACGTAAGGCGGTTTTGCCGGTTTGACGCTCTTCTTCGCCGCAACGCTTCTCGCCATCCGCTCCCCGACCTTCCCTTTGCCGTCACAACGACAGATGCGCGTCGCGGATGTCCGGACGCGCGTCGAGCTCAGCCATGGTGCCGCCGAAGCAGATGCGGCCGCGCTCGATGATATAAGCGCGATCGGAAATCAACCGCGCGAAGTGCAGATTCTGCTCGGAGACGACGATGCTGACGCCCTCCTTCTTCATGGTCAGGATGGCATCGACCATCTGTTCCACGATCTTCGGCGACAGGCCTTCCGACGGCTCGTCGAGCAGCACCAGCGACGGGTTGCCCATCAGCGTGCGCGCGATGGTGAGCATCTGCTGCTCGCCGCCGCTCATGCGGCCGCCCGGGCGGTTCTTCATCTCGCCGAGGTTGGGAAACAGCGTGAACAACTTGTCGCGCGTCCAGTAGGGCGCGTTCGGGCGCTTCGGCTGCCGGCCGACTTCGAGATTCTCCTCCACCGTCAGATCGGTGAAGATTCGCCGCTCCTCCGGCACGTAGCCGAGCCCCTCGCGCACGATCTCGTGCGTCGGCCGCACCGACACGTCCTTGCCCTCGAACATGATGCGGCCCGAGCGCTGCGCCACGAGGCCGACGATCGAGCGGAACGTCGTCGACTTGCCGGCGCCGTTGCGGCCCAGCAGCGCCACCACCTCGCCCTCGCCGACCTCGAAACCGATGTCGAACAGGATATGCGCCGGGCCGTAATGGCTGTTGAGGTCCTGCACCGTGAGTTTCATGCCGAGGCTCCGTCGCGATGGCGGGCATCGTAGACGAGCCCCTCGCCGAGATAGACCGCCTGCACCTGCGGGTTGCCGCGCACCTCGGCGGGCGAGCCCTCGGCGATCAGCGTGCCGCGGTTGAGCACGATGATGCGGTCGGCATGCTCGAACACCACGTCCATGTCGTGCTCGGTGAAGAGCACGCCGATCGATTTCTCCCGCGCGATTTGAGCCGTCAGTCGCATCAGATCGACTCGCTCGCGCGGCGCCATGCCGGCGGTCGGCTCGTCCATCAGCAAGAGTTTCGGCTGGTTGGCGAGCGCGACCGCAAGCTCGAGCCGCTTGAGGTCGCCATAGGCGAGCTCGCCGCAGGGACGATCCGCGTAGCCGCTCATGCCGACGAGCTCGAGCAAGCGGCCGGCTTCGCCACGATCGAACTTCGGCGCCGAGCCCCAGAGATTGAACAGCTGCTTCCCGTGCGAGATCAGCGCAACCTGCACGTTCTCGCGCACCGTCATGGTCGCGAACGTCGCGGTGATCTGGAAGGTACGCCCCACCCCGAGCCGCCAGATCTCGCGCGGCTTCTTGCCGGTGGTTTCTTCGCCAAGCAGGCGGACCTGGCCGGAATCCGGCTTGTTCTGGCCGTTGAGCATGTCGAAGCAGGTGCTCTTGCCGGCGCCGTTCGGGCCGATCAGCGCCAGGATCTCGCCGGCGCGCAGCGAGAACGAGACGCCGCGCACGGCATGGATACCGCCATAGGATTTGGTCAGGCCTTCGACCGCGAGAAGTGGGGGTGCGACGCTCATTCGGCGGACTCGATCGGCTTGGCAAGCAAGGGAGATCCCGGCGGCGATGTCTTCCTGCGACGCTGCGCCAGCATCTCCAGCATGCCGACGATGCCCTTGGGGAAGACGACGACGATCAGCACGATGAAGCCGCCGAGCACGAGCTTCGACAGGTCGGTCTGGCTGACCAGCCAGATGTTGAGCGCCTTGTAGACGATGGCGCCGATCACCGCGCCCGACACAGTCTCGACGCCGCCGAGCAGCACCATCACCAGCGCGTCGACCGAAAGCGAGATGCCGAGATTGTCCGGGAAGACGCTGCCCTTGAGATAGGCGAACAGCGCGCCGCCGATGCCGGCGGTCGTGCCCGCGATCACGAAGGCGGTCCACTGGATGCGCTTGGCGTTGATACCGATCGCTTCGCTGCGCAGGAGCGAGTCGCGCGTGGCCCGCAGCGCGTAGCCGAACGGCGAGAACACCATGGCCCGCAGCGCGAACGTGACGAGCGCCGCGACGCCGAGCGCCAGCCAATAGAAGTGCGACGGGCTCGCCGCCCATTTTTCCGGCCAGACGCCCAGAATGCCGTTGTCGCCGCCGGTGACGCTCACCCATTGGAACGCGATCGACCAGACGATCTGCGCAAAGGCGAGCGTCAGCATCGCAAAGTAGACCCCGGAGAGCTGCACGGCGAAGAAGCCGAACACCGCGGCGCCCATGCAGCCGAGCAGCGGCCCGAGCAACAGGCAGACGATCATCGGCAGTCCGGCCATCTTGGCGAGGAAGGCGATGCCGTAGGCGCCGAGGCCGAAATAGGCGGCGTGGCCGAAAGACGCGAGTCCCCCGACCGACATCAGGAAGTGCAGGCTGACGGCGAAGATCACGAAAATCGCGATCTCCGAGCCGACGGTCAGCGCGTAGTTGCCGGCGAACAGCGGCAGCGTTGCGGCAATGACGAGCGTTGCCAGCGCGGCCAGCCGCTCGTTCGACGACAGCGGGCGCCAGGGATTGACGGTAAGACCCGGCGTCTTGCGCGCGGCCGCCTCCGGCTTACCGAACAGGCCCCAGGGGCGGACGATCAGCACCACCGCCATCACCAGGAAGACCAGGATGATGGAGATCTTCGGGAAGATCAGGATGCCGAAGGCGTTGAGCTCGGAGACCAGCACCGCCGCGACGAAGGCGCCGACGATGCTGCCGAGACCGCCGATCACGACCACGACGAAGACCTCGACGATGATGCGCAGATCCATCGCGTGATGCACGGCATCGCGCGGGATCTGGAGCGCGCCGCCGAGCGCTGCGAGGAAGACGCCGACCGCAAACACCGACGTGAACAGCCATTTCTGATTGACGCCGAGAGCCGCGACCATGTCGCGGTCCTGCGTTGCCGCGCGCACCAGCACGCCCCAGCGCGTGCGCTGGAACAGCAGCCAGAGAATGCCGAGCACGACCGGGCCGAGCCCGATCAGGAACAGGTCATAGCTCGGGATATTCTGGCCGAAGAAATCGATCGCGCCCTTGAAGCCCGGCGCGCGGCGGCCGACGAGATCGTCGGGCCCCCAGATCAGCACGACGAGGTCCTCGACCATCAGGGTCAGGCCGAAGGTCGCGAGCAGCTGGAATAATTCGGGCGCATGATAGATGCGGCGGAGCAGCACCATCTCGACGATGACGCCGATCAGCGCCACGGCCAGCGCGGCCGCGACGATACTGCCCCAGAAACCGAATGCGCCCGAAAGCCGCTCGGTCAGCGTGAAGGCGATGTAGGCGCCGATCATGTAGAAGGCGCCATGCGCGAAATTCACGATCCGCGTCACGCCAAAGATGATCGACAGGCCCGAGGCCACCAGGAACAGCGACGCTGCGCTGGCGAGACCGGTCAGAAACTGTACGACATAAAAGGCCATCGGCGGTCCGGGTTCAGGTGTTGCTTCACCTCTCCCCGCTTGCGGGGAGAGGTCGAATTGCGGAGCAATTCGGGTGAGGGGGAGTCTCCGCGAGCTCGATGGTTACCTCCCTCGCGGAGGCTCCCCCTCACCCCGACCCTCTCCCCGCAAGCGGGGCGAGGGAGAAGAAAGAGATCAGTCCTTCGGCCGCAGCTTCTCGACTTCGGCATCGCTGGGCAGATAGTCCGCGCCCTTCTTGTAAGAAGAGTCCACCATCACGCCCTTGCCGTCCTTCAGCGCGGTCTTGCCAACGTAAGCGCCGAGGGTCGACTGGTGGTCGATCTTGCGGAAGGTGATCTCACCGAACGGCGACGGCATGGACAGGCCCTCCGCCGCGGCAATCAGCTTCTCCGGATCGGTCGAGCCGGCCTTTGCCAGGATCGCGGCCGCCGACTTGATGGTCTGGTAGCCGACGATCGAGCCGAGACGCGGATAGTCGTTGTACTTGGCCTGGTAGGCCTTCAGGAACGCATCATGCTCGGGCGTCTTGATCGAGTACCAGGGATAGCCGGTGACGATCCAGCCCTCCGGCGTCTCGTCCTTGAGCGGATCGAGATATTCGGGCTCGCCGGTCAGGAAGGACACGACCTCGCGCCCCTTGAACAGGCCGCGGGTGTTGCCTTCGCGCACGAGCTTCACGAGGTCGGCGCCGAAGGTGACGTTGAGGATCGCCTCGGGATTGGCCGCGGCAACCGCCTGCACCACCGGACCCGCATCGATCTTGCCCTGCGGCGGCCACTGCTCGTCCACCCACTGGATGTCGGGGCGCTTCTCCGACATCAGCTTCTTGAACACGGCAACCGCCGACTGGCCGTACTCATAGTTCGGCGCGATCGTCGCCCAGCGCTTTGCCGGCAGCTTGCTGGCTGCTTCCACCAGCATCGCGGCCTGCATGTAGTTCGAGGGCCGCAGGCGGAAGGTGTACTTGTTGCCCTTCGACCAGGTCACGGCGTCCGTCAGCGGCTCGGCCGCGAGGAAAAACACTTTCTTCTGGTTGGCGAAGTCGCTGACGGCCAGACCGATGTTCGACAGGAACGTCCCCGTCAGCATCGCGACGCCCTCGCTCGACACCAGCTCGTTGGCCGCAGTCTGCGCATCCGCCGGCTTGCCGCCGTCGTCCTTGGAGACGACGACGAGCTTCTTGCCGTTGATGCCGCCGGCCGCGTTGATCTCTTCCACGGCGAGCTGCCAGCCCTTGCGATAGGGCTCTGTGAAGGCCGGCAGCAGCGAGTAGCTGTTGATCTCGCCGATCTTGATGTCCTGTGCCACGGCCGAATGAGCCATGCCGCCGGCCAGAAGCGCGAAGGCCGCGCCCACAAAATAGTTTCTCGCTCGCATCCCAACCTCCAGTTTTGAACTCTCTACGTCTTCAGCGTGATCTTGTCGGGGAAGCAGTGCCCGCCTCCCCGGTTCAAACTCTATCTCAGACCGTCCTCGCCCTTGATCTCCGCAACCGTCAGCCCGCCGACACGCGGCAGCGGACGGCCGCTGTCGGTAACGGCGACCGCGACCATGATCTCGTTGGCGCGCGGCGCGTCGTTGATCTGCACTTCCATGCCGTCGAAGTGGCTGCGCACGAAGGCCGCATCCTTGTGACCCAGGGGGATATCGAGCGTCGTGCCGGGGCCGCTGCGCTTCTTCGACGAAGGGATCAGCGCTGCGCCCTTGCTCAGAACCTTCCGCACCGGCGCGCCCATCTTCGGGTGAAGGATCGCTGCCGCATGCTCCAGTTCGCCGTTCTCACCGACGGCCGCCGCCTTGCCGTAGCTCTGCACCTTCGCACCGTCGATCCCGAGCGCCGCGACTGCGCGCTTCGACAGCAGTTCGCCGAGCTCCTCGCCGATCGCGATCAGCGGCGCGAGATCCTCGACATATTGTCCGGCAAAGGGATTTTCGATCACGGCGATGGCCGCGGCGCGCCGGGTCGGCGGCGAGACCTGGCGGCCCATCTCCATTTGCGTCTCTTCGACGACCGTGACGATCTTGCGGATGATCGCGCTCATGATTGTTTCCCTTGGGCTCTTCCCTGCTCAGGCATGAACCGCGTTCTCCAGCACAGACGGGCGCGATCGTTGCCGTTCAATATCTTTTGTTCCGATGACGAGCATATCACCACTGAGCTGCAACACGGCACCCTCGATCAATCCGCGATCGAACAATTGCCGTGCACATTCCGCGCCAGATTCCAGCGCGGCCGAAATCTCGGTCGGTGACAATTCGCCGACGTTGCGGGTGACAAGACGCGCGCCGAGATCGCTGTCGGGCTGAAGCTCGTTCGCGGGCTGCCGGACGATGGCGGGATGCCCGGGCAGATCGACGGCGTTGGCGATGATCGTGGCCGCCGCATCGGCCTGCGCGGCCGTTGCCGCCAGCACCGTCACGGCGTCGGCAATGCCGAGCGAAAAGCTGCGGCCGTGGCGCCCGCTGGTCGCGATCCCCCGCACGGGATCATCAGCATCGACCTTCATTCTCCGCATCACGCCGTCGCGATCGGGCCGGTCCATCAGGCCGACCGAAAAATGTTCGCCTCGCGCAAGATGCAGCGCGATGTCGCCGCCATTGTTGACATAGGCCTGGTCGAGCGACGCCGCGTTCAGCATTGCGCCCAGAATCTCCTCGGCCACGCTGCCCGCCACCGCGGCCATCGGCGTGATGAAGCAATCGGGGGCATAGGGCGCAACGGCGGCATACATGCGGCGCGCAACGGCGCCCTTCAGTGGGCACGCTCCGGGTTCCGCTGCCTTGCGCAGCTCCGTCAGCTCCACGCAGAGCTCATCGAGCAGTCCGGTGAAGCGGCGCGCTGCGGCGTCATAGGCCGCACGCACCTCGCCCGGGCCCCCCCTCGCTTCGACGATCAGATCAATCGGCCCATCCTGCAAATGCAGCCGCCGACCATCAGACAGCAATGCGATTTGCGGGAGCCGTGTCATGCCCGGGGCCCTGGAATCGGGTTCTGCCAGGGCAACTGGCGGACATCCTCGCCGTTCCGTACTTCCGAGAGCGGCTTGACGTAATCCATGTGTCCACCGAGCGCGGCGTAGTCGGACAGCCTCATCGTGAACTCGATCGGCGCGACCAGCGCCGGCGTCGGCACATAGCCGAACGCGCCTGAAGGCATCTGCGTCACGTCGACCATGTAAGTGATGCCGCCGCCGGGCCAGACATAGACTGGTGCGCCGCCGCTGGTGACACGTGTCAGCGCGTCCTTCACCGAGCGCGTCAGCCGCACCGGATTGTCGGTGACGCCCGCACGCAGCGAGCCGCCCGCACCGGCCATGAACAGCACGGTGCACAGCGCCGGCTCGCAATTCTCCTGGATGCGCTCGACCGAGAACTTCAAATCGGCCGGCATCTCGGTCTCGACCGGCTTCAAGGCCTCGTCGAGCACGTAATAGGACGAATGCTCGCCCGTCGTGGAAACCATCAGCATGGAGAGGCCAGGCTTGGCCTCCTTCGCATCGAACGGTCCGAGGATCGCGAGCGGATCGGAAATGTTGGTGCCGCCCCACCCCGTGCCGGGATCGGCGACCTGGAAATAGCGGCCGGGCGTCGAGCGCCGGCCCTTCATCTTGATGCCGGTGTCGGCGATGTCGAGCAGCTTGCCGGCCTGGTGCTCTGAGAGCACACCGGTGATGTGGTCATCGACGACCACGACCTCGTCGACCTTGCCATGCCATTGCTTGGCGAACATGCCGATCGTCGCCGAGCCGCAGCCGACGCGCATGCGCTCTTCTTTCGCGCCGTTGACGATCGGCGGCTGGCCGGCCTGCACCACCACCGTGGCGCCGCCGTCGATGGTGAGCTCGACCGCCTTGCAATTGGCGAGGTCCATCAGCGTATCGCAGGTGACGCGGCCCTCCTTCTTGGAGCCGCCGGTGAGATGATGCACGCCGCCGAGCGACAGCATCTGCGAGCCGTATTCGCTGGTGGTGACGTGGCCGACCGCCTCGCCCTGCGCGCGCACGGTCGCGGTCTCCGGGCCCAGATAGCGGTCGGTGTCGACCTTCACCTTGATGCCGCAATAGGAGAAGATTCCCTCGGTGACGACGGTCACCATGTCGACGCCGTCGACTTCCGCAGAGACGATGAACGGTGCCGGCTTGTAGTCCGGATAGGTCGTGCCCGCACCGATCGCGGTGACGAAGGTCGAGGGTTCGTGGACGATCTTGCCGTCCCAGTCTTCCGTGCGGCTGAACGGCACAAGCTTGCCGCCATGCGAAACGGTGCGCTCCAGGATCACGTGCGGATCGACGCGAACGAGCTTGCCGTCGTGATTGGCATAGCGATCGCAGGCGCCCGCCGCGCCCGGCTTGATGTAGCACATCACCGGACAGGCATCGCAGCGGATCTTGTCGGTGGCGGCGCTCGTCGTTTCAGTCACCATGTGCAAGCCAGCGGACACTGCGGTTATCATTCGTATACGAACGATGTTGCGCGCGGTCCCGATAGCTGTCAAGCGGCGGCGCGCGCGAAAAGATGCGCTGCCGAATAAAACCTCATTTGCCTGCCGCCTTTGTCCACAAAGCGGGCAGTCGCGCTGCACTGCGGCATGGCCGCTTGCACGTTTGTGTACAAACGGTATCGTCGCAACGTACAATTTTTGCGACCCGATCGTCGCGGGGCTTGGGAACAGGATGACGCAGACACCGATCCGCCTCACCGTGAACGGCAGGATCCACGAGATCACTGCAGAGCGCGCAACGCCATTACTCTATGTGCTGCGCAACGACCTCGCGCTCAACGGTCCGAAATTTGGCTGCGGCCTCGGCGAATGCGGCACCTGTACTGTCCTGATCGACGGCGCCGCCGCGCGCTCCTGCGTCATCCCGGTCGGCGGCTGCGCGGGACGCGACATCGTGACGCTCGAAGGGCTCGGCACAAGCGACAAGCCTGATCCGGTGCAGCAGGCCTTCATCGACGAGCAGGCCGCGCAATGCGGCTACTGCCTCAACGGCATGATCATGACCACCAAGGCGCTGCTCGCGATCAACCCGCAGCCGACAGAACAGGAAGCGCTGGCGGCGCTGCGCTACAATCTCTGCCGCTGCGGCACGCATGTCGAAATCCTGCGCGCCGTGATGCGCGCATCGGGGCAGCTCACCGAGGCCGCGGACTGATGACCTCCCCTGCCTCGAACGGAGCTGAGCGGCAATCAGGCTCGCTCGTCGTCGTCCGCACCGTGGACGAGATCACATCCGAGACCTTCGTCCGCATCACCGCAGACGGCTCGGTCACCGCTTACAATGGTCATGTCGATCTCGGCACCGGCATCCGCACCGCGCTCGGCCAGATCGTCGCCGAGGAGCTCGACGTGTCCTTTGCGCGCGTCGTCATCGTGCTCGGCGATACCGCTGTCGTGCCGAACCAGGGCGCCACGATCGCCAGTGAAACCATCCAGATCACTGCCGTGCCCCTGCGCAAGGCCGCGGCGCAGGCGCGCCACTTCCTGATCGCGCGCGCAGCCGAGCGGCTGGAGTTGCCGGAGGCCGACCTCAAGATCGAAGACGGCCTCGTGCGCGGGCACGACAACCGCAGCGTCAGCTATGGCGAATTGATCGGCGGCGAGACGATCCGGCTCGAGCTTGCCGACGACGTCGCCGTCAAGCCCGTCGGCGACTACGCCATCGTCGGCCAGTCGATGCCGCGGGTCGACCTGCCGGCGAAGGCCACGGGCGAGCTGACCTTCGTGCACGACGTCCGCCTGCCTGGCATGCTGCACGGCCGCGTCGTGCGTCCGCCCTATGCCGGCGTCGATGCCGGGCCGTTCGTCGGCACCAGCCTGCTCGCGGTCGACGAATCCTCGGTGCGCGACGTTCCCGGCGTTATAGCCGTCGTGCACATCGGCGATTTCGTCGGAATCGTCGCCGAGCGCGAGGAGAATGCGATTCGCGCCGCGGAGCAGCTCAAGGTGAGCTGGAAGCCGACGCCCACCCTCACCGACCTCGCCGATGTCGAGACCGCGTTGCGCGCCAATCCGTCGACGCCGCGGACGTTGATCGACAAGGGCGACGTCAATGCGGCGATATCAGGCGCCGCCAAGCCGATGCAGCGCACCTATGTGTGGCCGTACCAGATGCATGCCTCGATCGGCCCGTCCTGCGCGGTCGCCGACTTCCAGAGCGGCGACATCCGCGTCTGGTCGGGCACGCAGAATCCGCATCTGCTGCGCGGCGATCTGGCGCTGCTGATCGAGCGCCCCGAGAGCGAGATCGAAGTCATCCGGCTGGAGGCCGCCGGCTGCTACGGCCGCAACTGCGCCGACGACGTCACCGCGGATGCGCTGCTGCTGTCGCGCGCGGTCGGCCGTCCGGTGCGCGTGCAGCTGACGCGCGAGCAGGAGCACGCCTGGGAGCCCAAGGGCACCGCGCAGCTCATCGACGTCAATGGCGGCCTGAACGCCGACGGCGGCGTCGCGGCTTACGACCTCGCCACGCGCTATCCCTCGAACGCCGCGCCGACGCTGGCGCTGCTGCTGACCGGTCGCGTCTCGCCCGATCCGGCCGTGCTCCAGATGGGCGACCGCACCGCGATCCCGCCCTACGACTACGACCACATGCGCGTCGTCGCCCATGACATGGCGCCGATCGTGCGCGCGTCCTGGCTTCGCGGCGTCTCGGCGCTGCCGAACACGTTTGCGCATGAATCCTACATCGACGAGGCCGCAACGGAAGCCGGCGTCGACCCGATCGAATACCGGCTGCGCTACCTGAAAGACCAGCGCGCCGTCGATCTCGTCAATGCGGTGGCCGAGCGCGCGGGCTGGACGCCGCGGCCGGTCCGCGAAGAGAAGGACGGCGAGGTCGTGCACGGGCGCGGCTTTGCCTATGCGCTCTATGTCCACAGCAAGTTTCCGGGCTATGGCGCGGCGTGGTCGGCCTGGGTCGCCGACGTCGCCGTGAACAAGACGACCGGCGACGTCAGCGTGACGCGCGTCGTCGCCGGGCAGGACTCCGGTCTGATGATCAATCCGGACGGCGTGCGCCACCAGATCCACGGCAACGTCATCCAGTCCACCAGCCGCGCGCTGATGGAGGAGGTCTCGTTCGAGCGCGGCGCGGTGGCGGCGCGCGAATGGGGCGCCTACCCGATCATGCCCTTCCCCGACGTGCCCAAGATCGACGTCTTGTTGCTGCCGCGGCCGGATCAGCCGCCGCTCGGCGTCGGCGAGTCCGCCTCGGTCCCGAGCGCGGCGGCGATCGCCAATGCCATCTTCGATGCCACCGGCGTGCGCTTTCGCGAGCCCCCGTTCACGCCCGAGCGCATCCTCCGGGGCCTGCACGGTGACGCGCGGCCCGCGCCGCAGGCCCTGCCCGCTCCTGCAGCGCCACAGCCATCGCGCATCTGGCAGAATCCGTTCGCCAGGCGCGCCGGCATCTTTGCGACCATTGCCGCCGTCTGCACCGCCGCGATCGGCGTTGGCGCTGCCCTCTTGCCCGGCCGCGCCATCGCGCCGATCGCGCGGCCCGATGCATCGGTCTATTCCGCGGCAACCATCGCCCGCGGCGCGCAGCTTGCCGCGCTCGGCAATTGCGCGGAGTGCCACACCACGATCGGCGGTGCGCCCAACGCCGGCGGCCGCGCGCTTGCGACGCCGTTCGGCACGATCTACGCGACCAACATCACGCCCGACGTCGAGACCGGCATCGGCGCCTGGTCCTATCCCGCCTTCGAGCGCGCGATGCGCGACGGGCAGCATCGCGACGGACGGCAGCTCTATCCCGCCTTCCCCTACACGCATTTTTCGAAGACCAGCGAGGCCGACCTCCAGGCGCTCTACGCCTATCTGATGGCGCAGCCCGCGGTGCGCGCGACGCCACCCGCGAATACGCTCGCCTTCCCGTTCAACATTCGCCCGCTGCTCGCGGGCTGGAACGCGCTGTTCCATCAGACGAAGGACTTCAAGCCCGATCCCGCGCAGTCCGCGCAGTGGAATCGCGGCGCCTATCTGGTCGAAAGTCTCGGCCATTGCAGCGCCTGCCATTCGCCGCGCAACGCGCTCGGCGCCGAGCAGCGCGAGGCCTATCTCGCCGGCGGCTTTGCCGAGGGTTGGGAGGCGCCGCCGCTGACGTCGCTGTCGCAGGCACCGATCCCCTGGAGCGAGGAGGAGCTCTACGCCTATTTGCGCACCGGCCTGTCGCGCTATCACGGCGTCGCCGCCGGCCCGATGGCGCCTGTTGTCAGGGATCTCACGGCCCTGCCCAACCAGGACATTCGCGCGATGGCCGTCTATCTCAACTCGTTCAACGACGCCGCCACCGAGGCGCCGGATGCGCTTGCCGCCAGGCTCGAGAGCGCAACGCAAGTCACCACCGCCGCCTCCACCGGCGCGCGGCTCTATCAGGGCGCCTGCGCCGTCTGCCACGAGGTCGGCGGCCTGCCGCTGTTCGGCAGCCGGCCCTCGCTCGCGCTCAACAGCAATCTGCACAGCGCATCACCGGACAATCTCGTGCAGGTGATCCTGCACGGCATCGCCGAGCCAGCATCGAGCGATCTCGGCTACATGCCTGCGTTCAGGAACAGCATGAGCGACGCGCAGATCGAGGAGCTCGTCACGTTCCTGCGCAGGCAGTTCGCCCCCGACAAGCCGGCCTGGACAGGCGTGCGCGAAACGATCGCACGCGTGCGATCGCCTGCCCACTGAATATTATGCGTGCTTCTTCACTTCCACCGGCGGCGTGCCGTGGGTGTGGAAGGACTCGATCGTCTTCAGGCCCCACGCCTGGCCCTTCTTGCGCTCCTCTTCCGTCCACACGATCGGCTTCCAGTCGGGCGCGAGGATGAGGCGCGCGCCGGCATTGGCGACCTCGACGCGGTTACCGCCGGGCTCGTAGACATAGAGGAAGAAGGTCTGCTGGATCGCGTGCTTGTGCGGACCGGTCTCGATGTGGATGCCGTTCTCCAGGAAGATATCCGCCGCGCGAAGAATCTCCTCGCGGCTGTCGAGCGCGTAGGTGACGTGGTGGAAGCGGCCTGGCGTGCCGGAATGGTCGAGCGAATAGGCGAAGTCGTAGCTCTTGTTCGACATCGTCAGCCACATCGCCGCTTCCCGACCGTCGTTGAGCACGATCTGCTCGGTGAGCCGGCAGCCGAGATAGTTCTCGAAGAACTCGCGGTTGGACTTGATGTCGACGGCGAGGCAGTTGAGGTGGTCGAGGCGGCGGACATTGACGCCGCGGGCGGGAAAACGCTGCGCCTGGTTCTTGAGCGCCGGCTTCAGCTCCGGCGGCGCCTGATACCATTCGGTCTCGTAATAGAGCTCGACGATGTGGCCGTCGGGGTCGCGGCAGCGGAAGGTCGGCCCCTGCCCCATGTCGCCGTCGATCCAGCCGATGTCGAACCCGGAGCCCTTGAGCGCGGCGACGCGGCGCTCCAGCGCCTGCTGGCTGCGCGCGCGCAGCGCCATGTGCTCCATGCCTGAGGTCTTCGACGCCGTGAGCTTGAGCGAATAGCGCTCGTAATCGTCCCAGCCCCGCAGGTAGACCGACTCGCCCTTCCGGCCGCTGATTGTCATGCCCATCACGTCGACGAAGAATTTCAGGCTCTCGTCGGGCTTGGGCGTCAGCAGCTCCATATGGCCGAGATGGGCAAGATCGAGGATCGGTTCGGGCTGCATGCTTTCCTCCTGGCGTGGCTGCGATCCGCAGGAACCGGATCGCGCATTCGGGCACAGGGCCGCAATTGGCTCACGCGCCCGGAGGCGGCACCGAGGCCGCGGGTTCATTTGTACTAATGTACAAATGATTAGGTCCCGTCAACAAACCAACCCTTGCATCCCGGACCGAATGGCGCCCCGCGCTTGAGAAGAACCATCCCCGAACGGCGGACGGACTGCCCGAATGGTAAAATCTTCCCTAATTCGATCGAAAGCCTGCTGGCCCCAAAAAGCAGCACTTTCCGGCCGTTTCCGCCCACAGATATGCATCAGGAACGAATCTATCGGCCGAATTGTCGCGGATTTAACGAAGCGGCCGCGGCTGCCGTTTAACCGTTTGTGCAGCCGCGGCCGCGCATAGTCCGGTGCAACCCCCGTGCTCTTGCCAGGTTCATTCATCGTGACATCCTTTGGACGCGTGATTTCGGTACGTGGATCGCTCGCCCGGGTCGGGCTTCTGGCGGCAAGCCAGATGCCGATCTCGGAGGTTCGGGCGACCGTCGGCCGTTTCGTCAGCATTCGCTGCGCCAGCTCGGTCATCGTCGCGATGATCACCGAGGTCTCCTGCGAGAATCTGTCGAGCGCCGACAATTACATCGCCATCGCCTCGGTCGACCTGCTCGGCGAGATCCTCAACGCCGCCGACAAGGCCAAATTCCAGCGCGGCGTCACCAATTATCCGACCATCGGCGACGCGGTCGACCTGATCACGAGCCAGGAGCTGCGCACGATCTACGCGCCGACCGGATCGGACCAGATCAACGTCGGCTTCCTCCAGCAGGACCGCTCGGTGATCGCCTATGTCGACGTCGAGGAAATGCTGTCCAAGCATTTTGCCGTGCTGGGATCGACCGGCGTCGGCAAATCGACCGGCGTCTCGCTGCTGCTCAACGAGATCCTGAAGGCGCGCCCGAACCTGCGCATCTTCCTGCTCGACGTGCACAACGAATATGGCCGCTGCTTTGGCGACCGCGCGCTGGTGCTGAACCCGCGGAACCTGAAGCTGCCGTTCTGGCTGTTCAACTTCGAGGAAATCGTCGACGTGCTGTTCGGCGGCCGCGCGGGCGTCCCGGAGGAGCTCGACATCCTCGCCGAGGTGATCCCGCTCGCCAAGGGCGTCTACACCCAGTACCAGAACGCCGACCGCATCGGCCTCAAGCGCATCGACCCCAAGCAGATCGGCTACACCGTCGACACACCGGTGCCTTATCGTCTCGTCGATCTGATGTCGCTGATCGATGAGCGCATGGGCAAGCTCGAAAACCGCTCCTCGCGCATCATCTATCACAAGCTGATCTCGCGTATCGAGGCGGTGCGCAACGATCCGCGCTACGCCTTCATGTTCGACAACGCCAATGTCGGCGGCGACACCATGGCCGAGGTGATCAGCCACCTGTTCCGCCTGCCGGCCAACGGCAAGCCGATGACGGTCATGCAGCTCGCCGGCTTCCCGGCCGAAGTGATCGATTCCGTCGTCTCGGTGCTCTGCCGCATGGCCTTCGACTTCGGCCTGTGGAGCGACGGCGTCTCGCCGCTCTTGTTCGTCTGCGAGGAAGCGCATCGCTACGCCTCCGCCGACCGCAATGTGGGCTTCGGGCCGACCCGCAAGGCGGTGTCGCGCATCGCCAAGGAAGGCCGCAAATACGGCGTCTATCTCGGGCTGATCACCCAGCGTCCGGCCGAGCTCGACGCCACCATCATCTCCCAGTGCAACACGCTTTTCACGATGCGTCTTGCCAACGAGCGCGACCAGGCGCTGCTGCGCGCCGCGGTGTCGGATGCGGCCGCGAACCTACTCTCCTTCGTACCCTCGCTCGGCACCCGCGAGGTGCTGGCGTTCGGCGAAGGCGTCGCACTGCCGACGCGCTTGCGCTTCAAGGAGGTGCCGCCGCACCAATTGCCGCGCGGCGAAGCCACCATCAGCAGCGTGCCGTCGGTGACCTCCGGTCACGACATGCATTTCGTCAGCGCCGTGCTCGAGCGCTGGCGCGGCGCCACCTCGCAGCGCGACGTGCCGAACGACCCGGTGTTCCAGGCGCCACCCGCGAAGACGCTCGGCACCGCCGAAGCCCCGATGCTGCAGCCCTCGATGGGCCTCGATCCCGACCGCTTCTCGCTGTTGAAGAAGCCGCTGCGGTAAGGCCACGCTCCATCCAACTCGTCATTGCGCGCGCAGCGAAGCAATCCAGAATCCCGCCGCGGAAACACTCTGGATTGCTTCGCTGCGCTCGCAATGACGGTTCAAGGTGAACGAGCGCCATTCCCCAATGCGCATCCAAACCGCAGATGCGCCGTCGCGCCGCGCCAACCGGTGCCCCGTGGCACGTTGAGCCCCGCGTCCGCATCGACTATGGTTGCCGGCCCCAAGCCGGAATCCATGCCAATGACAAAAACAGCCGCACAACGCTTCCCAGCTCCCGCCCTCGACACGCTGCCTGACGACATCCGCACGCGCCTCCTCGCCGTGCAGGAGAAGAGCGGCTTCGTGCCGAACGTCTTCCTCACGCTGGCCTATCGTCCGGACGAGTTCCGCGCGTTCTTCGCCTATCACGACGCGCTGATGGAGAAGGACGGCGGCCTCACCAAGGCCGAACGGGAGATGATCGTGGTGGCGACCTCGGCGGCCAACCAGTGCCAGTATTGCGTGATCGCCCATGGCGCTATCCTGCGCATCCGCGCCAAGAACCCGCTGATCGCCGACCAGGTCGCGGTGAACTATCGCAAGGCCGACATCACGCCGCGGCAGAAGGCGATGCTCGATTTCGCGATGAAGGTCTCGGCCGACGCGCAGCGGATATCGGAGGAGGATTTCGCCGCGCTTGCGCCGCACGGCTTCAGCGACGACGACATCTGGGACATCGCCGCGATCTCGGCCTTCTTCGCGCTGTCGAACCGGCTGGCGAACTTCACCGGCATGCGGCCGAACGACGAGTTCTACTTGATGGGCCGGCTGCCGAAGAAGTGAATGACGCGGTGGCTGACGAGCAATGACCGTGCTGAACTGGCCCGAGATCCTTCTGCGCCTCGGCGTCGCCACGCTCGCAGGCTGCGCCATCGGCCTCAATCGTGACCTGCACGGCAAGCCGATCGGGCTGAAGACGCTCGGCATCGTCGGGCTCTCGACCGCGACCGTCGTATTGCTGGCCGTGCAGTTCGCCGAGGCCGGCAAGATCACCGATGCGGCAAGCCGCGTCATCCAGGGCATCCTCACCGGCATCGGCTTCCTCGGTGCCGGCGTCATCGTCCACGAAAGCGAGAGGTTTCGCGTCCGCGGCCTGACCAGTGCCGCCTGCACCTTCCTCGCCGCCTGCCTCGGCATCGCCTGCGGCGTCGGCCAGTGGCCGATCGTCGGAACGGCGCTGACACTGGCCTTCCTGATCCTCACCGTCGGCAACCGCGCCGAGCACTGGCTGCACCGGATGCTCGGCGCCAGGGACGAGACGCACGAAACCGATGCGTCGCCGAAGCCGCGCTCCCCGGATGAGAGCTAGAACCGAAGCCGCCGCGCCCACAGCGGTTTCAGCAATTCGAGCACCGTCAGCACCAGCAGCCCCGCGCCGAGCGCGATCATCAGATCGTCCGCATGCAGCGGACCAAAGCGGAACAGGCTGGAGGCCGGCGGCCAGAGCAGCGCGGTGGCGAGAACGAGAGCCACCCCCGCGAAGATCCAGGTCAATGCGGGATTTGGACGGAAGAATGCGGACGCGAACGATGCGCTGAAGGACCGATTGACCAGGACCAGAGCGACAATGCAGACGACGAGCGTCACGAAGGCGAGCGTCCTCGCCTCGTCGGCGACGAGGCCGGAGCGAAGCGCGCCGACGAATATGATGGCGGTCAGGGCAAATGCGAGGGCACCCTGAAGCACGCTCCAGCCAACCAGTGCCCACGAGAACAGCGCGGCATCAGGCCGCCTCGGCGGACGCGTCATCGCATCGCGCTCGTCCCGCTCCGCCTCGAACACCAGCGAGCATACGGGGTCGATAATCAGCTCCAGAAATGCGATGTGCACCGGACTGAAGATCAGCGGCAGCCCGAAGACCAGGGGCAGCAGCGCAAGTCCGGCGATCGGCACATGAACGGCGAAGATGAAGGCCATCGCCTTCCGCAGATTGTCGTAGATGCGGCGGCCCAGACGAATGGCCGACACGATCGAACCGAAATCGTCGTCGAGCAGCACGATCGCCGACGCCTCTCGCGCGACGTCGGTCCCGCGCCCTCCCATCGCGATGCCGATGTGGGCGGCCTTGAGCGAAGGCGCGTCGTTGACGCCGTCGCCGGTCATCGCCACGATCTCGCCGTTGAGCTTCATCGCCTGGACGATGCGCAGCTTCTGCTCCGGCAAAACCCGGGCGAACACGTTGACATGCCCGACGCGTTTCGCGAGCTCCGGATCATCCGCCAGCCTGACCTGATCGCCGGTCATGACGTCACGGACGTCGAGTCCGGCCTGGTTCGCGATGGCAACGGCGGTTGCCGGATAATCGCCCGTGATCATGACGACGCGGATCCCCGCCGCGCGGCATTCGCGAACCGCCTCCGGGACACGGGGCCGCAGCGGATCGGCAAGCCCGACCAGGCCGACAAATCGAAACGCGAAATCCTCCTGGGTCGGCGGGAGTGAAGACTCATCGCAGGCGGCAACGGCCATCCCCAGCACGCGAAGCCCGTCCCTCGCCATCGCGCTGGCGGCATCTCGCACCGAATCCTGATCAGCAGCGTTCATCCTGCACAGGCGCGCGATCGCCTCGGGCGCGCCCTTGGCGCATGCGACGAGGTCCGCCCGGCCGGCCGTGCGCCAGACCTGCGTCATGGCCAGCAGCTCGGGGCGCAGACCGTAGGTACGCACCAGCGTCCGGTCGCCGTCCGGCGCATCGCCTCCCCGCAAGGCGTCCTGCGCGAACAGATGCAGAGCCTTCTCCATCGGGTCGAACGGTTCCGGAGAGCTCGCCAGGGCACCGCAACGCGCCAGCTCGATAAATTCAGGCCTGGCGTCATCCCGCCCGGCGCTCTCCGGACGCATGCGTGCCCCGTCGAGCAGCCGCAACTCCGCGACGGACATCTGGTTCTGCGTCAGTGTCCCGGTCTTGTCGGTGCACAGGACGGTCGCAGAACCCAGGACCTCGATGGCTGCGGCTCGCCGCGTCAGGACGCGCGCCTGCGAAATCCGCCAGGCTCCCATCGCCATGAAGACCGTGAGCACGACGCCAAATTCTTCCGGCAACATCGCCATGCCGATGGCGATGCCCGCAAGCAGCGCTTGCAGCCAGTCCCCACGCAAGACTCCGTAGAGCGCGATGGCGGCCACGCTGACGACCGCGCCGCCGAGGAAGCAGAGCCGCACCAGTCTTGCGGTCTGTTGCCGAAGCCGGGGCGGCTCGGTTTGCAAGCCGCGCAGCGACAGCCCGATCTTCCCGATCTCGCTGCGCGGGCCGGTGGCCTCGACCAGCGCCAGCCCCTCGCCGCGCACGACGAGCGAACCTGAATACACGAAGGGCTGATCCTCGCCGCCCGGCCGCTGATCGGCTGACATGGCCTTGCCGGCAGCCCGCTTGCGGACGGGCACCGACTCGCCGGTCAGCAGCGACTCGTCGATCTGCAGATCGCGCGCGTCCACCAGCGCGGCGTCGGCCGGAATCCGGTCGCCTTCGCCGAGGACGAGCAGGTCGCCGCGCACGACCTCGCGGCCCGGGATGCGCCGACGCGCACCGTCCCGCACCACGAGCGCGCGCGGGCTGCTCAGGTCGCGCAAGGCTTCCAGAACGCGCTCGGTCCGGGTCTCCTGCACCACCGTGATCACGATCGACATCGCACCGAAGACCAAGAGGATCAGCGCTTCCCTGAGATCGCCGAGCACGAGGTAGACCAGCCCACCGCAAAGCAGCAGCACGAGCATCGGCTCGCGCAGCACTTCCATGACGATGCGGAGCGGACTGCGTCGTTCGGGCCGAGGCAACTCGTTGGCGCCGTCCTCTTCCAACCGCGCCCGAGCCTCGGCCTCGCTCAGCCCGGCCGGTCTTTTGGCTTCCGTGGCGCTCACGTCTTCCGCCGCAGGCTCCAGAGACTTCCGGCGAGCAGGACGGCCGTCACGAGCAGTATGGCGACGAAGGTCTGGATGATTGTGAAGTTCAGCGCATCACGCGCGACGAACAGCGCGGTGATGGCTCCGGCCAGGACAAACAGAATGCGAAGGATCAGGCTCATCGTCGCGTCTCCAGGTCGGCATGATCCGGAGCCCACCTGGCGACGCGGGATCGCAATGCTGGTTCGGCTGTCATGCCGGCGGACCTTAGCGGCCGCCGCCGACGCCGATTTGCGATACGTCAATTTTACCTGCGCCGTTGGGCCGCACGTTCGGCCCGGTCCGCCGCCTGCGCCTCCTCAACATCCAGCGTAATCGACACTTTCAGGAACGGCGCACCCCGCCAGCGGAAGTCCACGACGACGGGCCGCGCACGGCCGACCGCGGCATCGGGCGGCTCAAAGCGTCGGGGACTGGTGGAGATAACGGCCGTCGAAATCCGCGAGTTCCAAGAACTTCTGCTCGTCGAGTACGGTGACGCGGCCGCGCTGAAATTCCACGATCCCCTCCTGGCGCAACTGCTTGATCACCCGGTTGGCGTGGACCGCCGTGATCCCCAGGGCCTCGCCGATCTGCTCCTGGGTCAGCGGCATCTCGAAAGTGTTGCCGTCCACGCGACCGATCACCCTGAGGCGCTCGCGCAGCTCGATCATGACATGGGCGAGGCGTGCAGGCGCCGGACGCTGGCCGACATTGACGATCCACTCGCGAAACATCGCGGCGTCGATCAGCGTGTCCCGCCAAAACATCTCGGCGACGACCGGCCTGCGTTGGTGCAATCTTCGCAGCGTATCGTGGCTGATGAAGCCCAGCGTGCATGGCGTCAGCGTCGAGAGCTCATGGTCCATCACGTGCAGGAACAGGCTCATCAGGTCCGGGATCTCGCCCGGAATGTGCAGGGAGAGAATCTGTCGCTTGCCGCTCGCGATCGTCTTGGAGCGCGCGCAAAATCCCTCGACAATCAGGCAGCATTCGGTAGCCCGCTCGCCATCCCTCACCACGGGCGTCTCCGCCGGATACTGTCTCACCGCGATCGGAAGCGCTTCGATTTCTCTGACATCCTCCTCCGAAATGCCGGAAGAGACGCGCAAACGCCTGACAAGCGCAGCACGGATCGTGTCGCTGGGCACGCGAAGTCGCTCCGTTTGCATGAATTGGACCCATGGCGCGCCGGGCGCCGCCGTCATGAAACCCGCGATCCCCGCCCCCGTTCCAACAAAAGTTAAGGACGCCGCTCGCGTCCGCATGGTTGGCTCCGCGCCGGAAAGGCCAAACCATGACCAAGAAACGCAACCGTACAAAACCGGCCCTGTCTCTCCAGGAGCGCTTGGACAAGTTCACACAAGAGGCCCGCGCCGCCGCCAGGAACCTGCCGGCCGGCGCCGAGCGCCACACGCTGTTGCAGAAGGCGCGCGACGGCGAGGCGGCCGCGGAGATGGAGCGCCTGCTGTCCCCGCCCGGTCCGCAAGCCCCGAAGTGATCTGCGACGCGCTACGCCGCTAGCGCTTCGCCATCAACTCGAGCGCCGGGGCAAAGCGCTCGGAAAACGTCAACGTCTTGGCGTGGTGAACTGCGGCAAACGATGCCGAGATTCCTGCTGAGGCGACCGCGAGCAAGGCAATTGCAAAAACCAGACGGCGCATTTTGGCCTCCTGTGTGAGCTCGAGACCCAACAGATGGGACGGCTCTGTTTCAGGACGGTTTCGTGCGAACAGAAAATGGCTTCGCTCAAGAGGCTGTGATGAGGTCCTGTCGCGGGGCCGCAGCCGCCATACACTAATAGGTAGTTGCTGCTGTCTTGCAGCGGGTGCGTGCCGGGTCGGGAATTTTACGCACGCGCTCACGATCTTGAAATCGCAAGACTGCCGCAACAGGCAACATTTGCAGGAGTGCAAAGTCTTCGAGGATCACTCACATGAACGTCGTCATTCAGAAGCTCAATGGCCTATGGCACCTCATCATCGGATCGAGCCGGATCCGAACGCCCTTCCTGGAAACCCAGGAGCGCGCGCTGGTCGTGACTTACGCCCGGCGCATCTACCCCGGCGCCAAGATCTTCCAGCGCGACTGATCTGAGCCGCCGCGCCTAATCGTCGTCCGCGGGCCCGCACCAGCCCGGCAGATAGATCGCATCCTTGCTCTTGGCCGCGGACAGCGCCTTTTCCAGCGCCTTGTCGAAATTGGCATCCACCGCCTTGCGCGACAATTTCCGGCGCAGATAGTCGGCCCACAGGAATTCGGAGAACGGCGTGGTGTCCTTGGCAAATCCCCCCAGGCGGCGGAGCTCGCCGGCGAGGCTGCGGAAGGGATCGTCCCTGAGATCGGCGACTGATTTCGGCAGGTCGCGGAACGGCCGCCTTTCGCCCTTGGAATCGTAGGGATAGACCCAGCGCTTGTTGTCCATCACGCCCCAGAAGGCCTCGCGCTCGACCATCCTGAGGTCGCCGACGACAGTCACCAGCACTTCCTTGACGCCCTCGTCGTGCAATGCGCGGCCGAGATGATGATGGTCGATCACGTAGTAACGCTTGTCCGGCCCGTACACGACGGGGATCATGTGCTTGCCGAGCAGATCGGCCTGCTTCTTGCTGTCGTGCTCGCGCCAGCGTTTGCGCTTCTCCTTGACCTCGCGCATGCCGACCGTCATCTGCGTCGGCCGAAGCGACAGGATCGGCACCGGATGCACCCTCGGCTCGCGCGCGTTCGTGGTCATGGTCGAAGAGCCCCTCACATTGTTGGTTGCAACCGGTGGTCCAGGTTCCATGATTATGCCATGGGCCTTGCGGCGACAAAATGCGTTCGGCGCGCAAAGGAAGATCACAAGCCGATGTTCGCGGGACCGGGCACGGCAGGTGCCATGGCTGTTTTGCAGCGCAACCCCGCGCATCCTGACACCGGCATGACGACCGCTGTCGCGGGCCTTCGCGAAGAGGTCGTGCAAAAGCGTAATGCACGTACGCGTTGAGAAGATTTTCTGCAACGCGTTCACCACGTATGCTATCAAAAACCGCTGCTTCGGAGTGATCCTCGCACCATGAAATCCCAGCGGCCCATAAGCTCTGATGAGGAGCACCGGGTGCTCCAGTTCAGGCCGCGCACCTCCCCCTCCCCGACGGTCCACCGGGGCAACGGCACCGTGCAGCCGATGCGCGGCGCGCCCAAGCCGCTCGACCTGTCGCGCTACGAGCAGCCCCGCACCGAGCCGGACGATTTCCGCCACCGCATGCTCGCCAACATCGCCGCGCTCGCCTTCACCATCGCGCTGACCGCGATTGGGATCTGGCTCGCCGTGAGCATCGCCGACCTGCGCCGGACCCAGGATTGCGTGCTGATGGGCCGCCGCGACTGCGCCAAGATCACGACGCCGCACATCTAGCCCGGCCCGCCGCCGATCCCCCGCCGCAAAGGGGCTCCGGCAGGCATCCCCAGCTCCGTCCCTTGCTGTCCCCTTGGCCTGCCCGGCTCCATTGAACTCAGGGCGGCGCTCCGATATACGGGCTCTCGACCCGGCCAGAGGGGGGTTGAGGGCGTCATCAGGGGCGCGATGCCCACCCGCCATGCCACTCTGGAACATCTGACAAATATCTGCAATATATCAAAGGCTTAGTGATGTCCTCCACATTCGATCAGGTCGCTACGATCATCGCTGAAACCTGCGACATTCCGCGCGACACGATCACGCCGGATAGCCACGCCATCGATGACCTCGGCATCGACAGCCTCGATTTCCTCGATATCGCGTTTGCGATCGACAAGCAGTTCGGCATCAAGCTGCCGCTGGAAAAGTGGACCCAGGAGGTCAACGACGGCAAAGCGACCACCGAACAATATTTCGTGCTGAAGAACCTGTGCGCGCGCATCGACGAGCTGGTTGCAGCCAAGGGCGCGAGCGCCTAATCGGGCGGCCATGCAACTCGAATACTTTCATATGATCGATCGCATCGTCGACCTCAGGGTCGACGAGAAGACGATCGTCGTCGAGGCCCAGGTCCCGAAGGAGAGCACCGTCTTCGAGGGACACTTCCCGGGCTATCCCTTGATGCCCGGCGTGCTCCTGATCGAATCGATGGCGCAGGCCTCGGGCTGGCTTCAGCTCGGCGTGTTCAAGTTCGAGCGCATGCCGATCCTGGCCGCCGTGAAGGAGGCCAAGGTGCGTGGCTCGGTGTTCCCCGGCGACCTCATGAGCATCGAGGCGAGCCTCTCCTATGAGGGCTCCGGTTATGCCATGACCGAAGCCAAGATCAAGGTCGGCGGCAAGCTGCGCGCGAACGCGGCGCTCACCTTCACGCTGATCCCCTTCCCCAACGCGGACATGCGCGGATACATGGCGAAAGTCGCCGAGCGCGTCGGCTTTCCGCAGCAGGCCGTATCGCCATGACTGACACCGCTTCGAAGCCCGGCCAGACGGAAGTCTGGATTACCGGCATTGGTCTTGCCACCTCGCTCGGCGAGGGCCTGGACGCCAACTGGGCCGCGCTCCAGGAGAAGCGCATCAATGTCGACGAGAAGGGCTTTGCGCCCTACATCGTGCATCCGCTGATGCCGGTCTCCTTCGACAGCCAGATCCCGAAGAAGGGCGACCAGCGCCAGATGGAAGCCTGGCAGCGCATCGGCACCTATGCCGCGGGCCTCGCGCTCGACTCTGCGGGGATCAAGGGCAACAAGGATATCCTGTCGAAGATCGACATGGTCGTGGCCGCCGGCGGCGGCGAGCGTGATCTCAACGTCGACACCGGCGTGCTCACGGCCGAGGCCAAGGGGGCGAATGCGCCCGGCTTCCTCAACGAACGCCTGATGAGCGATCTCAGGCCGACGCTGTTTCTGGCCCAGCTCTCCAATCTCCTCGCCGGCAACATCGCCATCGTGCACGGGCTCGGCGGCACCTCGCGCACCTTCATGGGCGAAGAGGTTGCGGGCGCCGATGCGGCCCGCATCGCGCTCGCGCGCATCGCCTCGGGCGAGAGCGACATCGCCCTGATCGGCGGCTCGCACAATGGCGAGCGCAAGGACCTCATGGTCCTCTACGAATTCGGCGACTTCAACCTGAAGGACAAGTTCGCTCCCGTCTGGGCGCGCAAGGACCACGCCGGCTTCGCGCTCGGCTCGGCCGGCGCGTTCCTGGTGCTGGAATCGAAGGCGCATGCGGAAGCGCGCGGCGCAAAGCCGTTCGCAAAACTGTCGAGCGTGGTGGCCGATCTGGCCCGGCGCAAGCAGCCCGGCGACATGGCGGCGACGCTGGAGAAGCTTTGGGCCAAGCTGCCGAAGCGCGAGGGCAAGGGCGCGATCATCACTGGCGCGACCGGCGCAGAGCCCGCGACATCCGAGGAGCGCGGCTTTCTGAAGGGCCACGCCGACTTCCCGGTGCGCTCGACCGGCACGATGTTCGGACACACCATGGAGACGCAATTCCCGCTCGGAATCGCGCTCGCCGCGCTGTCGATCTCGCGCGGCGCACTGTTCCCGCCGAACGATTCCACGGGGACCGAGATTGAAATGCAGGGGGCACCCACCCAGATTGTGGTCGTGGGGGCCGGACACTGGCGCGGCGAAGGCATGGCGCTGGTCGAGGCCGTAAGCCAGCTCTAGCGGGGGATCGACATGACTGCACCACGCGACAAATTCGGGCGTCCCGTCGTCGTCGTCACCGGCATGGGCATCATGACCTCGCTCGGCGCCGGCAAGGCGGACAATTGGGCGAAGCTCGTCGCCGGCGAATCCGGCATCCGCACCATCACGCGCTTTCCGGTCGACGGCCTGAAGACGACGATGGCCGGCACGGTCGATTTCGTCAGCGTCGATCCGTTCTCCTCCACCGGCCTGTCCGAGCGGATGGCCGAGATGGTCACGCAGGAAGCGCTCGAGCAGGCCGGCATCGGCGCCAACGCCGATTTCCCGGGCCCCCTCTTCCTCGCGGTCGCGCCCGTCGAAGTCGAATGGCCGCAGCGCCGCGAGCTCGGCCGCGCCGTCGGCAAGCTCGACTTCACCTATGACGACCTGCTGCGCATCTCCGGCGGCGGCAAGTACAGCGCATATCATCACCGCTTCATGTTCGGCTCGGTCGCAGCCCATCTCGCCGAGACCTTTGGCACCAAGGGCTCGCCGATCTCGCTGTCCACGGCCTGCGCCTCGGGCGCGACCTCGATCCAGCTCGGCGTGGAAGCGATCCGCCGCGGCGAGACCGATGCCGCGCTGTGCGTCGCGACCGACGGCACGGTGAATCCGGAAGCGCTGGTGCGTTTCTCGCTGCTTTCGGCACTGTCCACCCAGAACGATCCGCCGCAGGCGGCTTCCCGCCCCTTCTCCAAGAACCGCGACGGCTTCGTCATGGCCGAAGGCGCCGGCGCGCTGGTGCTGGAAAGCTATGAAGCGGCGACTGCGCGCGGTGCAAAAATCCTCGGCGTGATCGCCGGCTGCGGCGAGCTCACCGATTCCTTCCACCGCACCCGCTCTTCTCCTGATGGGAAGCCGATCATCGGCTGCATGAACAAGACGCTGGCCGATGCCGGCATGACCCCGGACCAGATCGACCACATCAACGCGCACGGCACCGCGACGCCCGAAAACGACAAGATGGAGTACAACACGACATCGGCCGTGTTCGGCGATCTCGTCTCGAAGATTCCGGTCACCTCCAACAAGTCGATGGTCGGCCACACCATCTCGGCCGCAGGCGCCGTGGAGGCGATCTTCTCGCTGCTGACCCTCGAGCACCAGCGCATCCCGCCGACGATCAATTACGAGACCCCGGATCCCACGATCCTGTTCGACGTCGTCGGCAACAAGGCGCGCGATGCGCGCGTGACCGCGGTCATGTCGAACTCGTTCGGCTTCGGCGGCCAGAACGCCTCGCTGATCCTGACCCGCGAACCGGCCTGACCGGAGGTATGGCGCTGCTTCCTGCGAGCACGAAGGCCCGCGCGCGGGAGGCTGCCAAATCGATCGGCGGCACCCTGATCGGCGCCGCCACGGTCGGCATGCTGCGCACCACGCGCTATTTCGATCCGGTCAAGACCTCGGACTTCTTCTCACGCGTCGTGAAGCTGATCGGCCCGCGCCTGCGCGAGCACCGCATCGGCCGCGCCAATCTCACCGCTGCGTTTCCGGAGAAATCGCCGGAGGAGATCGAACAGATCCTGATGGGCGTCTGGGACAATCTCGGCCGCGTCGGCGCCGAATTCGCCCATATGGACCACGTCTGGGATTACGACCGCGACCATCCGGAAGTGAGCCGGATCGAATTGCCCAAGCGCAGCATCGAGCTGTTCGACCAAATCCGAGACGACGGCAAGCCGGCGCTGATCTTCGCCGCGCACCTTGCGAACTGGGAATTGCCCGCGCTCGCCGCCGTCGCGCATGGCCTCGATGCCGCGATCCTGTACCGCCGGCCGAACATCGCCTCCGCCGACCGCATCATCCAGGAGATGCGCCAGGTCAACATGGGCACGCTGATCCCTGCGGGGCGCGATGCGCCGCTGCGCCTCGCGCAGGCGCTGAAGGACGGCAAGCACGTCGCCATGCTGATCGACCAGTATCTGACCGGCGGCGTAGAGGTCACCTTCTTCGGCCGCAAGACCCGCGCCAATCCGATGCTGGCGCGCCTCCTGCGCCAGGTCGAATGCCCGATCCACGGCGTCCGCGTCATCCGCAAGCCCGGCGGCCGCTTCGCCGCGGAGCTGACGGAGGAAGTCCCGCCGGTCCGCGATGCCGACGGCAAGATCGACATCCAGGGCACGACACAGGCGATCACCAACGTGGTGGAAGGCTGGGTGCGCGAGCATCCCGAGCAGTGGTTGTGGCTGCACCGCAGGTGGCGCTAGCTACGCCGTCATTGCGAGGAGCGAAGCGGCGAAGCAATCCAGAGCGTCTCCGCGAATCGATTCTGGATTGCTTCGCTTCGCTCGCAATAACGGGTGCCGCACGTCAGCGCCCCGTCTTCACCTTGGTCCAGAGCCGGTTGATGATGCGCTGGGTCGCCGGCTCACGCGCCGTGATGACGAACAGTTTTGCGAGCGTCGCTTCGTCCGGATAGATGTTCTTGTCGCCCAGGATTTTCGGATCGACCAGCTTCTGGCTGGCGAGGTTGCCGTTGGCATAGGACAGGAAGTCCGAGTTCTTGGCGGCGACGTCCGGGCGGTAGAGATAGTTGATCAGCTCATAGGCTTCGCTGACGTTCTTGGCATCCGCGGGGATCGCGAGATTGTCGAAGAACATCTGCGCGCCCTCCTTCGGGATCGTGTAGCCGATCTCGACGCCGCTCTTGGCTTCCGCAGCGCGGGCGCGGGCCTGCATGATGTCGCCGGACCAGCCGACCACGAAACAGATCTCGCCGGTGGCAAGCGCGCTCAGATATTCGGACGAGTGGAACTTGCGCACGGACGGGCGAACCTTGGCGACGGCATCGGCGGCCTTCTCGAGGTCCGCCTGCTTGGTCGAGTTCGGATCGAGCCCGAGATAGCTCAGCGCCGCCGGAAAGATGTCGTCGGCGGAGTCGAGCATGTGCACGCCGCAGTCTTTGAACTTGGCGAGGTTCTCCGGCTTGAAGACGATGTCCCAGCTGTCGATCTTCGCGTCGGGTCCGAGGATCTGCTTCACCTTGGCGACGTTGTAGCCGATGCCCGTGGTGCCCCACATGTAGTTGGCGGCGTAGACGTTGCCGGGGTCGTAGATGCCGAGGCGCTGCGTCACGACAGGCCAGGCATGGCTAAGGTTCGGCAGCTTCGACTTGTCGAGCTTCTGGAAGATGTTGGCCTTGATCTGGCGCTGGAGGAAATAGGCGGTGGGCACCACGACGTCATAGCCGGACTTGCCGGCCATCAGGCGCGTCTCCAGCGTCTCGTTGGCGTCGAAGGTGTCGTAGACCACCTTGATGCCGGTCTCCTTGGTGAAGTTTTCAAGGACGTCCGGCGCCATGTAGTTGGACCAGTTGTAGAAGTTGACGACCCGCTCCTCGGCGCCTGCTTGAGCGGATAGCAACGTCAGCGCTGCAGCGATCGCGAGGCCAAAGCCAAGACCAAAGCCAGGACCAAAGCGAAGTCCGGAGCGGCCGACGTTCGTCATCTCGGTCTACCTCTTGCGTCCACGCACCGCGTCCGACAGCCGCTCCAAGGCGGTGTCGAGCGTCTGGTCCTTCTTGGCAAAGCAGAAGCGCACCACCGAGGTCACCGGGTCCTGCTCGTAGAACGCCGAGACCGGGATCGCCGCGACCTTGTAGTCCTTCACGATCCGCCAGCAGAACTCGGTATCGCTCTCGTTGAGCCCGAGCGGCGACAGGTCCACGGTGAGGAAGTAGGTCCCTTGCGACTTCAGCACGGGGAAGCCGAGGCTTTCGAGCCCCTTGGTCAGCCGGTCCCTGCTGCGCGTCAGGTCCTTGCGCATCGACAGGAAGTAGTCGTCGGACTTGCCGAGGCCGTAGGCGACGGCGGCCTGCAGGTTCGGCGCGGTGGTGAAGGTCAGGAACTGGTGCACCTTGGCGGCGACGCGCAAGAGCGGCGGCGCGGCGCAGACGAAGCCGATCTTCCAGCCCGTCAGCGAGAAGATCTTGCCGGCCGAGCCGACCTTGATGGTGCGCTCGCGCATACCCGGAATCGTGATCAGCGGGATGTGCTTGTGCTCGTCGAAGGTGACGTGCTCCCAGACCTCGTCGCAGATCGCGATGACGTCGAACTCCTGGCAGTAGCGCGCCAAGAGCTCGAGGTCCTCGCGCGGATAGACCACCGCGGAGGGATTTAAGGGATTGTTGAACAGCACCGCCTTGGTCTTTGAATTGAAGACGCTTTTCAGCATGTCCTCATTCAGCCGCCAGTGCGGCGGCTCGAGCCGGACGAGGCGCGGAATACCGCCGGCCTGGCGGATGATCGGCAGGTAGGAATCATAGACCGGCTGGAAGCAGACCACCTCGTCGCCGGGCTGCACCACCGCGAGGATGGCCGAGGTCAGCGCCTCGGTGCCGCCGGAGGTGACCATCACCTCGCTCATCGGATCGAGCTTGAGGCCGTGCCAGTGGCCGTAGTGGGTCGCGATCGCCTGGCGCAGCTCCGGCAGGCCCATCATCGACGGGTACTGGTTGTAGCCGTTCAGCGAGGCATCGGCCGCGGCGCGGCGGATATCCTCGGGGCCGGGATCGTCAGGAAAGCCCTGGCCGAGATTGATGGCGGCGTTGTCGCGCGCGGCCTGCGACATCGCCTCAAAGATAGTGACGGGAAGGTCGGCGAAGACCTTGTTCAGGGACGAGCTCTTGGACATCGGCCGGATCAGCCACCGACCTTGCTGGGAAGACCTGCCGCCTTCCAGCCCAGCATGCCGCCGGCCAGATGCTTGTCGTAAGGCAGGCCCGCCGCCTGCGCCGCGAGCGAGGCCGTCACGGAGCGTTTTCCGGAGCGGCAGGCGAACACGACCTCCTTGCCTTGGGGATCGGGGATCGCCTTGGGGTCGAAGGTCGAGAGCGGAACCACGACGCCGTAGGGATAGGCCTCGGCGTCGACCTCGTTCGGCTCGCGGACGTCGACGAGCAGATAGCGCCCTTCCGCGACACCCTTGGAGACCTCGTCCGGGGTCAGATCCTGTACTTGATTTGCCACATCATCCTCCAACGTCGCGAGCCGCATGCCGGGGCGATCCCGGCGGGCGGCAACCTCGCCTCTCGGGAGACGAAAATCAAGCACTCCAAAGGCTTGAGCCGCGCGGCGCAAGTTAAAGCCAAATCGCAGCGACTTGAAGTCCGGCGTTGAGGATGCCCTCACCACGCATTCGGTGTCATTCCCCGCGAAGGCGGGGAATCCAATACGCCGCGGCCTCGCCGTATCCCCTTGCCGTCTCTGGAATACTGGATCGCCCGGTCAAAGGCCGGGCGATGACAGCGGTGGAGACGGACGTGCGCCAACTCGGACGCTAGATCGTCACCTGCGTTCCGACCTCGACCACGCGGCCGCTAGGGATCTGGAAATAGTCGGTGGCGTCGTTGGCGGAGCGGCTGAGCGAGATGAACAGCCGGTCCTGCCAACGCGGCATGCCGGAATGGGCGGCGGGCTTCAGCGCCCTGCGCGACAGGAAGAACGAGGTCGACATGATGTCGAACTGCCAGCCGAGCTTGCGGGCGATCGCCAGCGCCTTCGGCACGTTGGGCGATTCCATGAACCCGAACTTCAGCGTCACCTTGGAGAAGGTCGGGCTGATCTGCTCCAGCCTGACGCGCTCGGCCGGGTCGATCCGCGGGGTCTGCGCGGTCTCGATGGTGAGAATGACATTCTTCTCGTGCAGCACTTTGTAGTGCTTCAGACTATGCATCAGCGCGGTCGGGGCACTGAGCGGGTCCGAGGTCAGGAACACGGCGGTTCCGGGCACGCGTTGCGGCGGCCGCTTCTCCAGCATGGCCACGAGGTCGGCGAGCGGGAACTCGAGCTTGCGCGATTTCTCGAACAGCAGCCGGCTGCCGCGCCGCCACGTGTACATCAGGATGATCATGAGCGCACCGAGCGCGAGCGGTACCCAGCCGCCCTCGAACACCTTGAGCAGGTTGGCGGCCAGGAAGGTCAGGTCGAGGAACAGGAAGGGCGCGATGAGCGCGGCCGCCGCGAGCGGCGACCACCGCCAGACCTTCCAGATCACGACGAAGCCCATCATCGCCGTGACCACCATGGTGCCGGTGACGGAGATGCCGTAGGCGGACGCCAGCGCGCTCGAGGAGCGGAACAGCAGCACCAGGAGCACCACCGCGACCAGCAGGAGCTGGTTGATGCGCGGGATGAAGATCTGGCCGGAATGGGCTTCAGACGTATGGCGAATTTCAAAGCGCGGCAGCAGCCCGAGCTGGATCGCCTGGCGTGTCAGCGAATAGGCGCCGGTGATGACGGCCTGGCTTGCGATGACGGTGGCGGCGGTGGCGAGCACGACCATGGCGCCACGGATCCAGCCTTGCGGAAACAACTGGAAGAACGGGCTCTCGATCGCCCCGGGATCACCGAGCACGAGCGCCCCCTGCCCCAGATAGTTCAGCGCCAGCGATGGCAGCACGATGAACAGCCAGGCGGTCTGGATCGGCCGTTTGCCGAAATGGCCGAGGTCGGCATAGAGCGCCTCGGCACCGGTGACCGCCAGGAACACCGCGCCCAGCGTCACGAAGCCGATGATGCCGTGGTGGAGCATGAAGGACACGGCATAGAGCGGGTTCAGCGCGAACAGCACCTGCGGCTGCGCGATGATCGGATGGATCGCCGCCACAGCAATGACCGCGAACCAGACGCACATGATCGGGCCAAAAAAGGCGGCGACGCGGGCGGTGCCGCGCGACTGCACGGCGAACAGGCCGACCAGGATGATTACGGTCAGCGGCACGATGTAGGGCTCGAACCGCAGCGTGACGTCCTTCATGCCTTCGATCGCCGACAGCACCGAAAGCGCGGGGGTGATGACGGCGTCGCCGTAGAACAGGGCGCCGGAGATGATGCCGAGCAGGACGATGGTCGCCCCGCCGGTGCCGACCGCGCGCTGGGCCAGCGCCATCAGCGCGAGCGTGCCGCCCTCGCCGTTGTTGTCGGCGCGGAGCAGGATTACGACGTATTTGAGCGTCACCACGACGATGAGCGCCCACAGGATCAGGGAGAGCACGCCGAGCACGGCCGCCGGCGTAGCGAGCCCGTCGGTGCCCGAGGAGGCCGCCGTCACGGCCTCGCGGAACGCGTAGAGCGGACTGGTGCCGATGTCGCCATAGACCACGCCGATGCTGCCGAGCGTCAGCGCGCCGAAACCGGCCGTGGTGTGGGCCTCGCCATGGCCATTGGCCGCCGCCGTTTCCGGGGCGGGAACTGCTACGTCGCTTGTCATGGGAGAGCCCGGTGGCCTCTAAAAAAATGCTTCACTGCACAACGGCGGAAGAGCGCGGGCTTATAGTCCTGCGCTGTCGGCATAGCCTAGCCCGTTTTTGGGCCCTCGCCATGCAAATTTTGCATGGATCCGCCAATTGCGTTCAGATGGTGACTTGGGTGCCGACTTCAACCACCCGCCCCGTGGGAATCTGGAAATAGTCGGTAGCGTCGTTGGCGGACCGGCTTAGCGCGATGAACAAGTGGTCCTGCCAGAGCGGCATCCCCGACTGCGCCGAGGCCTTCAGCGACCGCCGCGACACGAAGAACGACGTCGACATGATGTCGAACTGCCAGCCCTGCTTGCGCGCGATCGCGAGAGCCTTGGGGACGTTCGGCTGCTCCATGAAGCCGAAGCGCAGGCGGACCTTGGAGAACTTGTCGCTGATCTTCTCCATCCGGAACCGCTCCGACAGATCGACCCGCGGCGTATGCGCGGTCTCGATGGTCAGGACCACGTTGTGCTCGTGCAGCACCTTGTTGTGCTTGAGGTTGTGCAGCAGCGCGGTCGGCACGAAGGATGGATCGCTGGTCAGGAACACCGCCGTGCCCTTGACGATATGCGGCGGCCGCTTCTCCAGGCTCCGGATCAGATCGTCCAGCGGCACCTCGATCCGGCGCGTCTTCTGGATCAGGATTCCCGAGCCCCGCCGCCAGGTCCAGATCGTCCCCGCCATGGCTGCGCCGAACAGCAGCGGCACCCAGGCGCCTTCCAGCAGCTTGAGCAGATTGGCGCTGAAGAAGCTCATGTCCACGACGACGAATGGCAGGATCACGGCAGCCGCCGTCGCCGCGCGCCAGTTCCACAATTTCCAGATCACGACGAAGCCCATGATGCCGTCGGCGACCATGGTGGTGGAGACCGCGATGCCATAGGCCGAAGCCAGATTGCTGGGGGTGTGGAACAACAGCACCAGCAACATCACGCCGATCAGCAGCAGCCGGTTGACGCGCGGCAGATAGATCTGGCCGGCATGGCTTTCGGAGGTGTAGCGCACCTCGAAGCGCGGCAGCAGGCCGAGCTGCACGGCTTGATAGACCAGCGAATAGGCGCCGGTGATCACCGCCTGGCTCGCGATCACGGTCGCCGCCGTCGCAAGACCAACCAGCGGCAGCACCAGATGCTCGGGCACCATGCGGTAGAAGGAATGCTCGATCGCGCTGGGATCGGACAGCACCAGCGCGCCCTGGCCGAAATAGTTGATCAAGAGCGAGGGCAGCACGAAGAACATCCAGGCCGCCTGGATCGGCTTGCGGCCGAAATGACCGAGATCGGCGTAGAGCGCCTCGCCGCCGGTCACCGCCAGGAACACGGCGCCCAGCGTCACCAGGCCGATCGTGCCGTGCGACAGCAGGAATTGCAGCGCGTAATAGGGATTGATCGCTGCAAGTACCGACGGATCGTCGGCGATGTGGACGGCGCCCATCACCGCAATACACGTGAACCAGACCACCATCACCGGCCCGAAGGCCGAGGCCACCAGCGCGGTCCCCTTGCTTTGGACCGCGAACAGCAGCACCAGGATGAGGACGGTGAGCGGCACGACATAGTGCTCCAGGGCGGGCGTCGCGAGCTTCAAGCCCTCGACCGCCGACAGCACCGAGATCGCCGGCGTGATCATGGAATCGCCGATGAACATGGAGGCGCCGACCACGCCGAGCGCGAGCAGGAACCAGCTTCGCCGCCCGAGCGCACGCTGGCCGAGCGCCATCAGCGAGAGCGTACCGCCCTCCCCGTTGTTGTCGGCGCGCAGGAGCAGCAGGACGTATTTGGCGGTAACGACGATCAGCAGCGCCCACAGGATCAGCGAGAGCACGCCGAGCACCATGCCCCGCGTGACCGGCTCGCCATGGGCCGCGCCCCGCACCGCCTCGTGGAATGCGTAGAGCGGCGAGGTGCCGATGTCGCCGAAAACGACACCGATGCTCCCGAGCGTGAGCGCCCAAAAGCCCGATGTGACCGGCCCTTCCTGGGTCTCGGTCGATGTGATGCTCGCCGTCATGTGGATGGAAAACGCTTCGTCCCTGAATTTGATCCGGCGCCTTTTGACGCTTCCGGCGCGCCTGTCAATCGGCACCCCACCTTAGCAGGCGCCGGGCCGAATGCTGTGACGGCGCAGCCACGCTCGTCGCCTGCGCGACGAGATGCCTCAGGTAAGATGGTAGCGCAAGGGGCTTATCGTTTGGACATGATCCCCGCGCAAACGCGTGTCGCGTTTGTCGCGAAGGAGAACCGGTGCCCACTTCTCCGGATCATGCCTACGGCTTCAAATTCGGCGGCAGTGGCGGATCCTCGCGCATCAGGGTGATGGTCACGCGCCGGTTGGCGGCCAGCGAGGGATCGTCCGGAAACAGCGGCTGGGTGTCCGCCTTGCCGGAGACGGCGAAGATGTGCGAGGCCGGCAGGCCCTCGCGCTCGAGGATCTGCCGCACGGCATTGGCGCGGTCGGCGGATAGATCGAAGGCACCGTAGTCGCTACGGGTCGGCACGAAGCCGGCCGCGGTGTGGCCGGCGATGGAGACGCGGAGCGGCGTGGCCTTGAGCGGAATCGCCAGCTTCTCGACCAGGCGGCGGGTGCGGTCATAGGGCACCTTGGAGCCGTCGGCGAACATCGAGCGGCCGTCCTGGTCGACGATTTCGAGATTGAGACCCTGCTTGGTCTCCTCGAACATGATGTGCTTGGACATCTCGGTCAGTTCCGGCATGTCCTGCAAGGCCTGCCGCAGCGAGGCCGCGGCGAGCGCGAAATTGCGGTCGACCTTGATCTTCGCCCCCGACGTGCGGTCGCGGTCCTCCTGGTCCGGGGTCGGCGTGTTGGAGGCATCCTCGGGCTGGATATGGTCGACGTTCTTGAGCCGCGGGCGCGTCGGCAGGCCGTCGGACTCGACGATGCCGGCGTAGCGCGCTTCGCTCTGCACGCCGAAGGCGTCGCGCATCGAACCGGCGACGATCTTGAGCTTGTTGGCGTCCTGCGTCGAGAATGCGACGAGCATCACGAAGAAGCTCATCATCAGGCCCATCAAATCGGCGAAGGTCACGAACCAGCCGTGACCGCCCCCGTGAGCATCGCCGCGCTTCTTCTTGGCCATGGCTGTCTGTCCCGGCGGGCGGCGTTACGCCGGCACCGGCTCGCCTTCGGCGTGGCGATGCTTCTCCGGCAGATAGGCCAGCAGCATTTCGCGCACCAGCGTCGGGCTCTTGGAGTCGCGGATCATCAGGATGCCGTCGATGATCAGGGTGCGGTTGGTCTCTTCATCCAGCAGCTTGCCGTGCAGCTTGTCGGCGATCGGCAGACAGAACAGGTTCGCGACGAGCGCGCCGTAGAGCGTCGCGAGCAGCGCGGTCGCCATGAACGGGCCGAGCTTGGAAGGGTCGGTCATGTTCGCGAACATCTGCACCATGCCGATCAGGGTGCCGATCATGCCGAAGGCCGGGGCGCAGTCGCCGATGGCACGATAGATCTTGCTGCCCTCGTCGAGGTGCATCAGGAAGTTGTCGCGGTCGCGCTCGAGATTGTCGCGGATGAAGTCGAGGTCGTAACCGTCGGCGACATAGCGGATGCCCTTGGCGAGGAACGGCTCGTCGGTCTCGACCTTTTCGAGACCCACCGGGCCCTGCTTGCGGGCGATCTCGGCGATGCGGGCGAGCTCGTCAACGAGGTCGTGCGCCGACAGCCGGCTCATGGTGAAGGCGAACTTGGCGCCGAGCGGAAGGCCATGCAGGAGCGCGCTGAGCGGAAAGCGGATCATGGTGGCGGAGATCGAGCCGCCGAAGATGATGATCATCGCATGTTCGGAGATGAACATGTGGAGGTCGCCGCCCATGAAGATCATCGCTGCGATGACGATGATGCCCGCCGTGAGCCCAACGCCGGTCATGATATCCATGAGAGACTCCAACGCGTACGCAACAACGGCCGTCCTGGCCGCTGGCGCGGCCCAACCCCGAACCGCATCGGAAACCCTAGAGGGCCGCCCTTAAAGCCGCGTAAAGGTTAAGTTGAGCCGGCGCGCCGGACCGGCGCAGCGCGCCAGGAGAAAGCCGGCTTTGCCGACCCCCGACGGGAATCTCAACACTTCGCTAACCATGTTTGCGCGGGGGGCTAAGACGAGATGCCCACCAGTTCCAGGCTGAGCGCGCGCAGACGCTTGCGTGCGTCGGCATCGTAGGCTTGCGGATTGGCGCGGGCCTCATTCGTGCCGTTGAAGAACAATCCGCTCTTGCCTGCGACGTCGTCGCCCTCGACGAGGCGCAGGATCGCCGCGCCGCCCTGCTCCACCGTCGAGATCGGCGTGATGCCGCCGGCCCGCACCATGGTGGTGTTCATGTAGGTCGCCGGATGCAGCGAGTTCACGGTGACACCCGCGCCCTTCACTTCCTCGGCGAAATCGATCGTGAACATGATCTGCGCGAGCTTGCTCTGCGCATAGGCGCGCGAGCCGCTATAGCCCTTGGTGATCATGACGTCGTCGAAGTCGATCGGATGCTGGCCGAGCGAGGCGACGTTGACGATGCGCGACGGCGCCGCGGCCTTCAGCAGCGGCAGCAAGAGATGGGCGAGGAGGAAGCCGGAGAGATAATTGACGGCGAAGCGCAGTTCATGACCGTCGGCGCTGACCTGACGCTGCGGCCCGTCACTCTGCGAGCCGATGCCGGCGTTGCTGACGAAGACGTCGAGACGCTGGTGATCACGTTTCACGGCTTCCGCGAGTGCGCGCGTGCCCGACATCGACGACAGGTCCGCCTGATAGAAGATCGGCGCGGCATGACCGGCTTTCACGATCTCGTCGATCAGCGTCTTTGCGCGCGCCGCATCGCGGCCGTGGATCAGGACCTTCGCGCCCTCGGCCGCCAGCCGGCGCGCGACGTAGCGGCCGACGCCGTCGGTCGAGCCAGTAATCAGGACCGTCTTGTCATTCATCTGCATCGCAGGCCCTCCGACTGCGGCCCTAGGCCACATCCGTGACCAGGAATCATACAGTATTCTATGGTCGGTGCGGCATGCTCCATCACAGGAGCCGTTTTGCAATGTTGACGCTGTTCGGCCTTCTCACCGCGCTTCCTGCGGTTCTGGCGCTTCATCTGCTCGAACCGGAACTCGTCCTGCCGGCGTTCAGCGTCCTGCTCTTTGTCGAAGCCGCTTTCGCAGTGATCGCAGCGCGCCTGGTTCAAGGTCCTGACAAGGCGGACGACATCACCCTGTGGGATCTCGCCGGCGGCTTCACCCTGATCGGATGCGCCGCCGCAATGTTCGCCGAGCCGGATCAGGCCGCCCTGTTTCTGACGGAACAGGGCGACCCGCGGCCGGCATCGCGGCCGTAAGTTGCAAGCTCAGTGGATCTCCGCCGAGCGCTTCAGCGCGGCCTTCAGCTTCTCCAGCGAGAAGTCGGGGCTGCGGGCGATCTCCAGGATCGGCGTCTCGCGGCGGCCGCAAAGTTCGGCGGCCTCGGGCAGCCTTGCGGCGACGTCGAGCGGGATCACGATGGCGCCGTGCTGATCTGCGTGGATGAGATCATCGGACTTCACGGTCATGCCGGCGACGCGCACTTCGCCGCCAAAACTCTCCGCATGCACCCAGGCATGCGACGGGCCGATCGAGCCGGCCAGCGCCTGGAAGCCAGGGGCCCATTGCGGGATGTCGCGGATCGATCCGTCGGTGATGACGCCGAGGCAGCCGAGCGCCTTGTGCACGTTGCTCTGCACCTCGCCCCAGAATGCGCCGTAGCCGACGTCGGGGCCGTCGATGTCCTGGATCACCGAGATGCGCGGCCCGTGGCCGGTGCCGACATACTCGTAATATTCGATGCGGCGCTTCGACTGCTCTTCGGCAGGCAGCGAGGATTTCAGCACCGAGCGGATCGCAACCGTGCGGGCATAGCCAACGATCGGCGGCAGGTCGGGGAACGGACAAACCAGTTGCTTGGTGGTGTAGCCGATCAGCCGGCGCTCGGGTGCCACGATCTCCATGGCGTTACAGATCGTCGGGGTGTCATAGCGGCCCAGCGCTTCGAGGACGGAAGCGGGCAGCGGCCCGGTCGCGGTATCAGTCACGGCGTTCTCTCCCAGATTGGCGGCTGATTGACGCGATGCCGCCGGCACAGGGCGATATAGCCGAGATCGGGCCTCAACCCAACTCAGCGCGCCTTCATGGCAGATATCCGCGAAAAACGCTCAGCGCATGATCCGGAAAAGTGCGCAGCGGTTTTCCGAAAAGATCATGCTCAAACAACGACCTAAAGCGCGATGAGGTTTCAGCCAAATCTCATCGCGCTTTAGTGCAGCCGTCCGGGCCGGTCGTCGTCGTGCGGCGGCTCCGACAGGTTCGCCAGCGTCGGCGCCGACGGCGGCGACGAGATCTCGCCTCCCGCAGGCGTGGCAGCCTCCATCGCGCGCGCCTGGTCGCGATAGGATTTGTAGCCGAGCGGCAAAGCGAGAAGATACAGCACCGTGCCGATCGACAGCACGTGCCAGGGATAGGCGATCAGGATAGCAATGAAGACGATCACCGCGACGAAGGCCGGCAGCACCAGTTCCGGCGGCACGCGCATGCGCTTGGTCTTGCCGGAGAACACCGGCAGGCGCGACACCATCAGGAAGGCGATCAGCAGCGTGTAGGCCGCCGTCACCGCCGCGGGCGCGCGGCCGAGATCGAGGAACGCCACATAGATCGGCAGCAGAACCGTGATCGCACCGGCCGGCGCCGGCACGCCGGTGAAGAAATTGGCGGCGAAGGCCGGCTTGTTGGGATCGTCCATTGTGGCGTTGAAGCGCGCAAGACGCAGGCCGCCGGAGATCGCGAACACCATCGCGGCGATCCAGCCGGCATTGCCGAGCTCGTGCAACTGCCAGAAATACAGCATCAGTCCGGGCGCCACGCCGAAATTGACGAAGTCGGCGAGGCTGTCGAGCTCCGCCCCGAACTTGGACTGGCCCTTGATCATGCGCGCGATGCGGCCGTCGATGCCGTCCAGCGCGGCGGCGAACACGATGGCGTAGACGGCGAGCGACATCCGCCCCTCGATCGACAGCCGGATCGACGTCAGGCCGGCGCAGATCGCCAGCAGCGTGATGACGTTGGGCACCAGCATCCGCACCGGAATCGGGCGGAACCGCCGGCGGCGAACGTCAGGGTCTTTGATGTCATAGGGCGTCATGGCTCGTCCTCACCTTGAGGCGAGATATAGCAAGCCGCGTCCCCCTCCGCCATTGCGGCGGAAGGGCCCCAGGGACCGACTTATTGGTTAATTGGCGCGGTAGGCGCGGCTCGGGTCGTCGCCGGCAAGATCGGCCAAAATCGTCTCGCCGGCGATCGCGGTCTGCCCTTCCGACACCAGCGCCTTGGTGCCGACTGGCAGATAGACGTCGAGGCGCGAGCCGAAACGGATCAGGCCGAACCGCTCGCCGGCGCCGATCGCCTGGCCCTCCCTGACGAAGCAGACGATGCGCTTGGCGATCAGCCCTGCGATCTGGACCACGCCGATCCGTGCCGTGGGCGTCGTGATCACCAGCGAGTTGCGCTCGTTGTCCTCGCTCGCCTTGTCGAGCTCGGCATTGATGAAGAGGCCGGGCCGGTAGGCGATGCGGTCCACCCTGCCCGCGATCGGGCTGCGGTTCACATGGCAGTTGAACACGCTCATGAACACCGAGATGCGCGGCAGCGGCCGGTCGCCGAGCCCGAGCTCGGCCGGCGGCAGCGCCATGGTGATCATCGAGACGCGGCCGTCGGCCGGTGACACCACCAGCCCCTCGCGCACCGGAGTCACCCGCACGGGGTCGCGGAAGAACAGCGCGCACCATACGGTGAGGATGGTGCCGATCCACCCCAAAGGCGACCACAGCCAGAACAGGATCAGGCTTGCCAGCGCAAAGCCGCCGATGAAGGGATAGCCCTCCTTGTGGATCGGCGGGATCTGACGCTGAATGGAATCGAGAATGGACATCGCTATCTGCCGCTCAGGGTTGATGGCGCAGGGCGTCCCGCGCGCTGGAGTTGTTTAGGCCAGAGTTGGGACCGGAGACAAGATCACTCCGCAGCCGCAGGCGTCGTCAGGGCGTCCTCGACCGGCGGCGGCTGCCGGTTGGGCGCCTCGCTGGTATCGGCCATCTTGGCCAGCTTCTCGCGCGCGGCCTCCGCCTCGCGCTGCCTGTTCCACATGCTGGCATAGAGGCCGCCCTGCGCGAGCAGCTTTGCGTGGGTGCCACGCTCGGCGATCCGGCCCTGGTCCAGCACGATGATCTCGTCGGCGCCGACGATGGTCGAAAGCCGGTGCGCGATCACCAGCGAGGTGCGGTTCTTCGCCACGCGGTCGAGGGCGCCCTGGATCTCGTGCTCGGTGTGGGTGTCGAGCGCGGAGGTCGCCTCGTCCAGCACCAGGATCGGCGGCGCCTTCAAGACGGTGCGCGCGATCGCGACGCGCTGCTTCTCGCCGCCCGACAGTTTCAGGCCGCGCTCGCCGACCTGGGTCTCATAGCCCTTCGGCGCCATGCGGACGAAATTGTCGATCTGCGCGAGGCGTGCCGCCTCCTCGACCTCGGCATCGCTGGCGTCCCAGCGGCCGTAGCGGATGTTGTAGCGGATGGTGTCGTTGAACAGCACGGTGTCCTGCGGCACCATGCCGATGGACGCGCGCAAGCTCGCCTGCGTGACCTCGCGAATGTCCTGGCCGTCGATCAGGATCCTGCCGCCGGAGATGTCGTAGAGGCGGAACAGCAGCCGCGAGATGGTCGACTTGCCGGCGCCGGACGGGCCGACGATCGCGACCGTCTTGCCGGCCGGCACCTCGAAGCTGATCCCCTTCAGGATCGGACGCGCCGGCTCATAGGCGAAGCGCACGTCCTCGAAACGCACGATGCCGGCGGAGATGACCAGCGGCTGCGCGTCGGGGCCGTCCTTGATCTCGGCCTCGCGTCCCAGCACGCCAAACATCTTCTCGATGTCGATGATCGCCTGCTTGATCTCGCGATAGACCATGCCCATGAAGTTCAGGGGCTGGTAGAGCTGGATCATCATGGCGTTGACCAGCACGAAATCGCCGACCGTGTTGGTGCCGTTGCGCACGCCGATGGCGCACATCAGCATGGTAGCGGTCAGCCCCAGCGTGAAGATCACGGCCTGGCCGGTGTTGAGCACCGCGAGCGAGGTATAGGCCTGGACGCTCGACTCCTCGTAGCGCGCGACCGAGCGGTCGTAGCGCTGCGCCTCGCGCGCCTCGGCGCCGAAATATTTCACGGTCTCGTAGTTGAGCAGCGAGTCGATCGCCTTGGTGTTCGCCTCGGTGTCGGAATCGTTCATCTTGCGGCGGATGCCGATCCGCCACTCGGTCGCGATGTAGGTGTAGTACATGTAGACCGCGACCGTGATCAGCGTCGCCACCACGTAGCGCCAGTCGAACTGCCAGAGCAGCACGGCGAGCAGCAGCGAAACCTCGACGATGGTCGGGATCAGCTGAAGGATCACCATGCGCACGATGACCTCGATGCCCTCGCGGCCGCGCTCGAGGACGCGCGTCAGGCCGCCGGTCTTGCGCTCGAGGTGGAAGCGCAGCGACAGCTCGTGCATGTGGATGAAGGTGATGGTGGCGAGCTTGCGCACTGCATGCATGGCGACGCGCGCGAAGAGGCCGTCGCGCCACTGCGTCAGCACCGCCATCAGGATACGCGTCACGCCGTAACTCGCCGTCAGCAGCAATGGCGAGGCGATCACCCAGAGGTGCCAATTGTCGGGCAGCACCGGCGCGGTGTTCGCGCCGGTCAGTGCGTCCGTCGCCCATTTGAAGCTGAACGGCACCGTCAGCGTGATCAGCTTGGCGGCGAGCAGCAGCACCATCGACCAGACCACGCGCATCTTCAGGTCGAAGCGGTCGCCCGGCCAGATATAGGGCCACAGGTGCGCCAGCGTGCCCATCAGGGTGGCCCGCTCGAGCGGCCCGCCGGCGGGATCTGGCACGTCGGCGCCGGGCGGCGAATGAGGTTGGTTCATCAAGAAGCCTGAAAGCCCGCCGGATGCGGGCGCGGTGCGATTAACGATTTTCGCTCGTCATATAGAAGCTTCCGGGAGCGAGCGCACCCCGCCAGATGGCGAATCTTTGATTGTTTGTCGCCATTTACCGGTAGATTTCCGGGAGGTCCGAATCACCGATTGGGCTTGACGCCTCTTCGCTGCAATGCATCATGGCACCAATGAGCACGATCAAAACCGTCTGTGTCTATTGCGGCTCCGGCCCCGGAACCAATCCCCGCTTCACCGAAGGCGCCAAGGCGTTCGGCAAGGCGCTCGCCGAGAACAACATCCGCCTGGTCTATGGCGGCGGCTCGCTCGGCCTGATGGGCTCGGTCGCAACCTCCGTCCTCGATAATGGCGGCACCGTCACCGGCATCATTCCCGAATTCCTGCGGATGCGCGAGAACGCGCTGACGCGCGTGCAGGAGATGATCGTCACCCCCGACATGCACGAGCGCAAGCGGCTGATGTTCGAACGCTCGGACGCCTTCGTGGCGCTGCCGGGCGGCGTCGGCACGCTGGAGGAGCTGGTCGAGCAGTTGACCTGGAAGCAGCTCGGCCGTCACGCCAAGCCCGTGCTGCTCGCCAATATCGATAATTTCTGGGAGCCGCTGTTCTCGCTGCTGTCGCACATGCGTCAGACCGAGTTCATCCGTGCCGGCCTCTCGGTTGACATCCTCAAGGCCGATCGGGTCGAGGAGATCCTGCCGAAGCTGAAGGCCGCCGTGGCGCAGCTCGCCGAGGCGGAAAAAGAGCTCGCTCCGGAAGTGGCGCGCAAGCTGTAACGATTGGTTGGCTCGATTTCACCGCGGGCTCCGTCACCTCTCCCGCTTGCGGGAGAGGTCGCCGCATAGCGGCGGGTGAGGGTTCTCTCCTCTTGGGGGTTCTCGCCCGTGGAGATACCCCCACCCCAACCCTCCCCCGCAAGCGGGAGAGGGAGCGCACCGCCTTCGTGGCGATAACGCTCTATTCCGCAGGAAACGTCACCGCCTCGATCCGGTTGCCGTCGGGATCGACGACGAAGGCCGCGTAGTAGCGCACGCGGTCGTGCGGGCGGATGCCCGGCGCGCCGTCGGATGCGCCGCCGGCGGACAGCGCGGCGGCATGAAACGCATCGACCTCGGCTGTGGTCTTCGCCCGCAGGCAGATGTGCACGCCGCTCTCCGGGGCTACGGGCGGCATGCCCTCGCGCAAGTTGATCCAGAACTCCGGATAGGCCTTGCCGAAGCCGACCGTGCGCGGCCGCGTGACGAGATGCGTGAGGCCGAGGGCGGCGAGCGTCGCCTCGTAGAATGTTGCGGAGCGATCGAGATCGCTGACGCCGACGGAGATATGGTCGATCATTGGTGCGCTCCCCTCCCACAGTCATTCCGGGGCACGCGCAGCGTGAACCCGGAATCTCGAGATTCTCAGGTGCGCAATGGCGCACCATAGTTCGGTCCTGCGGACCGCCCCGGAATGACAGCATCAAAACTACGCCGGCGCGCCCGATTTCACGAGCTTGTAGATCACCGAATCCATCAGCGCCTGGAACGAGGCGTCGATGATGTTCGGGGACACGCCGACCGTGGTCCAGCTGTCGCCGTTCTCGTCCTCGCTCTCGATCAGCACGCGCGTGACCGCGCCGGTGCCGCCATTAAGGATACGGACGCGGTAGTCGATCAGCTTCAGGCCCTCGATATATTTCTGGTACTTGCCGAGGTCCTTGCGCAAGGCGACGTCGAGCGCGTTGACGGGACCGTTGCCTTCGGCCGCCGAGATCAGATGCTCGCCGGCAACGTCGACCTTGACCACCGCAAGCGCCACCGTGACGCGCTCGCCGAGCGCGTTGTAGCGCTGCTCGACATTGACGTCGAACTGCTCGACCTCGAAATAATGCGGCACCTTGCCGAGCGTGCGGCGCGCCAAAAGATCGAACGAGGCGTTGGCGGATTCATAGGCGTAGCCGGCCGCCTCGCGCTCCTTCAGCTCCTCGACCAGGCGCGTCAGCTTCGGATCGCTCTTCTCGTAAGCGATGCCGGCGCGGTCGAGCTCGGCGATCACATTGGAGCGGCCGGCCTGGTCTGAGACCAGCACCTTGCGGTGATTGCCGACCAGTTCCGGCAAGACATGCTCGTAGGTCTGCGGATCCTTCAGCACGGCGGAGGCATGGATGCCGGTCTTGGTGACGAAGGCGCTCTCGCCGACATAGGCCGCATGCCGGTTCGGCACGCGGTTGAGCATGTCGTCAAGCGTGCGCGACACCTTGACGAGGGTAGCGAGCTTCTCCCGCGTCACACTGATCTCGAAGGCGTCGGCAAACTCCTGCTTCAGCTTCAAGGTCGGGATCAGCGAGCACAGATTGGCGTTGCCGCAGCGCTCGCCGAGGCCGTTCAGCGTGCCCTGGATCTGCCGCGCGCCGGCGCGCACCGCGGCGAGCGAATTCGCCACCGCCTGCTCGGTGTCGTTATGGGCGTGAATGCCGACGTGAGCGCCGGGGATGTGCCTGGTCACCTTGGTGACGATGGCCTCGACCTCGTTCGGCATGGTGCCGCCGTTGGTGTCGCACAGCACCACCCAGCGCGCGCCGGCCTCATAGGCGGCTTTCGCACAGGCGAGCGCGAAGCTGGCATCCTCCTTGTAGCCGTCGAAGAAATGCTCGCAGTCGAGCATCACCTCGCGGCCGGCGGCCTTGGCGGCTGCGACGCTGTCGCGGATCGAGGCGAGGTTTTCCTCCTTGGTCGTCTCAAGCGCGACGCGCACCTGATAGGCCGAAGACTTTGCCACGAAGCAGATCGCGTCGGCCTTGGCTTCGAGCAGACCGGCAACGCCCGGATCGTTCGAGACCGAGCGCCCTGCCCGGCGCGTCATGCCGAAGGCGGTGAAGCGCGCGTGATTGAACTTCGGCTTGCTGCCGAAGAACTCGGTGTCGGTCGGATTGGCGCCGGGATAGCCGCCCTCGACATAGTCGATGCCGAGCTCGTCCAGCATCGCGGCGATGATCTGCTTGTCGGTCAGCGTGAAATCGACACCGTTGGTCTGCGCTCCGTCGCGCAGCGTGGTGTCGAACAGATAGAGGCGCTCTTTCTTTGCTTGTGCCGAGCTCATCGCGAGCGTCCGTTCTTGTTACCTCCCCCCTTGTGGGGGAGGTCGACGATGCACAGCATCGTCGGGAGGGGGGTGCCACACGGGTGGTCGGAGTGCGGGGCTACCCCCCTCCCCAACCCTCCCCCACAAGGGGGGAGGGAGCGGAGAGAGGATCGCGCTTGGTGACCACGCTCCTTGCTCATTGCGGTGCTCCGAGCGTCTTCTTCATGGTCGTATTGGCCAGCCACTCGTCGTTTACGGTGATGCTGTTGCGCTGCATGGCGACGTAGCCGCGCTTGGCGAAAAAGCCCTGCGCGTTGTCGCTGGCATCGACCGAGAGGCTTTTCGCGCCGCGGCCGCCGGCAAGCTTCTCCAGCGCATCGACCAGCATGGTCGCGATGCCCTGCCCGCTGACTGCCGGATGCACATAGAGCATGCGGATGTGATCGGCCCCTTGCAGCGAGGCGAAGCCCACGGGCGAACCCTCCAGCGTCGCGATCAGCGTCAGGTCGACGGCGAGCCGCTTGCCGAACTCTTCGCTTTCCGCCGCCTCCATCCAGGCCTGCTGCTGCGCCTCGGTATAGTCGTCGCCGGTCAGCTCCTCGATGCTCGCGGCGAAGATCGCCGCAAGCACCGGAACGTCATCAGGCAGGAAGGGCCGCAAGCCCGGCCTTGGCAAAGTCTGTCCCATCGTCTTCACCACATCCCATAGAGCTTGAGCGCCAGCGCCACCGCGGCAGCGAGCAGCAGGACCTTCAGCGCGATGTAGTAGAGCCAGTGCCGCGGAAAAGGCGTGTCGGGCCGCTTCATCGCGAAAACTCCCAGGTCGTCCCTTCCTTGGAGTCCTTGATCGCAACGCCCATCGCGGCGAGCTGATCGCGGATGCGGTCGGACTCTTTGAAGTCTTTCCGTCCACGGGCTGCGGTCCGTTCCGAGATCAGGCGCTCGACCTCTCCGGCATCGACCCCGCTCGCCTTCTGCTTGCGATCTTCCCACTGCGCGGCGCTCTCGGAGAGAAAGCCGAGCAGCCGCAGCGATCCTGCCAATGCACTCACGTCGCTGTTGCGCAGGCCATGCAGCGCCGCGATCGCCAAGGAGGTGTTGAGGTCGTCGAGCAGCGGCTCGACCACGGACGCGGCGGGACGGCCGGGATCGACGTCGGCCGCGACGCGATACCAGTCGTCGAGCGTCTTGGCGCTCTCCTCCAGCGACTTCATGGTCCAGTCGATCGGCGAACGATAATGCGTCTTGAGCATGTTCAGGCGCAGCACCTCGCCCGGCCAATCCGCCAGCAGCTCATGGATGGTGATGAAGTTGCCGAGGCTCTTCGACATCTTCTCGCTCTCGACCTGCAGGAAGCCGTTGTGCATCCAGTAGTTCGCCATGCGCTCTCGGTGGAAGGCGCAGCAGGTCTGCGCGACCTCGTTCTCGTGATGCGGAAACACGAGATCGATGCCGCCGCCGTGGATGTCGAAGTGCTCGCCGAGATGCTTCCAGGCCATCGCCGAGCACTCGATGTGCCAGCCCGGGCGCCCCTGCGCGGCGATGCCGGCCGGCGACGGCCATGACGGCTCGCCGGGCTTGGACGGCTTCCACAGCACGAAGTCGGTGCTGCCCTTCTTGTAGGGCGCGACATCGACGCGGGCGCCGGCGACCATCTCGTCCAGCGAGCGATTGGACAGCGCGCCGTAGCGCGGCAGGGTGGAATTGGCCGCGTTCATCGCCTGCGGCGAGAACAGCACATGGTCCTCGGCGACATAGGCAAAGCCGCCGGCGACCAGCCTCTCGATGATCTCGCGCATCTCGCCGATATGCTCGGTCGCGCGCGGCTCGACGCTCGGCCGGAGCGCGCCAAGCGCGTCCACGTCGGCGTGAAACTGCCTGCCCGTCTGCTCGGTGACCTCTCGGATCGCCTCGTTCAGCGGCAGCCCTGGAAAATCACGCGCGGCGCGGTCGTTGATCTTGTCGTCGACGTCGGTGATGTTGCGGACGTATTTGACGTGCGCCTCGCCATAGAGATGGCGCAGCAGCCGAAACAGCACGTCGAACACGATCACCGGCCGGGCATTGCCGATATGGGCGAAGTCATAGACCGTCGGTCCGCAGACATACATGCGGACGTTGTTCGCATCGAGCGGCACGAACGGCCGTTTTTCCTTGGTCAGCGTATCGTAGAGGCGCAATTCCATATGGATACCCGTCGGCTGTTGGCCGGGCGTCCAAGGCTCTCAATGTTTTTGAGAAAAGACGGCTCCAGCCAGCGAATCGCTAGCTCGTAATCTCGCGGCAAATGGCGCAAATGGCGAGGAGACCGTACATGCGGCCACATATGGGCTATCAGGCGCCCCCGCGTCAAGAGAGCCGCGAAAATGCCGTTTTATCTCCTCAAAGCGCGGCCGCCCCGCCATGATGGTTCATCATCATTAACCTTTTGACTTTATTCGGAAGCTGGCGGTTCCCCCACCCCCCGGTGCTACCCATGCGATCCCTGTTTGTACTCGTCTCCTGTGCCGCCATCATCGCAGCGTCCGGCGCATTCGCCGAGACCCGCGTCTTCATCATCGCCAACCAGGCGGACGGCTACGGCATCGACCAGTGCCTGGCCAAGGGCGACAGATGCGGCGCGCAGGTCGCCCGCACCTATTGCCAGTCACGGGATTTTGCCCAGGCCTCAAGCTATCGCCGGGTCGATCCCGACGAAATTACCGGCTCTGTCCCCAAAACCGGCGCAAACTGCTCCCATGGCCATTGCGACGAATATGTCGCAATCACCTGCCAGCGCTGAATTCGCTCGGCACTGGCGGACCTTAGGCCCAATCTTTGGCCCCTGAAACGACGTGACGATGCCGCAGGAAGCGGCTATGGGAGGGCGCGCTTCGGCCCCCCAAGCCACGTTGGAAAGTCACACCGGGCCGTGACCTCGCTAGAATGGCGGATATGCCTGAATTTTTGACTCTCTCCCGTGCCCGCTCAATCCTTGCCTGCACCGTGCTCCTGAGCACCGTCATGCTCGCCAACGCCGCTTTCGCGCAGGCCGGCCCGCCCGGACCGCCGCCTCAGCCCGGCCAGAACGGGCTAGGCCCCAATCCGATGTGCGCGCGGCTGGAAGGCCAGCTCGCCGCGCTCGATCGTGGCGGCGGCGGTGACCCCGCGCGTGAAGACCAGATCCGCCGCTATCAGGATTCCCAAGCCAAGCAGCAGGCCGAGCTCGACCGCGTCACCATGCAGGCCAAGCGCATGGGCTGCGATTCCTCCGGCTTCTTCTCACTGTTCAACGGCCAGTCGGCGCAGTGCGGCCCGGTCAACACCCAGATCCAGCAGATGCGCGCCAATCTGGACCAGATCACCGGCAATCTCGAACGCCTGCGCGGCGGCGGCCCCGGCGGCTTCAGCCCGGAACGCGACAGCCAGCGCCGCTCGGTGCTGGTGGCCCTCGCCCAGAACAATTGCGGCCCGCAATACGCCAACGCCGCGCAGGCGCAAGGCGGCGGCAACTTCCTGAGCAATCTGTTCGGCGGCAACAACAACCCCAACAATCCGCAAAGCGTGCCGCCCTCCGATCTCGGCCCGCAATCCGGCACCTACCGCACCGTATGCGTGCGCACCTGCGACGGCGCCTATTTCCCGGTCTCGTTTGCGACCGTGCCGGCGCGCTTCCCGGACGACGAGAAGACCTGCAAGGCGCTGTGCCCGGCCGCGGAAGCCGTGCTCTACACCCATCGCAATCCCGGCGAAGACATGAACTCCGCGGTCTCCATCAGCGGCCAGCCCTACACGGCGTTGCCGACCGCATTCAAATTCCGCAGCGAGTTCAACCCGTCCTGCTCCTGCAAGGCGGCGGGCCAGACCTGGGCGGATGCGTTGAAGTCGGCCGACGACAAGGCCGCGGCCGAGCAGCAGGGCGACATCATCGTCACCGAGGAGAGCGCCAAGAAGATGCAGCAGCAGCGGCTCAACAAGGGCGCGCCTGCAACGACGGCCAAGAAGGGCACAGCTGCTCCGGCGCCGACGACGGCCACCGCACCGGCCGCGACGCCGCCGGCGGATACCGGCACGGCTCCGACGAACTCGGAGAACAAGCCGATCCGTTCAGTCGGACCGACCTTCCTGCCGCAGCAGCAGAAGTAGCTCAGCCCTGCCGCACCGTCGTCCGCCCACCGGGTCTCGCAGCTACTCCTCGCCCTCGCGGCTCCACGGGAAGAGATTGGCCGGGAAATCCGCGGCATATCGCTTCCCCTTCGGCGGGGGCGGCGGTTCGTCCGGCGGATTCGGATTCGGCTCGACCACTCTCCGATAAAGGTGCCAGGTCGCATGACCGAGCACCGGGAGGACGACAGCGAGACCGACGAAGAACGGCAGCGAGCCGACCACGAGCAGCGCCGCGACGATCAGCCCCCACCCCGCCATCGCGACCGGATTGGCGGCCACCGCCTGCAGCGATGTACGGATCGCATCGATCGCCGTCGCATGCCGATCGAGCATCAACGGAAACGATACGACGCTGACGCATAGCGCCGCGACCGCAAACAGGAAGCCGACACCGCAACCGACGATGATGAGCGACCATCCTTCCGGCGTGGTCAGCACGCGGGTTGCAAAGTCCGGAATGCTTGCAGCCGCCGCGTGACCGAAGATGGTGACATAGATCGCGTTCGCGACGCCGATCCAGACCCCGAACAGGACAAGCAAGAGCACGCCGAGCTCGAGCATGGCGCCGAAGGACGGTGCGCGCAGCACCTTGACCGCATCCCATGCATCGACCTCCTCGCCGCGCTCACGGCGGCGGCTGAGTTCGTAGAGGCCGATCGCGGCAAAGGGACCGATCAAGGCAAACCCGGCGGCCAGCGGAAACAGCAGCGGCAGGACCGAATAGCCGAGGACCATCCTGAACAGGACGAGACCGAGAACCGGATAGATCACGCAGACGACGATCGCGTGACTCGGCATCGCCTGGAAATCTTCCCAGCCCAGGCGCAGCACCTCTTTCAAGTCGAGCAAGCCGATCTTGCGAATGGGATAAGAGACCGCCTCACCGAACAGGTGCCGCTTGACGATCTTGTCGGAATAAAGAGTGGCCATGGACACACCCTCCTCTGAAGTCGCGGCGGAGAACGGCGCGCTTTCCGGCCACGCGTGTCCGCCCTTAAGTGCGGGAGACGCGATCGAGCCGAGTACGGCAGTTCCAGGCTCAACGAGGAAGGAGCTTAGCCGGACGAAACCCGTCGCGACCTGCGCTCCAAGCTTAGCGCGTGCGATGTGGAATGACCAGCGCTCCCGGCTGGGTGAAATTGTGCGTCGCATATTTTGTGCGATGCATCACATCGAGAATGCGACTGACGATGGCGAGCTTGCACGGCAACATCGATCGCCCACGCCGCCTAAGCTCGTTGACATGCTATTGACGCCGGGTTCGCGGGGGATCATTTTAGAAATGTAGACGCCCCCAGCTCCGGTGAGATTGGCGGTCGCGAACTTCTCTTGATATCGCGACCGGTTGAAGGGGCGAGGCAAGAGGCGCGGCGATGGCGCATATGTCAGCATAGAACCAGCATAGAGAAAGTCAGCCATCGCGACAGACGCGAGCTCCGCCCTGGATTCGTATCCGCAGCCTTTGTTGGCAAGGATGGTTCAGGATGGCTGTCGCACTGATACTGCTTCTGATCGCGATCGGTTCGGTGCTGTTTCACCTCTTCAGCCCGTGGTGGTGGACGCCGATCGCCACCAACTGGGGCTACATCGACGACACGATCAACATCACGTTCTGGATCACCGGGTTCGTCTTTACCGCGGTCATCCTGTTCATGGCCTATTGCGTCTTTCGCTTTCACCATAAGGAGGGAAGACAGGCCGCGTACAATCCCGAAAACAAGAAGCTTGAATGGTGGCTCAGTGTCGGGACCGGCGTCGGCGTCGCTGCCATGCTCGCACCCGGCCTGGTCGTCTGGCACCAGTTCGTGACCGTTCCGGCAGATGCCACCGAGGTCGAGATCATGGGCCAGCAATGGCAGTGGAGCTTCCGCTTGCCGGGGAAGGATGGCCGGTTGGGCACGTCCGATGTCCGCAACATCAGTCCTGAGAACCCGATGGGTCTCAATCGCGACGATCCGCACGGCCAGGACGACGTCGTGATCGAAAATGGCGACCTGCATCTTCCGATCGGGAAGCCGGTCAAAGTCTTGCTCCGGTCCGTTGACGTCCTGCACGATTTCTACGTGCCTGAGTTCCGGGCCAAGATGGATATGGTGCCGGGCATGGTCACTTATTTCTGGATAAGGCCGATCCGAACCGGAACCTTTGATGTTCTCTGCGCGGAGCTGTGTGGCGCTGCTCACTACCAGATGCGCGCCAAGGTCATCGTCGAGGCAGAGAGCGACTATCACGCCTGGCTGGAGCAGCAGAAGACGTTTGCCGGATTGTCAGGTCGAAATGCCGTTGTGAGGGCGAAGTACAATTCCGGCGACGACTAGGAGAATGCAGGTCGGGCGCGTGAAGACGAGCTGATCGCCCCCGAAGGAAACGACCGAGGAGGTGCTCTATGGTCGATGTCCCCTATGACAGGATTGCAGACATTCCGCCTGCCGAAGTGCCCGATGTCGAGCTCTACCATCCCAGGAGCTGGTGGACGCGGTATGTCTTTTCGCAAGACGCCAAGGTGATCGCCATACAGTACTCGCTGACAGCCTCCGCCATCGGACTGGTGGCCCTGGTCCTGTCGTGGCTGATGCGACTGCAACTGGGATTTCCCGGCACATTCTCCTTTATCGATGCCAACCAGTACCTCCAGTTCATCACCATGCACGGCATGATCATGGTGATCTACCTGCTCACGGCGTTGTTTCTCGGAGGCTTCGGCAATTACCTGATCCCGCTGATGGTTGGCGCACGGGACATGGTCTTTCCCTATGTGAACATGCTGAGCTACTGGGTCTACCTGCTCGCAGTCCTGGTGCTGGCCTCGGCCTTCTTCGTGCCCGGCGGCCCCACCGGCGCCGGCTGGACGCTGTATCCGCCACAGGCGATTCTGTCGGGCACGCCCGGACAGGATTGGGGCATCGTCCTCATGCTGTCCTCCCTGATTCTGTTCATCATCGGCTTCACCATGGGTGGGCTGAATTATGTGGTGACCGTGCTGCAGGCGCGCACCCGCGGCATGACGCTGATGCGCCTGCCGCTGACGGTGTGGGGCATCTTCACGGCCACCGTCATGGCGCTGCTGGCATTCCCCGCGTTGTTCGTTGGCTCGGTGATGTTGCTGCTCGATCGTCTGCTGGGGACCAGCTTCTTCATGCCGACCCTCGTCGAGATGGGCCAGCTGAGCAAATATGGCGGCGGCAGCCCGCTCCTGTTCCAGCACCTGTTCTGGTTCTTCGGTCACCCCGAAGTCTACATCGTCGCCCTGCCCGCCTTCGGCATCGTCTCCGACCTCATCAGCACGCATGCGCGAAAGAACATCTTCGGTTATCGCATGATGGTCTGGGCCATCGTGGCGATTGGAGCGCTCAGCTTCGTCGTGTGGGCGCACCACATGTATGTAAGCGGCATGTACCCGTATTTCGGGTTCTTCTTCGCCACGACGACGCTGATCATCGCCATCCCGACCGCCATCAAGGTCTACAACTGGGTGCTGACCCTCTGGCATGGCGACATCCATCTCACGGTGCCGATGCTGTTCGCCCTCGGCTTCATCATCACTTTTGTGAATGGCGGGCTTACCGGACTGTTCCTCGGCAACGTCGTCGTGGACGTGCCCCTGTCGGATACCATGTTCGTCGTCGCGCATTTCCACATGGTGATGGGCGTCGCGCCAATCATGGTCGTGCTCGGGGCGATCTACCACTGGTACCCGAAGGTCACGGGGCGAATGCTGAACGACGTGCTGGGCAAGTTCCACTTCTGGGTTACGTTCCTCGGCGCCTACCTGATCTTCTTTCCCATGCATTATCTCGGGCTGCTCGGCGTTCCGCGCCGATACTTCGAACTCGGCGACGCGGCGTTCATCCCGCCGTCGGCCCACTCGCTGAACGCCTTTATCACCGTGGTGGCGCTGACGGTGGGTTTCGCCCAGATGGTGTTCCTGTTCAATCTTGTCTGGAGCCTGTTCGAGGGCAAGCCTTCGGGCGGCAATCCGTGGCGAGCGACGACGCTGGAGTGGCAAACGCCGGAGACGCCGCCGGGGCACGGCAACTGGGGCAAGCAGCTCCCGATCGTCTATCGCTGGGCCTATGATTACAGCGTGCCGGGCGCGGCGCAGGACTTCATTCCGCAGAACCAGCCGCCCCCGACGGGGGCCGTTCAGGGAGTTGCTCCGTGAGCGCCGTTATCCTGTTCCTGGCCGTGATCGCCGTCATCGTCGGATGGTGGCTCTCGCAGCAACGGCTGACTGCGAAACCGTGGCTGGAGGCAGGTCCGATCGATGATTTCCCCGGCACGGACGCCATGACCTGGCCGGCAGCGAAGGTCGGACTTGGCGTGTTTCTCGCTGTTGCCGGTTCGTTGTTCGCGCTGTTCATCAGCGCCTACTCCATGCGCATGAACATGGTGGACTGGCGGACAATGCCGGTGCCAAAGGTGCTGTGGTTCAACACGGGCGTGCTGGTCCTGAGCAGCGTCGCGCTGCAATGGGCCCTCATGGCCGCACGCCGGAACGACATCGACGGCGTCATCGTCGGCCTGCTCGCCGGCGGAGCGTCGGCGATCGCGTTTCTCGCGGGGCAGCTCCTGGCATGGCATCAACTGAGCGACGCCGGCTATTTCATGGCGTCCAATCCGGCCAATGCCTTCTTCTACGTGATCACCGCGGTGCACGGGCTGCATCTGACTGGCGGCCTGGTTGCGCTCGGCCGAACCACAGCGGGGGTATGGCGGCACGACACCGGGACGGCCGAGATGCGCCTGAGTGTGGAGCTGTGCACCATCTACTGGCATTTCCTGCTGCTGGTGTGGCTGGTCCTGCTCGGTCTCTTGACGGGCTGGACAGACGATTTCGTCGACATCTGTCGCCAATTGCTGAGCTAGGAAGGACGAGACGAGATGGCCGAGACCGCGCTGAGAGACACCGGACAAGTGCCTGCCCGGCTTGAAGGCTGGCAGGGTATCGCCGCCGACTGGGCGTCGGATCAGCGCGCCTTCAAGAACGTGTCCTGGGGCAAGGCCATGATGTGGATCTTCCTCCTCAGCGACACCTTCATCTTCAGTTGCTTCCTGCTGTCCTACATGACCGCACGGATGTCGACGACCGTGCCGTGGCCCAATCCCAGCGAAGTCTTTGCCCTCAATATCGGGGGCAAGCACATCCCGCTCATCCTGATCGCCATCATGACCTTCATCCTGATCAGCAGCAGCGGGACGATGGCGATGGCCGTCAATTTCGGCTACCGCAGGGATCGCGTCAGGACCGCGATCCTGATGCTGGTCACGGCGGCATTCGGCGCGACGTTCGTCAGCATGCAGGCCTTCGAATGGACCAAACTGATCATGGAGGGCGTCCGTCCCTGGGGCAATCCGTGGGGCGCGGCGCAGTTCGGTTCAAGCTTCTTCATGATCACCGGTTTCCACGGCACCCATGTGACGATCGGCGTCATCTTCCTGATCGCGATCGCGCGCAAGGTCTGGCGGGGAGACTTTGATGTCGAAAGACGCGGCTTCTTCACGAGCCGGAAGGGTTACTACGAGATCGTCGAGATCACCGGCCTGTACTGGCACTTCGTCGACCTCGTGTGGGTGTTCATCTTTGCCTTTTTCTACCTTTGGTGAGGTCGGCACATGACAAACGCCACGGTACACATGGAAGGACAGATCCAGGCTCATGTGCACGCCGCAGCCGCTCCAGCGGCGGCTCACACCAAGGGCCAGCAGCACCCGATCAAGCTCTATCTCGTGGTCTGGGCATGGCTGTTCGTTCTCAGCACCTGCTCCTACCTCGTCGACTATTTCGGGCTGCACGGCAATCTCAGATGGTCGCTGATCCTGCTGTTCATGGTGTTGAAGGCCGGTCTCATCGTCGCCGTCTTCATGCACATGGCCTGGGAGCGACTGGCCTTGGCCTATGCCATCCTGCTACCGCCGGTTCTGGTGCTGGTATTCGTGGCGATCATGGTGCTCGAGTCCGAATACACGCACTTGCTTCGGGTGCTGTTCTTCGCAACACCGTCGTAGCGCTCATGTGAGTTCGCACCTCGCTCCACTGTCATGCCCCGCCACCGGGTCTCGCCTCCGGCGAGCCCGATGACAGGCTCCGACGGGGCATCCAGTACTCGCGGCAGGAGTCGGATTCCCCTACCCCTCAAACGCGTCCGCAGATCTGCCGTTGTCGCGCGAGACCAACGTGTCGTCCGGCGCGGGCAGCGGCTCGCCCCTGTCGCGAAAGCGGTTGGTGATGGGATAGCGGCGGTCGCGGCCGAAATTCCTGGGCGTGACCTTCACGCCGGGCGCGGCCTGGCGGCGCTTGTATTCGGCGACGTTGAGGAGATGGTCGATGCGGGTGACCGTCTCGCGGTCGAAGCCGGCGGCGATGATCTGGTCCAGCGGCTCCTCGCGTTCGACGAGGCGCTCGAGGATGGCATCGAGCACGTCGTAGGGCGGCAGCGAGTCCTGATCGGTCTGGTTCTCGCGCAATTCCGCCGTCGGCGGACGGGTAATGATGTCGGGGGGAATGACCTCGCCGGCCGGCCCGAGCGCGCTGTCGGGCTTCCAGGAATTGCGCAGCGCCGCCAACCGGAACACCTGCGTCTTGTAGATGTCCTTGATCGGGTTGAAGCCGCCGTTCATGTCGCCATAGAGCGTGGCGTAGCCGACCGACATCTCCGACTTGTTGCCTGTCGTCACCACCATCAGCCCGGTCTTGTTGGAGATCGCCATCAGCAGCGTGCCGCGGGTGCGGGCCTGAAGGTTTTCCTCGGTGATGTCAGGCGGCAGGTTCTTGAAGATGCCGGACAGGATAGTCTCGAAGCCGGTCACGGCTTCTGCGATCGGCAGGACCTCGTAGCGAATGCCGAGATGGCCCGCGAGCTCGCCGGCGTCCGCGATCGAGCTTGCCGCCGTGTAGCGATAGGGCAGCATCACCCCATGCACCTGGTCGGCGCCGAGCGCGTCGACCGCGATCGCTGCGCAGAGCGCGGAATCGATGCCGCCGGAAATGCCGAGCAGCACGCCGGGAAAGCCGTTCTTGGCGACGTAGTCGCGCAGGCCCAGCACGCAGGCCGCGTAGTCGGCGTGGTCGCCTTCCGGCTGCGCGGCGATCGGCCCGGCGCAGCGCCAATCCTCGCCGTTACGCGTGAAGCGCAGCGTGGTGATGCTTTCCGCGAACGCCGGCAGTTGCGCCGCGAGCGAGAGATCGCCGTTGAGCGCGAACGAGGCGCCGTCGAACACCAGCTCGTCCTGGCCGCAGACCTGGTTGAGATAGACCAGCGGCAGGCCGCTCTCGGTGACGCGCGCGACCGCGACCGACAGGCGCACGTCGTTCTTGTCGCGGGCGTAAGGCGAGCCGTTCGGCACCAGAATGATCTCCGCGCCGGTCTCGGCCAGCGTCTCGACCACGTTCTCGTAGTCCTCAGACTCATCCAGCCAGATGTCCTCGCAGATCGGCACGCCGATGCGCACGCCGCGTACCGTGACCGGCCCCGCGGCAGGCCCGCGCGCGAACAGCCGCTTCTCATCGAACACGCCGTAATTCGGCAGATTGCATTTGAAGCGCAAGCCAGCGATGCGGCCGCCGTCGAGCAGCGCGCAGGCATTGTAGAGCTTGCCGTCCTCGACCCAGGGCGTGCCGACGAGCATCGCCGGCCCGTCATCGGCTGTCTCGCGCGCGAGGCTTTCGATCGCGGCCCGGCAGGCGGCCTGGAAGGCCGGCTTCTGCACCAGGTCCTCCGGCGGGTAGCCGGCGATGAACAATTCCGGAAACAGCACGAGATCGGCGCCATCGGCAGCCGCCCGCACGCGCGCGGCCCGCGCCCTGGCGGCATTGCCCTCGACGTCGCCCACGGTCGGATTGAGCTGAGCGAGCGTGACCGCGAATGCGTTGAGACGTTCGGTCATGGCCGCCCCCGTCCGATCCAATGGCTAGAGCACGATCCGGAAAAGTGTGGAACGGTTTTCCGAAGAGATCATGCTCAAACAACAACCTGAAGCGCGATGAGCGCTTCAGACGAAACCCAACCGCTCGACGATGGCAAAGATCCAGAACGCGCCGGCCATCAGCAGCGCGACGCCGACGGCCGCCGAGCCCATGTCCTTGACCTGCCCGATCTGCTTGTCGTGATCCAGGGTCAGGCGATCGGCGAGCTTTTCCACCGCTGTGTTGAGCAGCTCGACCACCAGCACGAACGCCACAGCACAGACCAGCTCGACCGCGCGCATCGCGGTCGCGCCGATGAACCAGGCCAGCGGCAGCGACAGCAGGAGCGCAAAGATCTCCTCGCGAACCGCCTGCTCCGATCGAAGTGCAAAGGCCAGACCGTTGCGCGAATTGATCGTGGCCTTCCAGATCCGCAGCAAGGTCTTAGAGCCCCGCGGCGACCGGCATCGGCCTGGCCTTGCCGGCGCGTTCTTGCTTGAGCAGTTCGGCGACCAGGAAAGCCATGTCGATGGACTGCTCGGCATTGAGGCGCGGGTCGCAGACCGTGTGATAGCGGTCGTTGAGATCCTCGTCCGTGATCGCGCGGGCGCCGCCGAGGCATTCGGTGACGTCCTGGCCGGTCATCTCCAGATGCACGCCGCCGGCATGGGTGCCTTCGGCGGCGTGGATCGCGAAGAACGACTTCACCTCGGACAGGATGCGGTCGAACGGCCGCGTCTTGTAGCCCGACGTCGAGGTGATGGTGTTGCCGTGCATGGGATCGCACGACCAGACCACCACCCTGCCCTCGCGCTTCACGGCGCGGATCATGTTCGGCAGGTGCTCGCCGACCTTGTCGGAGCCGAAGCGGCCGATCAGCGTCAGCCGGCCCGGCTCGTTGTCGGGGTTGAGCACGTCGATCAGCTTCAGCAATTCGTCGGGCTTGAGCGACGGGCCGCACTTCAGCCCGATCGGATTCTTGATGCCGCGGAAATATTCGATATGGCCGTGGTCGAGCTGGCGGGTGCGATCGCCGATCCAGATCATGTGGCCCGATGTCGCGTACCAGTCGCCGGTGGTGGAATCGACGCGGGTCATGGCCTGCTCGTAGCCGAGCAGCAGCGCTTCGTGGCTGGTGTAGAAATCGGTCGCGCGCAGCTCCGGATGGCTCTCCAGATCGAGGCCGCAGGCGCGCATGAAGTTGAGCGCGTCCGAGATGCGGTCGGCCAGCTCCTTGTAGCGGCGGGACTGCGGCGAGTCCTTGAGGAAGCCGAGCATCCACTCATGCACGCTGCCGAGATTGGCGTAGCCACCGGTAGCGAAGGCGCGAAGCAGGTTCAGCGTCGCCGCCGACTGGCGATAGGCCATCAGTTGGCGCTGCGGATCCGGCACACGCGCTTCCTTGGTGAAGGCGATGTCGTTGACGATGTCGCCACGATAGCTCGGCAACTCGACGCCGCCCACCTTTTCGGTCGGCGAGGAGCGCGGCTTGGCGAACTGGCCAGCGATGCGGCCGACCTTCACCACGGGCACTGCGCCGGCATAGGTCAGCACCACCGCCATCTGGAGCAGCACGCGGAAGAAGTCGCGGATGTTGTTGGCGCCGTGCTCGGCAAAGCTCTCGGCGCAGTCGCCGCCCTGGAGCAGGAAGGCCTCGCCCGCCGCAACGCGGCCCAAGGCCTTCTTCAGATTGCGCGCCTCGCCCGCGAACACCAGCGGCGGAAAAGTCGCAAGCTGCGCCTCGACGTCGGCCAAAGCCTTGGCGTCGGGATAATCGGGCACCTGTAGCACCGGCTTGCTGCGCCAGGACTCGGGCGTCCACCGCTCGGACATCGCAATCTCTCCGTGAAGCAAAAAGCACAACCTGATCTGTGGGTTGCGAGGGCCGCCTTATACACAGGCTGGCTCCCGGCCGCCAGTTGTAAATCCATTCCGCACTGCAAACCCTTGCAGGGAAAGCCAAATTCGCATTTGCTTGGGAAGGCTAAGGAAACTGGCAGGACACCGGCGGCCCATGGACGCGGCGCGCGACGACGTTTTCATCGACGAGATCAGCTTCCCGGCGACCGACGGGTATGCGCTGAGCGGCACCCTGTTCCTGCCGCGCGCCGCCAAGCGCAATGCCGTCCTGATCAATTCGGCCACCGCCGTCCCGCGAAAAATCTATCGCGGCTTTGCCTCCTACCTCGCCCATCGCGGCTGCGCGGTGCTGACCTACGACTATCGCGGCATCGGCGACTCCCGGCTGCCGGCAATGGTCGGCTACAACCAGCCGAAATCGCTGGTCGGCTTCAAGGCCTCGATGTCGGACTGGGCGGCGCTCGACGTCACCGCCGCGGTGAGCTGGATGCGCGAGCGCTACAACACGCTGCCGCTCGCCTATATCGGCCACTCCTTCGGCGGCCAGGCGCTCGGGCTGATCGCGAACAACACCGACATCTCGCGCGCCGCGTTCGTCGCCTCGCAGGCGGCGACCTGGCGGCTGATGACCTCACCGGAGAAATACCGCGTCTTCGCCTTCATGAACCTCATTGGCGTGCCGCTCGCCCACGCGTTCGGCTACGCGCCGGGCTGGGCCGGCATTGGCGAGGATTTGCCCAAGGGCGTGTTCCTGCAATGGGCCGACTGGGTCTCGAGCCCGCGCTATCTCTTCGATTCAAAACTGCCCGCGCTGGAGAATTTCGCAAAATTCAAGGGCGAGTTGCGCGCGCTGTGCTTCTCCGACGATCCCTGGGCGACGCGGCCCGCGGTCGAGTTGCTTACAGGCGGATTCACGGCGACCAAGCCGGAGGTGTTGACGGTGAAGCCGTCCGACGTCGGGGCCAAGGGAATAGGCCATTTCGGCTTCTTCCGCCCCGAACACCGCGACACGCTGTGGCGCGGCGTGGCGGAATGGATCCAGGGCGAGTGAGTATCAGCACTTAAGTGCGATGAGTTTGGTTGCACAGATGCGAGCCTCGAGCTCCGATCACCTCTCCCGAAGGGAGAGGTAAACCCGAGCAAGCCGACCGAGCCTCATTTCATCATGCGTCAGCGAATGATCGTGGTCAGCGACGAGTAGCGCCTGTTCGGCCTGGCTTCACCCGGCGCGAACTGCGCGAAGGCATCGCTGACGCGGACGGCCGGCGGCGTATCGCCGGCGAAACGGAATTCCTTTGGCCGCGGCGCGTAGAAGCTGGCGCTGTAATAGGCGTCGTCGAAGCGCGCCTCGCCGACCCCGAACACTGCGTCGCAGACGAACAGGAGCGCGTAGACTCCCGCGACCGCAGCGATGATCTCCTTGAGAATTGACATGCTGATGCCCTGCCCTTTTGCGGACAGGATGCGCATTGGTTCCAAAGCTCAGGTTTAAGGCGCCGTGCTTCTTGTTCGCAGGGTTTGCCGCCGCTGAGCGGGATGCAGACAATTTTATCGATCTCGAAAAAGAGAGCCCGCCTGACCGAACGATCAGGCGGGCTCCAGGCTTGGCCGCTCGGGAGGTATCAGACGGCCAAATCAGACGGCTAAGTTCATCCACACCGCCTTCGGCTCGGTGAAATTGTCGAGCGCGGCGGCGCCGTGCTCGCGGCCGAGCCCGGAGTCGCGTTCGCCGCCCCACGGCAGGCGCACGTCGGTATAGCCATAGGTGTTCATCCAGACCGTGCCTGCGCGCGCCCGCTTGGCAAAACGCTGGAGCTTGCCGATGTCGCGGCTCCAGACGCCGGCGGCGAGGCTGTAGGCGGTGCCGTTGGCGATCCGCAAGGCATCGGCCTCATCCCTGAACTTGATGACGCTGACGACGGGGCCGAAGATCTCCTCCTGCGAGATCCGCATCTCGTGTTCGACATTCGCGAACACCGCGGGGCCGATGAAGTAGCCGCGCTCGCCGACCCGCGTCCCGCCGGTGACGAGGGTGGCACCCTCCTTCTGGCCGATATCGACATAGTCGAGGATCGACTTCATCTGCTTCTCGGAGATGACAGGCCCGAGCGCGGTCTTGCGGTCGAGCGGATCGCCGATCTTCAGCGATTTTGCGCGTGCAGCGAGACGCTCGACGACTTCGTCATAGGCCTTCTCCTGCACTAGCACGCGGGAGCCGGCCGAGCACACCTGGCCGGCGTTGAAGAAGATGCCGGAGGCCGCGGCTTTCGAGGCTGCTTCGAGATCGGCATCTTCGAAGATGACATTGGCCGATTTGCCGCCGAGCTCGAGCGAGACGCGCTTGAAATTGCCGGCCGCGCCTTTCATGATTCCACGACCCACGCCCGGCGAACCGGTGAAGGTGACCTTGTCGACGTCAGGGTGATTGACCAGCGCGTCGCCGACGACGCGGCCGGGGCCCGTGACGACGTTGAAGACGCCTGCCGGCAGGCCGGCCTGAAGCGCGAGCTCGGCGATGCGCAGCGCCGACAGCGAGGTCAGCTCGGCCGGCTTCATCACGACCGTGCAGCCGCAGGCCAGCGCCGGCGCCAGCTTCCACATCCCGATCATCAGCGGGAAATTCCACGGCACGATGGCCGCGACCACGCCGACCGGCTCGCGCACGGTGTAGGTCAGGGCATCGTCACGCACCGGCACGACGTCGCCGCTGATCTTGTCGGCCCAACCGGCGTAATAGATCAGCGTGTCGATGGCAGCCGGGAAGTCCTGACGCAGCGTCGCGGAGATCGGCTTGCCGGCATCGATCGACTCGAGCTCGATGATTTCTTCGGCGTTTGCCTTGAGCAGCTCAGCCCAGCGCAGCAGGATCTGGCCGCGCTCGGAGGCGCGCATCGTGCGCCACGGGCCCTCGAACGCCCGGCGCGCGGCCGCTACCGCATGGTCGACATCGGCCTCGTTGCCTTCGGCGACCGTGGCGATGACCTGCCCGGTCGCCGGATTGAGCGATTTGAAGGTGCGGCCGGAGCTCGCGGGGACGCGGCGGCCGTCGATGAGCAGATGCTGCGGCCGGGCCATGAACTCGCTGGCTGGCGAATGCGCAAAGTCATATGCAACTGACATCATATTTCCTTCTGTTCTGGTATGCCAGATTAGGACAGAGATTGCCGCAGTAAATATGATATCGTGTGCCTATGGCTCACTCACCATATGAACTCCACTTCATAAGGTCGTTTCATGCTCCAGATCGAGATCGAGGCAGTTTGGCGGTTTCGCCAGGAGGGCAGTCCGCGCACGGCGGTGGTCATGCTCGGCGTTCTCAACGAAATCCGGAAGACCGGAAAGATCACGAGCGCGGCCGCCGACGCGCACCTCTCCTACCGGCACGTCTGGAATCTGATCGAGCAATGGTCGGAGTTCTTCGGCACGCCGCTGGTCGAGACCCAGCGCGGCAAGGGCTCCAGGCTCACGCCGTTCGGCGAGCGGCTGGTATGGGCCGGCGAACGCATGCAGGCCCGGCTCGGGCCGCAGCTGGAAAACCTGGCACAGGAGCTGGCAAGCGAGATCAAGCCGTTCCTCGAGCAGCGCCCCTCGGTGATCCGCGTGCACGCCAGCCACGGCTTTGCGGTGGCGAAGCTGCGCGAATTCCTCGACCGCGAGCCCGGCATCGGCGTCGACCTGCGCTATGTCAGCAACCAGCATTCGCTGGTCTCGCTGGCGCAGGGCGCCTGCGATCTCTCCGGCCTGCATCTGCCGCACGGCGCGCTGCGGGCGCAAGGCATCAAGGCGGCGCGCGAATGGCTCGATCCGCGCGAGGACCGCGTCATCAGCTTCGTCACGCGCGAGATGGGGCTGATGGTCGCGCGCGGCAATCCGCTTGGCATCGAAACGATCGAGGACCTGACCAGGCCAAAGGTCCGCTTCGTCAACCGCGACCATGATTCCGGCACGCGCCTTCTGTTCGACCAGTTGCTCGCCGCACACAGCATCGACGAAAGCCGCATCAACGGCGCGCAGCAGATCGAGTTCACCCACGCCGCGGTCGCCGCCTATGTCGCGAGCGGCATGGCGGATGCGAGTTTCGGCGTCGAGGCGGCCGCTCGCCACTTCGGCCTCGATTTCATTCGCATCGTGACCGAGGATTACTTCTTCGTCTGCAAACGCGCCTTCCTCGACACCGAGCCGATGCAGCGCATCCTCGATATCATGCGCAGCGCCGAGTTTCGTGCCGCCGTCGCCAGCCTGCCCGGTTACGTTCCGTCCGACACCGGCGCGGTCACCGGCGTGAAGGCGTTTCTGGAGATGCACGCCGTGCGCTGATGAACGGCCGAGGCTCGCCCTTACCCTGGCGGACTGCCGCTACGCGCCCGGTCAAACGACCGGCTCGTCCTTGAGCGCCGACACCACCTGCTCGCCGCGGTCGGTCAGGCGATAGGTCACAAGCGGACGGCTCGACGGCGGCTTGCGGTCGATCTCGACGATGTAGCCGCGCACCATCAGCGCTTCGAAACTGCCGTAGTAGCCGAACATGCTGATCTGGTTCTGCTTGAGCAGCTTGAACTCGCGCAGGAGGCGGATCTCGTTGCCCGAGAGCAGCGAGCGGCGGACGCGCTGCACGAACCGCGCGCGTTGCTCGAACCACGCCTGGTCGGGCAGTTCGTGCGAGGCCGGCGCCAGGTCGCGCTCGCAAGGGCGCGCCTCCGTCGCGACATCGGCCATGACCGGCGGAAGGCGCGGCACGCTGCCGACGACCGCGTCCTTGGCGACATCGAGCAATGCCATCGGCCAGCGCCGCTTGTTGTCCACCATGACCGGCGGCGGCACGACGCTGTCGCGCACCAATTGCTCGAAACGGCCGGCGGTCACGCCGACATAGGCGGCCGCCCGACGGCGATCGACCAGACGGGTGTCCGGCTCGTGCTCCAGCTCGCAAGCGATGTTCTCGTTCACCCCGAAATCCCCTGGCGCGTCGTTGCGCAGGCCCGGCGGCCCTCTTTGGGACCCGGCCGAGCCGGCGGCGAACCTAGGGGGGACCAGCGCTCTCGAAAAGCAGAGAATTTCGTACATGTTGATGCCGTTTCGGCAACGGCTATAGTTCGTGCCGGGGGACCCATGCGATTTCACTCACCGGCCATCCAGTACTTCCACGCCGTCCGCCGCACCGGCTCGATCCGGGCCGCGGCGCGCGTCCTGAACGTTGCCTCCTCGGCGGTCAGCCGCCAGATTCTCAAGCTCGAGCAAGAGGTTGGATCCCCCCTGTTCGAGCGCACTGCGCGCGGCCTGACGCTGACGACGGTCGGCGAGATGCTGGCCCGGCATGTCATGAACGTGCTCCAGGACCTCGACCGCTTCCGCTCGGACGTCGCGTCCCTGTCCGGCAACTGGCGCGGCACCGTCAGCATCGCCTGCATCGAGTCGCTGACGGAATCGGTGCTGCCGGACCTGATCGCCTCGCACCGCGGCCGCGCCCGCCGCGTCAGCTTCACCACCGAGGTGAAAGGATCGTCGGACGTGCTCGAGGCCCTGAGCCGCGGCGAGGCCGACATCGGCATCGCCATGGCGCTCCGCCATCCGCCGGACCTGCGCCAGGTCGCCTTGAAGCGGTTCCGTCTCGGCGCGGTGGTATCGCGCGAGCATCCGCTGGCGCGCCGCAAGACGGTGACGCTGGAGCAATGCCTCGCCTTCCCCGTCATCAATGCGCTGCCGGAGTTGTCGATCTATCATCTGCTCCAGCCGCTGATCGCACAGCTCTCCGAGACGCCGGAGCCGGCGATCCAGGCCAATTCGATCGACCTGATGCGCGAGCTTGCCGCACGCGGCGTCGGCGTCGCCTTCCAGACCCAGCTTGGCATCGGCCGGCTGTCGCGCGAGAGCCAGCTCGTCTTCCTGCCGCTCGACAATGCCGGCAGCCCGGTCTGGTCCGACCTCGGCATCTATGTTCGCGCCGAGCGCACCCTGCCCGCCTACACCGAGTCCTTTCTCCAGGAACTGGTGCGCGAACTGGGCGACCGCGAGCGGCGCGAGAACGCGGCCTATCCGCAGACGGCGTGACATCTCGGCAAACGGGCCAGCTTGGAGGCGACCGCGCGCCCCGTGGTCTTGCGGACTTGCCTGAAGCACGGTTGCTCCGGCAACATTTCCGGCCGATGTCGCGCGCGCGAGGTCGAGGACGCGCCGGCACACGCCGAACGCCTGAGATCACTGGGATCCGAGATGCCGGTACGTTGGCTCAAGCCGTCGCGAGTCCTGGGCATCGAGCGCTACAGCGACTTCGAGTCCTTTCGTCCAAGCGAGGTGCTGGGCGGCGGCATCAGCACACCGCTCGAGCCGCGCGAGTTCTCGCTGCACCGCGCCATCCTGCCGCTCCAGGATGGTCTGTTCGTGCTCCAGCGGACCTTCGCCCGGCGCCTTCAGGCCAACATCGGCACCGATCACGGCGTCGGCCTCGTCATCCCGCTCGCCTGTCATTTCACCGCCAACGGCCGCGAGATCGACAATTCGATGATCGGAATCGTGCGCGGCAAGGTGCCCACCGAGGCGGTCGAGCATCACGCCAACACCTATCTGATGCTGCGCTTCAACTCCGACATGCGCCATCGCGGCTGGGCGGACTACGAGACCGGGCTCGAATTCACGCGTCTCAGCGGCGACACGATGGCGGGCCTGCGCGCCGCGATTCTCGACGTGTTCTGCCTGGCCTCGCGCTGCAACGATCCCAGGCAATTCGAAGCCATCGACCGGCCGATCCAGGAAAGGCTTCTCGCGGGCCTCGATGCCGCCCTTGCCCCCGTCGACGCGCAAGACCGCCGGCGCGGATCGTTCGACAAGCATCGCAAGCTGGTCGCGCGGCTGGACGAGGCGGCCACGCTGTCCGGCGGCATCCCGCTCTACAGCGGCGACCTCGCAAATGCGCTCGGCGTCTCCGTCCGCACGCTCCAGAGCGCGACACAGGCGGTGCATGGCGTCAGCCTGCATCACCATCTCAGGCTGAAGCGGCTGTGGTCGACCCGCACGCAGCTCCTGACCGGAGGTGACGGAATGACCGTGAAGGCCGCGGCGCTCGCGAACGGCTTCTGGCACATGGGCGAATTCTCGAAACTCTACAGGACGACGTTCGGCGAGATGCCGTCCGGGACGCTGGCGCAGGCCCGCGATTTTGCGGACGACAGTCCGCACCTCTGAGATTTCTCCGGTCAAAATCGCGCGATCGCGAGCAGCTCGCTCCGCGCAAGCGAAACCGCCTCGCCGCCCCTCGCCGACCTCGATCTCGGCCCGCCAGGCGCTCAGCCGTGCCCCGCTTCCTTGCGGTGTCCGCTCTCGCTCAGGCGATCGACCCAGGCAATGCCGATCGCCGAGATGATGAAGGTCAGGTGGATCAGCACCTGCCACATCACGCCGGTCTCGGTGAAATTGCTGCGCGTGGTTCCGAGATTTCCGGCCTCGATGAAGGTCCGAAGCAGCGAGATCGAGGAGATGCCGATGATCGCCATCGCAAGCTTGATCTTGAGCACGCTGGCGTTGACGTGACTGAGCCATTCCGGCTCGTCGGGATGGCCGCTCAGGTTCAGCCGCGAGACGAAGGTCTCGTAGCCGCCGACGATAACCATCACCAGCAGGTTCGAGATCATGACGACGTCGATCAGTCCGAGCACGACCAGCATGATCTGCTGTTCGCTGGCGTCAAAGGAGTGCACGACCAGGTGCCAGAGCTCCTTGAGGAACAGCAGCACGTAGACGCCCTGTGCGATGATGAGGCCGACATAGAGCGGCACCTGCAGCCAGCGCGAGCCAAAGATCAGCTGGGCGAACGGGCCGATTTGCGGCAGCGAAGGCGCGGCCGAAGGTGCTTTGGGTTCAGAAATCATTGATCACTCCGAGTGCAGGCAAGAGATGTCGCCCAAGAGATTCGGCCTCAGAGACTCGCGATGACCGGCGCGAGCTCGAGCGAGCCGCGATAGATCATCTCGAAGGCGACGTAAACGATGATGGCGAGGCCGACATAGGCGATCCAGCGCTGCTTCTGGAGCACGCGGCCGAGCAGATCGGCGGCCACACCCATCATCGCGACCGACAGCAGCAGGCCGAAGGCCAGGATGTAGGGATGCTCGCGCGCCGCGCCCGCGACCGCGAGCACGTTGTCGAGCGACATCGAGACGTCGGCCGCGACGATCTGCAACGCGGCCTGGCCGAAGGTCTTGCGCGGTGCCGATGCCGCGCTTCCGCCGCCGCCATGGCTGAACGCAAGCCCGCTTCTATGCGCGGCCTGCTCGCGCAGTTCGCGCCACATCTTCCAGCACACCCAGAGCAGCAGCACGCCGCCGGCGAGCAGGAGGCCGATCACCTGCAAGATCTGGGTCGCGACGCCGGCAAAGGCGATCCGGAGCGCAGTCGCCGCGACAATACCGACGACGATGGCGCGCCGGCGCTGCTCGGCCGGCAGCCCGGCAGCGGCAAGGCCGATGACGACGGCGTTGTCGCCGGCGAGCACGAGGTCGATCAGGACGACCTGAAGCAGCGCGGTCAGCGCGTCGGCGGTGATGAATTCAATCATGATTGATCATTCTTCGATGCGGACGGTTCGAGCCATTGCGGCTTGCGGCGTTCGATCCAGTCGAACACCTTCGACCGGGACGAGCGCAGCGCCGGCACGTCCTCGGCAAGCAGCGCGAGGCCGAGCGGCAGCATCCAGATGCCGAGCACCGGCAGGATGGAGAGCACGCCGCCGACGACGAGCAGCGCGCCCGAGGGGATTCTCACCCAGCGGCTGGACGGCTTGAGCAGATAGGTGACGGTGTCGCCCACGCGCGGCGGCAGGCGATGGACGAGCCTGTCGAGGCGCGGGTCACCGCCGGCCATCTGGCCCGTGGTGCCCTCGGTTCGGGTCGTATGCTCGTCCGATGCCGCGCTCATGCTCACTCCTTTGGGACGGGGCCTGCCGCACCCGGTCCGACCTGCTTGGCGCGCGGCAACACCAGCGTCAGCAGCCGCAGCAGCTTGATCGCCTGCACCTCATGGGGATGCACGTCCTCGTCCGCGGCCGCAACGCGCTCCGACAGCTCCATCAGATGGGACGAGAGCGACATGTTCGAGACCGGGCGCAGCGTGTCGATCACCACATTGGCAAAGTCCGGCTCCTCGAGCCGTTCCGCCAGCTCGTCGAACATCGCGAACAATCGGTCGTCGCCGATATGCGGCGCCAGTCCGCGATCCCTGATGAAACGGATCACCTCGTCGCGCTCGACCGGCGAGACGCGCCGGTCGGCCACCGCGACAAGCGCACCGGCGATGATCAGCGCCGCCGCTGCCTGCTCGTTGAGGCTGGACGGTTCGGCAATCTCGAGTTCGATCGGGTTTGAGTACTTGGCGTCAGACATCGATGCTCCTCAACGTTGCGAAATGGCCGCGCGGAGCTGCGATGGGGACGATTGGGTCGGAGGGAACAGAGAAGACCCGACGATCGGCCGATCCATCGCATTCGCGCGGGACAGGTCATCCGACATCACGAGGTTTGCCGACATTTGTCGGCGGCCTCGCCAGAGGGGCCCGGATTCTTGTTCGCCTCAGACATAAAGATGGGTCTGTCGGAATCAAGGCGATGAGACTGCGACCAGCCGCCGCATCGGTTCCGTGTTGCCATGTTTGGTTAAGCAGTGGTGCGCGTGTCCAGGACGCGCTGCATCCACACCGTCATTGCGAGCGCAGTGTTTAGCCCGGAGACATGACTGACGGGTGTTCGGGGACATGGT
>NZ_LBIX01000173.1:0-403602 GCF_028128655.1 Bradyrhizobium sp. CCBAU 45394 | reverse complement strand
AAACCAAAGTGCAAATGGCTGCGTGAACCAACGAAACATCGAAGCCGGAGAACCAAAATGAAGACCTGTTTGGTGGTCGATGATTCCAGCGTCGTGCGCAAGATCGCGCGCCGCATCCTGGAAGGCCTGGAATTCCAGGTCACCGAAGCCGAGGACGGCTCGAAGGCGCTCGAGATCTGCCAGCGGCAACTGCCCGATGCGGTGTTGCTCGACTGGAACATGCCCGTGATGGACGGCTTCGAGTTCATGGGCCACATGCGCCGCCTGCCCGGCGGCGACCAGCCGAAGGTGGTGTTCTGCACCACCGAGAACAACGTGGCCCATATCGCCCAGGCGCTCAGCGGCGGCGCGAACGAATACATCATGAAGCCCTTCGACAAAGACATTATCGCCGACAAGTTCGCTGAAGTCGGCTTGATCCCGGTCGGACAAGCCATGGTCTGAGTGTGTCTGGCCCGAGTGTTCCGGCCAGAGTGTTTTCAGTACAGCTTTCGAGAGGCCATCTGTGACCCCGACCGAGTATGAGTATCTGCGCAAGTTCCTGAAGGACAATTCAGGTCTCGATCTGTCCGCAGACAAGCAGTATCTGATCGAAAGCCGCCTCTTGCCGCTCGCCCGCAAGGCCGGGCTCTCCGGCATCCCCGAGCTCGTGCAGAAGCTGCAGGGTGGCTCGCGCGCGCTCATCACCGACGTGGTCGAAGCCATGACCACCAACGAGACCTTCTTCTTCCGCGACAAGGTCCCGTTCGATCATTTCCGCGACACCATCATGCCCGAGATCATCAAGGCGCGCGCCGGCCGCCGCAGCGTGCGGATCTGGTGCGCCGCCGGTTCGACCGGGCAGGAGCCCTATTCGCTGGCGATGTGCCTGAAGGAGATGGGTGCGGCCCTCACCGGCTGGCGCGTCGAGATCATCGCGACCGACCTGTCGCAGGAGGTGCTGGAGAAAGCCAGAGCCGGCGTCTACAGCCAGTTCGAGGTGCAGCGCGGCCTGCCGATCCAGATGCTGGTGAAATATTTCAAGCAGACCGGCGAGACCTGGCAGATCAATCCCGAATTGCGGGCGATGATCCAGCACCGCCAGCTCAACCTGCTGCACGACTTCGCCCAGCTCGGTACGTTCGACGTCATCTTCTGCCGCAACGTGCTGATCTATTTCGACCAGGACACCAAGATCAACATCTTCAACCGCCTGGCGCGCCAGATCGAGCCCGATGGCTTCCTCGTGCTGGGTGCCGCCGAAACCGTGGTCGGACTGACGGATACGTTCAGGCCGATTCCCGACCGGCGCGGCCTCTACAAGCCGAACGATCCGCGTGCAGCCGTGGCCAAGCCGGCTCTCGCCGGCGTGGCGCCGCGCATGGCGGTGATGGCGGGACGATAGGCATGGCCGAGGATGGAAAAGGCGCGGAGCGCGTCACCTTCAGTCGCGGCTATGATGTCTGCATCATGGCCATCGACGGCACCTGGCGCCGTGACTGCAAGCTCAACGCCATTTCCGACACCGACGCCATCCTCACGGTTGAAGGCTCGATCCAGGGGCTGAACCTGAAAGAGTTCTTCCTGCTGTTGTCGTCCACCGGCCTAGCCTACCGCCGCTGCGAGCTGGTGCGCGTCAACGGCGCCGAAATGGACATCCAGTTCCTGCGCGGCAAGAACCGGAAGAAGCGCGGCGCGGCCGGCGGCCACGACGCGGCAGCCTGACCGGCGCGGGGCGGCGCCGGCGCTTTCCGCCACGTTGCTTTACATTTGCTGAAACATCCGGGCGAATTTGCCGCGGCGGCTTTACGTGGCCTAAGCGCGCGCCGTGTATCCATTGCCTGTCTCAATCTCAGGAATACGGCAATGCCCAGAAGTTCCCTCTCCCCCGTCCCATCGAACCTGCCCGACGTCGCCGAGCGGCGTGCGCTCCAGCTCCTGGTGGTCGATGACGACGCCACGCAGCGCAGCCTGATCACGGTCGCCGCCAAGCAGGCCGGCCACGAAGTCACCGTGGCGCCGTCCGTGGCGGAAGCGATCGAGAAGCTCCGCGCCGCGCGCTTCGACTGCGTGACGCTCGATCTCGTGCTGGAGGATGGCGACGGCATCGACGTGTTGCGCGAGATGGCGAACGCGAAATTCGCCGGTGCCGTGATCGTCATCAGCGGCATGGACGGCAAGCGCCGCAGCGCCGCCCGCAGCTTCGCCCGCTCCGTCGGGATCCAGCTCCAGGGCCTGCCGAAGCCGCTCGATCTGGCGGCCCTGCGCATCAGCCTCGCCAACCTCGGCAAGACCGCGATGGGGCTGCCGGCGATCCACACCTGGGGTGGTGTCGCCAGCGACGCGATCGTGGAACGGCACCGCACCTGACGCGCGGAGCTGCCATGCAATCGGATGCAGCCGCCGCCGCGCCGATCGCGACCTACACCGGGTCGCCGGAATCCGACAGGTATTGCAGGGCGTGGCCAAGGCCCGCCCGGCAGACGTTGAGGGCGGCACTCGCCGTGGCATAGCGCGGCGTGACGTCGTCGAGCACGAAAATGTCGGCGGAACCGGCCTGATCGCCGTTGTCGTCCTGCTCCGGGCCTGCATCGATCATGGCTGCGTCGATCAGGCGCATGCTGCTCTCGATCTGCGCGATCAGGCAGCGAAGGTCGGCCGCAATCAACTGACGGCTGTCGGCCTCGGGCGTCGTGACGAGAGGTGGCGTGCTGGCCAAATTTAGCATGGATATTCTCCGTCCCCCGCAATTAGGCGCCATGCCGCTACTTGTGCGTTAAGTCTATGTCCCGTACAAATACGGGTGGGCCGAATCCGCGCCGAACGCCATAACGGTTGGCGCGGACGCGAGTCCTCAATGCCGAATGGACTCTAATGCCAATTGGACATGGCACATGGCCGAACAAACCTCTCGCGGTGAAATCTTCGTAGTCGACGACGACCCGGCTGTTCGCGACACCTTGTCGATGGTGTTGAAGGCGGCGGGCTATGAGGTGATCTGTTTTGCGGACGGCGCAGCGCTGCTCTCCGTCGCGCGAAACCGCACACCGGCTGCGATCCTGCTCGACGTGCACATTCCCGGAAAGTCGGGTCTCGACATTCTGAAGGAGCTGCACGGTGAGGATTATCCGGCGCCGATCTTCATGATCTCCGGGCAGGGCGACATCACAATGGCGGTGGGCGCCATCAAGAGCGGCGCGCTCGACTTCATCGAGAAGCCGTTCCGCGGCAGCGAGATCGTCGGCCGCCTCGACGAGGCGATCGGCGCCTATGCACGCAGGCAGGCGGAGAACGCAGCGCCGAAATTCGGCTCGCTGCATTTCCCCGGACGCGAGCCGTTGACGCGGCGCGAGCGCGAGGTGCTCGAGCAGTTCGCCGCCGGCGCTTCCAACAAGGAAGCCGGCCGCACTCTCGGCATCAGCCCGCGCACCATCGAGGACCACCGCGCCAACATCATGAAGAAGCTCGGTGCGCGCAATGCCGCCGACCTGATCCGGATCGTGATGACCGCGGCGCAGCGCGCGTCGTAGGGTCGGTTGCGTCGCGGACATTTCTTCGTCATTCCGGGGCGATGCGGAGCATCGAACCCGGAATCTCGAGATTCCGGATCGCGCTACGCGCGTCCGGAATGACTCCCAAGTCTCACCCCAGCAGCGCCTTGCGGATGATCCGCGCGAGATCCGATTTGCGGTAGGGCTTTGCGAGCAGCAGAACGCCCGAATCCAGCCGGCCGTGATGGATGATCGCATTCTCGGTATAGCCTGACGTGTAGACCACCCTGAGATCGGGGCGCGTCTTCATCAGCTCGTCGGCGAGCTGCCGTCCGTTCATCCTGCCGGGCATGATGACGTCGGTGAACAGGAGGTCGAACGGCTTTCCGGCGGCGACGATCGCGAGCGCTTCCGCGGCGTTCGCAGCCTGCAAGGTGACGTAGCCCAGCGCATGCAGCTGCGCCAGCACGTAGTCGCGCACCAGCCGGTCGTCCTCGACCACCAGGATCGTCTCGTGTCCGCCCTCGATCGTCGCGGGGATCACACCGTCGCCGACCGCCGTCGCCGTCTTGCCCGGCGGCAGGTACATCTTGATCGTGGTGCCGTGGCCTTCCTCGCTGTAGATCTTGATGTGGCCCGCGGACTGCTTGATGAAGCCGTAGACCATCGAAAGCCCGAGCCCGGTGCCCTTGCCCGGTCCCTTCGAGGTGAAGAAGGGATCGAACACCCTGGTCAGCATGTTGGACGGAATGCCGGTTCCGGTGTCGCTCACGGCGATCAGCACGTAGTGCCCGGGCCGGACGTCGTTGACGCTGGCATAGACCTCGTCGAGATAGGCGGCGCCCGTCTCCACGATCAGCTTGCCGCCGCCGGGCATGGCGTCGCGGGCGTTGAGCGCGAGGTTGAGGATCGCGGTGGTGAGCTGGTTGGGATCGACGATCGCAACGCAGCTCTCCTCCTCGAACACGGATTCGATCTGGATCTGCTCGCCCAGCGTCGGCCGCAGCAGCTTTGCGGTGTCGACGATCAGCGAGTTGATGTCGACCTCGCGCGGCTGGAGCGGCTGCTTGCGCGCGAACGCGAGCAGGTGCTGGGTCAGCTCGGCGCCGCGGCCGGCGGCCTCGTCGATCATCCGGGTGATCGCCGCAAGCTCGGGCTCCTTGGCCACTGCGTCGCTGAGGATTTCGATCGTCCCGGTGATCACGGTGAGGATGTTGTTGAAGTCGTGCGCCACGCCGCCGGTGAGCTGGCCGACCGCCTCCATCTTCTCCGCATGGCGGATGCGTTCCTCGGACGCGATCTTGTCAGTGAGGTCGCGGTAGAAGACGTTGAACAGAATGCCTTCGCGGCGCTTCAGCGCCGTGACGCTCAGTTCGGCCTTGAATTCCTTGCCGTCACGGCGGCAGCAGACCAGCTCGCGGCGGCGATTGAGCGTCTGACCGTCTCCGGAATCGAGGAAGCGAGCGAGACCCGCCTTGACCCTCTCGCGCTCACCTGTGGCGACGATGAGGTCGATCGCATTCCTGCCCAGCGCTTCGTCGCGGCGCCAGCCGAACAGCTCTTCGGCCCGCGAGCTCCAGTTCAGGATGATGCTGCGGTCGTCGGTCTGGACGAAGGCGTCGAGCGCGGTCTCGACGATGTTGCGGGCCAGCTGCTCGCTTTCGCGCAAGGACTCCTCGGCCAGCCTTGCCTCGGTCATGTCGCGCCCGACGAAGAAGTAGCGCTTGGCCTGATCGGACCAGTTGCCGAGCCAGGACAGCCAGATCTCGCGTCCGTCCCTGTGGAGGCAGCGGGTGTCGGCGAGCTTCGGGTGCCCGCCGCGCCTGAGTGCGCGCATTTCCTCGCGCGATTGTTCGAGATGGGCCGGGTGGATGAAATCGGCGCCGCTGTAGCCGATCATGTCGTCGGGCCGGTAGCCGAGAATGGCCTCGCAGCTCGGGCTGATCTGCGCGATATGGCCCTGCGAGTCCATGATCATGATCAGGTCCTGCGAGGCGTCGAAAAGCTGCCGCCGCTCCTCGAGCTGCTGCTGTAGCGCCCGCTCGGTCCGTCGCGCCTCGGTGAGGCTGCGCGCCGAGCCCGAGGCGCCGATGATCTCGCCGGAGGGGCCCCTGATCGGTGAGAGGCTCACCGAGATTTCGACCGGGCTGCCATCCTTGCGCAGGCGCACGGTTTCGAAATGTTCGATCCGCTCACCCCTCGCAATCCGCCGAAGATAGTCCTTGCCCTCCTCGCGGCGATCCGGCGGAAGCAGGATCGACGTCGGCTGTCCGATCGCTTCCTCGGCCGAATAGCCGTAGAGGCGTTCGGCTGCCGCGTTCCAGCCGATGATGATGCCGTCGAGCGTTTGCAGGACGATCGAATCGTCGGAGGATTGGACCGCCGCGCTGAACAGGCTTTCGCGGACGGCGAGCTGGTCGCGGACGGCCTCGGTGCGACGCCGCTCCTCGACCTCGTGCTCCAGTGCCGACGTCTTTGCCTTCATCTCCTCGACCATGTGGGCAAAGGCCCGCGCCAGCACGCCCGTCTCGCCGCTTGCATCGACGGGAATGTCCGCTGGCCGTCCGCTGCCGATGGCCTCCACGGCCGCGGTCAGGCGCCCGATCGGGCGAGTCAGGGAGCGCGCCAGCAGCACCGCGAGCGAAGCCGCGGCGAGGACGGCAAGCAAGCCGACGAGCAAGGACGTTTTTTGAATGGCGGCCGGCACGCGGCCAAAGACGGCCGGGGGAATGGTCACGATGATTGCGACCCATTCCTTGCTCGCAAGCAGCGCAGGCGCGATCGCCGCGCCGCTCGGCCGGCCCGATCCATCGGTCGCGAGCTGCGTGGATACTCCCGGCGAGCCTGCCAGGGCTGAGAAAAATGGAAAATCACTGCGCCAGTTGGTGGGGGGGGCGCGCAACGAGCCGAATTCTCGCGTCTGATCGGGATGAACCAGATAGTCGCCGCGCGCATTCACGACGTAGATCTCGCCTCCCGAGCTCGTCGTCGAGCGAATGCGGTCGAGTACCGGACGCATGTCGATATTGGCGATGATGATGCCGAACGGCTTGCCGTCGGGCGTGAACAGCGGCGTCGCGGCCCGCAGGGTCGGAGTGTGCAAGGCCGTGGTTCCCCCCTGGCGGGTCGCGAGTTCGATGGGCGACACATAAATCTCGCCCGGCGCCAGTCGTATCGTTTCCTGAAAGTAGGTTCGTTCGCTCTTGCGCTCCAGTTCGCTGTCGGGGGCAACTCGTACTGCTCCGTTCGGGCCGGAGCGATCGACGCGGACCAGCTCGCGCTGGTCGTCGTCAAGACCGATGATTCGAAACTGTCCATAGCTGGGCTTGGCCTCGATCTCGGCCGCGAGCCGCGCCGCGATACGCTCGCGCCAGGTCTGCTCCGAGACGCCGTCAAGAGCGTCAATTCCTCCGCCGAGGTGGGCCCGGATCAGACCGTTGATTGCCGCGGCGGAGCGATAGCCGACCAAATCGCCGCGAACGCCGGCAACGTAGGATTCAAGATTGGTGGCCAGCAGGCGTGACTGGGCTTCGACCCGCTCCAGCACCCGCGGAATGACGGCTTGTGTGATGTTGCGATAGCCCAGCCAGCCGACGGCGGTCACGGTAGCCGCCACCAGCAGGATCATCGCGATGGCCAGCCGGGTTGCGAGGGTCATGGAGATATTCACAGGGGTTCCCGGATGACCGTGCGTGTTCTGGCCTGCAGCAGAGGAGACGCCTCGTCATCGGCGGCCGGTACTGACATCGGGCCCCTCCGGCTTGCCCGCGTCGAGGCAGCCGCTCACCGCGGCGAGCAGCGCGTCTGCCCGGAACGGCTTCTGAAGGCTTGCCACTGCGCCGAGCTTGGTCGCCATCTTCAGGAAATCCGGCTCCGCATAGGGGTCCGGCGTGATTGATCGGCCGGAAATGACGATGATCGGAATCGCCGGGGCTAGCGCCCGGATGTGGCGCATCGTCTCCAGCCCGTCCATGCCGGGCATGAAGATGTCGAGAAACAGGAGGTCGAACGGGCTGGCCTCGAACAGCGCAAGTCCCTTGTGGCCGTCGCCGGCGACGGTGACGTGATGACCGGCTCTCTCCAGAAGCAGCCGGATCGTGATCTGCACGGCCGGGTCGTCATCCACGATCAGGATGTTGGCCACGTCTGAATTCCTCCGGGTCGGCTGGGACGTTCCAGTGACCGCAAATCAAGGCATCAAATACGAAATTGTTGCGCGGATTCTATCCGCCCCGCAAGCGCCTCGCGTCTGCCGCGATTGCCTTTCCTGGCGCGCCGGGAGGCAATGCCTTGCACATCATACGCACTCTTGCGTGCATTTGAGGTCGGGCCTGGTTCCAAACATCGTAACCCGTTTTAGCATCGGGAGATATTTCTCTCGCCGTAGTTGTACGGAACCCGAGCCTTCACTATGGATTAAAGGCCGCTGACTACAATCTCCGATAGTCCTCGTATCAGTATTTCGCGCATTTCATTGCTCACATTCTGGCGTCCCACCACGCCAACCGATCAACCGACCACCAGCACGAGATCTTCCATGTTCAAATCGATTGCGAACACCGGAATTCGGACCCGGCTGCTCGGCGGCTTTGCGCTGATCTGCATTCTGCTCGCCGCGACCGTGATCTACACCGTCGCCGCCGTCTCGGACATCTCGTCGCGGATCAAGACGGTCGTGGATCTGCGAGCGCCGGTCGCAGTCGCAAGCACGGAACTCGTCGGCAATCTCTACTCCACGCTCTCGGTGCTGCGCGGCTATCTGCTGACCGGCGATGCGCAGGGCAAGCGTGACCGGGCGGCGGTCTGGGCCGACCTGGATCGCACCGCCGCCGCGGTCGACCGCATGGCGGAGGGGTTTTCCAACCCGCAGAACAAGACCAACTGGAGCGAAGCCAGGGCGCTGATCGCGGAGTTCCGCCAGGCCCAGGACAAGGCCGAGCTCGCCGCCTTCACCCCGTCGGCCTATCCGGCGAGCGAGCTCCTGGCCAAGGAGGCCGCGCCGCTGATCGCGACCATGTTCGCCCCTCGATGATCGACGAGGAGGAGGCGCTGGAGGCGACGCCCCAGCGCAAGCGCCTGCTCAAGACCTTCGCCGACGTGCGCGGCAATCTCGCCGCGGCGGGATCGCAATTGCGGCTCTACGTCGCCTCGGGCGAGGCGGCCGATCGTGACAAGTTCGAAAAGCCGCTGGCGACCTTCAGGGCCGCGCTCGCATCGGTCGGCACCCAGGCGGATCTGCTCACCGAAAGGCAGGCGACCGCTTACCGGGCCATCGCCAGGGCGAACGAGGCCTTCACCCCGCTGCCGCAAAAGATCTTCGCGATCCGCCGGACGCCGCAATGGAACGCGCCGGTCTTCATCCTGTCCACCGAGGCCGCGCCGCGCGCAGCCCGCATCCTCGATCTGCTCGACGGTCGCAAGGACACCGATGGCAAGCGCTCCGGCGGACTCAAGAGCGACCAGCAGTCGAAGCTCGCCGAGGACGCCCGCAGCGTGGCCGACGCGGTCGAGAGGTTGCTGCTGCTGCAATGGATCCTGCTCGCCGCGGGGCTTGCGCTCGGGACAACGATTGCGATCCTGGTTGCGCGCTCCATCACCCGTCCGATCGTCGAGCTGGTGGGCGATTCCGCGCGCCTGTCCGGGGGCGACACCAGTGTCGAATTCAAGACGGCCGGGCGCGGCGACGAGATCGGAGTGGTCTCGCAGGCGGTGGCCAAGTTCCGCGACAACGTGATCGCCCAGCAGCAGGCGGCGGCGTCTCTCGCGCGCGAGGCGGAGGCGCGCGAAGCGGCCAACCGCAACATGGAGGACGCGGTCGAGGAATTTCGCGGGACCTCGCGCGACCTGCTCGCGCTGGTCGGCGAGAACGCCGGCACCATGCGGCAGACCGCAGAGAGCCTCGGCGGCATCGCCAACCATGCGACGAGCCAGGCCGCGTCCGCAGCGACCGCATCCGAACAGACCGCGGTCAACGTCCAGACCGTCGCCGCGGCGGCCGAGCAGCTCGCGAGCTCCATCGTCGAGATCGGCCGGCAGATCGAACTGTCGAACAAGACCGTGCGGTCGGCGGGCGAGGTGACCGCGCGCTCCGAGGCCGAGATCGAAGGCCTCGCGCACGCCGCCCAGAGCATCAGCTCGGTGGTCGATTTGATCCAGGCGATCGCGGGCCAGACCAACCTTTTGGCGCTCAACGCCACCATCGAGGCCGCGCGCGCCGGCGAGGCCGGCCGCGGCTTTGCGGTCGTGGCCTCCGAGGTCAAGGCGCTGGCCGACCAGACCCGCAATGCGACGCAGGACATCGCTCAGCACATTGCCGCGATCCAGAACTCGACCGGCAGCGCAGTCGCCTCCGTCAAGGAGGTCGCAACCGCCATGCGCCGGATCGACGAGGTGACCGCGGCGATTGCCAGCGCCGTGGAGGAGCAGGGCGCCGCGACGCGGGAGATCTCGCAGAACGTCCAGATGGCGGCGTCGGGCACGCAGACGCTGGCGACCAGCATCGGGACCGTCTCCGGCGCCATCGCGGAAACCAACCGCTCGGCCGACGACGTGATGGGCGCCGCGAACCACGTTTCGGGAGCAGCCGAACGTCTCGCCACCGAGGTCCAGGCCTTCTTCGTCAGGCTGCGCACTGGTCCGATGGACCGCCGCAACAGCGACGATGCCGATTATCGCGGGCCGGACCGGCGCAACGCCGCCTGACTAGTCCGTCAGGTACTCCGGGTGGTGGCTCCGGATCTTGTCGAGCTCGCTCAGCGTGCCCGACAGATGCTTGCGCAGATGCTGTTGCGCGGCGTCGGCGTCCCCGGTCTCGATCGCGCGGGTGATCAGCCTGTGATGGCGCACGATGTTCTGGGCCTTGCCCGGTGAGGGCAGATGCAGCCGGCGCAGCCGGTCGATATGGCCGCTGCGGCTGCGCACCAGTGCCCACAGCTCCTGCTTGCCGGCGGCGGCGTAGAGCTGGGCGTGGAAGTCGTTGTCGGCGGCCATGAACGCCTCGAACTCGCCGGCCTTCGCGAATTGCTGCTGGAGTGCGATGGCGTGGTCGAGGCGGATGATCAGGGCGTCGTCATGCTTCTCCGCGAGCAGGCGGACGATCTCGAGCTCCAGCGCCTGGCGCAGGAAATGCGCCTGCTGGGCGCGGCCGATGTCGATCCGGCTGACCACGGTCGCGTGCTGCGGAAAGACGTCGACCAGGCCCTCTTCCTCGAGCCGCATCAAGGCATCGCGCACCGGCGTCGAGCTGACGCCGAACTGGCCGGCGAGCTCGGCGCGGGACAGCGGCGCGCCCGGCGGCAGCTCCAGGGCGATGATCGCATTGCGCAGCCGTTCGAACACCTGCGGCGCGGCCTGGCGGGCGCGGTCGAGCCGGGCGGGTCGTGCCGCGCGCGGCGCGGTATGGGTTACTTCCATGTCGGGTCCCGCGGGCTTGCCTTTGATGCACTAATATATTAGTGCATCAGCAGGGTCAACGCAGCTCGACGCTGGCCGGAGGAAACACACAACAATGATGATGCATCTTCGTAGCAAGCTTGCGGCTGCCGCCCTGATCGCCGCAACCGCCCTCTCGGTGTCCGCGGCGCATGCACAGCAGAAGTCCGAGATCTCGCTGTCGCGCCAGCCCGGCATTTTCTACATGCCGAGCCACATCATGGAGAAGCAGAAGCTGATCGAGAAGCATGCCGCCAGCCTCGGTGTGCCCGGCGTCACGACCAAATGGGTCACCTTCTCCGGCGGCGGCGCCCAGACCGATGCGCTGCTCGCGGGCGGCGTCGACATCCTCAACACCGGCACCGGCAATCTCCTGTTGCTGTGGGACCGTACCCGCGGCGGCGTGAAGGGCATCGTCGCAACCTCGGCGCAGCCGATGACGCTGATCAGCCGCGATGCCAACATCAAGTCGATCAGGGATTTCGGCCCCGGCGACAAGATCGCGGTGCCGACGGTGAAAGTCTCGACCCAGGCGATCGTGCTTCAGATCGCGGCGGCCGAGGCCTTCGGCGCCGATCAATGGTCGAAGCTCGACGCCAACACCGTGCAGCTCGGCCATCCCGACGCCTATGCGGCGCTCGCCAATTCCAAGCACGAGGTGCACACCCACTTCTCGATCCCGCCCTTCACGTTCCTGGAGCTGAAGAACGTGCCGGGCGCGCATGTCGTGCTGTCGTCGCCCGACGTGATGGGCGGCCCGCTCAGCCAGGCCCAGTTCTTCACCACGACCAAATTCGCCGACGCCAATCCCAAGATCATCCAGGCCGTGCGCGACGCCACCAAGGAAGCGCAGGACCTGATCCGCAGCGACACCAGGCAAGCCGTCGAGATCTACAAGGAGATCACCGGCGACAAGACCTCGGCGGAGGAGCTGCTCGATCTGCTGAAGGAGCCCGGCATGATGGAGTGGAATCTCGAGCCGCAGGGTACGATGAAATTCGCCGCCCATCTCTACAAGACTGGCACGCTGAAGAATCAGCCCAAGGCCTGGACCGACTATTATCTCCCCGTCGCGCACGACCTGAAGGGCAACTGATGGCGCTGCTCGACGTCAACGGAGTGACGCTGCGCTATAAGACCTCCAGCGCCGTCGTCACCGCCACCGAGAGGGTGAGCTTCACCGTCGACAGGTCCGACCGCTTCGTGCTGCTCGGACCGTCCGGCTGCGGCAAGTCGACCCTGCTCAAGGCCGTCGGCGGCTACATGAGCCCGAGCGAAGGCCGCATGAGTATCAACGGTCGCGAGATCCACGGCCCGGGCGCCGACCGCATGATGATCTTCCAGGAGTTCGACCAGCTGCTGCCGTGGAAGACGGTGCTCGCCAACGTGATGTTTCCGTTGCTGACGGCGCGAAAGCTGCCGCACAAGGACGCCGAGGCCCGCGCGCGGGCCTATATCGAGAAAGTCGGCCTCACCCGCGTGGTCGATGCCTATCCGCACACGCTGTCCGGCGGCATGAAGCAGCGCGTCGCGATCGCGCGCGGCATGGCGATGGAGCCTGACATCCTGTTGATGGACGAGCCGTTCGCGGCGCTGGACGCGCTGACGCGCCGGACCTGCCAGGACGAGCTGCTCCAGCTCTGGAGCGAGACCAAATTCACCGTGCTGTTCGTGACCCATTCGATCGCGGAAGCGATCCGCATCGGCAACCGCATCCTCCTGCTGTCGCCGCATCCCGGCCGCGTCAAGGCCGAGGTGGTCGATGTCGACAAGGTCTCGAGTGCGGACGGCAGCGCCGGCCGGCTGGAGAAGGAGATCCACGATCTCCTGTTCGCCGCCGAAGCCACCGCGCATTGAGGGAGCCTCGACATGGGCGAAGCGAGAATATTGCTGCGTGACGCGCCGGTCGCTGCTGCCAGCGGCGCTGCCGAGGTCGAGCGCAAGCTGAGCGTGACCGAGCTGTTGTGGAACGACGGTTTTGTCCGCAAGACCGTTATCATCCTGTTCCTGGCGGCGATCTGGGAGGCCTACGGCGTCGCCCTCGACAATCCGCTGCTGTTTCCGACGCTGCACGACACCATCGTCACGATGTATGAGCGCGTGAAGGACGGCACGATTCCAATGCGGGCTTGGGCCTCGCTGAAGGTCCTGTTCATGGGCTATTCGGCCGGCATCGTGCTCGCCGCGATCTTCACCGTGCTTGCGATCTCGACCCGCATCGGCACCGATTTCCTCGAGACCGTCACGGCGATGTTCAATCCGCTGCCGGCGATCGCGCTGTTACCGCTGGCGCTGATCTGGTTCGGACTCGGCAACGGCAGCCTCGTTTTCGTGCTGATCCATTCGGTGCTGTGGCCGGTCGCGCTCAACACCCATTCCGGTTTCAAGAGTGTGTCCAACACGCTGCGCATGGTCGGGCGCAATTACGGCCTGCGCGGGCTGCCTTATGTGGCGAAAATCCTGATCCCCGCCGCCTTCGGCTCGATCCTCACCGGCCTCAAGATCGGCTGGGCCTTCGCCTGGCGCACGCTGATCGCGGCCGAGCTGGTGTTCGGCGTGTCCTCGGGCCAAGGCGGGCTCGGCTGGTTCATCTTCGAGAACCGCAACCTCCTCGACATACCCGCCGTCTTCGCAGGCCTCTTGACGGTGATTATCATCGGGCTCTTTGTCGAGAACCTGATCTTCCGCGCCATCGAGCGGAACACGGTCCAGAAATGGGGCACTCAATCATGACCAAGAAGAAGAAAACACCCGACCAGCTCCGCAGCGCGCGCTGGTTCGCGCCCGACGATCTCCGCTCGTTCGGCCACCGCTCCCGCACCATGCAGATGGGCTACGCCCCCGAGGAGTGGAAGGACCGTCCGATCATCGCGATCCTCAACACCTGGTCGGACGCGCAGCCCTGTCACATGCACTTCAAGTCGCGCGTCGACGACGTCAAGCGCGGCATCCTGATGGCCGGCGGCCTGCCGCTCGAGCTGCCGGCGCTGTCGCTATCGGAATCGCTGCTCAAGCCGACCACGATGCTCTATCGCAATCTGCTGGCGATGGACGCCGAGGAGCTGCTGCGCAGCCATCCCGTCGACGGCGTGGTGCTGATGGGCGGCTGCGATAAGACCACGCCCGCGCTGCTGCTGGGCGCGACCTCGATGAACATCCCGGCGATCTATCTGCCGGCAGGTCCCATGCTGCGCGGCAACTGGAAGGGCAAGACGCTGGGCTCCGGCTCGGACGGCTGGAAATACTGGGACGAGCGCCGCGCCGGAAAGATCTCCGACAAGGACTGGCTCGACATCGAGGCCGGCATCGCCCGCAGCTACGGCACCTGCATGACCATGGGCACGGCGTCGACCATGACCGCGATCGCCGAGGCCATCGGCATGACGCTGCCGGGCGCCTCCTCGATTCCGGCGGCGGACGCCAACCACATCCGCATGGCCAGTGAATGTGGCCGTCGCATCGTCGAGATGGTGTGGGAGGATCTGACGCCGAAGGTGATCCAGACCCGCAAGGCGTTCGAGAACGCGATCGCGGTCGCGATGGCGATGGGCTGCTCCACCAACGCGATCATCCATCTGATCGCGCAGGCTCGCCGTGCCGGCCAGGACATCGGTCTCGACGATTTCGAGATCGCGAGCCGCAAGGTGCCTGTGATCGCCAACGTGCGGCCGAGCGGCGATGCCTATCTGATGGAGGACTTCTTCTATGCCGGCGGCCTGCCGGCGCTGATGGGCCAGATCAAGCCGCATCTGCATCTCGACTGCATCACCGTCACCGGCAAGACGCTCGGCGAGGATATCGCGCGTGCCGAAGTGCACAATGACGACGTGATCCGCTCGATCGACAATCCCATCTACAAGGAAGGCGCGCTCGCCGTGCTCAAGGGCAATCTCGCGCCCGACGGCTGCGTCATCAAGCCCTCCGCCTGCGCGCCGCGCTTCCTCAAGCACACCGGACCCGCGCTGGTGTTCGACGATTATCCGTCGATGAAGAAGGCGGTCGACGATCCCAATCTCGACGTCACCGAGGATCACATCCTGATCCTGCGCAATGCGGGGCCGCAGGGCGGACCTGGCATGCCGGAATGGGGCATGTTGCCGATCCCGACCAAGCTCGTGAAGCAGGGCGTGCGCGACATGGTGCGCATCTCGGACGCGCGCATGAGCGGCACCAGCTACGGTGCCTGCATCCTGCACGTTGCACCGGAGTCCTACATCGGCGGCCCGCTGGCCCTGGTGCAGAACGGCGACCGCATCACCCTCGACGTCGCCGCGCGGACCATCAATCTCGATGTGAGCGAAGCCGAGCTCGAAAAACGCCGCGCCGCCTGGAAGCAGCCCGAGCGCCGCTTCGAGCGCGGCTATGGCTGGATGTTCACCAAGCACATCAAGCAGGCCAATGACGGCTGCGACTTCGACTTCCTCGAGACCGATTTCGGCGCGCCGATCGGCGAGCCGTCGATCTACTAACACCGTCGTTCCGGGGCGCGAAGCGAACCCGGAACCTCGAGATTCCGGGTTCGCGCCAAGTGGCGCGCCCCGGAATGACGAACGAGAAAGAAAGCGCCAATGACAAAACTCAGCGAAGCCACCCGCAACAAGCTCAAATCCGTCTCCACCGCCACGGTCGCCACCGCGCTGTTCAAGCGCGGCCTGCGCATCCAGATGATCCAGGATGTGCACCCGCTCGGCCCTGATCAGCCGACAATGGTCGGCGAGGCCTTCACGCTGCGCTACATGCCGGCGCGCGAGGACCTCAACACCATCGACGTCTTCAAGGACCGCTCGCATCCGCAGCGCAAGGCGGTCGAGGACTGCCCGGCAGGCAGCGTGCTGGTGATGGACAGCCGCAAGGATGCGCGCGCGGCCTCGGCCGGTGCGATCCTGGTGACGCGGCTGATGAAGCGCGGTGTCGCCGGCGTCGTCACCGACGGCGGCTTTCGCGATTCCGCCGAGATCGCCAAGCTCGGCATCCCCGCCTACCACCATCGTCCGAGCGCACCGACGAACCTCACGCTGCATCAGGCGATCGAGATCAACGTGCCGATCGGCTGCGGCGATGCGCCGGTGTTTCCCGGCGACGTCATTTTGGGCGATGCCGACGGCGTCATCGTGATCCCCGCGCATCTTGCCGACGATATCGCCAACGAGACGTTCGAGATGACCGCGTTCGAGGACTTCGTCACCGAGGAGGTCGGCAAGGGGCGCGGCATCTTCGGTCTCTATCCTGCCACCGATCCGCAGACGCTCACCGACTTCGCGGAATGGCGGAAGAAGAACGGCAGGTAGTTTACACTCCATCGTCGTCCTGGCTTTCGCCAGGACGACGATGGGGCTACATCCCGGCCTCCGCCATTCCCGCCGCCCACAGCGCGAACGCATAGACGATCGCCACCTCGTCCAGACGATCAAATCGTCCCGAGGCGCCGCCGTGGCCGGCGCCCATGTTGGTGCGCAGCAGCACCGGGCCGCCGCCGCGCATGGTGGCGCGCAGGCGCGCGATCCATTTGGCGGGCTCCCAATAGGTGACGCGCGGATCGGTCAATCCGCCCATCGCCAGGATGGCCGGATAGGCCTTGGCCGCGACATTGTCGTACGGCGAGTAGGACAGGATGGTGCGAAAATCCTTTTCGCTCTCGATCGGGTTGCCCCATTCCGGCCATTCCGGCGGCGTCAGCGGCAGCGTGTCGTCGAGCATGGTGTTGAGCACGTCGACGAACGGGACCTCGGCGACGATGCCGGCGAACAGCTCGCCGGCGCGGTTGGCCACCGCGCCCATCAGCATGCCGCCGGCCGAGCCGCCATGGCCGACGATGCGCTTTGCGCTGGTGTATTTTGCGTCGATCAGCGCGCGGGCGCTGGCGGCGAAATCGTCGAACGAATTCGTCTTTTTCTCGCGCTTGCCGTCGAGATACCAGCCCCAGCCCTTGTCGGCACCGCCGCGGATGTGGGCGATGGCATAGACGAAGCCGCGATCGACCAGCGACAGGCGGTTGGCGTTGAACGAGGCCGGCATCGCCATGCCATAGGAGCCGTAGCCGTAGAGCAGGAGCGGTGCCGATCCGTCGAGCTTCAGCCCATGGCGATGGAGGATCGAGACCGGCACCTCGGCGCCGTCCTGTGCCTTCGCCATGATGCGCGTGGTGACGTAGTCGCTCGCATTGTGGCCGGACGGGATCTCCTGGCGCTTGCGCAAGGTCCGCGTCCGCTTGGCCATGTCGTAATCATAGACCTCCGACGGCGTCGTCATCGACGAATAGGCGAAGCGCAAATTCGTCGTCTCGAATTCGTAGGAGCCCATCGTGTCGAGCGAATAGGCGGCTTCGTCGAAGGCGATGGCATGCTCCTCGTTCGATGCGAGATCGCGGATCACGATCGCCGGCAGCGCATTGGCGCGCTCCAGCCGCACCAGATGGCCGGCATAGAGATCGAGGTCGATGATGTAGATCCCCGGACGATACGGGATCAGATCGCGCCAGTTCTTCCGTTCGGGCGAGCTAAGCGGTGCGGTGACGATCTTGAAGTCGATGGCGTCATCGGTATTGGTGAGGATGAAGAGCTGATCGCCGCGATCGGCCAGCGAATATTGCACGCCTTCCTCACGCGCCGCGACCAGCCGCGGCGGCGTATCAGGGCTTTCGAGATCGATCAGCCGCTGCTCGGAGGTCTCGTGATCGCCGCCCGCGATCACGCAGAAGCGGCCGCTGGTGCTCTCGTGCAGATGGGTGAACCAGCCGGAATCCTGCTCCTCATAGACGAGCGTGTCGTCGGCCTGTTTCGTCCCCAGCCGGTGCCGCCACACCTGCATCGGCCGGTGATTGTCGTCGAGCTTCACATAGAAGAAGCTTTTCGCGTCCTTGCTCCAGACGATGCCGCCGTCGGTCTCCTCGACGAGGTCGTCAAAGTCCTTCCCCGTCGCCCAGTCGCGCACGCGGATCGAAAAATATTCGGAGCCTTTGGTGTCGGCGCTCCAGGCCTGCAGCTTGTGATCGGGCGAATGCCGGCTGCCGCCGAACTTAAAATATTTGTGGTCCTTGGCGAGCGCATCGCCGTCGAGCACGATATGGCCGTCGCCGCCCTCGCGCGGCATGCGGCCGAACAGCTCGTGCTGCCCGCCCTCGCGAAACCTGCGGAAATAGGCGAATTGGCCGTCCGGCGACGGCACGCTAGAATCGTCCTCCTTGATCCGCCCGCGCATCTCGCGCACCAGCGTCTTCTGCAGCGCCGCGGTATGGCCGAGCAGGCTCTCGGTGTAGACGTTCTCTTCATCCAGATATTTGCGGATGTCGGGGTCGATCACCCCGGGGTCGCGCAGCACCTCCTGCCATTTTTCGTCCTTCAGCCAGGCATAGTCGTCGGTCACGGTGATGCCGTGCCGGGTAAAGCTGTGCGGCCGGCGCGGGGCGACGGGGGGCTGGGAAGGTGTCTTGATCTGGGTCACTCGATCCTCATCATCTCACGTCCGTACGGCGCCTCTTCCTTACCTCTCCCCGCCTGCGGGGAGAGGTCGGATTGCATCGGAGATGCAATCCGGGTGAGGGGGTACAGGTCTCTCGACCATCTCGCGTGTGGAGAGAGGCCCCTCACCCCGACCGTCTCCCCGTAAGAACGGGGAGAGGGGAAATTAGCACAGCGTGTCCCACCTTATATCGTCCCGATTCCGCGGATTGCCAGCGTCGCTGCGCCAAGGACCGGACAAAGGACTGCGCCAAGTCGCCGGGTTGTTGATCGCCCCCGTGTATGCTTTAGGGGCAGTACCCCGCCGCCGGTCCAGCCTGATGCTGTTCAATTCCTACCCGTTCATCCTGCTGTTCCTGCCGGCTGCGCTGGCCGGGTACTTCTGGCTCGGGCGGCGCGGCAATCTGACCCCGGTGATCTGGCTGGCGGCCGCCTCGCTCGCCTTCTATGCCATCGGCAATTGGCAGTTTGTCGCGCTGCTGCTGGCGTCGATCGCCTTCAACTACGGTGTCGGCCATCTCCTGATTGCAGCGGAGCTCATGCCAACGCAGCGCCGGGCGGCACTTGCCCTTGGTGTCGCCGGCGACCTCCTCGTGCTCGGCATCTTCAAATATGCGGGCTTCGCCGCCGACAATCTCAATGCGCTGCTCGGCACGCATGTCGCGGTCCACATCCTGCTGCCGGTCGGCATCTCCTTCTACACGTTCACCCAGATCGCGTTCCTGGTCGATGCCTATCGCGGCCAGGTCGCGCGTTATGCCTTGCCGCATTACGCGCTGTTCGTGACCTATTTCCCGCATCTGATCGCGGGGCCGATCCTCCACCACAAGGACATGATCCCGCAATTCGAGCGGGAGGAGTCCAAGCAGCCGCACGCGCATCTGATCCTGTGCGGAATCATCATCTTCGCCATCGGCCTGTTCAAGAAGACCTGCCTTGCCGACGGCATCCAGCCCCTGGTCGCGCTCGCCTTCGACGCGCGCTCGCCGAGCTTCGACCAAGCTTGGTGTGGTGCGCTCGCCTACACGTTCCAGCTCTATTTCGACTTCTCCGGCTATTCCGACATGGCGATCGGGATTTCCCTGATGTTCGGCATCTTCCTGCCCGTCAACTTCAACTCGCCGTACAAGGCTGCGAGCATCGTCGAGTTCTGGCGCCGCTGGCACATGACGTTGTCGCAATTCCTGCGCGACTATCTCTACATCCCGCTCGGCGGCAACCGCCGCGGCCACGTGCTGCGCTATGTCAATTTGCTGATCACGATGCTGCTCGGCGGGCTCTGGCACGGCGCGGCCTGGACATTCGTGGTGTGGGGCGCGCTGCACGGCGCCTATCTCTGCGTCAATCACGCCTTCAGCGCGCTGGTGCAGACCATCCCATCGCTTCATGCGCGCCCGGTCCGCATCCTTGGCGCCGTGCTGACCTTCCTCGCCGTCGTCGTCGCCTGGGTGTTCTTCCGCGCCGAGCGGGTCGATTGGGCGTTGCGGATCATCAGTGCCATGGCTGATCCCTTGAACATCGTCCTCGGCCGCGAGGAGATCGCGGCGCTGGTGCAGGTCGCGATCTATGCGGCGCTGGTGTGGCTGGCGCCGAACACGCAAGGAATCATGGGCTACGATCACGGCAATCGCAGGGTCGGCGAAAGCTTGCGGGCAGGGCGCATGCGGCCGCTGTTCCTCTATGGTGCATCGCTCGTGCTGGCATTCGGGCTTCTGGGCATCCAGAGCCACAGCGAATTCATCTACTTCCGGTTCTGATGCGGGGATCGTTCACCAGCGTGATGCGCCTTCTCCTTGCGAGCGTCGCGTGCGTGCTGGGCGCCGCGGCGCTCACCTTTGCCGTCGATCCCCTGCAACTGTTCCGCCCGTCGCGCCTCGTCGCGCCGTTCTATTCCGACGACACGCGCATGCAGAATGCCGGGCTGATCCGCAGCCAGTCGTTCGACACCGCCTTCATCGGCACCTCGCTCGCGATCCATTTCCGCCAGAGCGACATCGACCGCGCGCTCGGCGTCCGTTCGCTCAAGCTGGCGATGACCGGATCCAATTCGCGCCAGCAGGGCTTTGTGCTGGAGCAGGCGATCGATCGCGGCGCCCGGCGCGTGATCTGGGCGATGGACGATTTCAGCTTTGTCGATGCGGCCGGCATCGAGGCCGATCCCTATCTGTCCGTCGATCTTTATCGGAGGACGGCCAAGGGGATCGCGGCCTATCTGTTCAGCGCGCCGATGGCGAAGGAATCCCTGTTCGCGCTGCTGCGGTCTGTCCCGCCGCTGCGGGAGCCGCTGAGCCGTGCGGCGCCGTTTCTCCCCGTCAAGTTCGCGCTGTCCGACGTCGACGACATCTACGCGCTGCCACGGGATTTCGACGTCGCGCGCGCCTACAACGCCGAGAGGACACGCGCCGCCTTCGCCTATATCACCGATCCGGTGCGCAGCAGCTTTCTCGGCGAGGGCTACGAGCGTGACGCCATGATCAGGCATTTCGAGCGTGACGCCGCCAGCCTGATCACGCGCCATCCGGACGTGACCTTCGACGTCTACTTCCCGCCCTATTCGATCCTGCAATTCGTCGCGATGCGCGATGCCTCACCGGCGACGCTGACCATCGTCACCGATCTCACGGCCCGCATCGCGCAGCGCCTGACGCAGCTTGCCAACGTGCGCCTCCACGATTTCCGCGCGATCAAGGCGGTGACCCACGACCTCAACAATTACGGCGAGTCATCCACCATTCGCCGGCCGTGGACGCGATGGTGTTGAAATGGCTGGCGAGCGGGGAATACCGGGTCGATCCGAAGGCGCCGCTCGCGTCGCTGGAGGAGCTGAAGGCGCAGGTCGAGGCGTATCGCGTGCCGCAGCCGTAGCCCGCAAGAGCGAAGCGATATGCGGGACCTTGCGCAGATCCCGGGTGTCGCTTCGCTCACCCGGGCTACAAGACTGCAGCTGTGATGGTCAGCAGTAGCCAAAAACCCCGCTGTCGTCCCGGCGAAGGCCGGGACCCATAACCCCAGGGAGGAATTTGGCGAAGACTCGTAGTTAAGAGTCTTCTCGTGGTACGCACACCGTGCGTCACTGATAGATCACGCGGTATGGGTCCCGGCCTTCGCCGGGACGACAGCGGTGGCTTGCGCCTACGCCGCCACCTCTTCGCCGAGATACGCGACCGCCGCCTCCAGCCCGCCCTTGCCGTGCGGGATCTTCAGCGCGTTGAGGCCGATCTCGACCACCCCCAGCGTGCCGAGCAGCATCGGCGCGTTGATGTGGCCCATATGGGCGATGCGGAAGGCTTGTCCGGAGAGGTCGCCGATGCCGGTGCCGAGCACCACGCCGCACTTGTCCTTGCAATAGCGTTGCAGCACTGCGGGATCATGGCCGTTGCTCATGGTCACCGTGGTCACGGTGTTGGAGCGCTCGCTGGCTTCGGCGATGTTGAAGCCGAGCACCTGGCCCTCCGTCCAGGCGGATACCGCGCGGCGCGCGGCTTCGCCGAGCAGGCTGTGGCGGCGGAAGGCGTTTTCAAGCCCTTCCTCGTGCAGCAGGTCGATCGCCTTGCGCAGCGCGAACAGCAGATGCACCGGCGCGGTGCCGGCATATTTGCGATAATTCTCGGTGCCCTCGCGCTCGCTCCAGCTCCAATAGGGCGTCGACATGTTCGCCTTCTTGTGCACCTCGAGCGCGCGCGCATTGGCGGAGACGAAGCCGAGGCCGGGTGGCGTCATCAGACCCTTCTGCGAGCCGGACATCGCGACGTCCACGCCCCATTTGTCCATCTCGAACGGCATGCAGCCGAGCGAGGCGACGGTGTCGACCATATACAGCGCGGGATGACCGCTCGCCTTGATCGCCTTGCCGATCGCTTCGATGTCGTTCTGCACGCCCGAGGCCGTATCGACCTGGACGACGACGACGGCCTTGATCCTGTGCTCCTTGTCGCGGCGCAGGCGCTCCTCGACCTCGTGCGGCCGCACCGCGCGACGCCAGTCGCCCTTGAGCACCTCGACCTCGGCGCCCATCAGCGCTGCCGCATTGCCCCAGCCGATCGCGAAGCGGCCGCTCTCCAGCACCAGCACCTTGTCGCCGCGCGACAACACGTTGCTCAGCGCGGCTTCCCAGGCGCCATGACCGTTGGCGATGTAGATGTAGGACTTGCCCCTGGTCGCAAACAGTTTCGAGATGTCACTGAGCAGGCTCTCCGTCAGGTCGAGCATCTCCTTGGAGTAGATGTCGATCGCCGGACGATGCATCGCCCGCAGCACCTCGTCGGGCATCGTGGTGGGCCCGGGGATGGCCAGAAATTCCCGGCCCGCGCGAACGGTCATTGCTGTTGGTCCTTGTTGCTGGAGGACAGGCTGGTGGGTCGCTCGAGTCGTACTTTTACGCGCTGCTGGAAGCCAAGAAAAGCACGCAAAATGCAGGGCTGGGTTATCGTTTGGTCTCGCGGCAGCCGGCGGCTTCCGCCTCCTCCACCGAGCAGAACCAGCGGGTGCCCTTGCTGATCTTCATCTTGATCTGGGTGTACCAGCGGCTGGTCGGCTGGTGATAGATGCACTCGCCGGCGGTGTTGACGTTGCCCTTGATGGTGCAGTCCGGCGAGGGCGCGACCGGCCCCGAGGCCGAAGCGAGCAGCACGGCATGCGCTCCCTCCGGCGGCTTGGTGGCGCCCAATATCGTCGTCTTCTTGTTGCGCACGCGCCAGTCCCAGGGCGCAATGAAGGCGCCCTGCCACATGCCGGCCTTAGCCTCACGCGCGGCAGCCTCGTCGGCGTCGTAATCGTGCGAAACGCGGGTGTAGGACAGCGCCCAGCCGCTGCGCACCAGCCATTTCTGGATGTCCTCGCCGCCGACCTCGCAGCGCGCCACGGTGCGGCCGCGCCGGTCGATCGCGCGGGCATGACAGACCCAGTTCTTGCCCTCGGTGTATTTGGCGAGTTCGTCGCGTGCCGCGATCCCGCAGGTCCAGCGCTCGGTATGGGTGTTGAGGCAGAGCTGGTCGGACGACGGCGCGTCGATGCCGCCGAGCCGGACCCTCGTGTTGCCGATCACGACGGAATCGCCGTCGCGGACCTTTGCGGTGCCGGTGATGTCGGCGGCCTGGGCGAGCGTCGGGGCGAGCAAAGACAGCGCAAGCAGGAATTTTCGCAACATGCCGGTCCAGTGTTCAGGAAAATCTCGATAAGCCGCGCAATTGTGGTCGGCTTTTGGCCGCCCGGCCAGCGCTTGCCTAACGATTAAGCTTTCAACTTCCCGTCATTGTCGTGGACGCCACTTACCCTCCCCTGGAGGGGGAAGACACGTCACCCCCGCGCCATCGCCCGCTTCGCCACCGCCAGCGCCATCAGCACGAACGCCGACGTCACCTCCGGTCCGCCCACCAGGATCCGCGTCGGCGTCTTCATCTTGTTCCATTCATAGGCGCGGAACGGGCCGCGGCGGCCGCCTTCGCCCAGACTCGCGACGATGACATTCAGCGCCGGCGCGAAGGCACGCGGGTCGGCGCCGAGATGGCCGAGCGCGATCAAGGCGAGTGCCGCGTCGAACACGTTCATCTCGGCGGCCATCAGCTCGCCCTTGACGTAGGAGAGCACGCGGTGGCGGATGAAATCGAAGTCGCCGTCCGGATCGATCGCCGCCTGCGCCGCCAGCGGCAGCGCGAGGAAAGCGGCATAGCAGCGGCCGAAATAGGCGCTGTAGAGTTCCGGCAGGTAATAGATGTGCGAGCGCGGATTGGCGAAGGCGCCGCTGGCCGCGAGCCGCTTCTGGAAGCCGATGATGCGATGCACGGTCGCAAGCCGGGCCGGCGTCTCCAGAATCTTCCAGCGCACGAGGTTGCGGAAGCTGACCTCTAGAATGTCGAGATTGAGCGTCGGATCGAGATCGTTGCCGTAGGGCCGTTCGCCCCTGAGATTGTCGATCCAGGTCGCGACCCCGCCCTCGTAGTCGATATTGTCATTGAGCGGCACGGTCACGCGCGGCTCGTTGACGCCGGCGCGCACCTGGTAACTGCTGTAGAAATCCAGCAGCGGCTGGTCGATGATCGGATCAGTGCAGCCCGCCTGCGTCGCCGCCGAGATCGAGCAGGCCGTGGTGTCGCAGTCCGGCACATAGACGCCGAAGCCGAGATCCTGCTTGATCTGGGCGAAGAAGCGGGAAAAGCGCGGATGCGGCGCGGGCGCGAGCGCGGTGATGACATTGAAGCGCGCACCGTCGGTGCCCTCGACCTCCTCGCGGCTGATGTTGACGCAGAAATCGACCATGTCGGCGATGGCGTGCTCTGCCGCCGTCTTGTCGGCCGGCGAAGCGAGCCCGGTCTCGACGAAGCTGAGCAGCGCTTCAATGAAGAACGCATCGTAATAGGCCGAGCGGTGGCGGATCTGCACCGGCTCCCACATCGGCTCGGCGATGCCGGTCCAGGGCGGATTGACCACGGCGGCTGCCCTCGAGCGCGCGATGAAGACGCGGGCGAGGTTGAACAGCAGCGAGGAGTTCTTGTAGCCGCGCGCGTTCAACCCGGTGAGCGCCATGGTCAGCTCGCGTCCGCGGAAATCAGGGTCGCCGATCAGGTTGAAGGCGGCATAGGTCGGCAGGAAACCGTTCTTGCGGTACGAGCCGAGCAGATGTTGCGCGCAGTCGCGGATCACGCCGTCGATCTGTGAAGCCTGCGGCATGGCGCCGACGAACGGCGCCGGCGGCGGCTTCGGATGGTCGAGCGTGATGCTGTCGACGAGTTCGGCGACGGGCTGGCCGACCGCCGCCCAGTCCGGCTCGGCCTCGTCGCGGGCGCGGGTGAGTGCCTCGCGCAGCCGGGTGAGCTTGGCCTCGTTGCGCAACTCGGGCAGCCCGGCCCGCCGGAGCAGCACCCGCAGCGCGGGATTGCCGAGCGCGGTCTTGTAGAATTTGGCCAGATGCGGATCGCCGCTGGCGGGGCCTGACAATACGGGATCGCAGACGTCGTAAAGCGAGGGGCCGTCCTTCCGCGCCGTCAGCGCCCGGCAGGCGGCGCCGGCAAAATAATGAAAGCTCATGAAATACCTGGTCGCGGGGCCTTGGTCGGGGACGGCCGGTGCGCTCCCATCTGCGCACCACCCCTGCAAGTCTTTGAAAAAGCTACCCGGATTCGCAGGAAAAACAAATGTGATGGCAGTCACGGAAAAAGTCGGCACGAGGGCTGCATGATCAGAGCCCGGAAGGCTACGGGGATACCAAAAACGGAGAAATCCAGGTCAGGTAATTAACTAACATCTTCAGCGACTTAGCTCAAATTTTGGGCAATCTATTGCGGGACACCCTATATCCCGTTAAAGGTTTGTTTGGTGCGGCGCCGCAAATTGCGCGCAATTCGGGGGCACTCCCCCGGCCAATCCCTCAAACCTAAAGACGCTATCGCGCTACTCAACCTGTATGCGCGCGCGTGGCCGGTCTTTGGCACTGACAGGAATGAAGCGAGATGAATGTAAGGCAGCTCGACATTTCCCGACGCACGATTGCGGTGGCCGCAGCCCTCATCGGCACGGTCTCGCTCGTGATCGGCGCCCATGCTGCCCTCAACATGCGCGCGCTCGATGCCGCCAAGGCTGTTACGACCGACCAGGTCACCGGGTCGATCGGCCAGGCCTCCCGGCTCGCGCTCGTCATCGGCAATGGACATTATCCCGACGCCAACGCGCCGCTGACGCAGTCGATCAACGACGCCCGCGCGCTGTCCTCGACCCTGCGCAAGAACGGCTTTGACGTCGACATGGTGGAAGACGCGACCAAGGACGACATGGTCCGCGCCGTCAACCGCCTGAAGTCCCGGATCAAGCGCGACACCGTCGTCATGCTGTTCTTCGGCGGCTACGGCGTGCAGGCCGGCCGCCAGAGCTACATGCTGCCGATCGACGCCGTGATCTGGAAGGAAAGCGACGTCCGCCGCCAGGGCGTCTCCATCGACGGCGTGCTCGACATGATGAAGGAGCAGGGCGCCAAGGCCAAGCTCGTCGTCGTCGATGCCTCCCGCCGTAACCCCTACGAGCGCCGCTTCCGCTCCTACAGCCACGGCCTCGCGCCGATCAGCGCGCCCGACAATGCGCTGATCCTCTCCTCCGCTTCGCCCGGCAAGGTCGTCGACGACGGCAAGGGCGAGCACAGCGTGCTGGTGAGCGAGCTGCTCGGCAACCTCGCTGCGCAGGGCAGCGCCGAAAGCGCCTTCAACAAGACCCGCGTCGCCATCTCCCGCGCCTCCGAAGGCGACCAGGTCCCGACCGTCTCCTCCTCGCTGCTCGAAGACGTCCATTTCGGCGAAGCCGGCGGCTAGTTTTTCCCGGCGATTGTAGGGTGGATTAGCGAAGCGTAATCCACCACTTCTCTCTCAGAGCGGAAAGCAAAGAGGTGGATTACGCCTTCGGCTAATCCAGCCTACGATATGCGTGTGTAACGCACATCTGCCCCTACACCGTCATGGCGAGCGCAGCGAAGCAATCCAGAATCTTTCCGCGGAAAGACTCTGGATTGCTTCGTCGCAAGAGCTCCTCGCAATGACGATCGTGGCTGCTACTTCGCCGCTTCCGCGGCCATCACCGGGCGCACGGGATCGCCTTCGCGGAGCAGTGCGCCGGCGCGAGCGACGACGACGTCGCCTTCGTTGAGGCCGTCGCGGACCTCGATATTGCCGCCCGACATCAAGCCGATCTCGACGCGCTTGGTCTCGACGCGGTTGCGGCGGATCACCTGCACCACGGTGCCGGCGGACGAATATTGCACGGAGGTCAGCGGCACCGCGACGTTGCAGCTCTGCCCGGTCTTGATCAGCGCGCGCCCGCTCGCATTCAGCAGCAGCCGCTTCTGCGAGGAGATGCCGATATAGACCATGCCCTGCTGGATGTTCGGCTCGACGGTCGGCCCGATGCGGCGCACCTTGCCGTCGATGTCGCCGGCGCCGGCGATACGCACGGTCGCCTGCTGGTTGACTGCGAGCTTGCGCATGTCGGTCGTCGCCACGAGGCCGACGAGATCGTATTCGCTGCGCGCCACGATCGTGAACAGTGCCTCGCCCTTGGCCGAGGCGAGGTTGCCGATCTGCGCGGTCGAGGTGGCGATCACACCCGCGACCGGCGCGGTGACCTGAAGCGTGCCGCCTTCGGGCAGCGCGAGGCGCGCCAGCACCTGGCCGGCGGTGGTGGTCTCGCCGGCTTCCGCCAGCACTTCCGTTACCTTCAGGCCAGGACGTTCGGGCCGCACCGAGGTCTCCTCGCGCGCGATGATTGTGCCGGTGGCCTCGACGATGTCGGAGAAGCAGGATTTTGCGACCTTCAGCACCGTGACGGCCGGCCCCTTGGGCGCGTCGTCATCGGCGGCTCCGGCCGGATATTGGCCGAAGACGAGCACTGCGGCGATGGTTGCGGGAAACAGGGCTCGAACAGCGGCACGGGGCAAATGGCGCATCGGAAATTCCACGGGGGCTATGCCTCCAATCGATAGCAGATGGCAGCGGCAAGGACTACGGCAGCGTTGTCCCAAAGCGGGATGCCGCGCCGCCCGGGCTGCCGCGGCAAGTCTTTGATTAGTCGCGGGATTGGAGAACAGGTTCGCTCGCCGCCGGGCAGGGCGCGGCGACCGCACAGCTCGTGGTTCGAGATGGGGTGCGACGGTTCTGCCTGGCTGCCGGTCAGCTTCGGCGATCGCCGAGCAGCTTGCCGGAGGAACGGTCGATCAGATGCAGTCGCGTGCAGGCCGGGCAGGGTACGGACACGTGCGTGCGGTCGGCCGGCTCGTCGCCAAGCCGATGCTGCACGTTCATGCCGGTCTGGGGGCACTTGAAGACAATATGACTGTCCATGACCGTCATATGATGAAAAGCCCCGGACTTTGAAATTACGGATGATTACTTAGGCCGGCCGCGGCCCCTCACGGCAGGCTCAGGAACTCCACCCAGTTCGGCTTCTTGCCGGTGGGGTAGGATTTCAGCTTGCTGAGCGCGCCGCTGCTCTGGTCGATGGCATAGACCGTCATGCCGTCGGACAGCTCGCCGACCGCGGCGAGGTAGCGGCTGGACGGATCGATGTTGAAGCCGCGCGGCTGCTTCTCGGTCGGCACGCTGCCGACCGTGGTCAGCTTGCCGCTGGCCGCATCGACCTTGTAGGCGGTGAGCGTATTGGTCGTGCGCTCGGAGGCGTAGAGGAAGCGCCCGTCCGGGGTGATGTGGATGTCGGCGGCCCAGGGTTTCCCATTAAAACCCTCCGGCAGTGCGGTGGTGCGCTGGATCTCGTCCCATGCGCCGCTCTTGGCCTCATAGGTGAAAGCAGCGACATCGCCGTTCAGTTCGTGGATGAGATAGACGAACTTGCCGTTCGGATGGAACACGAAGTGCCGCGGCCCCGATTTTTCCGGCACCTTGTAGTTCGGCGGATCGCTCGGCGTGAGCGTACCGGTCGTGGCGTCGAACGCGAAGCTCAGCACCTGGTCGGAGCCGAGATTGGTCGCGAACACGAAGCGGTTGTCGGGCGAGGGCAGGAAGGCGTGCGCGTTCAGCCCGGTCGGGATCACCTGCTTCGGCTCGCCCACGACGCCGTTCGCGGAAAGCGGATTCAGCGCGACCTTGTTGCCGCCATAGGAGGCGCTGAACAGGACCTTGCCGCCGCGGTCGGTTGCGATGTTCGCCATGCTGTCGGCGAGCGGCCCGTTGCCGACATGGCTGAGCTGGCCCGTCTTGGGGTCGATCGCAAAACTTACCGCCTGGAACGGCTGCGAGCGGACGCCGGCAATCAGCACGCGGTGGTCGGGTGTGATCGCGAGCGGCGTCGAGGAGCCCGGCTTTTCGACGCCCGTGAAGGCGGCGGTCTGCACCGGTGTCATCTCGCCGCTTTCGGACAGCTTGAACACGCTGATGTCGTTGCTGTCGGCATTGCCGACATAGGCAAAGGTCTCGGCCATGCCGGCGCGAACTCCCGAAATGAGGGCAAGGAAGGCGAGGGTGGTGGCGATCGCAGCGCGGGGCGTTTTGGATGCGACGCAGCGTGTCGGTCTCGGCATGGGCGTTCTCCTCGGGGCCAGTGCGGCATTGTTGTTTTGTCGCAGAGGATAGCGGCAGGCGCCTCGCCGCACCAAATTCCAAATGAGATCGATCGATGCCGAAATGGTATCGGTTGCGTCGCGCCGAAGGCGGCTACCGCACCGCGGCCGTCAGGTTGCGGAAGTGCAGATTCGGGCCGGCAGGATGGTCGGGCGGCCCGAGCACGGTCCACACGACGACCGCGAGCAATGCCGAGGTCAGGATGGTCCAGGCGACGAGTCGTTTGCGCATGGCGAAAATCCGTTGGTCGAATGTTCGATGCGCCGGGGCGCGTGCGAACCATCGTGCACTGCAAACGGCCGCGCCTCTATGAACTCGTTCACAGCCCAAGGGGATGAAAGGGTCCGCGGGATGAGGATGTCGTGGCAAAGCGCCACACCGGTTAAACCGATCGCAAGGTCTCTCCGACAAACTTGAACAGCGCTGCGCTTCCTCTGCTCCATCTCAGGCCGCAGGGCCACATGATCGCTAGGGAACGGCAGCCCCCTTCCCGCCGTTACCCCTGATCTCGCGGGCGGAGGACGCCAAAACGGAGGCTGGCACGTGTTTTGGATTTATTGGGACACCGCCTGGTCGCTGATCATCAGCGGCATCATGTTCGCCACCATCGTCACGCATCCCGACGCCGAGTTCGTCGAAGTGCACGCGGCCAAACGGCTGATGTGAACTTTCGTCCCGACCGGGATGCTGTTCCCCGATCGCCGGCCTCGCCCGAGGGCGACGTCTGCGGTCCGAGGTCCAGTTTGGACTCGCCTCCGCTTCCGGACCTCGTCCCGCCGGGATCGCTCACTGCATGGTTGCAGCGATCTTCTCTGCCGACATCAGCACCGGAAAGTTGGTGTTGGCGCATGGCACCACCGGGAAGATCGAGGCGTCGACGACCCGCAGACCCTGGACACCCCTGACGCGGCCCTGGTTGTCGACCACCGCCATCGGATCGTCGGCCCGGCCCATGCGGCATGAGCACGAGGCGTGCCACACGCCGATGGTCGCCTTGCGCACGAAGGCTTCAAGCGCCTCGTCGTCGTTCATCACGTCATCGAAGGTGAAGCCTTCGACCACGAAATTGTCGATCAGGTAGTGACGCAGCGCCGCCGGCCCGTCCATGAGCGCCGCAGCGATCCTGGTCAGGATCTTGTTCCTGGTGTTGACCACGCCGATCTTGCGGACCTTGTCGGTATAGGCGGCCGGGAACGGCTTGTCCGTCACCTTCCTGACGATTTCGCTCATCTGCACCGCCGCCATCTTGCGGAAGCCGCTCATCAGCCGATCGAGGTCGCGCCGGTCCGACAGCAGGTTGAACTCGACGATCGGCTCTGCGGAAGGGTCGCGCGAGGCAAGCTTGACCTGTCCGGTCTCGGAATAGGTCTTGTTGACGAAGGTCAGCAGCGAGCCGATTTGCGCGCCGACCGCGTGCCAGGCCGATTTGCTGAGCACGACGACGAACATGTCGCCCTTCGGCACCCCTGACAGCCCGGACGAATAACGCAGGCCAAGCTGCATGTGGCGCCTGGTATGCTCGTTCATGCGCGCGCCGCGGCGGACAAAGGACGACAGCGAAATCGAGGGATGATCCATCAGGCGCTGGCCGACGCCCGGCAAGCCCGTCAGCACGGGAATCCCCATGTCCTTGAGGTGGCCGACCGGGCCGATACCGGCGCGGAGCAGATGCGCCGGCGAATGGATGGCGCCGCTGGAGAGAATGATCTCGCGTCCGCGGAATTCCTGCTCCCGCCCGTCGACCCTGGCCTTCACGCCGACGCATTGCGTGCCTTCGAACAGCAGCTCCCGAACTTGCGTGTTGGTGGAGATCGTGAGGTTGGCGCGCTTGCGGGTGTCGCGATCGAGATAGCCCATCGCGGCGGAGACGCGCTGCTCGGCCTGGTTGGAGTGCGTCACCGCGAAATAGCCGTCGACGAACTCGCCGTTCTGGTCCGCCACGAATTGATGACCGGCCTGCTGGAAGGCATCGGCGAAGGCCTGCGAATGCCGTGTCCAGTGCTCCCGCGGAATCCGGCGCACCGGGATCCGGCCGTCCTTGCCGTGATACGGGCCGTCGAAATCGAGGTCGCGCTCGACCTTCTTGAAGAACGGCAGCACGTCGTTCCACGTCCACCCCTCGGCGCCGCGCGCATCCCATTCGTCGTAGTCGGTCGGCGCGCCGCGGTTGGCCATCTGGCCGTTGATCGACGAGCCGCCGCCGAGCACGCGCGCCTGCTCGTATTTGCGCAAGGGCGGACGCGCTTCGTTCGGATTGTTGTGGCTGACGACCTGCGTCGTGACCTTCAATTCCGTCCAGTGGAAGCGCGGATCGAAATAGGCCGTGCCCGGATAGCTGTCCCTGATCTCGGCCGGCTCGTTGCCGGGTGGTGTGTCCTGTCCGGCTTCGCAGAGCAGGACCTTGTTGGCACTCTTTGCGGAGAGCCGGTGGGCCAGCACGGACCCCGCCGAGCCGCCGCCCACGATAATGTAGTCGTACACGATTGGCGTTCCCTCTTGTTCTTGTGCCCAAGAGGTTAGCGCGGATTTATTTCGAGGTCACGCCACGGCTTTTGTTGGTGGCGCCATGAGGTCTGCAGGGTGGGACGATGCCGCGGGGCGAGACGGACGGCGGGCGTGCGCCGTCTCGCTCGATGAACCCTATTGCAGCACTTTCGGCATCACGATGACGACGTCGACCTGCTTGTCCAGCACCTGCGATGCGACCGCGGCGATGTAGGGCGAGTAGCTGTCCTCGATGTCGGACGCGACCTCCGCGTTCCCGGCGAAGGCGTAGAGCATCGTGCCCTCGATATTGTCGAAGCGGATGCCCGCGAAGACGCGATCGAACGTCTCGGCGCCGACGATGCCTGCCATGAGCGCCTGGATAGCCTGGTCCTGGACGAGTGTGAGCTTCATCATGCCGATGAGATATGGACCATCTTCCCGGATACAAGATGCGCAGCAACGATGCCGGCCTGTTCTCATTGCCCGGTCGGTCTCACGGCGTTGTCGTGCCGCCGTTTCAGCCCGCGGGCCTGGCAGCGGTCTGCGGCAGCGGCGGCTTGCGCTCCGGAAGCTTCTTTTTCGGCGGCGCCGGCAGCAAGCCTTCCCTGATCGCCTGCTTGCGAGCGAGCTTGCGGGCGCGGCGAATGGCCTCGGATTTTTCGCGCGTCTTTCTCTCCGACGGCTTCTCGTAGGAGCGCCGCTGTTTCATTTCCCGAAACACGCCCTCGCGCTGCATCTTCTTCTTCAGGACACGAAGCGCCTGGTCGACATTGTTGTCGCGAACAAGTACCTGCAATTGTGTCTCCTCGTCCGGCTGCGAAATACGGCAGTCCTGCACGCAGCCGATTGCGCAGGAGCTTCATTGCGATCGTGAGGATGACAGTGACGGCGATCTTCAGCGCCGGCCTCGAACACGCGAGCTGCTTGTCGCCGCGATACAGTTCGGGGACGACGTGAACACTCCCGGGCCGCCGTGTCAATCGATAAGGCCGCCGTGCGCGTCAATTCGCCACCTGAAGCCTATTCCGGGCCGCGCGAGAGGTGTTTTCACCGTCATCGCCTGCGCAAACGGCGCTTAAGCCGCGGCCGCCTGCGCCGACAGCAACCGCTTCAGCTTCGCGGCCGGGACGGCCGGGCTGAACAGCCAGCCCTGCATCTGGCTGCATCCGAGCTGGCGCAGCACCTCGCGCTGCGCCTCGGTCTCGACGCCTTCGGCCGTCGTCGCCATGCGGCGGGCGGCGGCCATGTGCACCACGGCCTGGACGATCGGAGAGGAGTCCTCGGGCTCGCCGATGTCGCTGATGAAGCTGCGGTCGATCTTGATCTTGTCGAAGGGGAAGCGGTGCAGATAGCTCAGCGACGAATAGCCGGTGCCGAAATCGTCGAGCGCGATGCGCACGCCTAGCTCGCGCAACTGCTGGAGGATCGTCAGCGCCTCCTCGTCGTCGCGAATGAGGACGGTTTCGGTGACCTCGAGCTCGAGCCGCCCGGGCGCGAGGCCCGATTCGGCAAGCGCGGCGGCGACCTTGAGCGCCAGCGTCTTGGAACGGAACTGCACCGGCGAGACGTTGACGGCGATGTGGATATCGCCGGGCCAGGAGGCTGCCTCCGTGCAGGCCTGCTTGAGCACCCATTCGCCGATCTCGCCGATCAGTCCGGTGTCTTCCGCGACCGGAATGAAGTCGGCGGGCGAGACCATGCCGCGCTCCGGATGGTGCCACCGCAGCAGCGCCTCGCAACCGGTCACGACATTGGCCGCGAGGTCGACCAGCGGCTGATAGTGCACCTCGAACTCGCCGCGCGCGAGCGCCTGCCGCAGATCGAGCTCCAGCTGCCGGCGCAGCCGCGCCTTGGCGTCGTATTCGGGCACGAAGACGCGGAAGGTGCGGCGGCCCTCGGATTTGGCGGCATACATCGCCAGGTCGGCGCGCTTGAGCAGATCGTCGAGATTGTCGCCGTGGTCGGGCGCGATCGCGATGCCGATGCTGGCATCGGTCGGAACCTCCTGGCCCTTGCAGTTCACGGGCGCACGCAATGCGTTGAGGATCGCTTCCGCCAGCGCCGTCAGCTCGGCCTGGTCGCTGGTGCCGGCCTTGACGATGGCGAATTCGTCGCCGCCCAGCCGCGCGACGAGGTCGTTGCCGCTGACGCAGGCGCGCAGGCGGTTCGCGACCTGGCGCAGCAGCTCGTCGCCGACCTCGTGTCCGAGCGAATCGTTGACGCCCTTGAACTCGTCGACGTCGATATAGAGGATCGCGAACGGCTTGCCCTCGGCAAGCTCCGCCACGCGGCGTTCCAGATGGCCGCGCATCAGCACGCGATTGGGCAGGTCGGTCAGCGCGTCGTAATGCGCCATATGCGCGATGCGTTCGTCGGCGCGGATGCGCTCGGTGACGTCGTCATGGGTGGCAAGCCAGCCGCCGGCGGCGCCGGGCTGGTTCTTGATCTCGATCAGGCGGCTGTCGGCGGTCTCGACGATCGTGCTCTGGGTCCGTCCGACACTGCCCAAAATGCCGTCGCAATAGGAATCGACGTCGCCGTCGAACGATCCGGTGTCGTGGCGGTGCTGGATCACGTCGCGGAAATAGGCCCCGGGCTTCACCACGTCGGTGGACAGGCGGTACATCTCGATGTAGCGCCGGTTGCAGACGATCAGCCGCTCGTCCTGGTCGAACATCAGAAGGCCCTGCGTCATGGTGTTCAGCGCGGTGTCGAGCCGCTGCTTCTCCAGCGAGAGCCGGCGGGTCATCTGGCGGAAGATCAGGAACAGCGTCAGGACGAGCAAGCCGATCGACAGCACGGCCACGGTGACGAAGAATTTCGTTTGCGTGCGCCAGGTGGTGAGCGTCGCGTCCAGCGACCTGGTCGCAACGATCACCAGCGGCGCGCCGGTCAGGAGGCGGGAGGCGACGATGCGGTCCTTGCCGTCGATCGGGCTCGCGAGCTGCATCGTGACGAAGGTGCGCTCGAACACGGCTTTCTGCTCGGGGGAGCCGGTGTGGTAGTTCTGCCCGATCATCGCGTCGACATGCGGAATGCGCGCAAGCAGCTGGCCGTTCTGGTGGTGCATCGCGATCGAGGAATCGTCGCCGAGCCCCGTCGAGGCAAAGAAGGATTCGAGCTGGTCGGGCGTGATCGCGCGCGAGACCATGCCGAGGAATTCGCCATGGGGGCCGGAGACGCGCCGCGCGAACACGATCGCCGGTCCGTTGCCGAACCGTCCGGGCACGACCTCGATCTCCTCCTGCGAGGTCGGGTCGGATTTGAGGCGGTTGAAATAGCCGCGGTCGGCGACCGAGATGTCGGCGACCGGCCAGCGCCGCGACGAGTTGATGAGCACGCCGTTGGCGTCGAACACATTGGCGCCGGCGACGTCGGACCAGCCGCTGGCTTTTGCGCGCAACGCCTCGTGCATGGCGAGGGTGCCCATCTCGCTGCGGAAGACGTCGGTGGAGGCGATGCCGTGGCTTTCGAGCTCGGCGATGACGCTCTTCTGGAGCACCGCGAAATCCGCGAACTCGCGGTCGAAATGGCGGGCCAGCAGGCGGACGGCACTCTCCAGGCTGTCGCGGCCGCTCTCGATCGCATTCTGCCGGAAGCGATCGACGGTGAGCGCGGTGCCGATGGCGGTTGCAGCCATCAGCACGAAGCCGCCGACGATCAGCCATGTCAGCGGCGCCCCGCGCCAACGGCGCAGCAGCGCGCGCATCCGCGCGGTCCATCGGATCGATGTGCCCATCCAGCCCTCCCGTGGGATGCAAGATGCAGCAAAACCGACAAGACCCCGTTACCAGTGAGGGTTACGAAAATATGAATCGGAACGGAATCGGGAGGTTGGTTCTCCGGGCGGCCGATCCTTCGAGACGCCCGCTTTGGCGGGCTCCTCAGGATGAGGGCAGAGTGCGTGGCAGCAATTTTTGCGGGCGCCGATGCTGCTTAGCCTCATCCTGAGGAGACCGCGAGAAGCAGTCGTCTCGAAGGGCGAGGCGCGCGTAGACTGGCGCCAAGGAGACATATGAGATCGCCCCGCTTTGGAGGGGGCCGGCGAGGCCAAATCTCACCGCTTGATCTCCCAGTTCAGCGCTTCCGCATTGCCCTTGGCGAACATCGCCGGCACGTCGAACTTGCCGGTCTTGAGGTCATAACGGCATTTCCAGTCGGCCAGTCCCTTCACGGCGACGTTCTTCGGATGCTTGTCCATTTCGCCCGACAGCGAGATCAGGAGGTAGCGATTGTTGGGCCAGTCAACGCCGAGCCAGCGATGAGCATCTTCGGTGCCCTTCATCAGATTGGCCGAGATGTGGTAGTCGAGCTTCATCTTCTTCGTGTCCGGCCGGCTGTGGAAATAGGCCCAGGCGAGGTCACTGAGCGACTTCTTCGTCGCGCTGACGAAGGTGCCGTTCTCGACATGATAGAGAAACAGATACTGCTCGCCCGAGCCGGTCTTCTGCATCCGCACCAGCCATTGCGAGTCGCTGGTGAAGCGGAAGCCGGCGCCATAGCCCTGCTCGGGCTTCAGCTCCGTCATCCGCTCGCCGTTCCTCGCCCAGGCCTGCCATTTGACGTCGAAATCCTTGCTGTCCTTCATGTACTGCTCGATCCGGGTGGCGCCGTCGGGCGAGGTGAAGGCGAGATCGGCGTTGTCGGTGAGGATGTAGTCCGGCGGCGGGCCCGAGGCGGCAAGTGCGGGGGTGGCGGCGAGCATCACGGCAAGCGCCAGCCATGGCGCGGGGCGGCAAAATGCAGTCACGGGAAAAATCCTCAAAAAATAGGCCGCGATGCGGCCTCGATCATTGGACGCCGACGGGGCCGCGCCGGTTCATCCGCGGCGGGCGGGAACGGAGGGCGGTAATCCCTTCGACCGTCTTGCTGCCGTAGCCAAATCGGAGCAACTTGCCGTCATCGGCCGATTTGCCAGCAAGGGTCTGCTTTCTGATGATGACCGCTTCCAAGGCTTTCATTGCATTCTGCCTGCTCGCGGTGGTCGGCACCGTGCTGGTGATCGGCCCCACCGAGCTGCGCCGCCTGTTGCCGGGCGGGACGAGCACCGAGATCGCCGTCGCGGCCAAGCCTGAGGCCAAGGTCGGAGCCAACACCGAAATCAAGACCGAACCTAAAGCCGAGACCAAGGCAGCGCCGACGCCCGAAGAACCGAAGCTCGCCGCCGGCGCGCCGCCCGCGTCGCCGGCGCCCGCCGCCGCGCCGAAGCCTGCGGGTCCATTGGCCGAGACGCAGAAGCAGGTCACGGCGCTGGCGGATCTCGTGCCGGTCAAGCCGCCGGTGGCCGCGACCGACGCCGGTCCCCGGTTCGACGTCGCGCGCATCGACGACCATGGCGAAGCGGCGGTGATCGCGGGCCAGGCCACGCCGGGCGCAAAGGTCGAGCTGCTGCGCGACGGCCAGCCGCTTGATTCGGTCGTGGCCGATGCGTCGGGCCAGTTCGTCATGACGCCGCCGCAACTTCCCGCCGGCAGCTACGAGCTGACCCTGCGCGCCAGGGCGCCGGATGGCACCGTCACGCAGTCCAGCCGCACCATGCCGGTGACGATCGCGGAGGCGGCGCCGCCGCCGGCGCGTGTTGCACCGCCCGCCGCCAAACTGGAAACGAAGCGGGCCGCGACGCCGGCCGAGAAATCGGATGTCGTGGCATCCCTGCCGTCGGCATCGGACAGGCCGGCGACGCGGCCCAGAATGATGGGCGCGACGAAATCTAGGGGCAGCATGGCGCGAGCGCCTGCCGCCACGACGGTCGCATCGGCGTCGCCGGGCGACGCCCTCAGCGGCACACCGGCGGAGGCGGGCGGCAGTCGGGTGATCTCCCGCGGCGACAGCCTGTGGGCGCTCAGCCGGCTCGCTTACGGCGACGGCGCCCGCTACGCCGTGATCTTCAACGCCAACCGCGCGAAGATCCACAACCCGAACCTGATCTATCCCGGCCAGACTCTCGTGCTGCCGCAAAAGGCGGAATGAGCGCAGCGCTTCTTCTCGCCGCCGCGACGCTTTGACCGTCGTACTCCCGGAACCTTTGGTTCCCCCGCGCGTCATGTGATGCGAGGTGGTGCGCGCTTGGCGCTGGAGGAGGGCCAAGGTGGTCAGGTCAGCAATCATGTCGGGATCACGGATGGCCCCCGTGCTGGCGGGCGCCGCCCTTGTCGTTCTGGCCGTGCTGCTGCCGAACAGGGCCGAAGCGCAGTTCGGGCTGCGCGGCGGGCCGCTCGGCGTGGCGCGGTTCGCCGTCGGCCACGTGATCGGCCTGTCGCGCCTGCGTCATGCCCGCATGGCGGTGCGAGGCGGCGGATACCGCTCCGCCGCGTTGCGGTCGCAGGATCCCCGCGGCGTCGAGGGCCGGCAACCGCCCAATCCCGCCATTCTGCGCGCGGCACTCACGGCGCAAGCGGCGCTGTCGGGCTGGCATGGCGGCCGCCGCCCGCAGGGCTGGTGGCGCCATCCCGACGGCAGCTATGGCTGGGCCGGTCCGGTGTTCTGGCCGTTCGCCCATGACGATCTCGCCAATGCCGTCATCCTTGGCGATACGACCAGCATCTCGCTCTATGGCTACGGCGACATCTATGCCGCGCTGTTCTCGCCCTATGCGGCCAAGGAGCTTGCCGCCTACGCCGCGCCGCAAGGCCGGTTTGCGCGCAGGATTCCGTCGGCGCAAAACATCTGTGACGTCAGCGATCCCGCCGGCTTCCCGGCGGATCGCATTGCTGCCGCCGTGCAGCCGAACGAATTGCAGCGCACCGCGCTCGATGATCTCAGTGCCGCCTGGACGGCGGCGCGCAACAGCATTCGCGCGACCTGCCCGGCGCAGGTGCCTGCGACCGCATCGGAGCGCCTCGGCCTGATGCGCGAGCGCCTGGAGGCCATGATCAAGGCAACGGATGCGATCGCGCGGCCGCTTTCGAAATTTGTCGATCTTCTCGACGCGAACCAGAAGTCCAGGCTCGATGCGCTGGCCAACGAGGCTCGCGCCGCGCTGGTGTCAAGCCAGCACAAGGATGCGCAGGCAGCCGCGGCTTGCGCGGCGGACAGCGATCCTCGCTATGACCCCCAGCTGCAGCGCCAGTACGAGCAGCTCGTGCAGCAGCAATGGCCCGTCGCCGACATCGCGTCCACGCTTCGCCTCGACGACGTCGGCCGCGCCCGGCTCGACGTGCTCCAGGACACCACGCTGCGCACCATGGAGACGCTGAGCGCCTGCCCGACCAAGCCTGCCGCGACACCGAAAGGCCGCCTCGCGGCCGTGAAGGCGCGGTTGGAGACGATGCTGCAAGCGGTGAGCGGCGTTGCCGACGCGCTCGACGATTTCGAGGCTGACCTGAGCGACGAGCAGAAGGCCGGCTTCGAGGCGATCGGACCGAAGCGCGGGGCGTGATCATCCGCACGCCCAGTCGAACTTCATGTCCCTGAAGTCGAGCTGCGCATTGCCGCCGCCAAAATTGTAGCCGCCGAAATATTCCTCGAACTCGATGTAGAACGGGCTCATCTCCGGCACCGCCTGGCACGGCCGCATGGTGCCGCCGAGATGGTTGTGGGCGTGGTCCTTGCTCCAATCGTGCAGGCGAAAATTGTCGCGGCTCGGCACGCCGCCGACATAATAGTAATAGGGCTGATAGCCGGTCGGGGGGTTTTGGCGGACGTGCTCGTCCTGCGGGCCCTTGCCGGCATTGGGATCGGCCGCGCGCGGCGTCAAGCCAATCGCGCGGGTCTCGGCGAGATCGGCGCGCGGCGGCGCGGCGAACATCTTCCTGGCGTAGGGCGCGGCGGCCTCGAAGAAGGCATTGGCGCCGCCGACATCCAGCCAGCGCGGCCGGTCGGCGGTGGCCAGCGCAAGCGGCGCCGGCGGCGTCGCGAACGCGCCGTCATATTCAGTCTTGGTCAGCAGCAGCGCGGCATATTCGTAGTCGAGGATGTCGGTCATGCGCGACAGGCGCGGATGCGCCGGCCGCGCCAGCACCGCCTCGCGGATCTCAGGGTCGTCGGGCGCGCCGCCGTCATTGTGATCGGGCGCGGTCGCGAAGAACGACACCGCGACGATGTCCTCGCCATGCACGCGATAATCGTCCGGCAGCAGAAGCGTAAACCCGTGCATCAACGGGTAGCCGGTGACGGGATCGAGCGGCCATTGCTCGGATGTGATGCCCGGCGGCAAGCCATAGACCCAGCCGTGATCGCGTGCCCGATCGGCGGGACGGTCCAGCATCTGCAAATCATACGCACGCGAAGGCAAGGCAAACGCCACGATCGTCTCCCATCCGAAGCCCGCCTCGCCGTTGAGGCGATGGTTAGTCGCGGGTTGGAGGGATGTGGTTCGTAGTGTCGTCGCGAGAGTCGCGACGACGGTGCGGCTTGCTCCACTGCGCAACCCTCCCCCCTTGCGGCAGGGTAATCGCATATGACTTTTGGCAGGGCCTGAGCGCGCGCCTCGTCCTTCGAGACGACCGCTCCGCGGTCTCCTCAGGATGAGGCTAAGCGGCATCTTTGCCGGTCGAAATTGCTGCCGCGAACTCCGTCCTCATCCTGAGGGCCCGCCAAAGGCGGGCGTCTCGAAGGATGGGCCGCAGAGCAACGGCCCCAAATGCGATTGCCCTGCCGCAAGGGGGGAGGGAACGCAGCGAGCGTGCGGCTGAGAGCGAGGGCTACCCCCGCCTGCGCGCCGCCGCGGCATCCACCACGTTGTCCACTTCCTCGCGCCAGCTCAATATCTCCATCGCCAGCACGGGGTGATTGAAGCCCTTGAGCACGAGATCGTCGAGCGCGCGCGCCTCCACCCAGGGTTCGACCATGCCGTAGACGCGGCGGCTGACCACGATCTGGTTGGCCTTGGCTTCGCCGCAGAGGCGCGAGGCGAGGTTGGTGACGCTGCCGATGGCGGCATATTCCAGCCGCTGCTCGAAGCCGACCTGGCCGAGCGTCGCATAGCCGAGGGCAATGCCGATGCCGAAGCCGAGGCTATGCCCGCGGTTGCGCCAGCGCTCGGTCAGCGGGCCGATGGTGTCGCGCATCTCCACCGCCATCTTCACGGCGCGCTGGGTGTGGTCCTCGAATTGAATCGGTGCATTGAACAGGATCATCACGCCGTCGCCGGCATATTTGTCGAGCGTGCCCTCATACTTGAAGATCAGCGTGCCGAGCGCCGCGTGATATTCGCGCAGCACGTTCATCGCCTCTTCCGGCTCGGTCGCTTCCGTGAACGCGGTGAAGCCGCGCAGGTCGCAGAACACGACCGTGACCTCGCGGCGCTGGCTGGTGAGCAGCCCCTCGGGGCTGTCGGAGGAAGCGATCAACTGCGCGACCTGCGGTGCGAGGAACCGCTCGAGCTTGCGGATGCGCTCGATCTCGCCGAGCTGCTTCTCGACGCGCTCCTCCAGCGACTTGTTCCAGTCCTTGAGCTGCTCGGTCTGCACGCGCAGCTTGTCCGCCTGGGCGCGCACGGTCTCGTGCGCCGCCTCCAGCGCGTGGCTCTTGTGATCGACCTCGGTGAACAGGCGCGCATTGCGCATCGCCAGCACCGCCTGGTTGGCGAAGGTGCGCATCAGGCCGATGATGCTGGCGGCGAACTCGCCGCCGGCACGGCGCAAAACAACGAGCGAGCCGAGCGTGCCCTGCTGGTCCACCAGCGGCACCACCAGCACGGAGTGGAAGCCGGCCGCGATCGCGACGTCGCGCAGCGGCTGCTCGGCCGCATGGTCGAGATCGGCAAGCGCGATCGGCTCACAGCTCGCCGCGGCATCGCTCAGGATGTTGTCGCCTTCGTCGATCGTGACATGGGCGCCGTCAGCCGATTTGTCGATGCCGTTGGATTCGACCAGGTTGAAGCGACGCGTCCCGGCGTCGAAGCCGTAGATCAGCACCGCATCGGCATGGGTGATCTCGATCGCGCGGGCGGCGATCGTCGGCAGCACCGCGTTGAGATCGAGCGAGGAGGCGACGGCGCGGCCGACCTCTTCCAGCACCTTGAGCTCGTTGATCGATTGCGCGAGATCGCGGGTGCGCTCCTCGACCTTGGTCTCCAGGTTCGAATAGGTCTCCTGGATTTGGGTGGCCATGCGGTTGAACTGGCCGGCGAGATCTTCCAGCTCGTCGGAGGTGTGCACGTCGATGCGGTGGCTGAAATCGCCTTCGCCGAGCTTGTGCGCGCCGTCGCGCAGCGCCGTGATCGGAATGATCATGCGGCGGGCGAGCAGCGTGCCGGCGAGGATCGCGACCATCAGGCCCATGCCGATCAAGAGCGCGATGCGCACCAGCTGATCGCGGATCGGCGTCAAGGCCTGCGTGGTCGGCTGCTCGAACAGCACGCTCCAGCCGAGCTTCGGTACGGTGCTCGCGGCGGTCAGCACCGAATAGCCGTTGAAGTCGGTGCCTGACGTGTCGGGCCCGCGGCCGGGCGAAATCGCGGCAGCCACTTGCGGCAGCTTGGAGAGGTCCTTGCCGACATCGGGCCCTTTCGAGGACGTCGCCAGCACGCGGCCGCGCGGATCGACCACATAGGCAAAGGCCGCCTTGCCGACCTGGGCGTCGGACAGCAATTCGGAGAGGAAGCTGAGATCGATCTCAGCGACCGTGACGCCGGCGTTGAAGCCGGAATGCGCCACCGAGATCGACATCAACGGAGTCCTGTCGGAGAACCAGGCCGGCGCGTAGCTGACGCCGCGGGCGACGGTGTCGGTGAAGCGCATGTCGCGGGAGAGGTCGGCATTGCCGCCGGTCGTGGTCGACTGGCGCGAGACGCGCAGCACCTCGCGGCCGTCGCCGTTGAGCTGGAACAGCTGGTTGACCACCGCGACCTGGTGCAGGAGCTGGGCGTAGTCGGCGCGGCGCTTCTCGAGGGTGTCCTGGCTCGCGCGGGTCACCCAGCTGATCTGGCGCTCGAGCTCGGAGATCGACTGTTCCACCCGCCGGGCCGCGGCCTGCGCCTTGTCCTCCAGCCCGTCGGTCAGCTGTGTCTTGGTGGCGCGATAGGAGATCCAGGTCTCCATCGCGCCGCTGACGGCGAGGACGAACACGACGAGGCCGACGAGGGAGACGACGTATTTGGCGAACAGGCCCTCGCGCAGAAACCGTGTCTTGTCGTTCGCTCCCGCCATCCGGATCCTCTTGCGCCGCCATCGACGCCGGCGCTACGGGCCGTACAGGCCCAGCCGCCCTTCTATCACAATTTGGGCCAAGGGACGTCCCGGGGACCGGAGGACCGGCCGGCGTGGTTACCCGAAGTGGACGCCGGGTCGGGCCTAAAGGGTGGTGAATTGTCGCAGGCTCATCCGTTCGGAGGAAGCAGGGAAAGGCCGGGCCGATGTAAGGGATTGGCGTGGAGTCCAGCCTGTTGGTCCGCCAATCATCGATTATTAAAGAGCTGCCGCAACACGTCGTTCATGGGCTGGCTGTCCTGCTGCGCCACCGGCGGCTCGTCCGAGGCCGGGGGCGCCGGCGCGGGCGAGGCCTGCGGTGCCGGTGTGGACGGCGTCGCGGGCAGGCTGCGGCTGCGGCCGGTGCCAGCACCGGTTGCAGCTCCGCTGGAAAGCCCCTGCTGGATCAGATTGCCGAGCGCTTCGCCCAGCGGGCCGCCGAGCAGATTGTTCTGGCCCGGCTGCTGGGTTTGCGGATTGGCGTTGCTGCCTGCATTGCCGCCACCCGGCGCGGTCGTGCCGCCGAGACCAAGGCTGCCCAGGATATTGCCGAGCCCGGCGCCATCAGGCCCGAACAGGCCCTTGCCCATCTCGCGCAGCTTGGCGTAGGCGGCGTCGGGATTGTCGAGCATGCCGGCCATGTCAGGGTAGATCCGCGGCTGCGACCAGCTGCCCTGGATCATCACGGGGATGCCGAAGCCGACCGGCTCGGAGGCGCGGCCCTGGCCCTCGGTGGTCATCACCAGCTTCGGCTCGACGCGAAAGCCCAACATCTTGGTGTCGAGCGCGATGGTGCCGGCGCCGGTCACGCGCACCAGCGGCCCGATCAGGTTGAGATCGGTCGTCACCGCCTGTCCCTTGTCGATGCGGAAGGAGGCCGAGAGCTGCGACAAATCCGTGCTCTGGTCCTGGCCGCTGTTCTGGTTGTCTTGCCAGCCGGAGAGCGTGCCCGATGTCAGCGAGCGGATCATCTGCGCGACGTTGATGCCGCGGATGGCGCCGTCCTGGAAATTGACGAAGGCCGTGCCCTGCATGTTCGCCATCAGGGCGCGCTGGCTGGTGCCGGCGCTGCGCAATGCGAGCTTGGCTTGCAGCTTGCCGTCGATCCGGTCGAATTCGGCAAGGCCCTGGAGCAGCGGCAGCGCGCGCACGCCGACGAGGTCGGAATGCATGGCAAAACTCGGCGCGCCGCTGGTCGCATCCAGGATCACTTCGCCGGAGACCTGGCCGCCATAGGCGCCGAGATTGGCGGTGCCGGCCTTCAGCACGCCGCCGGCGAGCTTTGCATCGAGCGCCAGCGGCGCAAGACGCGCATCGCCGATCACGGCGTCGTTCGCGGAGATCCTGATTTGTGCATCGACATAATTGAGCCCGGACACGTCGATCGGCGCATTGCTCCAGGGCTGTCCGGACGCACCGTCCGGCGATTTCGCCAGCGGAATCGTGAGCCGCTGGAAGTCGAGATCGACCTTGACCAGAGGCTTGCTCGCGATGTCGACCGAGGCCCAGCCGTTGAACGCGCCGTCGCCGAGCGTGCCGTTTACGCCGTTGATCATCACGAGATCGCCGCTCAGCCGCATCTCGGCGTGACCTGCGAGCCGGGACTTCAGCACATCAGGCATGTCGATGGCGAACTCCACCGGGATCGTCGGCCGGTCGGTTGGCGGCGCGGGCGTCGCCGCCTTGATGTCGAACTTGGTCGGGTGCTCGCCGACGCGCGCGGTGCCGGTGATGCTGACGTTGCGGTCGCGGCCAACGACGGCATCGGCATTGATGGCGCTGATGCGGCTCTCGACGCGATCGCGCACGCGCGCGAATGCGACCTCGCCGTCGGTGACCTTGACGCGGTCGATGGTCGCGCCGTCCGTGTCGAGCATCAGCGGCTTCGACGAGGCGCCGGCATTCGGCAGACGCTCACGCAGCAGCGGCTGGTAGAGCACGGGGCGGGTGACGATGAGCTCGCTGATCTTCGGGCGGCCCGACCAGACGCTGGAGAGCGACATGTCGGCCTGCACGCTGTCGACGGTGAGGCGCGTGATGCCGCTGCGGTCCTTCGGATCCTGAAGCGTGAGGTCGTTCAAGGTGACGTTGAGCGTCGGCCACAGGCTGATCCTGGTGGTGCCGTCGATCGACAGGCGATAGCCTGTCGCGCTCTCGACCCGCGACGCAATCGTCGAGGTCAGGAAGCCCGATGGGATCCCGACCACGAGGAGAAGCGCGATCACGATGACGACAGCGGCGACCGCGGCGCCGGCGAATTTCACTGCTCTCATGTCGACTTTCCAACGACGGACGAACGGTGCCGAACCCGGCCGCTCACCCGTCCTATGCGCGTGAGTTTATCCCGGGACGGGAAGCCGCTCCAAGCGGTCAAAAATAGTCAGGGGGTGCTGCAAAGTTATGTGACTTATGACACACTTCTCCGGCGCGGTTTTACGCGATTCTGGACGTTGATGGTTCCAGCCGATTTGCCAGCGAAATTGACAAGTAAATTCACAAGGAAGTTGAAATGAGCAAGCAGGCCGAATTTGCGGTCATCCTGAAGATGAACCCGATGTTCGCCGATCTCGGCGCAGACGAGCTCCAGCGGCTGTCCAATCTCTGCCACACCCAGCATCTGGCGAACGGCGAGGTGCTGTTCCAGAAGGGCGATGCCGGAGACGCGCTGTTCGGCATGCGCCGCGGCCAGGTCCGCATCGAGACCGGCGCCGCCGACGGCAGCCGGCTGACGCTGAATTTCATGGGGCCGGGCGACCTGTTCGGCGAGGTCGCGGTGCTGGACGGCCAGAACCGCACCGCGGACGCGACCGCGGGCGAAGCCAGCGAATTGTTCGTGCTGCGGCGCGAAGACTTTCTCTCCTTCCTCGAGCGCGAGCCGAAGGTCGCGATCAAGATCATCGCGCTGCTGTGCCAGCGCATCCGCTGGCAGAGCGAGCGCATGGAAGAGTCCATGCTGCAGCCGCTGCCGGTTCGCCTCGCGCGGCGGCTCTGCGCGCTCGCCGCCGATTTCGGCTCGGAGGTGCACATCTCGCAGGAGCAGCTCGGCGTCTTCGTCGGCGCCGCCCGCGAAAGCGTCAACCGCCAGCTTCAGGCCTGGCGCAAGGACGCGATCCTCGATCTCCAGCGTGGCCGCATCCTGCTGAGGAACATGACCAAGCTGACGGCGATCGCGCGGAACGAGTAGGGGCTCTCGCGAACCTTACTCCGCCGCCGGATGCACGATGCTCTTCGGTGCCGGCTTCGGCTGTGCCGGCGAAGCTTCGTGATGACCGGGGGCCTCGGTATCCTCGCTGTGCACGATCAGCCGCTTGCCGAAGCGCCAGATCAGGGCGCCGAGATCGTCCATCACCATGAACATCGCGGGCACGAACACCAGCGACAGGATGGTCGAGAAGATCAGGCCGCCGATCACCGCGAGCGCCATCGGCGAGCGGAACTCACCGCCGGCGCCGACCGCGAGCGCGCTCGGCATCATGCCGGCGGCCATCGCGATCGTTGTCATCACGATCGGGCGGGCGCGCTTCATGCCGGCGTCGATCATGGCCTCGTCGCGCGGCTTGCCGTCGCGGATCGCCTCGATGGCGAACTCCACCAGCATGATCGCGTTCTTGGTGACGATGCCCATCAGCATCAGGATGCCGATCCATACCGGCGTGGTGAGCTGCTTGCCGGTGACGAGCAGGGCCGCGATGGCGCCGCCGATCGACAGCGGCAGCGAGAACAGGATGGTGATCGGCTGCAGGAAGGTGCCGAACAGCAGCACCAGCACGGCATAGACCATCATCAGGCCCGCGGTGATCGCGGTGGCGAAACCGTCGGACAGCTCGTTCAGGCTTTCAGCGTCGCCGGACGGTGAGACCTTCACGCCCTTCGGCAGGCTCTTCATCACCGGCAGCTCGTTGATCTTCTTGGTGGCATCGCCGAGCGCCGCGGAGCCGACGAGGTCGGCGGCAACGGTGGCCTGGCGGTCCCGATCGTAACGGTTGATGCTGGTCGGACCCTGGTCGAGCTTGACGTCGGCGATGACCGAGAGCGGCACGCCGCCCTTCTCGCCGTGCTCACCGAGCGGCACGCGCAATTGTTCGAGCGTCTTGAGGTTGCCGCGCGCGGCGTCCTCGAGCTGCACCCGGATCGGCACCAGGCGGTCGCCGACGTCGAATTTGGCAAGCGCAGGCCCGACGTCGCCGATGGTGGCGACGCGGATGGTCTGCGACAGGCTTTCCGTGGAGACACCGAGGCGTGCGGCGAGATCGGCGCGCGGCTCGATGCGCAGCTCGGGCCGCTCCAGCGTGGTTTCCGAGATCACGTTGGAGATGGTCGGGATCCGCTTCATCTGCGTCGCGAGCTCGCTGGCGACGTTGTTGACGATGTTGGCGTCGACGCCGGTCACGACCAGCGAGATCGCGCGCAGGCCGTTCTCGTCGAGGAACCAGAAGCGGATGTCGGGAATGTTCTCCAGCTCCTGGCTGATCGAGAATTCCAGCTCGCGCTGGGTGATGTCGCGATCGCCCTTGGGCGTGTAGTTGATGATCAGGGCGGCGCGCCGGACTTCCTGGGTGCCGGGTGGGACGCGCCCGCCGTCCACGAAGATGCTCTTCACTTCGGGCCGCTTGCGCAGCCGCGCGACGATGTCCTCGGTGACCTTTTCGGTGTAGGCGAGCTGGGTGCCCGGCGGCAGCTCGAGGGCAAGCAGCGAGCGCGCGCTGTCCTGCGCCGGCAGGAAGCCCTGCGGCAGCAGCGTGATGCTCCAGATCGAGGCGGCGAAGATGCCGAAGCCGATCAGCACCGTGATGAAATAGTGCTTCACCGACCAGGCCACGATCCGGTGATAGGACCGCAGCACGCGCCCGGGCGGCGGCTCCTCGTGATGGCCATGCTTGAGGAAGTAGGCGGCCAGCACCGGCGTGACGAAGCGCGCCGCTAGCAGCGAGAAGAACACCTGCACCGAGACGGTGATGCCGAACTGCTTGAAGAACTGTCCGGCGATGCCCGACATGAAGCTCGCGGGGGCGAAGATCGCGATGATGGTGAGCGAGATCGCGATCACCGCGAGGCCGATCTCGTCGGCGGCTTCCAGCGCGGCGCGATAGGGCGATTTGCCCATGTTCATGTGCCGCACGATGTTCTCGATCTCGACGATGGCGTCGTCGACAAGAATACCTGTCGACAGCGTGATGGCGAGGAAGCTGACGAGGTTGAGCGAGAAGCCGAGGAGGTCCATCGCCCAGAATGCTGGGAAGATCGACAGCGGCAGCGAGATCGCGGCGATGATGGTGGCGCGCAGATCGCGCAGGAACAATAGCACGATGACGACGGCGAGGATGGCGCCCTCGAACAGGGTCGAGATCGCCGCTTCGTAATTGCCGTTGGTGTATTCGACCGAGGTGTCGATCAGCTTGAGGTCGACGTCGGGATAGGCGGCCTTGAGCGCGTCGATGCGCTTCTGCACGGCGTCGGCGACCTTCACGTCGCTGGCGCCCTTGGAGCGCTTGATGCCGAGCGCGACCACCGGCTCGCCGTTGAAGCGGGCGAAGGTGCGGCGGTCGGCGATGGTGTCGGTGACGGTGCCGAGATCGTCGAGCCGGACCTCGCCGCCGCCGAACAGTGGGACCATGGTGCCGGCGAGGTCGCTCAGCGTCTTGGCGCCGGCCAGGGTGCGGATCGCCTGGTCGTTCTTGCCGATCTCGGCGCGGCCGCCGGCGACGTCGACATTGGTGCCGCGCAGGCTCTGGCTGACGTTGACGGCGGTCAGGCCCATCGCCTGCAGGCGGTCGGGATCGAGCGAGACCAGGATCTCGCGCTCGACACCGCCGATGCGCTCGACCTGGGCGACGCCGCGCACGCCCTGGAGCGCGCGCTTGACCACGTCGTCGACAAAATAGGAGAGCTGCTCAGGCGTCTTGCCGGGCGAGATCGCGGCATAGGTCACGATCGGCAGGCCGATGACGTCGACGCGCTGGATCAAGGGCTCGGTGACGTTCTGCGGCAGGTTGGAGCGCACCCGCGTCACTGCGTCCTTGACGTCGTTGAGCGCGCGGTCGGTATTGGTCTCGAGTGCGAACTGGATGGTGGTCAGCGACAGGCCGTCGGTGATCGAGGAGGTGATGTGTCGCACGCCCTCGACGCCGGAGACCGCGTCTTCAATGGTCTTGGTGACCTGGGATTCGAGCTCGGCGGGCGCAGCACCGAACTGCGACACCGCGACCGAGATCACGGGAATGTCGGCAGAGGGCAGCCGCGTCACCGCGAGCTTGGCGAAGGAGGTCCAGCCGAGGATCAGCAGGATGATCGAAAAGACGACCGACGGCAGCGGATTCCGGATCGACCATGCCGAGATATTGAGAGCCATCAGCGTACCCGCGTGCGATCGAGTTCATCGGCGAACATGGTCTTGATCTGGTCGCCGTCATGCAGTGAAGAGCCGGCGTCGGCCACGACGATTTCGCCGACGTCGAGCCCTTCCAGGATTTCCGTCGCGGTGTCGGACGACAGCCCGACCCGCACCTTGCGCGTCTCGATCGTGTTGCCCTTGACGACCTGCACGGTGAGATGGTCGATCGCGGTCTTGGGCACCGCGACGCCGCAGCTTCGCTTGGCGTCGATCGAGGCGCGGGCGAACACGCCGACCTTCAGCGAGGGATTGTTGGTGACGCTGATGCGGACGCGGCCGAGCTGGGTGGCGCGGTCGATTTCGGGCGCAACCAGCCGCACCCGGCCGATCAGATCGGGCGCGTCGTCGCGGCTGATGCGCACGGTCGCGCCGGCGCTGAGCTTGGGCATGTGCACGGCCGGGACCTGGGCGTCGAGCTCGATCTCGTTGTTGACGGCGATGCGGAACATCGGGCCGGCCTGCGGCGAGGCCGGCGCGCCGACGATGGTGCGAACTTCGGTGACGAGGCCCGGCGCCGGCGCCTTCAGCGAGATCGGGCCTTGCGCGCCGGGTCGCTGCGGCTGGCCCGGGATCTGCGGCGGCGCCGTCAGGCGCGCCAGCTCCTGGTTGTCGGTGACCATGGTGCCTTCGGTGACAAAGAGGTCGGTGACCCGGGAGCCTTCCTGGTCGGCGACGACCACGGCCTCGCGGCGCGGCACGAAAAAGCCGGTCACCCGGACGAGGTCGGAGAAGCAGGCATTGGTCGACTTCGTCACGATGACGAGCGCCTCGCCCGGCGTTTCCTTCGCCTCGGGGCGACGCCGATGCTCGAACAGATAATAGCCGATGCCGAGCGCGACGATGAACGCCACGGTTCCGGCAGGCTTGAGATAGTCGGAGACGTTCATCGCCGGATTGTCCTGGCCTGGCTCACGGCCATCCGCACGAGGCCTGCTGAGAGCGTTTCCCTGAAACAAAGCGGCGTCCCGCAAGGCTGCGGGACGCGCTTTGGAAGCGAGACTTTACACCACATCACGCACGGTCACTTCAACGGATTGCGTCGTGCTCACTTCGATGCGGTGGTCTTGTTTTCCATGTTGACGACCTGCACGCGGCGGTTGACCTCGGCCATCGGCTGGCTCGGGTCCTTCAGCTTGCTCTTGCCGTAACCGACGGTGACGAGGTCGGTCGCGGAGATGCTGTACTTCTCGACGAGGTAGCGCTTGATCGCATCCGCGCGGCGTTCAGAGAGGTCCTGGTTGTAGCTCTCGCCACCGGCGGCGTCGGTGTGGCCGGCGACCACGAAGGTCGAGCCCTTCAGGTCGGGGCTGGTCAGCGCGCGACCGAGCGCCTGCACCGAAGCCAGCGACTTGGTGCTGATGTTGGCGGAGTTGTAGTCGAAGGTGATCTCGAGATCGATGTTCGGCTTGTCCTTGGCGACCGACGCGATTTCCTCGCGCTCGGTCGACGACAGCGAGCGCGTCGAGCGGCCGCGCACGGACTGGATCAGCTTGGTCTCCGACGCGCTCGGCGCGGGATCGGCCTGCGGCGCGATCGAGAGGCCGCGGGTCAGCGGCTTCTTCTGCGGCGGCGCCAGCGCGCGGACGATCTCGTCCTCGGTGACGTTCTTGCTGTTGCCGTCGTCGCCGGCGAATGCGGGGGAGGCCGGCAGCGACAGCGCGGCGCCAATGGCCATGATGGACAGGATTGCGGTAAGTCCTTTTGCAGCCGATCTCATTGCCAGTCCCTCCTGCGCAGCCGAGCTGCGTGGTTCCAAAATTCCTGCAATAGGCCCCCCGGGAAAGGCCGCCTGCGGCATCCGTCCATTAGTCTTGCCTGGGCCGCCGAGGTTCGAGGCGTCGGTCGCCTCAATTCAAAAAAATACTAGCGTACTCCGTAGCTTGCGAATTCCTGAACGATGTTCGGATCCATCGCCTTGGCATTGGCAATGTCCAGAGCCCCTTCCTGGGCGGAGCCGTTGCGCTGCTTCGCAATGCCACGTCCGTACAGCGAGGAGGTGAGGCGGGGATTGATCCTCAGGGCCGCATCGAAATCGGCGATCGCGTTCTTCACCGCTCCCGATTTCAGATTGACGAGCCCCCGGCTGTCCAGCGCATCGACGAAGTTCGGCCGCAGCCGCAGCGCTTCGTTGCAGTCTTTCAGCGCGCCCTGGAGATCGCCGACCACCGTGCGGGTCCAGCAGCGGTTGTTCAGCGCCTCGACGTCCTTCGAGTTGATCCGGAGCGTGTCGTCAAAATCCTTGATGGCGAGGTTGTAGGCGCCCTTGCTGGCATAGACCTGGCCGCGCCGGTACAGCGCGTTCACGTCATCAGGATTGGCCGCGATCTTGGCCGTCAGGCCCTTGATGGTGGGGTCCTCCGCGAGGGCGGCCGCGCTAGGCCCGGCGTCCGCGTTCGGCACGGTAGCGGGGTCGGCCGGTTTCACCGGCGGCGGCGGCGGGGGTAAGGCGGCCTCGACCTGGGGCTTCGGTGATGGGGCCGGGACGGGCGCGGGCGCCGGTGCGGCTGCCGTGTCGGCCGGCTTCGGCGGCGGAGGCGGTGATGGCGGCGCCGGTGGTGCCGGCGGCGGGTTATTGGCGACGACGGGTGGCGGCGCGGGGGGCGCGGGCGGCGGCGCCATTGTCGGACGCGATCCGCCGGCTCCCGGAATGAACGAGAAATCTTCGGCCAATGAAGAGGATATCCACGGCACCTGCTCGCCGCGCGAGGCGCGGGTGACGCCCATCTTGGTGCGGTTCAGCGTCTCCTCGGCCATCAGGTCGGGGACGCGGATTTCCTTCAGCAGTTCCTGGACGAACAGGCTGTGCTCGCCGCCGGCGTCCGACACCACCGAGGCCAGCGCCGCCGAATACATCACCAGCGTGCCGTTCGGCGCGATGACCGGGGTCAGGCCGGCCGAGAAGCTGCGGAACCGGCGCTCGAACGGGTTGCGCCTGGAGGCATCGATCAGCGCGATCTTGACGCCGGCGCCGCGGGTGTTGAGCTCGCCGAGGACGGCTTCCAGGCTGAAACCGTCGCGGCGTACGTCGGATTCGGTCCAGATTTGCGCGTCGATCGGCAGCATGTAGCTCTGGCGCGCCGACTGGATGCCGAAACCGCTGAAGAACACCAGCGCCACCGAGCCCGGCTTGATCTTGCCGTAGAGCTTGTCGAAGGCGCGGCGCATGCCGTCGCCGGTCAGGTTCTCGCCGATCTCGACCGAAAAGCCGTCGCGCTTGAGCTCGTCGGCGACGTCACGTGCGTCGTTGAGCGGCTCCTTCAGCGGGGCGTCTGCATCCGGATATTTGGCGTTGCCGATGACCAGCGCATAACGGTCGCCGGCCGCAAGCGACGGTGCGGTCGGGATGAGCGAAACGAGCAAGGCAAGAAGGAAAAGGAAGCGAATTTTCATAATCAGCGCGGTCCAGCCAAAAGGGCGCCGTTCCCAGCTTGCGCCGCGGCGACCTTAACTTACGCAATGTGCATTATCAAACCGGGGAGAGGGGGCGTCAACCGCTTGGAGATTCGGCATTATCGCGACGATTGACCGCAACGCAGGGGCGCGCCGCGAGGGGAATAAACGGGCCATCATGGTCGTGCTCGACGCGATCCGGTTGGGCATTGCAGCGCCCATCTCGGGGCACCCCTGTTAGGGAGTCTTTTTTAGGGGAATCTTGGCGCCGAAAATGTGATTGGTCTCACATTGGAACGGGCCTCCGCGCATCACGCGTGGCGTTTGACCTTTCCGGCGGACAATGGCTTGGTGCGCTCGTACCTCCCCGAAGGTCCACACAAGAAGCAAAACCAAAAGAAAAATCATGGGAAACGCCTACGAAATCTACGCACTGCGCTATGCGACCATGTCGCCGCGCACTCCCAGCATGAACTTCCTGGCGCCGGATCCGCATGACAGCGCGGCGCAGGACCTCGACTACTTCGTCTGGCTGATCCGCGGCGGCGGCCGCGACATCCTGGTCGATACCGGCTTCAATGCCGAGGAGGCGGGGCTACGTGCGCGCAAGCTGACGCTCAATCCGGTCGATGCGCTGGAGCGCTTTGGCGTCAAGGCGTCGGCGATTCGCGACATCATCGTGACGCATCTGCATTACGACCATGCCGGCAATCTCGACCGCTTCCCGAACGCGCGCTTCCATCTCCAGGAGCGCGAGATGGCCTACGCGACCGGCCGCTGCATGTGCAACGGACTGCTGCGACATCCGTTCTCGGTCGAGCACGTCACGCAGATGGTGCGCCATGTCTATGGCGAGCGCGTCAATTTCTATTCGGGCGACGGCGAGGTCGCGCCCGGAATCACCGTGCACCGTGTCGGCGGCCATTCGGACGGCTTGCAGGTGGTCAAGGTCGAGACCGCGCGCGGGCCGGTGGTGCTGGCGTCCGACGCCGCGCATTACTACGCCAACCTGCAGCGCCGCAGCCCGTTTCCGATCGTCTACAATGTCGGCGACATGGCACAGGGCTGGGAGACGATCGAGCGTCTCGCCGGCCACCCCGACAGGTTCATTCCCGGCCACGATCCGATCGTGACGGAGATCTATCCGCGCGCCAGCGACAAGGTCGACGCCTGGGCGCTGCATTTGCCGCCGTCGCGGTCGTTTGCGAAATAGCGGTTGAGACCTGCCCCACGCTCGTCGTCCCGGACAAGCGCGCCAAAAGCGCGCGTAGATCCGGGACCCATAACCCCAGGGAGGAGTCGCCGCGCGAGCTGGCAACTCCGAGTCTTCGCCAAAGATCTCCCTGTGGTTATGGATCCCGGATCTGCGCTTCGCTCTAGACAACGCTTCGCGTTGTCTAGAGCACTGCTTGTCCGGGACGACGATTGAGTTTTGGACGGCGCGCTTGCGCGCCTCCTCACCATGAGGGTCAACTAGTCGTCAGGAATGCAGGGGCGTGTACTTCGTAAATCCGGGATGTTTGCTTTCTAGGGTAAAGCGGACACCCAGCTCCGAATCCGGAATGTCGCCTTGTGACGCACAAGAGACATCAGAGCGAAACCAACCGACGGCAGCTTATTGAATGGCTTACATCGATGCTTTCGCATCCGGTCGCCTCGCAACGAGAACATTGCCGATGCACTGTAGCACCGTCTCGCGTCTTTGGTTGCGCAAGTGGATTTGGTTGCGAAGGATTCCCCTATCGGAGCTCGACCTCGACTCGCGCTTCTCCAGAACGATCGATTCAAGATCAAGGTGGTCTCCGGGGCGTACCGCGTTCGGCAGCCTCACCTCATCCCAGCCGAGCCCGGCAAGGACACGGAGCGGAGGCTGTAGTTTGCTCGTTAGCGAGATGAAGATCGCGAACGTGTGGGCACCGGATGCCGTCAGTCCCGCAAAAACTGAGCGCGCAGCAGCTTCCTCATCGATGTGGAAGGGCCGTGCGTCATATTGCTTGGCGAACTGAATAATTTCGTCCTTGGAGACAAAATAGGGGCCGGCCTTGCGGCTATCGCCAATCTCGGTGTCTTCAAAATAGCCGCTGGTCATCGGTCAATCCTTTACAAGCGCCCGCCAATCTAGGTCATGCTCCCTGGCAAGAAGCACCGGATCGATATCTCCGGATAGAGGTCGTTGTAGATCGGCCAGACCATGGTGCGTCCGACTTTGTTCGGTACGGTGATGATGGCATCGTCAGGCACATCGACCCAGATCATCACTTTGGAGTCGGCGGTTTTCGGCAGTCGCACACGGTAGTGGCCGTCTCTGGCTTCCCAGTCTACGTCTTCGACGGCATGACCGTCGGCGTGCGAACAGCAGAGGCCTTTGCCGCTTGCCAAACTCTCAAACCATTCGAGAAGTGGTGAATTCCTGTAGCGTCCGTCGAGATCGCGCCCCGGCGCCGGCGCCGGCGACATCACCATCGCGATAGCCGCGCTCATGGCGATTTGCGAAATCCCGCGTTTGATCAACGCTGTGCAGTGCCGCCCCATGGTGCCTCCGGGCGAACTGTAACCGCTTGTGAGTAGGTATCTTTCGGCTAAGGGAGGTTCACAAATTGGGGTGAGGCCGAACGTCGCGAAGTATCCGACAAAGTTTGGTAGCCTCGTGTGTTCTAGTTCGCCTGTTGCACACCAAGAGCTAGTGCAAGTGGGACGTGCATAGCGAAGATCAAACAAGGGGGTTTGACCATGCCCTCGATATTCGATTTTCTGTACCGCGAATTTTGTCGTGCGCGTCTCTCTGAAATGCGGAGACAGCTCCTTGTGGCCCGACGCGAAGAGGTTCGGGAAGCCGCATGGGTTCGCTGCACCCCTAGACCGGTCTTTGGCCGCACGGCTCTCGACCGGCGTTTTTGCCCAACACCCGGACCTCGCATCATAGGGGCTTCCTGTGAACCTCCGCGGCCACTCCTAGACTTACCCATGGGAGGGTCAATGGAGGGACTAGGTCATGGCTATTGTACAATTTACGCGCTTCAAGAGCGACAAACCTGAGGAATTGATCAAGACCGCCAAGCAGGCGAAGGCAATCTTCGAAAAGCACGGCGCTGAATTTCTTCGACTTTCCCGATTTCACACTGGTATGTGGGCTGGGGAGTTTCTTATCGCTACGCGCTATTCCAGTTGGGAAGTGTACGGAAAGGTACAGGAGGCATTGGCAAAGGATGAAGCATTCACAAAGCTGTACGCGCACACACTAACCTTTGCCGAATTGAAGGGCCGTAACATCGCGGTCGGCATCGATCTCTGAGGCTCCGCTGAGAGTTGCGGGCGTAGCGTTAGAGTATTGAGGTTCTGTGAGCCGCATCGGCCGCGCGGCGGTCCTGACCGGCCGCAATGTGCCGACGCCGCCAAGCGCAGTTGTCTTGACCGCGTCGTCGCTTCGGCATCGGGCCGCCGTCGGCCGAGCGGAAAGTCGCGACAAAGACGGCTCAGCAACTACATGCTGGAGCGTCTATTCCGCACCCTAATACGCCTGCTTGGCATCCGCCTCTTCGCTGGTCTGGATCAGGTCGAGACTCTGCTCGATCTTGCCGAGCAGAGCCGAGAGCTGCTTGCGCTCCTGCGCCGAGAGGCAGGCGAGGATCTCGTCCTCACGCCGCAGCAATTGCGGGAACAGCTCTTCGTAGAGCGCGCGGCCTTTCTTGGTCAGTTGCAGGCGGAATTCGCGGCGGTCGGCTTCGTTCTCGACGCGCTCGATTAGTCCCTCATGCAACAGCATGGTGACGGCGCGGCTGATGGTCGATTTGTGCGTGCGGGTGCATTGCGAGATGTACTGCGCGCTACAGGCATCGTTGCGGAAACCGAGCGTCGCGATCACGCGCCAGGCCGGAATGTCGAGGCCGTGACGCTCCTGATATTCGACCGCGAGCGCGGAACTCACCTCCGCGGCAAGCCGGTTGAGGCGGAACGGCACGAACTTGAACAGATCGAGCCGCGTTTTTTGCCGCGGCGACGCCTCGCCCGCCTCTTGTCTCTTCAGTGCCGCATCGCTGGATGTCCTCGCCAAGGCTTGCGCTCCGAATTCCAGTTGACGGCCGGCCGGCTCCGGTCCAAAATAGTTGCACGTGAGACTATCTAGCAGATCAGCCCTCTCCTGACCAGAGCCGAGGTTAGCGCATGGCGCAGGTCAATGTGCATCAGACCAAGACCCAATTCGGCTATCGCCGCCACCCCGATCAGGACCGTCCCGGGCAAAGCCCGGCCGAGCATCCGGTTGTGGTTGTCGGCGCGGGCCCGGTCGGGCTCTCGCTCGCGATCGACCTCGCGCAGCGCGGCCAGAGCGTCGTCCTTCTGGATGATGCCGACCGCATCGGCGAAGGCTCGCGCGCGATCTGCTTCTCGAAGCGCTCGCTGGAGTACTGGGACCGGCTTGGCGTCGGCGACCGCATGGTCGGGAAGGGCGTGGTGTGGAGCGTCGGTCGCATCTTCCATGGCGAGTCCCAGCTCTACCAGTTCAACCTGCTGCCGGAAGACGGTCACAAGCGGCCGGCCTTCATCAATCTCCAGCAATATTACGCCGAGGCCTATCTGGTCGATCGCATCAGCGATCTGCCTGCGATCGACCTGCGCTGGCGCAACAAGGTGACGGCGCTGGAGCAGCGCAACGATTCCGTCGCGCTGACGATCGAGACGCCGGAGGGCGCCTACCGCCTGCACGCGCAATATGTCGTCGCCTGCGACGGCGCGCGGTCGTCGCTGCGGCAGATGGTTGGCGCCGAGTTCGCCGGCCAGGTGTTCGAGGACCAGTTCCTGATCGCCGACGTCAAGATGACGGCGGAATTCCCGACCGAGCGCTGGTTCTGGTTCGATCCGCCGTTCCATGCGGGACGCTCGGCGCTGCTGCACCGGCAGCCCGACGATGTCTGGCGCATCGACCTCCAGCTCAATCGCTACGCCGATCCCGTCGTCGAGAAGAAGCCGGAAAACGTGCGGCCGCGGATTGCGCGCATGCTGGGCCACGACAAGTTCGAGTTCGAGTGGATCTCGCTCTACAAATTCCAGTGTCGGCGCATGGACCGCTTCATCCATGGCCGCGTGATCTTCGCCGGCGACTCCGCGCATCAGGTCTCGCCCTTCGGTGCGCGCGGCGCCAATTCGGGACTCGAGGACGCGGAAAACCTGTCCTGGAAGCTCGACCGCGTCCTGCGCGGCACCTCGCCCGCGAGCCTGCTGGAGAGCTACCACGCCGAGCGCAGCATGGCGGCCGACGAGAACATCCGCGAATCCACCCGCTCGACCGATTTCATGGCGCCGAACTCGCACCAGGAGGCGCGGCTGCGCAAGGCGGTGCTGTCGCTCGCTAAGGAGACCGAATTCGGCAAGCGCATGGTCAATGGTGGGCGGCTCTCGGTGCCGTGCAGCTATGATACGTCGCTGTCGTCGCCCGATGCGGATATGTGGGGCGCTGGCCCGCGGCCCGGCTGTTCCATGTTGGATGCGCCGGTTGCCACAAGCGCGGGCGAGCAGATCTATCTGACGGATGCATTCCGCAAGGGCGGAACAGACTTCACCTTGCTGTCGTTCAGCAATGGCACGCAGCTCGGCGTGCCCGAAGGCGTGAAGGATATCCGCATCGGCGGCGAGGGCGGCCTTGCCGATCCCTCGGGCCTCGTCGCAAGGCGCTACGACGCCGACGCGGGTGCTGCCTATCTGCTCAGGCCCGATGGTTACGTTGCTGCGCGGTTCCGTCATCCGACGCGCGAGACCATTGCTGCGGCGCTGTCGCGCGCCGAAGGCTTGAATTGAGGTTTGGTATGCCGCTGTCCACCAGTTCCAACTTCGCACGCCCGGACGACGCCTTTCGCGCCATCGTCGAGGCGCATCGCGGCCTCACGGAGGAGCAGAGCGCCGATTTCGATGCGGCATTGGTGCTGATCCTCGCCAACCATATCGGCGACATCGATGTGCTGCGGGAAGCGATCGGGCTCGCCAAGCGCCGCATGATCGACGGCCAGCAGCAGCAACAGCAACAGCAATAACCCTGTGACCTAAGGATGAATTGATGGCGAAGAACTTCGCGTCCACCGGCGATCTCGCCGAGAAGAAGATCACCTTCTCCGAGATCGGCGCCGATCTCTATGCTTTCACCGCGGAGGGCGATCCGAACACGGCCGTGATCGTCGGCGACGACGGTTGCCTCGTGTTCGACGCGCAGGCAACGCCCGCGATGGCGAACAAGGTGATCGAGCGCGTCCGCGCCGTCACCGACAAGCCGATCAAATATGTCGTGCTGTCGCACTATCACGCCGTGCGCGTGCTGGGGGCCTCCGCCTACAAGGCGCAAGGTATCGTTGCCTCGCAGGAGACCTATCGTCTCATCGAGGAGCGCGGCAAGCAGGATTGGGATTCCGAATACGGCCGCTTCCCGCGCCTGTTCCAGGATGCGCAAAGCATTCCCGGCCTGACCTGGCCGACGCTGACCTTCGAAGGCGAGATGTCGATCTATCTCGGCAAGCGTGAAGTGCGGCTGATGCAGCTCGGCGCGGGCCACACCTCCGGCGACATCGTCGCCTGGGTGCCGGATGCGGAAGTGATGTTCTCCGGCGATCTCATCGAATACCACTCGGCCTGCTATTGCGGTGACGCGCATTTGCGCGAATGGCCGCTGACGCTGAACGAGATCCGCAACTTCAATCCCAAGGCGATCGCGCCGGGCCGCGGCGATGCGCTGAAGGGCACAGCCACCGTGCGCGAGGCCATCGCGATGACGCGGGACTTCGTCACCTCGCTCTATGGCGCCGCCGAAATCTCGGTCGCCAAAGGACGCTCGCTGAAGGAATCGATGGCAGCGACGCGCGAGGTGATGGATCCGAAGTTTTCGAGCTTCGCCATCTACGAGCACTGCCTGCCGTTCAACGTGTCGCGCGCCTATGACGAAGCGTCGGGGATCGACGACCCCGTGATCTGGACCGACAAGCGCGATCAGGAGATGTGGACCGCCTTGCAAGGAGGAGGATAGTCATGAACATCAATACCTCGCCCGATCAGATCATCCGCAGCTCGGCCCAGGTCACGCCGGGCTACATGTCCGGCTTCGGCAACAGCTTTGAGACGGAGGCGCTGCCGGGCGCGCTGCCGATCGGGCGCAACTCGCCGCAGCGCTGCGCCTACGGGCTCTATGCCGAGCAGCTCTCGGGCTCGCCCTTCACCGCGCCGCGCGGCAGCAATGAGCGCTCCTGGCTCTACCGCATCCGTCCCTCGGTGAAGCATTCGGGGCGCTTCGAGAAGGCCGATGCCGGCCTGTGGCGCTCGGCGCCGTGCCATGAATACGATCTGCCTATCGCTCAGATGCGCTGGGACCCGACGCCGGTGCCGAAGGAGGAGGTCACCTTCGTTCAGGGCGTGCAGACCATGACGACCGCCGGCGACGTCAATACGCAGGCCGGCATGGCCGCGCATGTCTATCTCATCACCAAGTCGATGGTGGACCAGCATTTCTACAATGCCGACGGCGAGCTGATGTTCGTGCTCCAGCAGGGGAACCTGCGCCTCGTCACCGAGTTCGGCCGCATCGACGCCGAGCCCGGCGAGATCGTGGTGATCCCGCGCGGCGTAAAATTCCGCGTCGAGATTCCGAACGGGCCGGCGCGCGGCTATCTCTGCGAGAACTACGGCGGCGCCTTCACGCTGCCGGAGCGCGGGCCGATCGGCGCCAACTGCCTCGCCAATGCGCGCGACTTCCTGACGCCGGTCGCGAACTACGAGGACAAGGACACGCCGACCGAGTTGTTCGTGAAATGGGGCGGGTCGCTGTTCAAGACCACCTTGCCGCATTCGCCGATCGACGTCGTCGCCTGGCACGGCAATTACGCGCCCTATAAATACGATCTGCGCACCTTCTCTCCGGTCGGCGCGATCGGCTTCGACCATCCCGATCCGTCGATCTTCACGGTGCTGACCTCGCCGTCGGAGACCGCGGGCACCGCGAACATCGATTTCGTGATCTTCCCGGAGCGCTGGATGGTCGCCGACAACACCTTCCGGCCGCCCTGGTACCACATGAACATCATGAGCGAGTTCATGGGCCTGATCTACGGCGTCTACGACGCCAAGCCGCAGGGCTTCGTCCCCGGCGGCATGAGCCTGCACAATTGCATGCTGCCGCACGGCCCGGATCGTGATGCCTTCGAGCACGCCAGCAACGGCGAATTGAAGCCGGTGAAGCTGACCGGCACCATGGCCTTCATGTTCGAGACCCGCTACCCGCAGCGCGTCACCGCGCATGCCGCGAACGCGTCCACGCTCCAGGACGATTACGCCGATTGCTGGAAGGGCCTGGAGAAGCGGTTCGATCCGAACAGGCCGTAGTGACTTCGTCATTCCGGGATGCGCCAGAGGCGCAGGCCCGGAATCCATACTCACGATCGTGGTTATGGATTCCGGGCTCGCGCTCCGCGCGCCCCGGAATGACGGCGGAGAAACCGTCTCAGAACATCCGGCAGGAAACCAATGCCCCACCCCAACGATCCCAGCCTCCGCTCCTTCATCGACGTCGATCCGGCCTCCGACTTCCCGATCCAGAACCTGCCCTATGGCGTGTTCTCGACCGCGGCCAACCCGACGCCGCGCGTCGGCGTCGCGATCGGCAATTACGTGCTCGATCTCTGGGAGCTCGAGCAGGACTCGCGTCTCGATGTCGGCGCGCTCGGCGTGTTCTCGGGCGCCTCGCTCAATCCGTTCATGGCGCTGGGGCCGAAGGTCTGGGCAAGGACGCGGGCGCGGATCAGCGAGCTCTTGCGCGCGGACCATCCGGAGCTGCGCGACAATGAGGAGCTGCGCAAGCAGGCCCTGGTGCCGATGCGCGACGCCAAGCTGCACATGCCGTTCGCGGTCTCCGGCTACACCGATTTCTATTCGTCCAGGGAGCACGCCACCAATGTCGGCGTGATGTTCCGCGGCAAGGACAATGCGCTGCAGCCGAACTGGCTGCATATGCCGATCGCCTACAATGGCCGCGCATCCACCGTTGTGGTCTCCGGCACCAACGTGAAGCGCCCGCGCGGGCAATTGAAGCCGCCCAATGTCGACGTGCCGAGCTTTGGTCCCTGCAAGCGGCTCGATTTCGAGCTGGAGATGGGCGTCGTGGTCGGCCAGCCCTCAGCCATGGGCGGCATGCTCACCGAGCAGCAGGCCGAAGAGATGATCTTCGGTTTCGTGCTGCTCAACGACTGGAGCGCACGCGACATCCAGCAGTGGGAGTACGTGCCGCTCGGTCCGTTCCTGGCAAAGGCGTTTGCGACCTCGATCAGCCCGTGGGTGGTGACGCGCGAGGCGCTGGAGCCGTTCCGGCTGAAGGGGCCGGAGCAGGAGCCGGTGCCGCTCGACTATCTCAAGCAGGCCAAGCCGCAGAATTACAGCATCGAGCTCGACGTCTCGCTGCGGCCCGGCGGCGCCAACGCGCCCACCAGCATCAGCCGCACCAATTTCAAGTACATGTACTGGTCCTCGGTGCAGCAGCTCATGCACCACGCCTCCTCTGGCTGCGCCATGAATGTCGGAGATCTCTTAGGGAGCGGCACCATCTCCGGCCCGGAGAAGAACCAGCGCGGCAGCCTGCTCGAGATCAGCTGGAACGGCACCGAGCCGGTCGAACTCCCCGGCGGCATCAAGCGCTCGTTCCTGGAGGACGGCGACAGCCTCATCATGCGCGGCTGGTGCCAGGGCGGCGCCGGCTATCGCGTCGGCTTCGGCGAGGTCGAGGGGACGATTTTGCCGGCGGAGTGAGATGGTCGTCATTCCGGGGCGATGCGAAGCATCGAACCCGGAATCTCGAGGTTCCGGGTTCGCGCTTCGCGCGCCCCGGAACGACGAGTTAGAAATTCAACGCCTCTCCGGCGGCACGTCGCGTATCCGCGCGCAATGTGCCGCGACATCCTCCACGCTGTATTTCAGATGCACCCGCTTGTCCGACGGCGCCTGCCTGGTCGTGCACACGCCCGGCCGCCATTCCTGCGTGGGGCGAATCGGGCGCGGCGCAAAGCCGCCGCCGCAGTTCGGGCAGACGTTGGAGAGCTTGGTCTCGACGCAGTCCGCACAGAATGTGCATTCATAGGAGCAGATCCGCGCATCCGTTGCGTCAGGCGGCAGGTCGCGGTCGCAATATTCGCAGTTCGGTCGAAGCTGGAGGGCCATGGTCGAATCTCCGGATCGGCCGGATCATCGCAGACCGCGCGCGCAGCGCGAATGCCGTAGTTCCCTCGATTTCAGCCAGCCTTCAAATCCCTCAGCGGCAGCCGCGTGCTCTCCTTCAGCCGGTCCAGCACGATCGAGGAACGCACATGCGCCACGCTCTGGTGCGGCATCAACACGTCGTTGACGAGGTTGGAGAGGCCCTTCAGGTCGCGCAGCACGGCTTTGAGCACGTAATCGGCATCGCCCGTCAGCGAGTAGGCCTCCTGGATCTCGTCGATGCGGTTCACCAGCGCGCGGAAGCGCTTGGAATTGTCCGGCGAGTGGGTCGCGAGCCCTACCTGGATGAAGGCGATCACGCCGAAGCCGAGCGCCTCGCTGGAGAGATCGGCGTGATAGCCCGCGATCACCTTCTCCTCCTCCAGCCGCATCCGCCGCCGCGAGCATTGCGAGGCCGAGAGACCTGCGAGCTCCGCAAGCTCCTGGTTCGTGAGGCGGCCGTCGTCCTGGAGCGCGCCGAGAATCCTGAGGTCGAAGGCGTCCACTGAAATCATGCGGGTTTTGTCCATTTGATGCACGGATCGTGCATATGATAGTCAAATGTCGTCCCGTTTGCACGCCCCTTGCGCGTCCCATGAAGGATAGTTCCTGCCAGCAGCCATTTGGGAGAGCAGCATGGGTCCGTTTCCGCACGATGCACCGCCGGCCACGATCAGCGCCGACAATCCGATGGGCACCGACGGCTTCGAGTGCGTCGAATATGCGCATCCCAATCCGGAACAGCTGCACGCGCTGTTCAAGCTGATGGGCTATGTGCCCGTCGCGCGCCACAAGACCAAGGCCATCACGGTCTATCGCCAGGGCGACATCAACTATCTCGTCAACGAGGAGCCCGGCACCCACGGCCACGATTTCGTCGCCGCGCACGGTCCCTGTGCGCCGTCGATGGCGTTTCGCGTCGTCGATGCGAAGGCGGCCTACGACCGCGCGATTGCGCTCGGCGCCGAGCCCGCCAACGTGTCATCCGCGCAGAAGGCGCTCGACGTGCCCGCGATCAAGGGCATCGGCGGCAGCCTGCTCTATTTCGTCGATCGCTACGGCGCTAAGGGCTCGGCCTATGATTCCGAGTACGAGTGGCTGGGCGCGCGCGATCCCAAGCCGGTCGGTGCCGGCCTGTTCTATCTCGACCACCTCACCCACAACGTTCATCGCGGCCGGATGGATGTCTGGACCGGCTTCTACGAAAGGCTGTTCAACTTCCGCCAGATCCGCTTCTTCGACATCGAGGGGCGCGCCTCCGGCCTGTTCTCGCGCGCGCTGACCAGCCCCGACGGCAAGATCCGGATCCCGATCAACGAGGACGCCGGCGATTCCGGCCAGATCGAGGAATATCTGAAGATCTATCGCGGCGAAGGCATCCAGCACATCGCCTGCGGCTGCCGCGACATCCACCACACCATCGAAGGCCTGCGCGAGGCCGGCCTGCCCTTCATGCCCTCGCCGCCCGAGACCTATTTCGAGCGGATCGACGCGCGCCTGCCGAAGCATGGCGAGGACATCGCACGGCTTCAGAAGAACGGCATCCTGATCGACGGCGAAGGCGTGGTCGACGGCGGCCAGACCAAGGTGCTGCTCCAGATCTTCTCGGCCAACGCGATCGGCCCGATCTTCTTCGAGTTCATCCAGCGCAAGGGCGATGACGGCTTTGGCGAGGGCAACTTCAAGGCCCTGTTCGAATCGATCGAGGAGGACCAGATCCGGCGCGGGGTGCTGAAGGTGGATGACGCGGCGTAGCTCGTCGCTATTGCCTGCATTTGCCGCCTCATAACAGGTGTCGTCCCGGACAAGCGCAAGCGCAGATCCGGGACCCATGCCACAGGGAGGAGTTGCGGCGCGAAAGCGGTAACTCCGAGTCCCGTAACCACAACGGCCTGTGGTTATGGATCCCGGATCAGCGCTCCGCTCTAGGCAACGCTACGCGTTGTCGAGAGCTGCGCTTGTCCGGGACGACAGCGGAGCGTGTTGCGACGGCGGAGATTATTTCGCCGCCTGCCACGCCTTCGTCACCGCCGCGATCTCCGCGCCCTCCGGCTCGCGCACCGCTGATGGCGTCCGTGAGAACCTTGGTGCGGGCGCAGGTTGTTTCACGCCGTGGCGCTCGACGAACACCTGTCGGGCGACCATGTGCGGATGTTGCGTGGCCTCCGACATGGTCAGCACCGGCGCGAAGCAGATGTCGGTGCCTTCCATGATCTTGCGCCAGTCCTCGCGCGTCTTGCTCTTGAACACGGCTTTCAGCTTTTCCTTCAGCGCCGGCCAGGCCTTGCGGTCCATCTGCGCGTCGAAATCGGCGTCGGAGAGGCCCGCGTGCTCGCGCAGCAGCGCGTAGAACTGCGGCTCGATCGAGCCGATCGAGACGAAATGGCCGCAGGCGCATTCGTAGACCCCGTAGAAATGCGCGCCGCCGTCGAGGAAGTTCTGGTTGCGCCCTTCGGTCCAGCGGCCGATCGTGGTCATGTCGAAGAAGAACGACATCAGCGATGCGGCGCCGTCGCACATCGCGGCATCGACCACCTGGCCCTTGCCGGACCTCGATGCTTCGAGCAGGGCCGCGAGCACGCCGACGACGAGATAGAGTGCACCGCCGCCGAAATCGCCGACCAGGTTGAGCGGCGGCACCGGCGCCTCCTTCGGGCCGATCGCGGCGAGCGCGCCGGTGATGGAGATGTAGTTGATGTCGTGGCCGGCGGCATTCGCGAGCGGGCCTTCCTGGCCCCAGCCGGTCATGCGGCCGTAGACGAGCTTTGGGTTGCGCGCGAGCACCACGTCGGGGCCCAGTCCGAGCCGCTCCATCACGCCGGGACGAAAACCTTCGACCAGCGCATCGGCGCTCGCAAGCAGGTCGAGCACCTGTGCGATCGCCGCCTTGTCCTTGAGGTCAAGCTCGATCACCTTGCGGCCGCGGCCCGCCACCGACTTCATGCTCTTCTTGGCGCCGACCCGGTCGAGCGTGACGACGTCGGCGCCCATGTCGGCCAGCATCATGCAGGCGAACGGGCCGGGCCCGATGCCGGCGAATTCGACGATGCGGAAGCCCGAGAGCGGGCCGGAGGCGCGGACGGACGAGGTGGGGGCTGATTTGTCGAGCACGTTGTTGTTTCCTCGGGTCGCAGGCAAGTGCCGGTGATCCGGCAAACGCCTCCGACGTTGCTCTTGGGGGCGAGTTAATCGGCTGATTAACTTTTCTCGCCTTCCCGCCAGCGAGGCAAGCGGTTTTCATGCATGGGCGCATAATAAAAGCGGCGCGCATTTCTGCGCGCCGCGGAAAATTTGTGTTCAGTCGCTAGAGCGGGATCGTCAGCCTGCGGCGGCCACCGCACGCTGCGCCATCACCTTGATGAGGTTCGCACGATACTCCGACGTGCCGTGGATGTCGGACAGAAGTCCGCTCGCCGAAATAGTCACGCTGTCGATCGCCGACGGCGACCAGTTGGCCTTGAGCGCGGCTTCGATGGCGGGAATGCGCACCACGCCGCTCTGCGAGGCGCCCGTGGCGGCAACGCGGACATCGCCCGACTTCGTCTGCGCGACGAACACGCCGGTCAGCGCAAAGCGCGAGGCCGGATGCGGGAATTTCGCGTAGCCCGCTTTCCCCGGAACCGGGAACGACACGGCGGTGATGATCTCGCCGTCCTCGAGCGCCGTCGTAAACAGGCCCTTGAAGAAATCCTCCGCCGAGATCGAACGCTTGTTGGTCTTCACGGTGGCACCGAGCGCCAGCGTCGCGGCCGGATAATCCGCGGCAGGGTCGTTGTTGGCGAGCGAGCCGCCGATCGTGCCGCGGTAGCGCACGGCGGGGTCGCCGATCAGCGACGCGAGATAGGCGAGCGCGGGGATCGCCTTCTTCGCGGCATCGCTGGTCGCCACGTCGTAATGCGGCGTGGCGGCCTTGATGGTCAGCGTGTCGCCGGCGCCCTCGATGCCGATCATGTCCTTGATCTTGCCGAGGTCGATCACGTCGGACGGGCTGGCGAGGCGCTGCTTCATCACCGGCAGCAGCGTCTGGCCGCCGGACAGGAATTTCGCCTCGCTGCTCTTGCCGAACAGGCTGGCGGCTTCGTCGACCGAGGAGGCGCGATGATAGGTTGTCTGGTACATCTTGGTTGCTCCTGAAATCTTTTCTCTGTCATTCCGGGATGCGCCGCAGGCGCAGACCCGGAATCTCGAGGTTGAATTCGTGGCTCCAGATTCCGGGTTCGACGCTTCGCGTCGCCCCGGAATGACGATGATGAGGCGGTTAAGCCGCGTGGATCGTGCGCCACACCCGGTCAGGGGTTGCGGGCATTTCCAGATTGTTCTTGCCGATCGCATCCGTGATCGCGTTGATCACGGCCGCTGACGCCCCGATCGCGCCGGCCTCACCGCAACCCTTGATGCCGAGCGGATTGCCCGGGCACAGCGTCGTGGTGTGGGAGAGGTTGAACGAGGGCACATCGTCGGCGCGCGGCATGGCATAGTCCATGAACGAGGCCGTGACCGGCTGGCCGTTGGCGTCGTAGATCGCGTGCTCGAGCAGCGCCTGTCCGATGCCTTGAACCAGGCCACCATGGACCTGGCCCTCGACGATCATCGGGTTGATCAGCCGGCCGAAATCGTCGGCCGCGACGAAGTTGACGAAGGAGGTCTTGCCGGTGCCGGGATCGACCTCGAGCTCGCAGATATAGGTACCGGCCGGGAAGGTGAAGTTGGTCGGATCGTAGAAGGCGCTCTCCTTCAGGCCCGGCTCCATTCCGTCAGGCAGATTGTGCGCGGTGTAGGCTGCGAGCGCGACCATCGGGAAGGCGATCGCCTTGTCGGTGCCCGTCACCTTGAACTCGCCGTTCTCGATGACGATGTCGGCTTCCGACGCTTCCAATGCGTGCGCGGCGATCTTCTTGGCCTTGGACTCCATCTTCTCCATGGCCTTCAGGATCGCGGTGAGGCCGACGGCCGCCGAGCGCGAGCCGTAGGTGCCCATGCCGAACTGCACCTTGTCGGTGTCGCCATGAACGATCGAGACCTGGCTGATGGGAACCCCCAGGCGCTCCGCCACGAGTTGGCAGAACGTCGTCTCGTGACCCTGGCCGTGGCTGTGCGAGCCCGTGAGGATCTCGATGGTGCCGACCGGGTTGACGCGCACCTCGGCGGATTCCCAAAGGCCGACGCCCGCCCCCAGGCTGCCGACGGCCTTCGACGGTGCGATGCCGCAGGCCTCGATGTAGCAGGACACGCCGATGCCGCGCAGCTTGCCGTCCGCCTTGGCCTTGGCCTTGCGCGCGGCGAAGCCGGCATAGTCGATCGCCTTCATCGCGGCGTCGAGCGAAGCGTTAAAGTCGCCGGTGTCATAGGCCATGATCACGGGCGTCTGGTGCGGGAACTGGGTGATGAAGTTGGTCCGGCGCAGCGCGGCCGGATCGACCTTCAACTGCCGCGCCGCCGTCTCCATCAGCCGTTCGATCAAATAGCTCGCCTCGGGCCGGCCCGCGCCACGATAGGCGTCGACCGGCGTGGTGTTGGTGTAGACCCCGATCACCTCGGCATGGATCGCCGGGATGTTGTACTGGCCCGACAGCAGCGTCGCGTAGAGATAGGTCGGTACCGACGAGGAGAACAGCGACATGTAGGCGCCGAAATTGGCGTAGGTCTTCACCTTGAGGCCGGTGATCTTGTTGCTGGCGTCGAACGCCATCTCGGCATGGGTCACATGGTCGCGGCCATGCGCGTCGGTGAGGAAGGCCTCGGTGCGGTCGCCGGTCCATTTCACGGGACGGCCGACCTTCTTCGAGGCCCACAGCGCCACCATCTCCTCCGGATAGATGAAGATCTTGGAGCCGAAGCCGCCGCCGACGTCGGGCGCGATCACCCGCAGCTTGTGTTCGGGCGCGATGTTGTAGAACGCCGACAGCACGAGGCGGGCGACGTGCGGGTTCTGCGACGTCGTGTAGAGCGTGAAATGCTCCTCCGCGGCGTCGTAATCGGCGATCGCCGCGCGCGGCTCCATCGCGTTCGGCGCGAGGCGGTTGTTGGTGACGTCGAGCTTCACGACATTGGCGGCCTTGGCGAAGGCCGCATCCGTGGCGCCCTCGTCGCCGATCACCCAGTCATAAACCTGGTTGCCGGGAGCCTCGGGATGAAGCTGCGGTGCGCCGGCCTTGATCGCGGCGTGGACGTCGGCGACCGCGGGAAGTTCCTCGTAATCGACGACGACCGCTTCCGCCGCGTCGCGCGCCAGATTCTTGCTGTCGGCGATCACGACCGCGACGGCCTGACCGACGAAGCGCACCGTCTCCGGCGCCATCGCCGGCCATGCGCCCATCTTCATCGGGCTGCCGTCCTTGGAGGTGATGGCCCAGCCGCAAATCAGGTTGCCGACCTTGTCGTCGACGATCTGCTGCCCCGTGAGCACCGCGACCACGCCCGGCATCTTCAGCGCGGCGGAAGAGTCGATCTTCTTGACCTTGGCGTGCGCGTGCGGGCTTCTGATGAAATGGGCATGGGTCATGCCCACCAATTTGATGTCGTCGACGTAGCGGCCCTTGCCGGTAATGAAACGCTTGTCTTCCTTGCGCACGACTCGCGCGCCGATGCCTTCAACACCCATGTCTGGTCCTCCCGACCGGAATTATTTTGACTGCGCTTTCCATCGAAAGCAGCAAGTGGTGGTCTTTGTTCGAGGCGGGCGGCCTTACTCGGCCGCCTGCGCAACCTTCATGCGTCCGGCTGCATCCAGCACGGCCTTGACGATGTTGTGGTAGCCGGTGCAGCGGCAGATATTGCCTTCGAGCTCCTGGCGGACGGTGGCCTCGTCGAGCTCGCCACCATGGCGGTGCACGATGTCGATCGCCGACATGATCATGCCCGGCGTGCAATAGCCGCACTGCAGGCCGTGATTGTCGCGGAAGGCGGCCTGCATCGGATGCAGCTCGTCGCCCTTGGCGATGCCTTCGATGGTGGTGACGCTGGCGCCGTCGGCCTGTCCCGCCAGCATGGTGCAGGATTTCACGGCGCGGCCGTCCATGTGCACGACGCAGGCACCGCACTGGCTGGTGTCGCAGCCGACATGGGTGCCAGTGAGGTTGAGGTGATCGCGCAGGAGATGGACCAGCAGCGTGCGATCCTCGACGTCGACAGCAACGGCCTTGCCGTTCACTGTCAGTTTGACTGTAGACACGGTGAAGTCCTCCCGAATGTTTGTAGTTATTCCAATTAGAGACAGCGCGAACGGAACTTTGCAACTGGGATTTTGGGGACTGCGCGTCATGGAAAGGTCATCGTGGCGGTTGTCGCAGGTGCGCGATTCGGCCACGATGTTCCGTGCCGCCGCCAGTGCGTGGCGCGACCTTGCAGGGAGCTTTCGAAAACGATCTCCGCTTCGTCGATGGCGGCTGGGTTCAGCCGCCGGCGCGAGGCGCTGGCCCTGGATGTCGGCGCCCTTGGCGCGTCGTTTCTCCCTTTTATGTCGTGTTCGTTGTTGCGAATAGGAGCACGCGCCCACGCCGTTGTAATCGCGATCTTGGTAGTAGACGGCGGCAGGTTAAGTCATTGATTCCATTGATGTTGACCTTGGCGTTCCTCGCCGGACAGTCCATTCCGTCACTCCGGGGCCCGAGCGGAGCGAGGGAGCCCGGAATCCATCGGGCCGCAGAGTGGCATTGAGTGAATGAGACGCCAGAAAAAGCACCCCTAGTACTTCCTGGCGATTGATCGCAGCCGGGCGCCGCCCTAGTCGTGCCATACAAGCAACGGTCAAAAGGGGTGGAAGCGATGCAGATGAACGACAGTCAGCGTATCCCAGCGTCGAAAGCCAATGTGTGGGCCGCGCTCAACGATCCCGATATTCTCAGGCGCTGCATTCCCGGCTGCCAATCGCTGGAGATGGCATCGCCGACGGAGATGATTGCGACCGTGGTGCTGAAGGTCGGCCCGGTGAAGGCGACGTTCAGCGGCAAGGTGACGCTGACCGATATCGATGCGCCCAACGGCTACCGCATCGTCGGCGAAGGCGCCGGCGGCGTCGCCGGCTTTGCCAAGGGCGGCGCGAAGGTCAGGCTGGAAGAAGAATCGCCTGGCGTCACCGTCCTGCACTACGAGGCCGACGCGCAGATCGGCGGCAAGCTCGCACAGCTCGGCTCGCGGCTGATCGATTCGACGTCGCGAAAGCTTGCCGCGAATTTCTTCGAAAGCTTCGCGGCTGTGGTAGCGCCATCATCGTGATCAGCGCGTCGTCCTCGGCGCCCCGACGCGAACTTGTAGGGTGGGCAAAGGCGCTCTTGCGCCGTGCCCACCACTTAACCAATCCACGATTGCGAGAGAAGAGGTGGGCACGCTTCGCTTTGCCCAACTTACTGCGCTGATTGGGCGGACGAAGCGGATTACGGCGCGATGCTGCCCAAATCCGATGGCGCTTTTCGAGCTGTAAAATAAGGGCAAGACGCAAGCCCGGACAACGAGATGAGCGGCAAAAGCCGCCAATGATTTGCACTACTACCTTCCGCCTATACTAAGCGCGACAAGGCGATGCTGTAATTTCGAACGATGGCTCGCAGACGAACTGCGCATCACGGGCGCGGCGCGCTCAGGCGCCTAACATGGCGTGCACAACAACATCGTGGAGGGAATACATGACCTTTGGAACGAAGGGCTTCTTGGCTGGCATCTCGATGGTTGCGATGCTGGCCACCGCTACGTCGGGCGTTCGCGCCAACGACTCCCTGCTCAAGGCGCAATCCGATTCGAACCAGTGGGCCGTTGCCGGCCACGACTACGGCAACACGCGCTTCAGCCCGCTGAAGCAGATCAATACCGAGAACGCCGGCAAGCTGACGCTCGCCTATTCGTTCTCGCTCGCCTCGCTCCGTTCGAACGAATCCTCGCCGATCGTCGTCGGCAACACGCTCTACGTTTCGAGCTCCTGGGGCCCGAAATACGTCTACGCGCTCGATGCCGCCACCGGCGTGCGCAAATGGACCTACGAACCCGATATTCCCGAGGACGTGCTGCAATACGCCTGCTGCGACGTGAACAATCGCGGCGTCTCCTATGCCGACGGCAAGATCTTCGTCGGCCGCCTCGACGGCAAGCTGACGGCGCTCGATGCCGCGACCGGCAAGGCGCTCTGGACGGCGAAGGTGGTCGATTACAAGCAGGGTTCGGTCATCACCTCGCCGCCGCTCGTCGTGCGCGACAAGGTCATCACCGGTTTCGGCGGCGGCGAGTACGGCGTGCGCGGCTCGCTCCAGGCCTTCGACATCAACACCGGCAAGCAGCTCTGGCAGACCTACACCGTTCCGTCGCCGGATGAGCCCGGCGGCGATACCTGGAAGGGCGACTCCGCCCAGCATGGCGGCGGTGCGGCCTGGCTGGTCGGCTCCTACGATCCGAAGACCGACACAGTCTATTGGGGTACCAGCAATCCCGGCCCCTGGAACACGGCGGTACGCTCGACCGGCGACGGCAATTTCGGCAAGCTGACCAACCTCTACACCGCCTCGACGGTGGCGTTCGATCCCAACACCGGCAAGATCAAGTGGCACATCCAGACCACGCCGGCCGATGCCTGGGACTATGACGGCGTCAACGAAGCCGTGCTCGCGGATCTGAAGATCGGCGGCAGCACCGTGCCGGCGCTGATGAAGGCGGATCGCAACGGCTACTTCTTCGTCGCCAATCGCGAGACCGGCAAGGTGCTTTCGGCGGAGAAATACGTGTTCTCCAACTGGGCCAAGAAGTGGGACGTCGCCACGATGCGCGCGGTCGAGGATCCCGACAAGCGTCCCGGGCCGAACCATCCCGCCAAGGACATCTGCCCGAACCTGATCGGCGGCAAGAACTGGCAGCCGATGTCGTTCAACCCGCAGACCGGCCTCGTCTACATCCCGTCCAACAATGTCTGCATGGACTGGTCGGTCTCCGACGTCGCCTACAAGCGCGGTGTGTTCTATCTCGGCGCCGAATTCCCGACCAAGGAAGGTCCCGGCGGTTTCCTCGGCGAACTCGTGGCCTGGGATCCGGTCGCGCAGAAGAAGGTCTGGTCGATCAAGGAAGACCTGCCGTTCAACGGCGGCACGCTGACCACCGGCGGTGGCCTCGTGTTTGCCGGCAACATCCATGGCGATTTCCGCGCCATCGATGCGAAGTCCGGCAAGGTGTTGTGGAGCAGGAATCTCGGCTCCGGCATCGGCGCAGGTCCGGTAACCTACCAGGTCGACGGCAAGCAATATGTCGCCATCGTCGTCGGCCGCACGGCTGCGCTGCCTGCGTTCCTGGGCGAGGTAGGAAAGAAGATGACGGCCGCAGCTCCCGAGGGCGGTTCGCTCTTCGTGTTCTCCGTCCAGTGACCACTCGCGCGCGTATCCCCGCGGGATACGCGCGCGCTTTTTCCAGACTTTGGTTGCGGCATCGGCCGATGCCTGGTGCCGCTGCGCTTGGCTCAACGAGCTCCGGCTCAACAAAGCTATGGGAGACGAGGATGCGTCCGAATCATTCTGGCATCGGTGCGAGCCGAAATCGCGCCATCGCAGGCCTGCTCACATGTGCCGCGCTGATCGTTCCGGTCTCGCTGCGCGCAGACGAGGCGCAGCCGCTCCGCCTCTGCGCCGATCCGACCAATCTTCCATTCTCGAGCGATAGTCCGTCGCAACCGGGCTTCTATGTCGAGATCGGGCAGGCCCTGGCGCAGGCGCTCGGCCGGCCGATCGCCTATGACTGGTACAAATCCTATTTCGGCAAGCGCACCGTGCGCGTCACCCTGCTCGGCAAGCAATGCGACGCCATGATCGGGCTGCCGCGGTCCGAGGATTTCATGGGACCGGCCGTGATCTTCTCCAACGCGTTCGCGAAGCAGGGCTATGCCCTCGTGGCCGCCAAGGGGCAGGCGCTCGATGGCATCGACGGCCTCAAGGGCAAGCGCGTTGCCGTGCAGTTCGCCAGCACGCCGCAGAACCTGCTCGCGAGCCGCGACGATATCCAGAAGGTGACGGTGCTGTCGCCCGAGCAAGGCATGCAGGCGCTCGATCAGGGCAAGGCCGACGTCGCCTTCATCTGGGGCCCGGTCGCCGGCTGGCTGAACAAGACCAGTTACGGCGATCGCTATCAGATCCAGCTCACCGAGGGCGAAGGCCTGTCATGGGATGCGGCGATCGGCTTTGCGAAGACGTCCACCGAGCTGCGTGATCGCGTCGATGCCGTCCTGCCGCAGCTTCAGGGCACGATCGGCGCGCTCGCGGTGAAATATGGCCTGCCGACCGGCCAGCCGGCGCGCTTCGGTGCGACCCGGGCGATGCCGGCGGGAACGACGACCGGGACCGGACCCGGCGTGACGCAGACCGCCAATGTGGTGGCGACCGAGACCAAGGGGGACGCGGCCGCGCCGGCCGCCGAGGCCGTCGGCTCGGGCAAGGAGATCTTCAACGGAACCTGTGCGCACTGCCACGGCCCCGACGCGATCCAGAGCGAGCGGAAGATCGACCTGCGGCTGCTGCGTCACCGCTACGGCGACGAGATGCGCGAGAAGTTCTGGACGACCGTGCATGAGGGACGGCCGACCAAGGGCATGCCGGCCTGGAAAGAGGTCTTCACCGACGAGCAGTTCGACCACATCTTTTCCTTCCTGCTGACGGTCCAGTCCGAATCGAACGACTGAACGATCTTGACCGAACGCGATCGGGAGGATGTGGTAGCGTCCGTCCGGCATCATCCCGGCGCCGGACGGCTATCGCATGGATGTGCCGCTTCCGCTGCTGCGGTCGATGCGGGTGCGGTGCAGTGTTGGGAAGGCCCCATGACCAGCTTCCTGATCATCGACGATCATCCGCTGTTTCGCGAGGCGCTCGGCAATGCGGTGCGGCTGGCCTTGCCGGAGGCGCGGATCTTCGAAGCGATGTCGATCGGGGATGCCCTGCATATCCTGTCGGCCGGGGAGGGCATCGACCTCGCGCTGCTCGACCTCTCGCTGCCGGATGCGACCGGCTTCTCCGGCTTCCTGCGCTTGCGCGAGGCCTATCCGCGCCTGCCCGTCGCTATCGTGTCGAGCGAGGAGGATCAGCACGTCGTCCGCGAGGCGTTGGCGCTGGGCGCCGCCGGCTATCTGCCCAAGTCGACGTCGAAGCGTGAGCTGGCGCAATCGATCGAGGGTGTGCTGAGCGGATCGGTGTCGGTGCCGAAGGATTTCGTGGCGACGCCGCGGCGGCGGGCCGATGCCAGCAAGGCGCTCGAGGTCAAGCTGCGCGAGCTCACGCCGCAGCAGCTTCGCGTGCTCGACCTCCTGCGTCGCGGCTATCCGAACCGGCAGATCGCCCAGGAGCTTCAGCTCGCCGAATCCACGGTGAAGGCGCATATCACCGAGATCCTGCGCAAGCTCGGCCTGTTCAGCCGCAACAAGGCGATCATCGAGATCGGCAAGATGGAGCTGCCCGATCCGCGCAGCCGGCCTCATGCACGGGTCGATCGCGGCAGGCCGCAATGACGCGCGCTGTCGTCCTTGACCTGGATCAAGCCGGCGCGGCCCTGCTGAGCCATTCTCAGCATGTGCAATTCAACGTCGGCCCCGGCGGCATCTTGGGCAAGGTCTTCAGAATGGCTCATACGTGATGCGATTTCTGATCGTCGAGGACCATCCGCTGTTTCGCGAGGCGCTCGAGGGCGCGCTCCGGATGGTGGCGCCCGCGGCCGATATTCTTCAGGCGACCTCGATCGACGGCGCGCTGGAGCAGGTCGCGGCGACCACCGAGCTCGACCTGATCCTGCTCGATCTGTCGATGCCGGGCACCACGGGTCTTTCGGGCATCATCCGCATCCGCAAGGCGTTCCCCAAAATTCCCGTCGTCATCGTATCCGGATATCAGGATCGGCAGATCATCTCCGGCGCATTGTCGCTCGGCGTGTCCGGCTACATCCTCAAATCGTCGTCCAAGCAGGATCTGGCGCAATCGATCGGCGAGGTGCTGCGCGGCGCGGTCTGTGTTCCCGCCGCGTATCGCGGGCAGGTCCGCCCGCAGCGCGCGGCCGGCCCCGCGCAGGATCTCCTGAAGCGCCTGCACGAGCTGACGCCGCAGCAATTGCGCGTGCTCGAAATGCTCAAGCGCGGGCTGCAAAACAAGCAGATCGCCTTTGAGCTGAAGATCTCGGAGACCACGGTGAAGGTCCACGTCTCCGACATCCTGCGCAAGCTCAACGTGATCAGCCGCACCAAGGCCATCGTCGAAATGTCCAGGATCGATTTCGCGACGCTGGCAGGCGGGGGCACCGCGGCCGAGCGCGAGCGACCACGGCCGGACCAGCAGTGAGGCGATCCGCGCCTGGTTTGCCCTCCAGATTGAGAGCGCTCTGTTTCTGATTTCGATTGTAAATCATTGCCTTGAATGGATGTAAGATATTACCGCTACTGTGCATGGGGTTGTTTTCGCCATTTTTGTTGGGAGCCATGCGCGCTTGCCCCGCAGGCGGGGGGCGAAGGCCATCCGCGCGGGCTAGCTCAGCAGGAACGACAGCAGCGCCCGCATCTCGGCGGGCTTGATCGGCTTCTTCAGCACTTCGAGGCCGTGGCGGCTCGCGTCCTTCGCGGCCTTTTCGGAGTAGTCGGCCGTGATGATCATGGCCGGCGTGTCGAGCTTCAGATGCTGGCGGACGTCGGCGATGGCCGACAAGCCGCTCTCGCCGTGATCGAGATGGAGGTCGGCGATCACGGCATCGGGTGCGCCGCCGAGCTCGCTGAGGCGCAGCAGCGCATCCGCGGCCGAGCGCGTGGTCGCGACGTCGCAGCCCCATCCTTCCAGCAGCGCGGCCATCGCCTCCGAGCCGTTCGGGTCGTTCTCGATCAGCAGGATCTTGGCGCCTTCGAGCCCGCTATAGCGCCGCTCGGCGAGCTTGACCTCGTGCACCTCGTCGCTGACCTCGGCGAGGTCGGCGGGCTCCAGCTCCAGGGTGAAGGTCGATCCCCGGCCGACCTGCGACGACAGCCGCACCTCGTGCCCGAGCACGGTTGCGAAACGGCGGACGATGGAGAGGCCGAGCCCGAAGCCGGCCTGGTCGGTCGCGGTCGCCTCGCCGCGCTGGAATTCGCGGAAGATTGCCTGCTGCTGCGCCTGTGCAATTCCAGGCCCGGTGTCGGAGACCTGGATGCAGATGTGGTCGCCTCTCAGCCGGCATCCCATGACGACGCCGCCGCTGCGGGTATAGCGGATGGCATTGGCAAGCAGGTTCTGCAGGATCCGCCGCAGCATCATCGCATCCGACCTGACCGCGCGCGGCGAGGTGCGGATGCGCAGGGAAAGACCCTGCCGCGCCGCGACCGGCTCGAATTCGTTGCGGAGCTGTTCGAACAGGGGCGCCAGCGCAATCGCGCGCACGTCGGGCTTGAGCGCGCCGGCGTCGAGCTTTGCGATCTCCAGCAGCGACCGCAGCAAATCCTCCAGCATCAGCAGCGAGCGGTCGGCCTGGTCGATCAGCAGGCCCGCCTCCTGCGATTCCATCATCTCGGTCAGCGCCGACAGCGTCAGGCGCGCCGCGTTCAGCGGCTGCAACAGGTCGTGGGTGACCGAGATCAGCACCGATGATTTCAGCGAGCTTGCGGCTTCGGCCTGCTGCTTGGCGCGGTAGAGCCCTTCATTGGCGCGCTCGACCGAATGCAGCGCCTCGCGCAGCTGGTGAGTCCGGTCGCGAACCTTGTGGTCGAGCGCAATGGCGGTTTCGAACAATGAAAAGGCGTTGAGCTGCTGGTCCATCGAGCGTTCGACGCGCGACATCAGCGCGGCATTGATCTTCTTCAGCTTCGCCGCCTCGCGCCGCAGCTGGTCGACCGCATCGGGGCCCTGCAACATGTCCGTCACGACGGGCGCCTTCCGATCGCAACGCCGGTGAAGGTCTGGTTCACATGCATGGAGCCGAACTGCTCGCCATAGGTATGAAAGCCGACGACACGGTTCTGCCGGTACAGGTCGGACATGTCGCGGGCGAGCTGATGCTGCTCGGCGTCGAGCCGGCGAAGCAGGCACTCGAAGCCGATATAGAGCGAGACGTCTCCGATCTGGTCCCGGATCTCGGCGAAGGTGTCGCGGGTCGAGCCGACCAGGCTGCGCGACGTCGCCGCCGTCAGCACCATGCCCTCGTCGATGGCGCAGAAGAAATGTAAGGATCCGTCCGGCTCGACGCGCTGGATCGACCGCGCGTAATAGGCGCCGCCGACGCGCACCAGCACGGGGTGGGACGCGAAGGAAAATGGATCGAGCTTGGCGTCCAGGATCCCGACCATGCGCGAATATTCCTCGGCCGCGGGCTCCGCGTTCAGCTCCCTGACCGTTCGATTTTCGATGTCGGCTTCGGTGACCACCATCTTCTGCGGGCTCGGCTCGAAATTGTCGCACTTGAAAGCCCGGAACGGCAGCGAGGTGTTCAACAGGATCAGGAGGGCGGCGTTGGTGTGTGCCTTGCCGTCGCAGAACACCCAGGTCTTCTCGAAGCGCATCCCGTCGCCTGCGGACCCGCCGACGACCGGGATGTCGTCGAGCGAGGCATAGATCGCGGACATCACCGCCTCCTCGCGGCGGCACAGGCCGTCGATCAACACCAGGCCGAAGGGATTGCCGCGATCGACTTGCGGGGTGATCCGCAACAGCTCGTGCCGGAGCTCGCCGCCGATCCTGCGGCCGTCCTCGACGCGGAAGCTGTCGAGGTTGAGAATGGGCCGCACCGCGGCCGAGAAGTCGGCACGGCTGAACGCCAGCGCCACGACGCTGTTCTCGTCCCAGCCGTCAGGGGCGAGCTCGCCCGCGGTCGTGCAACCGCAGACCTGAGTCTCGTCGAATTGCCGGGTGATCTCGGCGATGAAGTGATGAGGGTCGTAGCTGGGCGAGAGGAAGACCAGGATCAGCGCCAGCTCGTCGGATGGGAGCTGGGCGGCGAGCTCGGCCACGGCTTCCTCGACGCTCGCAGCCTTCGATTTGGCAACGGCAACGCCAGACGCACCGCCAAACCGAAAATCGGTTTGCCCCACTCCGTTTCTCCCCTCGAGGACCAGCCTGGTCTGACGCCAAGTGCCTGATAAGTGCCCGACAAGTGTTCAAAGAATAAGGCGTTTTCCGGTTAGCCGCAACACGGCGCCGCTCGGCCCGGCAAGGCTGGACGCGCCCGAGGGAGCGGAAACGCTCTCCACCCGGGGTGCAGGCCGGACGGATTTACCACCCCTTGACGTTTCTGCCTTAATTTTCCGCACGCGTTCGGAAAGGGCTGCTTCCGGGCCGCGTGATTGTTGCAAGAACATAGGTTGGGGGTGGGAATGTCCGGGCGTATCGCGTCGCCGTCTAAGCGCACCATATTTCCGACCCTCAGGTTCCGCGCCAAAATCATCCTGGGCTTTGCCGCAGTGCTGGTGATCTCCGCCGGCAGCATGGCTTTCGCCTATTTCGGCTTCGAGCGGGTCTCCTCCGGGGTCGGGTCCTACCGCACCAGCGTTTCGGAGGCCGACCTCGCCCGCAACATCGACCGCGAGCTGCTCGCCTATCGTTCGTCCGCCCGCTACTTCGTCGTCACCGGCAAGGAAGATGACGCCAAGGCGGCGCTGGAAGCCGAGGCCAGCCTGAAGAACGCCATCGACCAGGCGATCAAGGGCGCCAAGCGGCCGGCGCGGCAGGAGAGTCTCAACAAGCTCGCCAAGGAGTTCTCCAACTTCTCCGCGACGTTTGCAAAGATCCTGCAGGCCAAGCGCGACAGCGCGCTGCTGGTCCAGAACCAGCTCCAGCGCAATGCCAACCTCCTGAAGTACAAGCTCGACGATATCGGCAACAACGCCTCCGACGCAGAAGCGCAGGCGATCGAGTTCGGCACCAAGCAGGTCAATGCCCAGTTCCAGACTGCGAGTTCGGCCGCGAGCAATTTCATCCTCAACTCCGATCAGGCGGTGGCGACAAGCGCGCTGGCGCGACTGAAGTTCGTCGAGAACTCGCTGGGCGCGGTCTATTCCATGGACGACAAGATCGTCGCCGGCTTGAAGGATGCGAAGGTGCTGCTCGCGGCCTATCGCGACGCGCTGGAGAAGCTGATCGCCAACGCCAAGATGGTCGATGAGCTCGTGACCGAGATGAGCGGCTCGGCCGGTGCGATCCTGCAAGGCGCGACCGCCATGAAGGCGGACCTCGTCGCCGAGCAGCAGCGGCTGGATACGGAATCGGAAGCGACCATCGGGCAGACCGAGCAACTGGTCCTCATGCTCGCCGTTGGCGGCACGCTGCTCGGCGCGGTCCTCGCCTTCCTGCTCGGCACCGGCATCTCGCGTCCGATGATCGCGATGTGCAAGGCGATGCGCGAACTCGCCTCGGGCAATTTCGACGTCGTGCTGCCGGGCCTCGGCCGCAAGGACGAGATCGGCGAGATGGCCGGCGCGGTCGAGGAGTTCAAGGTTCAGGCCGTCGCCAAGGCCGAGCGCGATGCCGCCGCCAGCGAAGCCCAGAGCCGGGAGCAGGCCGCAAGCCGCCGCTCCGAGCTGATCCGCTTTGCCGACGATTTCGAGAGCGCCGTCGGCGCCATCGTCTCCAACGTCTCGGCCTCGGCCGTGCAGCTCGAATCGGCCGCGTCCACGCTGACCCGTACCGCCGAGACCACGCAGAGCCTGTCGAGCCAGGTCGCCGGCGTCTCCGAGCAGGCCTCCAGCAACATGCAGTCGGTCGCCACCGCGACGGAAGAGCTCTCGGCCTCGGTCGAGGAGATCGGTCGCCAGGTGCGCGATTCCAGCCGCATTGCCGAGGCCGCCGTGGTGCAGGCCAAGGAGACCGATGGTCGCATCGGCAAGCTCTCGCACGCCGCCCAGCAGATCGGCGAAGTGGTCAAGCTCATCACGGCAATCGCCGAGCAGACCAACCTGCTGGCGCTCAATGCCACCATCGAGGCGGCGCGCGCCGGTGAAGCCGGCCGCGGCTTTGCGGTGGTTGCCAGCGAAGTGAAGTCGCTGGCCAGCCAGACGGCGAAGGCCACCGACGAGATTTCCTCCCACATCACGGGCATGCAGGGCGCCACCGCCGAGTCGGTCGCCGCGATCAAGGAGATCGGCGCCACCATCGGCCAGATATCGTCGATCTCGACGTCGATCGCGAGCGCGGTGGAGCAGCAGGGCGCCGCGACGCAGGAGATCGCGCGCAGCGTCCAGACGGTCGCCCAGGGCACCCACGCCGCCGCCACCGACATCGGCGAGGTCAATCGCGGCGCCGCCGAAACCGGCTCGGCTTCGGAGGAGGTGTTGAATTCGGCCAAGACCCTGTCATCCGAAAGCACCCGCCTCCGCGCCGAGCTCGACCGCTTCATGGGGAATATCCGGGCGGCGTAAGGCTCGGACTTCTCCACTCTCTCCGCTGTCGTCCTGGCGAAAGCCAGGACCCATTATCCCAGGGAGCAGTCGTTGCGCGAGCAGCCAGCCGCAAGTCTTCGCCAAACCACGTCCTGTGATAATGGGTCCTGGATCAGCGCTCGCTCCGCTCGCTTGTCCAGGACGACGGCTGATTTTTCGCTGTGCCGTCTAAGCCTCACGCCCTTCCAAACGCCCGCTTCAATTCCACCTTCGCCTGCTCCAGCCGCGCCCGCTGTGTTTTCGGCAGCGTCTTGCCGGCACGGTTGATATAGAACGTCAGCATCGACAGCGCCGAACGATAGGCGCCGGTCTTGCGGCGCGAACTGTGCTCGGCCGAGCGCTTCAGCGAGGCTGCGATCTTCTTCGGACTCGTGAGCGTGAATACGCCGCGCTTGAGATCGAGCGCGTCGCTCTCCTTGGTCACACGTTGCGACCAGCGCTTCGGCGTCGCGCGTTTCGCGCTCTTGCGCACGCTGGTCTTCCTGCTGCGCGCAGCTGTTTTGCGAGAATGTGTCGTCTTTCTGACGTGAGCCATGCGTCAACTCCCTGCGGCTCCTTCGGAAACGGACGGCGTTGGAGGCCGTTCCTGCTGGAACCGGCGCTTGCCGCAGACGTTGTCGCAGGTGGCAGGCGGAATGCCGCACCCCGATGATCGGTTCGCCCCTGGCCACATCATGTGAACCGGGGTCGCTTCCATTGGTCAGACCCAGCAACGCGATGGAATTGCAGCAAAGCCAAGCGCTGAATTATGGACCTGCTGTCTCGGCGGTCGCGACCGATCGCATCATCGAGACCAGTATTCCCTCACGTCTCGACGCGCTGCCGTGGAGCGGCTTTCACACCCGGGTCGTGCTGGCGCTCGGCATCACCTGGATCCTCGACGGGCTCGAGGTGACACTCGCCGGTGCGCTTTCCGGCGCGCTGAAGCAAAGTCCCTCGTTGCAATTCTCCAATCTCGATCTCGGCATTGCCAATTCAGCCTATCTCGCCGGCGCGGTGCTCGGCGCGCTCGGTTTCGGTTGGCTGACCGACCGCATCGGCCGCAAGAAACTGTTCTTCATCACGCTCGCGCTTTATCTCTCCGCGACCGCTGCGACCGCACTGTCGTGGGATATCGCGAGCTACGCGCTGTTTCGTTTTCTCACCGGCGCCGGCATCGGCGGCGAATATACCGCGATCAATTCGACCATCCAGGAGCTGGTGCCGGCGCGCTATCGCGGCTGGACCGATCTCGTCATCAACGGCAGCTTCTGGATCGGCGCGGCCATGGGCGCGGTGGCGGCCATCGTTCTGCTGGATCCCGCCTTGATCGGCCCCGATCTCGGCTGGCGCCTCGCTTATCTCATCGGCGCGAGCATCGGCCTCGTCGTGCTGTTGATGCGGATGTGGATCCCGGAAAGTCCGCGCTGGCTGATGATCCACGGGCGGCCCGATCAGGCCCACGCCATCGTCGACGAGATCGAGCGTTCGGTGATCGGACACGACCAGGATGCGAGCGACCGACGCTTCACCAGGATCCGGCTGAAGATGCGCGATCACACGCCGATTCGCGAGGTCATGCACACGCTGTTCACGGTCTATCGCCAGCGCGCGCTGGTCGGCCTCGTCCTGATGGGCGCGCAGGCTTTCTTCTACAACGCCATCTTCTTCACCTTCGCGCTGGTGCTGACCGATTTCTACGGCATCAGCGCCGATCATGTCGGATGGTATCTGCTTCCCTTCGCCGCCGGCAATTTCCTCGGCCCGCTGCTGCTCGGCCGCCTGTTCGACACGCTCGGACGGCGCGCGATGATCATGTTCACCTATGGCGCGTCGGGCCTGCTGCTGGCGCTGTCGGGCTATCTGTTCTCGATCGGGGCGCTCAGTGCGCAAGGACAGACCATCGCCTGGATGGTGATCTTCTTCTTTGCCTCGCCCGCCGCGAGCGCGGCCTATCTCACGGTCAGCGAGACGTTTCCTTTGGAAGTCCGCGCGCTGGCGATCGCGGTGTTTTACGCGGTCGGCACCGGTATTGGCGGCGTCATCGGCCCGGCGCTGTTCGGCGCGCTGATCGACACGGGATCACGCACAAGCGTGTTCGCCGGCTATTTGCTGGGGGCATTCCTCATGATCGCGGCCGCGATCGTGGCGTGGCGCTACGCCGTCTCCGCGGAACGCAAATCGCTCGAACAAATAGCGCGGCCGCTGGCCTTTATGGAGTAGACTATGAAATCGGAACTTGCGGAAATGGCAGTGGACCAGAAGCGCAGCATGCCCGTTGACGACGATGTGCCGGAAACGGTGCCGGTGCCGCATGCGCTCGTGCCGCATCTCGACGAGACCGCGATCCTGCTCGACATCGACGGCACGCTGCTCGACCTGATGCCGACGCCGCGCGAAGTGTGGGTGCCGCCGGGCCTGTCGGAGACGCTCAAGCGGTTGGTGGAACGCACCTCCGGGGCGCTGGCGCTGGTCAGCGGCCGCTCGCTCAACGACATCGACCTGATCTTCGCGCCCGACGTCTATCGCGCCGTCGCCGGCCACGGTGCGGAGATGCGGCTGTCGGTGGACAATGAAGCGGATGATGTGCACGCGCCGCCGCTGGACAAGGAGTTGAAGCGGCGGCTCGCTGCGATCGCAAAGCTCAGTCCGGGCATTCTGCTCGAGGACAAGGGCTATTCGCTCGCGCTGCACTATCGCCTCGCACCGCATGCGGAGAAGGCGATCTTCGAGGCTGTCTCGCTGATCCGCGCCGATCTGCCCAATGCGCCGATCGAGGTGCTGCCCGGAAAGTTCGTCTGCGAGATCAAGCATTCCGGCTTCACCAAGGCGACCGGCGTGCACGAGTTGATGAAGCACGAACCGTTCAGGGGACGGCGTCCACTGTTCATCGGCGACGACGTCACCGACGAGACTGTGTTCGCGATCATGCCTGACATGAACGGGCTCGCTTTTTCGGTGGGCCGCCGTGCCATGGGTGTGAATGGTCACTTCGATGCGCCGAGCGATGTGCGCGCGTTCCTCGCGCGCCTGCTCGATCCGAGGTGAAACAAAGGCAGCGCCACGCTGCAGACATAAAGGCCGTCGGCGCAGCGCCCTAGCGTACAGCGATGCATGCCGTGCAATAGTACCAAAATGACTGTCTTTGCAGTAGGTTCCGCAAGCGAAACCAGTTCCAACGTGCGCGCCTGACTTTGGTTTCATTTCGTGGAAATGATGACAGGAACCATATTGATGAACGCCAGTTAAACGGGGTGGAATGAACAGGAGGGGACGACCTGTGAACTTAGTCGTCGTTTCGAATCGTGTTGCGCGCGGCAAACCCAACGAGCCCATGACGGGCGGCTTGGCTGCGGCATTGCTTCCCGTTGTGGAACATTCGGGTGCCATCTGGGTGGGGTCTTCCGGCCGCGTGCGTGACGGCCATCAGAAGGAGCCGTTTGCCGAGATCGAGGCGCTGGGTTCGGGCGCGATTGCGACGCTGGATCTGCCGGCGGCGCATTACGGCGGCTATTACGAAGGTTTTGCCAATTCGGCGTTGTGGCCGGCGCTGCATTCGCGCAGCGATCTGATCCGCGTTTCGCGCGAAGACTATGTCAGCTATCGCGAGGTCAACGCCTTCATGGCGCGCGCCTTGATGCGCTTCCGCAAGCCCCGGACCGCATTCTGGGTGCAGGACTATCATTTCCTCGCACTCGGTGCGGAGCTGCGCGATCTCGGCGTCGACGATCCGATCGGCTTCTTCCTGCACACGCCGTGGCCGGTGGCCGCGGTGACGCAGGGCGTGCCCAATCATCGCGAACTGATCACGGCGATGCTCGCCTACGATCTCATTGGCTTCCAGACCGAGGAGGATCGCCAGAATTTCCTTGGTTATGTCGCCGGCGAGCTCGGTCTCGTCATCGATGATGGTGTTGTGCTGTCGCAGCACGGCCGCACCCGCTGTGAAGTCTTCCCCATCGGCATCGATGCGGAGAAGTTCGCGCAGTATGCCGCCAAGTCCGCCTCGCATCCGGATGTGTCGCGGCTGCGCCGCAGCCTCAACGGCGAGCGTCTGGCGATCGGTGTCGACCGGCTCGACTATTCCAAGGGCCTCGTCAACCGCATCAGCGCGTTCGACCGGCTCTGGACCGAGCAGCCGCAATTCTTGCGCAGCATCTCGCTGCTCCAGATCGCCAATCCTTCGCGCGGTGCCATCGAGGCCTATGGCAATCTTCAGAACGAGGTCGCGCGTCTCGTCACCGACGTCAACGGCCGCCACGGCGAGGTGGACTGGACGCCGATCCGCTATCTCAACAAGGGCTTCAGCCAGGCCGTGCTCGCGGGGCTCTATCGCACCGCGCAGATCGGTGTGGTGACGCCGCTGCATGACGGCATGAACCTCGTCGCAAAGGAGTATGTCGCCGCGCAGAACCCGGCCGACCCCGGCGTGCTGGTGCTGTCGAAATTCGCCGGCGCGGCGAATGAGCTCGACACGGCGCTGCTGGTCAATCCGCACGACATCGACGCCATGGCACGCGCGATCGCGATCGCCGCCGCGATGCCGCTCACCGAGCGCAAGATGCGCTGGGACGCGATGATGAAGAAGCTGCGCGGCCATACCATCCAGCAATGGTCCGCCGATTTCGTCGCCGAGCTCGAAAAGTGCCGGATCGAGAAGGCCGCCGTCGCCCCGCTCGCAGCCCAGCCCCCGCAAGCGCTGCGCTGGTTGAAGTCGGCGATCTCGGGCGTGCGGTTGATTTAGCTTCCGTGAAGCTCGCTCTGATCTTCCCCCCTCCCACGAGGGGGGAAGGAAGAGATCGTCAATAGCAATACGACACGCCATCCAGAATCGCGCATTGCCGCTTGTTCGGCGCGTTGGGATCGTCCAGCGGCACCATGCCCTTGCCCTGGCCGACGAACACGCCGGGCCCGACATGCACCGAGCTCTTGTTGCCGATGATCACGCTCGGATGCGGCGACGAACTCGAGCGCGTCCCGTCCGGCCAGATAATGGCATCGCCCGAAAGCACCCCGCGCCGCCCGTCGTCGCAGCTGACGTCAACCCCTTGGCGGGCGCAGACCTGAGCCAGGGCCGGCCCGGCAAAGGCGGAGCCAAGGGCCGAAATCAGGCCCAGTGCGGCGATGGTCTTGCGGATGGTCATGGCGCCCCCGGTCGTGTTTGGCATTCTCAAATGAATCGTCGCGCCAAACCCGTCCTGGGTTCAGCCATCAGGCGGTTCCAAAACAGCCGCCGGCGCCAGATATTGTCGTTTAAATACAACATCTTACGGAAAATTCACCCGATTTTCTCGCGGTCTCTTGCAAAATCGCCGGCGCCCCTTCAAGAGAGGGCGCTCCGGAGAGATGGCCGAGTGGCTTAAGGCGCACGCTTGGAAAGCGTGTGTGCGGGAAACCGTACCGTGGGTTCGAATCCCACTCTCTCCGCCATTTTCTACGCCAAACCACGATTTGGCTCGTTTGAATTCGTTAGCTTGGCCGACTGTACGAAATGGCTGGCCTGACGGAGTTCAATATCATCGTCGCCATCGACAAGGATGAGGGCCTCTCTTCCAACTCGTCGGTTACGGCCAGACCGCGACGCATAGGCGGCCCGGAGTTGGCTGAAATGTCGATGAAATAATGAGCAAGTGGTTTTCACTTCAGCTCGCGTTGCTAGCCGGTGGCGCAGTCCTTGAGTTGCTGCCGAAGCCATTGATGACCGCGATCGTTATCGAATCGGGCGTGCCAAGTGGCGTGCAGCGTAAAGGGCCTCGTATCGAACGGCAGCGGCAGGGATTGCAGGACATCACGGTAGCGGTTGAGGAAACGCTGCGGAAGAGTGCAAACGAGGTCGGTCGACTGTAGCAAGAGCGGCACGACACTGTAGTGCTGAACTGACACGGCGACGCAACGCGTCAGCCCGTCCCTCGCCAGGACATCGTCGATGAAGCCGCGAAAGCCGCCGCCTTCTCCCGAAACGATAATATGCTCCAGGCGCGAATACTCTCTCATCGTGGGCCGCCGCAATCCGCGCGGATGATCCTTACGCTGGGCCATCATGAACCGTTCATCGAGCAGCGGCTGGGACGGCATTCCGCTTGGGACCGCATCTTTCGAAACCAGCGCAACGTCGAGATCTCCCGCCTCGAGCTGGCCAGCCAATTTCATCAAATCGATCGAGCGGAAGGCGAACCGGATTCCCGATAAGCCATCCCGTCGCGAGAACGCGACCAGCCGCGATCCAACAATAGCGGTCGCGTTGTCGTTCGCGCCGATTGTGAAAGTTCGATCCGATTTCTTCGGGTCGAAGCCAGCTGGTGCACCGATAACATCCTGCAGATTCTGCAGTGCCAGTCGCAGAGGTTCCTTGAGCTCGTTTCCCCGAGGGGTGAGGACCATGCCTTTTCCCGAGGCGGCAGGTGTCAGCAACTGATCCTTGAAGATATCGCGAAGCCTGGCCAGTTGGGCGGAAAGTGCCGGTTGGCTAATGCCAAGCCGCGCTGCCGCACGGGTGATGTTCCTCTCATCGAGCATCACCTTGAGCGATGCGAGCAGAGGCATGTCATGAGCCCTGATATTCATCCGGTTTATACCACATATCTCATCTATCGATTTCAAATATCCCATGACGGAGGACATCAACGCAAGCCGGATCATATGGGCCGCGAAAGCGGACAAGATAGTTGGGGGACAGATGAGGAAGCTGCCAAACGCCGGTCCTGCTGCGGCGGAGCCCACCATCGAGTTGCAGCGAAGGGTCATGATCGCAGCGACCGTCGGTACGGTCATCGAGTGGTACGATTTCTTCATGTATATCTCGGTGGCTTCGGCCATCTCGGTTAATTTCTTCTCGCCCGACAATCCCGTTTGGGCCAATGTCTTCGCGCTTCTCACCTTCGGCACGGGCTATCTCGTTCGGCCGTTTGGGGCGCTAGTGTTCGGTCGCATCGGCGACATGATCGGACGCAAGCAAACCTTTCTCACCACGATCCTGATGATGGGATCTTCAACGGTCGCCGTCGGTCTGGTGCCGAGCTATGCGTCGATCGGCCTGTGGGCGCCTTCGATCTTGATCTTGCTGCGAATGATCCAGGGATTGGCTCTTGGCGGCGAGTATGGCGGTGCTGCGACCTACATCGCAGAGCATGCACCGCAAGGCCGCCGCGGCTGGTTAACGTCCTGGCTGCAAACCTCCGCACCGATCGGCTTCGCTCTCTCGATGCTATCCGTGTATCTCATGCGCGCCAGCATGACGCCCGAGGCATTCAATGACTGGGGCTGGCGCATCCTGTTCATCAGTTCGGTGTTGCCGCTCGCGATCTCGGTCTGGATTCGGTTGAAGCTGCAGGAATCGCCGCTCTTCCTCAAAATGAAGAATGAGGGGACGCTCTCGAAGTCTCCGATCTACGACACGCTCCGGGCGTTGCCGAACCTGAAGCGCGTGCTGATTGCGATGTTTGCGATGGTCGTCCCCCAGAGCGTGCTGCTGGTCGGTGCTCAGATCTATTCTCTGGTGTTTCTCACGGGCACGGCCAAGGTCGATCCGCAGATCGCTAGTCTCCTGGTCGGTGCGGCACTGATGTTGACGCTGCCGGTGATGATCTTCTTCGGCTGGTTGAGCGACCGCTACGGCACCAAGATATTCATCCTGGCTGCCTGCGTCATTGGCACGTTCACCTACCTCCCGCTCTACAAGGCACTCATCTTCTATGCCAACCCTGCGCTCCATGCCGCGCAGGCGGCCGTACCCGTAACCGTCGCGGTGGATTCATCGGAGTGCTCCTTCCAATTCAACCCGATCGGAACGGCGAAGTTCACCACAGGGTGCGATATGGCCAAGAACGCCTTGATCCGGTTCGGCGCTCCCTATTTGACTAGGTCCGAAGCAAAAGGGGCGGTCGCGACGGTTTTCGTTGGCAGCAAGCCAATCCCGGTTGGCGCCGCAGGGCAGGCTCCGGATGTCGCGGCGTTCACCGCCAAGTTGAAGCATGCGCTTGAGGAGGCCGGATATCCGAGCCGTGCCGATCCAAGTGCGATGAATTTCGGAATGATCATACTCGTGTTGGCGGCGCTGAGCACGGTTGCCGGCATGATCTTCGGTCCGCTGGCATCGGCGATGACCGATCTGTTTCCGCCCCAGGTGCGTTACACGTCGGTCTCGTTCAGCTATCACGTGGGCAACGGCTATTTCGGCGGCCTCTTGCCGGCGATCGCCGCGGCACTCCAGATCTCCAGCGGCGATATATACGCCGGTCTGTACTACGTGATGGTCATTTCGGCGATCTCGTTCTTTCTCGGCTTGTTCTGGCTGCAATCGGCGCCGGCAGCGGCCAAGGTCGAGTCAGTCGCGACTGCCACGGCCTAGCGGTCACGCTTCAATCTGCACAAGCAAGAAAGTCTGGTTCACATGACCGCAATGCACGCGATCGGCAACGTTGCCATTCGTCAGGTTGTCGAGATCCGAGGTCCGGGTTTCACCCCGGACTTCCTCTTCCCGGATTGGGATCAGTCGGTTCTGGCGAAGCACCGAGCGCTGATGATCCCGGATTGCTTCGACGAGGCGGGGGGGCGCTTCATCGCGAGCATCCACACCTGGGTTCTGAAGACGCAGCACCATACGATCCTGATCGACAGCTGCGCAGGCAACGACAAGAACCGTCCGATGCTGCCGCGCTTTCATCAGTTGAATCTGCCTTTCCTCGCCCGGCTGGCGGAAGCCGGCGTCTCACCTGAACAGGTCGACTATGTCTGCTGTACCCACCTGCACGCGGATCATTGCGGCTGGAACACGCGGCTCCTCAACGGCCGCTGGGTGCCGACATTCCCGAATGCCAAGTACGTCTTCTCCAAGGCCGAGTACGATCATTGGTCCGGCCCGGCTGGCAAGGAAGGCTTCAGCGCCGGCGTATTCGAGGACAGCGTTCTTCCTGTTATCCAGAGCGGACAGGCCGAGATCGTCGATGGCGAGGCTGCGATCGGGGACGGTCTTACGTTCCATCCGACCCCGGGGCACAGCCCTGGTCACGTCGCTATCCAGCTTTCTGACCAGGGACAGAAGGCGCTCTTCAGCGGCGACATCATGCATCAGCCGCTTCAGATCTATCGTCCGGACTGGAACAGCGCGTTTTGTGAGGACGCGGAGCGCGCACGCGCATCGCGCCGCTGGCTTCTCGAACGGGCTGCGGAAGATCGCTCGACCGTTTTCACGGCTCATTTCGCCAACACGTCAGCCGGACACGTCACACGTAGCGGCGACAGGTTCGACTGGCGGTTCGTGTAACCTGAGGGGACACCGAGATGCATAAATCGATTACCGACGCCATCATCAGCGAAGAGATGATGATCCCGAGCGACACCGCAGGGATCGAACTCTTCGTTCGCAACAAGCGACGGTCCGACTTGGTCCGGTTCTCTGCCGACAAGACGGTCTTGTTCGTCGCGGGATCGACCTATCCGGCGTCGACTTCGTTCGACCTTCGCCTGGACGGCTTGTCCTGGATGGATCATCTGGCCCAGGAGGGCTATGACGTCTATCTCGTCGATGTCCGCGGCTATGGTGGGTCGACCCGTCCGCCTGAAATGGAAGAACCGGCGTCCAACAATCAGCCAATCGTGCGCACACCCGTCGCTGTGCGTGACGTCGGCAGTGCTGCTACGCTTATCCGGTCGCGGCGAGGGGTCGACAAGATCAACCTGATCGGGTGGTCGTGGGGGACGACGCTGATGTCACGCTACGCCTCGGAGAACCTGGCGCACGTCAACAAGCTTGTTCTGATCGCGCCGCAGTGGCTCCGGACGACCCCGAGCGCGGCTGATTCCGGCGGCGCCCTCGGCGCCTATCGCATCGTCGAGCGCTCGGCGGCCAAGAGCCGTTGGCTCAACGGCGTTCCCGATGACAAGAAGGACGCGATATTGCCGCCAGCCTGGTTCGATGCGTGGGCGGAGACAACTTTTGCTAAAACAGGACTCGGGCCGGACAAGCTGCGGGCGCCGAACGGAACGGTTCAGGACAGCCGAGAATATTGGGCATCTGGCAAGCCGCTTTATGATCCTTCCTCGCTCACGGTGCCGGTCCTGATCGTCCATGCCGACCTGGATCGCGACTGCCCAATGGATATGGCGCAAACGGTGTTCAGCAAGCTCTCGGCGGCGCCATATCGCCGCTGGATCGAGATCGGCGAGGGCACGCACTCGGTATTCATGGAGAAGAATCGCTGGCAGGTCTTCGCTGCTGTCGACGGTTTCCTTGGGGAACGGCCTGCAGCCTAAAGAGGGCATGCCGCGATTGCCCAGCTCCCGAAATGGCAAGCTTAACGGCGTGGCCCCTGACGCGAACCTCGATCTCTTGTTCTCCCCGAGGCACTGGCGTCACGGCTGCTGGTCATGCCACATGGGATGAAGCTCCGGACACTGCTTTATCTCTCAAAGGGGATTGACTGACACTCTCTCCGCCAGATCTTATGGCGACTCGTCCTCTCAGGCGCCGTAAAGGCGCAAATTTCCATCATTGGTGATCAGCCGGACCTGCACGTCTGGCCGCGTGGCCGCGATGTCGCCAATCTGCGACGCAGGCATCAGGCTGAAGGCGGTCGAGAGCGCATCCGCCTCGGTGGCGGTCGGCGCGATGACGCTGACGGTCCGATAGAGCGCAGGGCTCCGTCCCGTCCGGGGATCGAATAGATGCGTGAACCGGCCCGCCGGATCGAAGCGGAAGCCCGCGCCCGCGGTGGTCGCGACCGCCCGATCAATGAGGTCGATGGTTTCCGTGAGCGCGCCGGCTCGGTCCGGATCGGAAAGGCCGACGCGCCACGGCGTCCCGTCCGCGCGCGCTCCGAGCGCGCGTATCTCTCCCATGTTGACGAGGGTCGTCGACAACCCGCGGGCGCGCAAGACATCCACGACACGGTCGGTGGCGTATCCTTGGGCGATGCCGTTCAGGGTGATCGCAGCGCCATGTCTGAGGAGCGCCACAAGCTTTTCGCTTACGCGCAGGCCGCTGCTGCCCACCTTCGCGAGCGCCTCCGCCAGCTTCCCGGCCGGCGGACCGCCGGGATCCGGATTCTCCGACGAAAAGTGTGCGGCATAGAGCTGCCAGAGCGGCTGGACGGTGGGATCGAAGGTGCCGCCGGTAAGGTCGGAGAATTGCAGCGAGGCCTTGAGCAGCGCGACCATGTCGGGCTCCGGTGCGACAAGGATGCCACTCCGGTTGAGGGCACAAATGGCGGAATCCGCCCGGTACAGGCTGAACTGCCCTTCGAGTCGTCTTACCTCAGTCAGGCAATCCTGAATGATCCTTTCCGCCTCCTCCCGATCGGGATGGAAGATATCGATCGACACCTGCGCGCCGAGCGCCGATCCGCGCCAACGCACTGCCCCGGTCGAGGACGCGTGTCCTCCGCCGGAAAGAAACGCCGAGCCTGCGGTCGCGGCTGCGATGGTGATCATGCGCCGGCGCGTGAGATTTGCTGGTGCCATCGGAAGCCTCGTCAGTTGGTCCGGGCGCTGGGGCGTTCATGCCCGGTTTGATCGACGGCGGCGCTGTCGCTGCCGAGCACGTAGCCGCTCGGAACGTCCGCAAACGTGACGACCTTGCCGCCATTGGCGGCGGTGAAGGCGTCCGCCGCGGCACGATTGCCGAAAGGCACAGCCTCGGCGGCCCCCATTCCGCCCTGCTTGCGGCTCTCGATGACGAAGAACGCCTTTTTGGCGTCGATCCAGTTGGTCGCTCCCGGCTCCTCCCAACTGGGCGCGCGCGCCATGTCGGACACGTAGATCGCGCGGATGTCACGGGGCTGATCCGGCATCAGAGTGAAGGCCACGGTGTCGCGCACCGAGGTGAACCAGTACGGGTCGATGCGGCTCGCCGTGATGATCTGCCCTTTGGGGCCAGGGTGTTCGAGCACGTTCATGCCGCAGAAGACCCCCATTGCATCGCTGTTGAGCGCCGCGGGCGGCGGCATGACGGCATCGCTTCCGTCCCGATTGCAGCCGGCGAGGACCAGCGCGACGATCATGCACAGAATCCGCAGGATCATAGCTCCCTCCGAGCGAAGAAGGCGGCCGCAAGCCCGAGCGGCGCGACGACCCAGGCGGTCAGTCCCGTCAACAGCGCGCCGACGCTGGTCGTCGCGGTGCCGGCGAGCCCTGCCATCCCGGAAAACTGGCTGACGTTAAAGCCGGTCAGGTTCGTCATCCGGTACAGGTCCGTCGGATTGAGGAACAGCAGCGCTTCGAGAACGGGTGCGGAGACGATGTTCCCCTGATCGACGACCAGCACGCCGAGCAGTGCCATGTCGAATACCAGCACCATCAGCAGCCAGACTCCCACCGAGATGCCGGCGGCGGTGCCGCGGTCCCGGACCAGGCTGCTGATCAGATAACCGACCGCGACAAAGACCGCCCCGAGCATGACCGAGGTTCCGAGCATCGAGGCGAAGGCATACCAGCTCGCGGCGAGCACCGAGGCGCCGGTCGTCGCGAGGGCAGCGGCCGCGGCGCCGTAGCCGATCACTGTCGCGAAGGCGAGGATCAGGACGTGGCCGCAGAATTTGCCGAGGATCACCTGGCCTCGGCCCACCGGATAACTCAGGAGCAGCGTCATGGTGCCGCGTTCCATCTCGCCGACCACGGCGTCGTGCGAGATCAAGAGGGCGATCAGCGGAAGCAGGAAGATCGTCAGGCTCGACAGGCTGACGACGACGACGTCGAGCGCCCCCGCGCCGACATTGCCGGTGGGTGCGCTTCCCAGGAACGTCAGCGACAAGGCCAGCGCGGCCAAAAGGAGCGTGGTTGCCAGGACCCAGCGGTTCCGTAACCCTTCCTGGATCTCCTTGGCGGCTATGATGACGATCGTTCTCACGCAGCACTCTCCTGCGAATTTAGGAAATGCGCATAGAGCTCATCGAGGGTCGGCGCCGCGATCTCGATGTTGATGACGCCGGGATCTCTGGCCGCAGCGCGCAGCACGTCCATTTTGCGCGCCTCGTCGGGCACCAGCAGCATGCGTCCGCGCGGGGTCGCGACACTTGCGCCGTTCATCCACGCTGCGGGAACGCCGGCGCCCGGCGCAAAGTCGACCGAAACCCGGATCGGGAGTTGCGAGATCGAGCGCAGTTCCGACAGGGTGCCCTGCGCGGCGAGGAGCCCGCGGTTCATGATGAGGACATGCTCGGCGCGATCCTCGAGTTCGTTCAGCGCGTGGGACGAGATCAGCACAGTGGCGCCGTCGTCGCGGAGTTCGTTCAGGATCTCATAGAAGGTCTGCCGTAGCGCGGGATCCAGTCCCGTCGTCGGCTCGTCGAGCAGGAGCACCCGGGGCCGGCCGAGCAGCGCCTGCGCCAATCCGAGGCGCTGGCGCATGCCCTTCGAATAGGTCCCGACCCGGCGGTCGGCCGCATCGGTCAGTCCGACGCGATCGAGAAAGGCCCACGCTTTCGACGGTTTGACGTGCTTCAGCCGCGCGTAAAATGTCAGCGTTTCTCGCCCGGTGAGTGCTGCGTTGAAGGCAACGTTTTCCGGAAGATATCCAAGCTGCCGTCGTGCCGAAAATTCACCGGCGGCCGGATCCTCGTCGAGGACGCGGATGGATCCCTGATCCGGACGGATCAATCCCAGCATCAGCTTGATCAGTGTGGTCTTGCCGGCGCCGTTGTGGCCGACCAGCGCGCTGAGCCGTCCCGGGGCGAGATCGAACGAGACGTCGCGCAGTGCGCGCACCGTGCGGTAGTTCTTCACGACACCAGTCACGGAAACGGTAGCGCTCATCTTCCGCCCTCCTTGCCCGACGGCCGCGGCGGTGGAGCGATCAAGGGGTGGCTGTCGATGACGCCGCCCGGGTAGAGCGCCGGAAACTGAGCCTGGGCCCACCGCAGCACTTGCACCGCAGGGCTGTTGATCAGCACCTTGGCGGAGGGCGCCGTCCACAGCACCCGATCGACGAGATCGTTGGGTCGGTAGGCGGTGTCGGCGATGCCGTCACCGTCGAGATCGAAGGCGGGATTGTCGCTCCAATAATTGCCGCGGCCGCCCTTGGACCAGTCGAGGTTGCGCGTACCGACATATTTGACCTGGTTCCGATTGCCGACGAAGGCGTTTCCGGTGATCTCGTTGCCTTCGGATCCGGCCGTGAAATGAACGCCGATGGCGCAGCGTTCGAACCAGTTGTTCCGGAACCGGTTGTGGTTCGTGTTGTAGATGAACACGCACTTCTCCGGGCCGCTTCGCAAGCTCTGCTCGCGCTTCGTGTCCGGGATCATGCCTCGCTCGTCGTCCGGCCCCTCTTCGCTCCCGACGGACACCGTATCCAATAGTCCGCCCGTCACCCTGTTTCCGTCGATCTCGGCGTAGTTGGCGTAGTTGAACAGGAGGCCGTGATCGCGATCGCGATCGGAGATGTTGTCGCGGATGATCAGCCGGTTCGAGTACATGATGGCGTAGCCGACATGATTTCCGATCGAGACGTTGCCGCTGACTTCGCTGTCGTTGGTGTACATGTAGTGGACCGCGAAGCGAACCTGTTCGAAGCGGTTGCCGACGAAGCGGTCCTTGCGGCTGGAAATGGTAAAGATACCGTCGCGGCCATAGCGGAAGGTGTTGTCCGCAATGGTGACTTCGGGAGCGTTCCAGAGCGAGACGCCGTTGCCGGCCTCGCTGAGGCGATGGCCGCGAAGCCCTTCGATCAAGTTGTTGGCCACCCGCGATCCGGTCGCTCCGTGCACGTAGACGCCGAACAGGTTTCCCACCAGGCGGTTGTTCTCGATGGTCGCGCGTTCGGCGGTCTTCTGGAGAAAGACCCCGGAATTCATCGCCTGCAGGTCGCGCCCCGACCCCCGGATGGTCACGCCGCGGACCGTTACATCGGGCGCGGTCACCGTGACGACGTTGCCGGAGCCCCCGCCGTCCAGCACGGCGCCGGGACGTCCGGTCAGGGCAAGAGGGCGATCGATGCGGATCGAGCCGTTGTAGTCCCCTGGAGCGAGTTCGACGACGTCACCGTCGCGGGCACGATCCAGCAACGCCTGCAGCGGTTGCCCCGGCACAGCAGTCAGCGTCTCCGCGCTGGCGAAGCCGGACAATCCGGCGGCGACGAGCGCCGCCGGAAGCATGCGTGACGGAAGACGCACGGTGTCGCTCCCGATCAGACCGATTTCGGCTCGACGAACATGCGGCCCTTCATCTCCATGTGCATGGCGTGGCAGAACCAGGAGCAGTAGTACCAGTAGACGCCCGCCTTGTCGGCGCTGAACGACACCGACGCGGTCGCCATCGGCGCGACCTCCATCTGGATACCGTAGTTCACGATGCAGAAGCCGTGCGTCAGGTCTTCGACCGCATCGATGTTGGTGATGTAGACGGTGACCTGATCGCCCTGCTTGACCTGGAACTGCTCGAGCCCGAACGCCGGAGCGGTCGAGGTCATATAGACCCGCACCTTGTTGCCGTCGCGGATGATCTTGGAATCCGCCTCCAGGTTGATCCCGTCGGCCTTGGCTTGCTTGACCGCATCGGCAAACATCGGATCGGCGCGGTCCCAGATCGAGATCGGGTTGATCTTGGAACGGTGCACGATGGTGGCGTCATGCGGCTCGGCGAAGCTAGGACCGTCATGGACCAGTTTCATCTGGTCGCCCGAGATGTCGATCAACTGATCGTTCTCCGGCTTCAGCGGGCCGACGTTGAGAAAGCGGTCCTTCGAAAACTTGTTCAGCGAGATCAGCCATTTTCCGTCGGCCTCCTTGGTCTGACCCATCGAGGAGTGATTGTGGCCAGGCTGATAGTGGACGTCGAGCTTCTGGATGATGGGATCGACCTTCTCGCCCTTAAAGGCTCGTTTGGCGAGATCGATGTTCCATTTGACGACCTGGCTGTCGAGGAACAACGTCGTGTAGGCGTTGCCCTTGCCGTCGTAGGCCGTATGCAGCGGCCCGAGGCCGAGTTCGGGCTCGGCGACCACGACGTCGCGCGGTTTGATCTTGTCGTCGAACAGTTGGTCGAACAGCCGAACGTCCATCACCGTCACCGTCGGCGACAGCTTGCCTGCCGCGACGATGTGGATGCCGTCGGGCGCGGTATTCATGCCATGCGGATTGTTCGACACCGGAACGTAGCGCGTGTAGGGCGAGCCCTTGCGACCGTCGATCACGGGCACGCCGTTCATTTCCTTGAAATCACCCTTCTTCACTGCCTCCTCGATCCGCTTGAGGTTGAAGATGACGACCCAGTCCTGCTCGTTGGCGGTCATCTCGGCCAGAGTGACGCCTTCTTCGGCGTTGTAACAGGTCGAGAAGCAGTATTTGCCTTGGTAGTCGGAATCGACGTTGTCGAGATTGCCGCTAACCATCACCTGCCAGGCCACTTTCATGGTATCGCCGTCGAGCGCCGTGAAGATGGAGTGATATTCCTTCGGGTTGTCGAGAACCTTGCCGTCGTTCGGCAGCGGAACGCCGTCTTCCCCGTTGCAGAACACATATCCGGTTCGTGGATACTTCTGTAGCCGAAGGCCGTGGACGGTGTGCTGATTCGGCAGTTCGATAATCTTGTCGCACTTCATGACGTCGAGCCGCACCCGCGCCACGCGGCTGTTGGCCTTGTCGTTCATGAAGGCGTAGCGGCCGTCGTAGGTGCCATCCGTGAAGGAGACGTGCGGATGGTGGAGGTCGCCGTTCATGAACGTGCCGCCACGGTTCTTGAGGAATTCGCGGGTTGCCGGCTGCATCCCTTCTGTCAAAACCTTCAGGCTTTCGTTGGTCTGGCCCCAGCCGGTCGCGCTGCAGCGGTTGAAGACCGGAACGCGCATCAGTTCGCGCATCGAGGGGAGCCCGATGATCCGCATCTCGCCGGATTGGCCACTCGAAAAGAAGACGTAATATTCGTCGAGCTCGCCCGGCGCGACTTCGGTCTTCTGCACGGCCGGACGTGCCGGCGGTGCCTTGGGTGCGGCAGATTTGGTCTGCGCGTCGGCGGTCGAGACGAAGCCCGCGCCGTCCTTCGTCACCACCGCCCCGCCGGCAAGTCCCACGCCCGCAGCGGCCGCCGTGGTCCCCAGCAGCGTTCGCCGGCTGACGCCCTTGATGTTGTCGCTGTCGCTCATGATTGCCTCCTCGGCTTTCGGTTCAGGTTGCAGATGGCGTGATGGCGTCGACTGGCGACGCGCCGACGGGTTTTCCCCCGGCTGTGATGATTGTGTTCGGTCCTTTGCCGCCTGATCGCATCGAAGGCGACGACATGGCCATCCGCTTCTCGCGCTTCAGCCGCACCTGGATCATGTGCGGGCAGCGGTGGTCATCGAAATAGAGTTCCTGGCAGTGCATGCAGTAGATGCACTCGTTGACGTTGATGTGACCTTCCGGATGGATCGCTTGCACGGGGCATTCATTGGCGCAGCGCTGGCAGGGCGAGCCGCATTCCGGCCAGCGTCGCAGCCATTCGAACATCCGGATGCGGCCGGGAATCGCCAGCGCCGCGCCGAGCGGGCACATGTAGCGGCAGAAGAAGCGCTCGACGAACAACCCCGCCGCGAGGAGGGTCAGGGCGTAGACGACGAACGGCCATTCCCGCGCGAACTTCAGAACGATCGAAGTCTTGAAAGGTTCGACCTCGGCAAGTTGCTCGGCAAACGCCGTCGAGTAGAGCGACATGCCGAACAGGCCGAGGAAGATGATGTACTTGATCGGCCACAGCCGTTCGTGAAGGCCCCAGGGAACGCGGTACTGCGGGACCTTGAGCGCCTTGGCAGCGTTGTTGAGCAATTCCTGCAGGGCGCCGAACGGGCAGAGCCAACCGCAGAACGGTCCGCGCCCCCAGAAGAGAAGTCCCGCCGCGATGGAGGCCCAGAGAAGGAAAATCAGCGGCGCGGAGAGGAAATACTCCCAACTGAACCCGGTCAGCAGGGAGTTCGTGAAGGTCAGGACGTTGACCACTGAAAGCTGAGCGTTCGCATACCATCCCAGCCAGACGAGAATGAACAGCAGATAGAAGCGGCGGACCCACGTGTACACCGCCGGACGACGGACCAGAAAATTCTGGAAGAAGAAGATCAGCGTCAGCGCGCCGAGCGCCAGCATCGCTGTGCCGATCTTGAGGGCGTCCGCGCGCCATATCCGCATCCACAACGGATCCTCGTCGGTCGTCGGCACGCGGGCTTCGGGGGCGGCGGCCGGCGACGACTTTGCGGTCGGCGCCGCTGCCGCTGCGGCCGGCCGAACCGGCGCTTCGCGCTTGAGATAGATTTCGGGAAGTGTGTATCCAAGATCGAAGGTGACCCAGGCCTTGTCCCGTGCGCCGACGACGCGCTGCACCAGGAGCTGCAGCGCCCACGGCTCGGTCGGATCGAACGCGAAGTCGGCCGGCACGATGAACAGCGCAATTTCGGGAAAATCCGGCGCGCCGTCGGCCGCCAGGCTACCCAGTCGGGTATGGTCCCGATCGCGGAAACGGATGCTGTTGGTTTCCTGGATCAGCTCGATCCGGTCGAAGATTCCACCCCGAACGTAGGCGGCCCCTTTGAAGGAATAACGGCCGGCACCGGCGACGACGAGCGCCTGCTGGCCTGGCTTCAACCTGCCGGCCAGCCGACCGTAGCTCTCGTCGCCCAGCAGGCTGCGGCCGATGGTCGGCACCGCGACGTCCGCGACATAGAGATCGATGAAGCTGTCGTCCGGAGCGCCTTCCTCCGGGCGCGCTGCGGCGACCGCATTGCCCGATTTCTCGAAGGCCTGGTTGATATCGGCGACGGAGAGGGTTAGCCGCCGGACCGAGCCGTCGCCGACCAGGGTCTGCCAATCGCGGACTTCGCTCTTGGCCGCGTCGATGGCCTTCGTAGCTCGCGGCCCGGCCGCCGCAACCGGGCTGCCCTGAGCGCCGAGGCGGCCGCTCCGGATCAGCTTGGTGGCGGATCGAACGATGCTGTCGCCGATCACCAGAACGGTTACGGTTGCGCCGCTGACGATGTCGACTTGGGGCGCCGGCGCAGCCCCGCGGGCGACGCTCCCCAGGTCGGCGCCGATCAGCTTGTTGACGGCCTCCAGAATGCGCTTTTCGGGGATGCCCACCAGCACGATGGGCTCCTTGTGCTCGACCAGCTTGAGGCCGGTCAGCACACCTTTCGGATCGATGCCAACGAGCATCTGGATCGGTTTTCCGGAATAGCCGACCGCATTGGCGAAATCGGAATTCAGGTACACGAAGCCCTGCAATTGATCGCCGCGATAGGCCGGTATGATAGGCGGCTCGCCCTGCGGGGGACCGAAACGGTCGGCGCCCGGGAAGAAGTCGGCAGGGGCAATCTTCGACAGGTAACCGTTCAGGTCGGCAGCGGACGCGGTGCCGAAGGACGACACGCAAAGCAACGCCAACGCGAAGAGTGCGCGCGCCGCTTGGGTTAGAAAATCCGGAACAACATGCGTTCTTTGGAGCATGGGACCTCGAACGTGAACGCCGCGACCGACCGGGCCGCGCGCTCCTATTTCTTCCGAAGTCGCCGTTGACGCAGGAACTTGATCGGATAGATGCTACGCTGTCAACCGAAAGAGTGTTTGCGCTGGATCAAGCTCGCCAATTGTTCCGTGAGGATCTCGTCATGCCGTTGCTACGAACTTCGCTGCTGATGAGCGAGCCGGCCGGAACGCTCGAGTCGCTCGACGAGTTGTTCGCTCTCGCCAACGCCATGGAAGAGGAGGCTGCGAAAAGATACTCCGCGTTGGCGGAGGAGATGCGACGGCAGAACAAGGATGCCCTGGCCGAGGTCTTCGCTAACCTCGCCGCCGCTGAGCGCGAACATGTCGACAGCGTCGCAAGATGGTCACAATCGCGCCGCGGCAAGGCGCCGGATCCGGCGCTGGTTCGATGGGAGGCGCCCGAAACCTTCGACGCCGAGACGGCAAGGGAGATCGAAACCTCCCGGCTGACGACCCCCTACCGCGCTTTGGCCATGGCGGTTCGCAACGAGGAACGCGCCTTCGCATTCTGGTCCTACGTCGCCGCCTATTCCCGGGATTTGGAGATCAAGCAGGCCGCCGAAGCCATGGCGCGTGAGGAACTCGGACATATCTCGACACTGAGGAAGGAACGGCGTCGCGCCTACCATAAGGAGCATGAGCAAACCGAACGGAGGGGGCGCGACGATTCGGCCGTGATGCAGATCGATGCGCGCGCACTGGAGCTCCGTCTCGCAGCGCAGCTTGCCGACTTGGAACGCGGTCTCGCCGGGGCTGCAGCGGTCCGCACACGGGAGCTTGTTGAAGAGACGATGCAGATGTCCGAGAAAGCCGAGGGCATCGGGAAATTCCCGGTGTCACTCGAACAGCGCGACGCGGAGACGATCTCGGAAGCGCTGGCCGACGGCTACCTGGAGAGCGCCGAAAGCGCCAGCGATCAAACCCAGGTCGTGCTGCTACAAGAATTGGCGGAAGGGGCCATCGCTCGCTTAGCGTGGTTGCGCTCGTTGACGGTGGCGTGAAGGTTGAATGCGACGTCGTTCGTCTCCGTGCCCGGTCCTGGCCGTACGCCATCGGTTTCCTGGTCGCGCGAAGTCGATCCGACAGGCCCACGAATCCGGCTACGCGTTATGGCAGGCAATTGCTCTACCGTCCGCGCCGGCAGACCGAAGCTCGGGAACGTCGACCAGGCAGCGATGGCTGGCTATCGGGCAACGTGGGGCGTAGGCGCAGCCGCTTGGCCGCTTGAAGAGGCTTGGCGGTTCACCCGTTTCGATCGCGCCGAGAATCCGCTTGGATGGGTCCGGCTTCGGAATTGCCGCCACCAGCGAACGTGTATAGGGATGGCGCGGATCGTTCAAAACCGTCCGCGTTGCGGCCTGCTCCACGATCCGCCCCATATACATCACCGCAACGCGATTGCTGATTTGTCCGATGACGCCGAGGTCGTGGGAGATGAACAGCATCGACAGTCTCAGCTGCTCACGCAGATCCATCATCAGATTGAGCACCTGGGCCTGCACGGACACGTCGAGGGCCGAGACCGGCTCGTCGGCGATCACGATGGACGGTGAGGGAAGAATTGTTCGTGCGATGCCGGCCCGTTGCCGCTGCCCGCCGCTCAGTTCGTACGGATAGCGCGCGGCGAAAGACGGATCCAGGCCGACCGCCGTCAGCGTGGCGGCGATCGCCGCGCTGCGCTCGGCGCGACTGGTGAAGAAACCATTGATATCGCCAGCCTCCGCGACCGAGTCTCCGATCGACCGCCGCGGGTTGAGCGATGCATAGGGATCCTGGAAGACCATCCGGATGTTCAGGCGCATGTTGCGAAGGCTGGCTCCCGTCATGTCCGTTCCCTTGAAGCTGATGGTGCCGCTGTCGGGCCGGGCCAGCCCCACGATGGACCGGCCCAGCGTGGTCTTGCCACAGCCTGACTCGCCGACGATCCCGAGCACCTCACCCTCTGCCAGCGACAGCGACACACCATCCACCGCCCGCACCTGATATTTTCGGCCGGCGCGCCTGACGCTGAAGGAGACCTCAAGATCCCGAATGTCGAGGACGGTGTTTCCGTTCATCGCGGTCCCCCGCCGTCCAGGGGAAAGGCGCAGAGCACCTCGTGTCCGCGAGAAACTTCCGCGCGCGGTGGGGCCGCCGTGCGGCACGACGCACGCACCGCTGCGCACCGCGAGGCAAAGACGCAGCCAGCGCCGACCGTGCCGGGCGCCGGCGGCTGCCCCGCTATGGTTGGCAGGCGGCGCGCGCCGGAATTCCGCGACGGCATGCAGTCCATCAGTCCGCGCGTGTAGTGGTGGCGCGGTCTGCCGAACAACGCTTCGACGCCCGCGGTCTCCACGATCCGGCCCGCATACATGACCGACACGCGATCGGCGAGCTGCGCGATCACCCCCATGTCGTGGGTGATGAACAACATCGCCATGTCGAGGCGGTTGCAGAGCTCGCGCAGCAGCCCGAGAACCTGCACCTGGATGGTGACATCCAGTGCCGTGGTCGGTTCATCGGCGATTAGAACCTGAGGCCTGCAGGCCAGCGCGATCGCGATCATGACCCGCTGGCGCTGGCCGCCGGACAATTGATGCGGATACGCCGACAGCTGCATTGCGGGATCTGGCATGCGCACCAGCTCGAGCAGCTCGCGCGCCCGGGCGATCGCGGGGGGGCCGGAAGATCGATCATGCACGCGCACGGCTTCGGCGATCTGATCGCCGATCCGACGAACCGGGTTAAGCGAGGTCATCGGCTCCTGAAAGATCATTGCCATCCGGCCGTGGCCCGCTTCGACGCGCTGCCAGGGCTGCAGCTGCGTCACGTCGCAGCCCTCCAACAGGACCCGGCCGGCCCGGATCCGCGGGCCGGGCTGCGGCAGCAATCCCATCACCGCAAGCGAGGTCATGCTCTTGCCGCAGCCGGATTCGCCGACGAGGCCGAGGATTTCGCCCTTGCCAAGTTCGAAGGACACGCCGGCGACGATGTCGACCGGTGTGGTCTCCGAGCCCAATGACACCGTAAGGTCGCGAACGGACAGCACGATCTAGCCCTTCTCGCTAAACACCTGACGGAACCGGGGATCGAGACGATCGCGCAGTGCATCGCCGACCAGGTTGAGCGAAAATGCAGTCGCCACGATCATCATGCCCGGAAAGAACAGCAGCCACGGGGCTCGGGTGATGAAGGTGCGCGATTCCGCCAGCATGTTGCCCCAGCTCGGAATCTCCGGCGGAGCGCCCAGGCCCAGGAAATCGAGCGATGCCGCGCCAAGCTGCGCGAACGCGAAGACGAAGCTGGCCTGCACAAGAAGCGGTGAGATCAGGTTCGGCAGGATGTGCTTGCCGATGAGCCATGCCGTTCCGGCGCCCATGCTGCGGGATGCCTCGACATAGGTCTCCACGCGCAAGCGCAGCGTCAGACCGTAAACGATGCGCGTCGTCGTCGTCATGTAGCCGAGCCCGATCGCCAGAATGGCATTGGCCACGCTCGGACCGAGGACGACGATCAGACCGAGTGCGAGCAGCAGACTCGGGAATGCCATGAGCACATCGACCAGGCGCATCAGCACGTGACCGAGTCGGGGGAACAGGGCGGACAGAACGCCGATCGGCACGCCCGTCGCAAGCGCGAACACGACCACGCCCGAGCCGATCAGGAGCGCCATGCGCGCCGAGTGGATGACGCGTGACAAGGTGTCCCGGCCAAATTGGTCGGTGCCGAACCAATGAAGCGCGTTCGGAGGTGTCAGACGGATCGACGGGTCGATGGCATAGGGATCGTAAGGTGCGAGCCAGGGTGCGAAAGACGCGGCGAGCACGGTCCCCAGGAGGATGCCGAGCCCCACCAGTGCGATCGGGCGCGCGACGAACGGCTTCAGCCAAAGGGTCGCGCCGGCGCGGCTCATTGGAGTTCGACCCGCGGATCGAGCAGGCGATAACTCAGATCGACGATCAGGTTGATCAGGAGATACACGACGACGATGACCAGAATGACGCCCTGGATCACCGGATAGTCCCGGCGGAGGATCGACTGTACGACGAGGCGGCCGATACCCGGCAGGGCAAACACGGTTTCGGTCACCACCGCTTCGGACAGCAGCGCCGCGAAGGTGAAGCCGAATGCCGAGACCACCGCCAGGAGCGCGTTGCGCAGGATGTGCCGAACCACGACCTGCCAGGGTCGGATGCCCTTTGCACGCGCCGTGCGCACGTAATCCTCGCGGGAGACGTCGAGCATGCTGGCACGCGTCAGCCGCAGAATCAGCGCGGCATTCGGCGCTGCAAGCGCCAGGCTCGGGAGGACGAGATAGCGGAGATTGACGAGCCCGCCTTCGAAGATCGATGGATAACCGGAGCTCGGAAACCAGCCAAGCCACGCGGCAAAGATCAGGATCAAATAGAGCCCGACCCAGAACGTGGGAATCGAGGCCATCAGCATCGCCGCGCCGGATAGCCCCTGGTCGAGCCAGGTGCCGTGCCGAACCGCCGCGATCATGCCGATCGGCACACCGATGAGCGTAACCCAGATCATCGTCATGGTGGCGAGCAAGGCGCTGGTCTCGGCACCGTCGGCAATCACCGACAGCACCGGCGCCTGGAAGAAGATCGACCGTCCGAGGTTGCCCTCGAGCACATGGCCGATCCAGGTCAGATATTGCAGGATGATCGGTTGATCGAGACCGAGCTGGTGTCGCAGAGCGTCGATCTGATCGGGGGTCGCGGTGTCACCGAGCAGGACGTAGATGGGATCGCCCGGAACGATATGGATGAAGGCAAAGATGATAACGGACGCCGCCAGAAGCGTCACCGCCGTCGTTCCCGCGCGCTTGAGTGCGTAAGACCACATGTGATTGTGCGGCTGATCAGCGGCGATGATGCGCGCCGGTGACGGCGCTCGACATTCCCAGCGGTCTCATTGCCCGTCCTTACTTCGTGGACACATTCCAGAACACGGGACCGTTCGGGTTCAGTCCCTTCAACTTGGGAGAAGCGATGTCATAGGTGTAGGCATCGCCTACTTTCATGACCGGCACCTGATCGTAGATCAGCGATTGGATCTTGTCCCATGTCGACTTGCGTGCGGTCGGATCGGTCGATTTGATCAGCTCGGCCCGAAGCGAGCTGATCTCGGGGCTGTCCCACCACCCGGGATAACTCGCATTCAGGAACGTGAGGAGCAGCGGATCGGGCGAGAACGAATGGTGGGTGACAAAGATGTCCCACTGTTCCGGCTGGCCTCGCATCTTCAGAAGCGTCGCCCAATCGACGACCATCATCTGAACATTGATCCCGGCGTCGGCCAGTTGGCGTGTGAAGACCGAGGCTTCGTCATAGTGCGCCTGATAGTTTGTCGAGACCAGAAGGCGGATCGGAGTCCCCGTGTAGTCCGCCTCCTTGGCGAGCTCCTTGGCCTTCTTTGGATCGTGCGGGCTGTAGCCGGAAACGCCTTCCGCCGAGTACCAGGGCGTGCCCTTGGGAAAGATCGATCCCTCGGCGTTCCACAGGTCCTTGGAGCCGAAGGCGACGCGCAGGGCCTGCGACTTGTCCAGCGCGGTCTGGATGGCGCGGCGGAGCTTGTAGTTGTCCTTCAGGATTCCCTGCTTCGAGTTCATGAAGAAAAGGCCGAAGATCGGCGCGTTCGTACGCTGCACCTGCACCGATTGGTCCTTGCTCAGGGACTCGTACAGATCGCCAGAGATCATTTCCGCATAGTCGTAGTCGCCGGCTTGCACGCCGCTCACGCGGGTGCCGACGTCCGGGACCGGAATGAACCGGATCTTGTCGAAGATGGCGATGCGGGCGCCGGCGAACCCGTCGCCCTTTTCCTTCACCGGCTTGTAGCCATCGAATTTCTCCACCTCGACATAGCGGTTCGGCCTCCACTCCACGAACTTGTAAGGCCCGGTACCGATATAGTCCTTCTGCTCGATCGGCCGGTTGCCGGCATTGGCGGCGACTTCTTCCGGATAGATCGCAAGGCCACCATTGACGTCCGCAATGAGGTTCTTCCAGGCGCCGTTCGGCGCGGACAATTTCAGCGTGACTTCGTACTTTCCCGTCGCTTCGACCGACGTGGCTGCGGCCATCAGGAGCTTGCCGCGCGCACCGAAGTTGCCCCACCGCGTCAGCGAGGCGGCCACGTCCTTGGCGGTCATCTCCTTGCCGTTGTGGAAGGGAACGCCTTCGCGGAGCTTGATGACGATGGTCTTGCCGCCGTCTTCCTCGCGGTCGCTCTCGGCCAGCATCGGGCGCGGCGTATAGGTCGAGTCCAGCGCATACAGTGTTTCGAAGATGTGGCGGCCGATGACCGAGGCGACGTCGGCTGTCGTCAGCATGACGTCAAGTGGCGGCGGTTCGCCGATGGTGGCTTCGCGAAGCAGGGTGGCCGCGCTGGCGTGTGCATTGAGAAACAATGCGGCGGCGATCCCAACGGCGCCACGCATCAAGACACTGAGGTCGCATCTCATGATCGCCCCTCCCACCTTGTCTCAGCCGCCTGCCTTCACCTGCAGGGGATGCGCCCTCAGGCGTTGACCCGGCGGCGCGTTATCGTTTGTTTGAAAGTTACATACAGAATATGCTAAGTTTCAAGTGGAAAATTGCGATAGACTGCCGATCTGTCGATACGTGGATTGATCGAGGCTGAAGGTTTCTTACGACGATCTCCTGGCCAAGGGCGCAGGTTAATCCGACCTAAGGAAGGGCGCGCATGCCGCGTGCGAAGCGAATTCACCCGGCGAAAGCCGCCGGGACAGCAGTCTCGACCCCGTCGCGCCGCGACGCGTTCGTGGCCGGCGACATCATCTCTGTCATCAGACAGAGTGCTCCGAGTCTCAGCCCTTCGGAGCAGCGTGTTGCCATGGCGCTGCTGGCCGACGTCGAGTTTGCCATTCACGCGAGCAATGCGGAGCTGGCTCGCAGCGCGCGTGTCAGTGAACCGACAGTGACCAGGTTCAGCCGCTCCGTCGGCTGTCGCGGCGTCCGTGACCTCAAGGTGAGGCTGGCTCAAGCCATGGCGGTTGGGCGGATTTACGTTGAGCTGCCCCCGCATGTCGGCACGGATCTGGCGCGCCCCGCTCTCTGGCGGTCGGTGTTCCAGGAAATTCGTCGCGCAATCGCTGCTGCCGAAGAGGGACTGCGGAAGGAGGACATCGAGAGGGCTGCCGATGCCATCTCGCGCTGTTCGAAACTTGCAGCCTTCGGCGTGGGCGGCGGCTCGACCCTTGCGGCGATGGAGGTTCAGAATCGTTTCTTTCGTCTCGGGATCGCCGTCTCTCACACCTCCGACCCGAGCTTGATGCGCATGATCGCCGCGACCCTTGGCGAGGACGATGTCGTCGTCGCCATCTCGACCACGGGTGCAGCGAACGAGGTGATTGAGGCAGCCGGTATCGCCAAGCGATACGGCGCCCTGGTCGTCGCGATTACCAAGCCGCAAAGCAGGCTGGCCTCAATCGCCGATATTGCGCTCGGCTTGCACGTGCCCGAAGCGCCCGATGCGCTCAAGCCGACCGCGTCGCGCTATGCCCTTCTCGCGGCCATCGATCTGCTCGCCGCGTCGACGGCCTATTGCAAGCCGCTCGAAGCCCAGACACGGATGCGCCGGATCAAATACGAGTTGATGAAGGGGACGGACGGGAATTCAAATGGGCCGCTCGGCGACTGAAGGGCACTGCCGGCACATGCCAACTGTTGCGCTGCTGACGCTCTCAGAGCAGGCTCGGGCCCTTGCTCAAACGTGCGCGTCGTAGATTTGGATGTCGGGACGAGCAAATCGGACAATCTGCGCGATCAGAGCGGTCGTCATTTTGGAGCGAGCCGGTAGAACTCAAGCCTGTAACAGTGGGCTCGTGTTGGAACGGCATGGAAAACATTGAGTCTGTTGGTCGTTCGGAAGCCAAGATGCTCTCGAGAGAGCATCTTGGCTTCGCAAACGTGGGATACGTTTCATCGCCATCTTCTTCGAACAAGACGGCAATGCGCTTTGGTCGGTCCGGGCCGATGGCTGTTGAGCGGTTGGGGCTAGCTGCAGCTCAGCGGCAACGGCTGGTTGGGATGCAACTCGTACCAATCATAGCAATCCGGATAGGCGCCGTAGAATCCATATCCGGGCCGGTAGCGGCCGAAGTGGTGAAACGCGTGCTGGCGGAGACCGTCGGCATGACCGCCGAAGCCGAGGTGCTCGCCGCCGAACCGGGCGCCGCCGCCGAAGCCGCCCTCATGCCCCATGCTGCCGAAATGCGCGTCGCCGCCAAAGCCCGCATGTCCACCGCCGAAGCCGCCACCGCCAAAGCCGCCGTGGCCGCCACCTCCACCTCCTCCACCGTGCGCGTCGGCCGCGCCGATGGCGAGCGTCGAGGCGAGCGCTGCTGTTGCCAGAATCATGATGGCTCGTTTCATGGAAAACTCCTCTCGTGTTGAGCTGCCCGGTCATCCCTGAGGCCCGCTGCCGGATCGTGCTGTGCGCGCGAGGCTGCTGATGACCGGGCGTGTGATGCAGGAGAGGTAGGTGCGCCGCGCGGCAATCCAACTGAATTCGGCGTCAGACATCGGGCGCCGCGCGCGAAGGTGAACGCGCCGCGCGTGGTGGCGGCGCACGCAAGAGAGCGGGCTGAATCGAACAGCCCGCTCTCTGTCATTCGATGTGAAGCGCCCGGCGGAGCCATCCGGCCGGCCGCGTTGGCGCAATCAGAAGCTGCCCGTGCCCGGCTCGCAAGGCACGTTGTTGCCGGTCCACGGCGCGGTGGCAAAGGCGCCGACGCGCGGTGCCGGAATGCAGGCGCGTTCGCCCGGATAGAATGGCGCGCTCGTCGCGACCGTATCGGCTTCCACCGCGGGCTGCTGCACGACGCGATGGTGCTCGCGCGCCATGACGGGGCCGCCCAGCATGGCGGCTGCGATCAATCCCATCGACAACAGTTTGGACGTGGTCATTCGCTCTCTCCATTGATGACATCAGGCCGAACCAAGCCGGCTCGTCATCGACGTGTGAACGATCAGTCGCGATTCAAACGCACGATTTGCTCACCGCAGTTCAACCGCCCGTGACCCGATGCGGCGTCGCAACCACGATCGTGCGAATGCATAACATCCGTGGCCCCTGAAACTACAGCGCGTGCGTTGACGGCATATGTTCGATCCAGCGCAGTTGGCAGCGGAGCCCGGAAGATGATCACGACATTGGCAACACGCATCGCCCTTGCACTGGAGCTGCTCGCGAGGCGCGCGGTCCGCACCATGAATTGCAATTCAATGGTGCCCCATGCGACGCTAGCCTATCCTGTACCGCAGCGAGTGGCCGGCGTCGGGCGGCATCAGGGCCGCGCGTTCGACGCGGGCGGGCATTGAGCATGACACCGCGTGCCGCTGAACCCTCGCTTCCTCACTGCGCGCCGAAACGGCGTGCGGAACGCGGAACGAGGATCATGAACCGGATTCTCCTGATCGAGGACGACGCCGAGACCGCCGAGGCAATTGTCGCCGAGCTCGCCGATCGCGGGTTCGAGGTGCAATGGGCCGGCGACGGCGTCGACGGTCTCGACCGCGCGCGCACATCGAGCCCCGATGCCATGATCGTCGATCGCATGCTGCCGGGAATGGACGGGCTGGCCGTCATCGAGGCGTTACGCAAGGACCAGGTCAGGACGCCCGTGCTGGTCCTGAGCGCGCTCGGCGCGGTTGACGACCGAGTGCGCGGATTGCGCATGGGCGGAGATGATTATCTCACAAAGCCGTTCGCGATCATCGAGCTGGTCGCGCGGATCGAGGCGCTGCTGCGCCGTCCGACCGACAGCCGCGAAACCATCCTGCATGTCGGGCCGCTCGAGATCGACCTGATCGAGCGGACCGCGCGACGCGGCGAGCGCGAGCTCGAGCTGTTGCCGCGCGAATTCCGCCTGCTCGAATACATGATGCGCCGGAACGATCAGTTGCTGACGCGCGCGATGCTGCTCGAGGAGGTCTGGAATTACAAGTTCGTCCCGGCGACTACGAACCTGATCGATGTGCATATGGGCCGGCTCCGTCACAAGGTGGACGGTCCCGGAGAGGTGCAGCTGATCCACAACGTCCGAGGCTCCGGCTTCGTTCTGCGTTCGCGGCTATAGGGGCGCAAGATGCACCAGAGCCAGCTGATCCGCTCCAGCACGTTCCTCTGGGCCCTGGCCGTGGCGGCCGCCTTCGCGCTGTTCGTGGTCGGCCTGTTCGCGTTCATCTACTGGAAGCTCGACGACTATCTGGTCGCGCGATCCGATCGCATGATCACCACACGGATTCACTTCATCGCAGACCTGCCGCCGGCCCGCCGCATCAGCGCGATCGCGGATCATCTCGAGCAGGATTCCAGGGGCGTGCAATACGCGGGACTGTTCGATGCCGCTGGCACGAGGCTGGCCGGCAACATCGACCATTTGCCGCGCGAGCTGGGGCTTGATGGCGCGGTGCAGGGCGTGCGGCTCGATCTGTTCGAAAAGCCGGCAGCCCACGTTCCGGTCGTCAGGGCGGTCGGCAGACGTCTCGATGGCGGCGATGTCTTGGTGATGGGACGGAACGTCGATGAGACGCGCGAGATATCGAGCGTGGTGGGGCAGGCGCTGGCCCTGGGCTTGCTGCCGGCCTTCAGCCTCTGTCTGCTGGCTGGCGCCTGGCTGAGCATCCGCGCCCAGAGACGCGTGGAGGAGGTGAACCAACGGGTCCAGCGCATCGTGGCCGGCGAGCTGCGCGAGCGGCTCCCGGAGGGCGGAACGGACGATCCATTCGCGCGGCTGGCCGCGATCGTCAACGGCATGCTCGACGAGATGGAGACGATGATCAACGCGCTCGCCGGCGTCGGCAACGACATCGCCCATGATCTCAGGACGCCGCTCACGCGCGTCCGCCTGGCGCTGGAGCGCGGGCGCACGCATGCGGCAACGCTGGAGGAGCTCCAGGAGATTACCGACAAGGCGATCGCCGGCATCGACCAGTCGCTCGCGATCGTCACGGCCCTGCTGCGTCTGACCGAGATCGAGAACAATCGCCGCATGGCCGGCTTTGGCGAGGTCGCGCTCGACGAGATCCTGCGGGAAGTGTGCGACGTCTACGAACCCATCGCCGAGGACAAGCGCATCGCCCTCGGTGTCGTCATCGAGCGCAATGTGCAGGTGTGGGGCGACCGGGACCTGCTGTTCGAGGCGGTCGCCAATCTCGTGGACAATGCCGTCAAGTTCACGCCATCGGGAGGACGGGTGGAGCTCGCGCTGGAAGCGGAGGACGGCACGGCGCTCGTGCGTGTCAGCGACACAGGCCCCGGCATCAGCGAGCAGGAGCGCGAGGCGGTGCTGCGGCGGTTCTATCGCTCCGACAAGATGCGCAACACGCCGGGCGTCGGGCTGGGGCTAAGCCTGGTGGCCGCCATCGTCAAGCTGCACGGCTTCCGGCTGATCGTCGGTCCCGCGCCCGGAGGGCGGATCGAGATCCTCGCCTGGACCGGACGGGCGGACAAGGCCGCCACCTGCCGGTCCCGGACATTGCGGCACGCAGACGCCGACCTGATGGGATGAGCCAAATGATGCGCAATGCCTTCGAGATCGATCAGCCGGCCTGGAGTGTGGGAGTGACAGATGCAGACTAGCCACGAAGTTGCGAGGAGTGCTTCCGTCGCCGCTGCGGGCGCAGCGGTATCGGCACCGTTCCTCAGCGCGTATTCCGCGGCCATCAGACGCTACGAACTGCTCGAGCCAGGTCAGGAGCAGCAGCTGGCACGTCGCTGGCACGAGACACGAGACCGCGGCGCAGCCGACGCGCTCGTCACCAGCCATCTCCGGCTCGCCGCCAAGCTGGCGCGCGGCTACAAGGGATACGGACTTCCGATGGTCGACCTGATCGCGGAAGCGAATCTCGGCCTCGTCATCGCAGCGTCACGCTTCGAGCCCGGCCGCGGCGCGCGTTTCTCCACCTATGCGATCTGGTGGATCAAGGCCGCCATTCACGAGTACATCCTGCGCTCCTGGTCCCTGGTCAAGATCGGGACGACGGCTGCGCAGAAGAAGCTGTTCTTCAAGCTCCGCAGCGAGATCAGGAAAGCCACCGGCAGCGTGATGTCAGGGCTCACGCCTGACGTCGCCGAATTGATCGCCGGGAAGCTCGATGTGACCGCGCGTGAGGTGATCGAGATGGATGCGCGGCTCAATGGCGACATGTCGCTGAACGCGCGCGTCGGTGGCGAGGAAAGCGGAACCGAGCTGGAAGCCTTGCTGGTCGATGGGGCGGTCGACGCCGAGACGATGCTCGCCGATCACGAGCAGACGGAGCGGCGTGCCAAAGCCTTGCGGGTTGCGCTGGGCGGGCTTGCGGCGCGGGAGCGTCATGTCTTCGAGGCGCGGCGGCTGACGGAATGCCCCGTAACGCTCGATCAGTTGGCCCGCGAATTGTCCATCTCCAGCGAGCGGGTTCGACAGATCGAGATTCGTGCCTTTGCCAAGGTCAAGCGGGCCGTGATGCTCGCCGCGCAGGATGCGCCACGCGCCGCCGTATGCAACGTCTGAATTCGTTTTCATTTGAACGGAGCTCCGACCGTCCTCACCTGTCCGAAGATCCCGCGTCCCTCGCTCCAGGCAGACCACCATGGGAATTGTTCGCTTCGCACTACGGCTTCCGCACACATTTTATGTGCTTGCCGCGCTGATCCTGTTTCTCGGCGGGATCGCGATCCGGTCGATGCCGACGGATATTTTCCCGGAGATTCGGATCCCCGTTGTCACGGTCATCTGGAGCTACACTGGCCTCTCGACGCCGGAGATGGAGCAGCGCGTCAGCACCTACAGCCAATATTCGATCAGCGCCAACGTCACCGGAATCAAGAATATCGAAGCACAGACCCTCAACGGCCTTTCGGTTCAGAAGATCTACTTTCAGCCGGACGTCAATCTCGATCTCGCGATCTCACAGATCGTCTCGGCGACCAATGCCATCCGCGCCCTGATGCCGCCGGGCATCCAGCCGCCGATCATCGTGCAGTTCAATGCCTCGAGCGTCCCGGTGCTCCAGCTCAGCCTCGAGTCAAACAGCCTGAACGAGCAGCAACTCTACGATTTCGGCATCTACCGGGTCCGCCAGCAACTGGCTCCCGTTCCGGGGGTGACCCTTCCCACGCCTGCCGGCGGCAAATACCGGCAGATCATGGTCGATATCGATCCGAACAAGCTCCTGTCGCGCGGATTGACGCCGCTCGACATCGTCAATGCGGTCAACACCCAGAATCTGACGCTGCCGACCGGCACGACGAAGATCGGGGACACCCAGTACACCGTTCGAACCAATGCAACGCCGGCCACAATCCAGGATCTCAACATGATCCCGGTCAAGTTCGCCAACGGGGCCACGATCTTCCTGAAGGACGTCGCCCAGGTCCGCGACGGTGCCCAGGTCCAGCAGAATATCGTCCGCGAGGACGGCCACCGGGCCGTTTTGCTCAGCGTCATCAAGAACGGGAACGCCTCTACCCTCGCCGTCGTCAACGGCGTGAAGGCGGCCTTGACGTCGATCCGCGCATCGGCCCCGGCGGGGCTGAAGATCAACGAGTTGTTCGATCAGTCGATATTCGTCACCCATTCGGTCAATGGCGTGCTGCGCGAAGGAGCGATCGCGGCCGGCCTGACAGCGCTGATGATCCTGGTGTTTCTGGGGTCTTGGCGATCGACGCTGGTCGTCCTGATCTCGATCCCGCTGGCGATGCTGTCCTCGCTGGTCGTCCTGTATTTTCTCGGCGAGACCCTCAACACGATGACGCTCGGCGGGCTTGCCCTCGCGGTCGGTATCCTTGTCGACGATTCGACGGTGACGATCGAGAACACGCACCGGCTCTGGACCGAAGAGGGCATGCCGTTGTCGGAAGCGACCCTGCACGGAGCCGCCGAGATCGCTATTCCGACGTTGGTCTCCACGCTCGCGATCAGTTGCGTGTTCACCTCGGTCGTATTTCTGGAAGGCCCGGCCAAATATTTGTTCACGCCGCTTGGCCTCGCCGTGGTGTTCGCGATGCTGGCGTCGTACGGGCTGTCGCGGACGCTCACGCCGATCACTATCGGCCTGCTGCTGAAGGGCGAGCGGCGTCATGGCGAGGGCGAGCGATCGTCGAACATATTCGCGCGCGCCTCCGCCGCGTTCGAGCGCGGGTTCGAGCACCTGCGCGACGGCTATTCCGATCTCCTGCTGACATTGTTGCGTCGTCGCGTCATCGTGCCCGTCGTCGCCGTGCTGGTGCTGGCGCTCGGAGCCACCATGTTCGCCTATGTCGGCCGGGACTTCTATCCCCTGATCGACGGCGGCCAGATCCAGCTCCATGTTCGCGCGCCCGCGGGCACGCGCATCGAGCGGACGGAAGCGATTTTCCAGGCGGTCGAGGACAAGATTCGCGAAGTCATTCCGGAGCGCGACCGAGCGCTGATCGTCGACAATATCGGCCTGCCGGCGCGGCCCTACAATCTCGCATTCACCGACGGCTCCACGATCGGGGTGAACGACGGCACCATTCTCGTATCGCTGAAGGACGGGCACAAGCCGACTGCGGACTACATCAGGAAGCTGCGGCAGGTGCTGCCGTCGGCATTTCCGGAGGACACGTTCTATTTCCAGGCGGCCGATATCGTCACGCAAATCCTGAACTTCGGTCTCCCGGCGCAGATCGATGTCCGCACCGTCGGTTACGGCAGCAACAACCTGGCCGTGGCCAAGGAGCTGCAGAAGAGTCTTGCGGCGATCCCCGGTGTCGTCGACGCGCATCTGCAGCAGGAGGTCGATGCTCCCGCGTTCTACGCCGATATCGACCGCACTCGCGCCGCGCAATTGGGTCTCAATGCGAGCACGGTGGCGACCAATATCAATGTCAGCCTCAGTTCGTCCGCGCAGGTCTCGCCGAATTTCTGGACTGATCCGACGTCAGGCATCCCCTATTACCTGGCCGTGCAGACACCCGAATACAGGGCCAACTCGCTGAACGCCCTGGGCAACACGCCGGTGTCGGCATCGCTCGCCGCAAGCGGGCAGACGGTGCCTGGCCTCCTCAGCAATGTCGCCACCTTCAAGCGGGGCACCGTTCCGACCAATTTGAACCAGGCCAATGTCCAGCCGGTTTTCGACGTCTATGCGAGCGTCCAGGGCCGCGATCTCGGCAGCGTCGCGTCCGATATCGACAAGGTGACGTCCACCCTTCAGAAGCAACTGCAGCCCGGCAATTCGATCCAGGTTCTGGGACAGATCCAGAGCATGCATCAGTCGTTCCGCGATCTCGGGATTGGACTGCTGTTCGCGGCGATTCTCGTCTACCTGCTGATGGTCGTGAACTACCAGAATTTCGGAGATCCCTTCGTCGTCATCATGGCGCTGCCGGCGACATTCTGCGGCATCGTGACGATGCTGTTCGTCACCGGGACCACGCTGAACGTGCCCTCGCTGATGGGAGCCATCATGGCGGTCGGCGTTGCCTCCGCAAATTCCATCCTGCTCGTGACGTTCGCGCGGGACGAGCAGTTGAAGGGACATTCCGCCTTCCAGGCGGCGCTGAGCGCGGGCCGGACGAGGATCCGGCCGGTGCTGATGACCGCGGCGGCGATGATCGTGGGCATGATCCCGATGGCGATCGGCGGGCCGGGTGAGGAGCAAAATGCAGCGCTCGCGCGGGCGGTCATCGGCGGCCTGCTGTTCGCAACTCCGACCACCTTGCTGATCGTGCCTTATCTCTTCGCCATGCTGCGCAAGGGCAACGACGGCAAGCCCCGCCACGGCGTATTCGAGGAGCAACCCGAATGAGTGATGTTCGCGCACGGACCGATGACGACGAGGCAGCAGACCACCCCGGAGCGGAGGGCCTCAGGATCGTGGAGCTGCCGGGCAAGGGCGCGCGATCCAAGCGCCGTTACGGTGGTCCGCTGCTCGGGGGAGGCGTGCTCCTGCTACTTGCGGGCGGTCTGGGCATCGGCGGCTGGCGGCACTATGAGGCCGCGCGTGAGGTCGCCGCAGTGGCAGAGCAGGTTCGGACCAACGTTCCGGAAGTTCGCGTGGCGACGGTCCAGGCTAGCGGCGACCTCATGAAGGTCACCTTGCCGGCGACGACGACCGCGTTCGAGGCTGCCAACATCTTCGCGCGGACCAGCGGCTATATCGAGAAGCGCTACGTCGACATCGGCGATCGAGTGAAGAAGGGCGATCTCCTCGTGGAAATCACCGCTCCCGAGCTGGACCAGCAGATCGCGCAGGCGCAGGCGACGCTCGCGCAGGACCAGGCCGCACTTCAGCAAGCGCAAGCGAGCCGAGAACTGGCCGACGTCACCAATTCGCGCGACAGCAATCTCGTCAAGCAGGGCTGGTTGACAGCGCAACAGGGCGATAACGATCGTCTCACCCTGCGCGCACAGCAGGGCGCGGTGGGCGTCGCGCAGTCGAACATCGCGGCGCAGGAGGCGCAGATTCGCGTGCTCCAGCAGGAGAAGTCCTACCAGCGCGTGGTGGCGCCGTTCGACGGCGTGGTCACGCAGCGCAACGTGGACAATGGCAGCCTGGTGCAGGCCGGCTCCACCTTCATGTTCACGATGATGCACTCCAACGTTATCCGAACCCAGGTCTTCGTGCCGCAGGACGAGGCTTTCGGCGTTGCTCCGGGCGTCGACGCGGATATCCGCGTTCCCGAGATTCCGGGGCGGACGTTTGCGGGCAAGGTCACGCGGATCGCGACCGCGCTGCAGCCGGGGAGCCGGACGTTGTTGACCGAGATCGACGTGCCCAACCCCGATGGCCTGCTCAGTCCCGGCATCTATTGCACGGTCGAATTATCGATCCCGCGCAGGACGCCCTCGACGACGATCCCGTCCGATGCGCTTGTCTTCGATCAGAACGGCCTCCATGTCGCGGTCGTGCGGAATGGTACGGTTCATTTTCAGCAGGTCTCGATCTCCAGGGATTTCGGCACCACGGTGGAAGTGCGCGACGGCGTGCAGCCCGGCGATCAGGTCGTGCTCAATCCTGCGGTCAATCTGGTGGAGGGCAGCAAGGTCACGGTTCGCAAGAGCGAAGTGAGTTAGGGCACAAAAGATGATGCGGTTCGCGTTCGCAGCGGTAATGGCTCTGCTACTCGGCATCTCTCCGGGCCAGGCACAGATCGCAACGACCGGCAGCACGGCAATGGATCTGCCGACAGTGCCGGGCGCGATCGTGATCTCGCCGCTCAACAGTCCGGGGCCGTTTTCGGCAACGACCGTGCCGGGCGCTCCGGATACGACGCTGGCGCCTGTTCCGCTCGCCTCGGATCCGACGACGCCCGGGACGGTGGTCGTCTGCGCTCCGCCGGCGACCTCGCCAACGCCGTTGCCGGCGACACCGACCGTATCGAGCACTGGCCTTTCGACATCGGGCATCGCGGCCCCGATCCTGCCGGTCTCGGGACTGAATGGCAGCTCCATCGGGACAATCTCCACGGCCGCGCCGGCGGGAACAGGTGCGACAGTGGCATGCAGCTCAACGCCCGGAGGGCAGGTGACGAGCGCGGCATCTCTGCCGCTTTCGATTCCGCAGGTGCCTGCAAGCCCCGCGCCCGGCACGATCCTGGCGGATACCAGCGGCGCCGGCGGCACGGGCATCGACCCGAACGCCGCCGTTGTGCCCAGCCCGAACAGCTCGGCTTGCGCGGAAGGGGTTTCGATGAATCTGGCGCAGCCTGCGACAGTGTTGCCGGCCAACGCCTCGGGTGCAGCGCCAACGCCGGGCGTGTCGCCGATCCTGCCACCGGGATGCTGAGGCGAAATTGCAGGCCTCAAGCGTCATCGCAACCTAGTGGCAGGTGCAAGACGGGGGCCGGTCGCCGTCGTATGTCGAAAGCGAGATGCCCGGTATTTCAGCCAGAGCGCGGGCAAAGGCGAGTGCGGGAAGATCGATCTCCTGATCGAACAGAGCGCTGACCGGACCAACGAGATCAAGTGCCGTCTGCTGACGGTTCGACCTCGCCATGATCCTTGCCCACGCTGCCGCAACCTTCAGCTCGTAGAAGCGGCATTGCTGCTCTCGGGCCACGGATAGTCCCTCGGCGAACAGCAATTCGGATCGCGAGAGATCGGATGGGCCATTGGCCAGAAGAATTTCAGCCTTGATCCTCAGCAGGTCCGCAAGGCACCACAATTGCCGGCCTTGCCGCGAGATGGACAAGGCCTCTTCCACCGCGGCCAGGGCCTGCGCAGCCTCGCCGCTCGCGAGCAGGCCTTCGGCGAGCGATCCGAGAAACTCGGGATTGCGCATCAGCCATCCGTTCTCGGTCCGCGCTTTCAGGCCACTACGCAGCAGCGCTATTCCGTCGTCATGGTTACCTTGCAAAACCAGCAGCTGCCCCTTCAGGCAAGACGTCCAGCTCGTCCAGAAAGCTATTCCTTCGCGTGTGACGAGCTCGAGAAGGGAGGATATTGCCTGATCGGCGGCGGCGAGATCATGCGTCATCAGCGCGATCGGGCAGACGGCGTTCCGGAGCGCGTAGGCGATCGCAAGCTTGTCCTTCTCACGCTCGGCGTCCTGGAGGCACTCGGCGGCCAGCGATCTGCTCTGGGCGATCTTTCCCCGCAACAGCAGCACGCGAGCCAACATCGCCTTGGCAAGAACGCTCTGATTCAGCAGGAACCACATCAGATTCGTGCCGCCGCTCAATCCGTGGGCCGAATCGTCCAGGGACAAGGTCAGCTCGCGCCGCGCATCCTCCTGCGCGCCGAAGAAATGCGCGGCAGCGCCAATCAGGCGACGACCTACCGCCTCGTTGGCGGGATTTCCGGTGCGCAGCGCGATCTCGAGGTAGCGTTCGCCGACGTCCTTGGCCGCGGCATATTGGCCCGAGTTGAGGTTATAGCTCCACAAGGTCCAGACCGCCTTGAGCTGAAGCTCGAGATCGGACAATTCCTCGGCGAGTGCGAGACCGATGCTCAGCGCCGCCTTCATGCGATCCGCCGACCCCGTCGTGTTGAGGAGTGCGAATCCCAGCGCGACATAGAGCTGCGCCTTGAGCTTCGGAACGCCGGTGAACCCGGGGCTGAAATGCGCGAGAGCGTGCTCGATCCGCGTTGAGCATTCCACGAAGGACAGCAACTGCATCCATACCGGAACGAAGCCGGACGTCAGCTCGATTCCAAGCGCCGCATCTCCACCGGGCGAGAAGGCCCAATCGAGCGCCGCATGCACGTTTCCGATCTCCTGGGCGAAACGGGAGATGTCGTCGGGAGCGGGAGAGGCATCGCCGAGCGGCGCGATGATCTGCCTGAGAAAGCAGGCCTGCCGTCTGGCAGCCTGCTCGACGAGGCCTGCGTCTGCGAGCTTCTCCAGCGCATAAGCGCGGGTGCTTTCCAGGAGGCGCCATCGTCCCTCGAAGGAGGGATCCAGCGACACCAGCGATTTCGCGACCAGATTGAACAGGGTTTCGATGACGTCCGACCGCGACAGGGTGTCGTCCATCATCGCACTGGCCGCATCGAGCGTGAAACCGGCCGGAAACACCGCGAGTTGGCAAAGCAGGTTCTGCTCTGCCGGCGGCAAGAGATCGTAGCTCCAGTCCAGGGTCGCCCGCAGGGTCTGGTGTCGCGGCAGCTGGTCGCGGCGGCCGCCATTCAGGAGCTCGAAGCGCTTGTCCAGGCGGAGCAGTACGGCGTCTACTCCGAGATTGGCGGCCCGGGCTGCGGCAAACTCCAGTGCGAGCGGAATGCCGTCGAGGCGGCGACAGATGGCGGCGATCTTCTGAAGCTCCTCGGCGCCGGCAACGAAGCTCGCACGCAGCGCCCGCGTTCGGGCGACGAACAGCTGCACTGCGCTTGCCCGGAGCAGCAGATCGGGAGCGTGCATATCGGGACCAGGGACCGACAGCGCCGGAACGGCCGCAACGTATTCGCCGTCGATGCGGAGGCCTTCGCGGCTGGTCGCGAGAACCGTGACGTTCGGACAATAGTGGAGCACGGCACTTGCGATCTGCGCGGCCGCTTCGATCACATGCTCACAATTGTCCAGGACAAGAAGCAGGCGGCGGGTCCCGATGGCCTGCGCGATGCTTGCGGGCGTTACTTCCTTGTCATTCGAGGCGAGCCTGAGCGCACGGGCGGTCGCAGATGCAGCAAGAGCCGCACCCTGCAGGGCCGCGAGCTCGACCAGCGCTACGGAATCGTTGAACGAAGGCGCGACACTGCGCGCGAGCTCGATCGCCAGCTTCGTCTTTCCGATGCCGCCGGGGCCGACAAGAGTCACGGCCCGATATGCGGACAACACGTCGCTCAATTCGCTCAGACTATCCTCGCGACCGATGAGAGGCGCGCGGATACTCGGCAGGTTGCTGGAAAAGAGCGCATCGGCCGGAATCGTTACCGGTGCGGCCGCCGGATGATCCAAATGCCCGCTTCGCCAAGTTCCAGCGAGCGTGTATCCGCGACCTGAAACCGTCTTGAGCAGATTGCGATCCTCGCCCAGCGCCTTCCGGACGGCCGAAATATGAACCTGGAGCGTGTTGTCTTCGACGGTCAGGCCCGACCAGACGCTTCCGATCAAATCGTCCTTGGTGACCAGGAGGCCGGCGGAGCCCACCAACTTCTCGAGAATCTCGAATGCACGGCTTCCGATCGGCACCGCGACGTTGTTGTATCTCAGCTCCCTCCGTTGGCAATCGATCAGCCAATGTCCGAAAGAGTACGTGCGATCAACCGGAGATGACATAAGGGGTCCGTGCATCAACTTCGCTGCCGTGATCCGAGGGGGAGATCACGAGCCCGCCCTTGAGATCACCGACCCGTGGCAAGAATTTGAAAGCGTCAATGCGCCTAGGTCTCCTAGAGGGGAGATCGTCGGCATGTCAAGAAGACCCGCTCAGTCCGACGCTTCGTTCATCGTCGATGCTGGCACCCGACGCACTCGTGTTCGATACACGAATTCGTGACGGCAGCCGGGCGTGTGTCACAATGGGAGAGGCGGTCGGAAGAAGCCTGACGTCTGCAACGGAAGCATCATTTACTCACTTCGCCGAGGATCGTCAGCGCAAGACCTCCGGAGCAAAAATGCGTCCGAGAGACGTGCACCGGTCGCAAGAACGGCGGCCTGATCGTGAGCCGCCGTCCTTCCTTCCGCCGAGAGGTCAAAATCCGGAACGTTGAGACGATCAACTTCCAGTCGGCGTCAACCGGACTTGATCCGGTTCGCGAACTCAATAGCCCGAGGTGGGCTCGCATGGCGGCCGCCGCCAGGGGGCGGTTGCGTACGCACCGACGTCGGGAGCACGGGCGCAGCCGCGCTTGGAGGAGGCCGGAACGCGCTGAGCCGACGCATAAGCCTCGGCATTGGTACGCTTCGCGTTGCCTTCGCGAGCCATCGCGGGGGAGGCAATCATGGCTGCGACCACGAATCCGGCCGACAAGAGCTTCAGTGTAGTCATCGAACATCTCCTTGAGAAAGCGACGCCGAACGCCTCGGCCCGCACGCGAGACATGTTCATGCGCGCGTCGGATCCGCAGTGTTGATCGAACGAACATTTTCGTCTTTGCACGAAGTCGTCGCGGTGCGTTGACTTCGGACATCGACGGCTCATCCCACAGGGAGGTCCGCGTCCTAGTCGGGCAAGGACGTCGCCTGGTCAGCGCGTCCATCGAGCAGCGGACCAAACCATTCCCAGCTCTCGCCGGTGAAGCGCATCATCTGGAGCTGCTCGATCGGATGAAAGTCCGTTGGCGATGTCTTTATTCGAATGCCGGGGATGTAGGCCTCGAGTTCGAAATCGAGATCCGCGGCCACTTGCATGATTCTCTCGTGCGTCAGATCATCGCCGCAGCGCCTGATCACCTCCACGAGCGCGCTCGACATGTTGAAGGCCACCAGAGGCCCGCTCTCCGATCGATCGGCTTCCGGAAAGTATTTCGCCATGAACGCGCGAAAGTGCTGCATGCCCGGATGGCTGTCCCACTGCGGATCCGTCACGTCCATCTGATACCCCGCGCTGAGAACTCCCTTTGCGTTGTCCAGTCCGGCCGGCTTCAGCACCGCGCCGACCGAGACCGAGACGTTCGTCACGATGTGGATGGGATGCCAGTCCAGCTCAGCGAGCTTCCTGATCGCCTGAGCGGCGAATTTGGGCGTGGCTATGTCGATGAATATGTCGGGCGCGGCGGACTTGATCGCGACGACCTGTGAATCGATCGTCGGTTCGCTGACCTCGTATGGCAGGCTGGCAACCACCATTTGCGCGTACTTGTCCTGGAGCACGTCCTTCAGCCCGCGCAGATAGTCGCGCCCGAAGTCGTCGTTCTGGTGGAGAATGCCGATCCTGGCACCTGGATGATGCCTCAGAATGTAGTCCGCATAGATGCGGGCCTCGGTTCGGTAGCTCGGTAGCCAGCCGATGGTCCACGGAAAGTGCTCGGGATCGGCCCAGTGCGACGCTCCGGTGATGACGAACAATTGCGGCACATGCCGGTGGTTCATGTACTTCTGAATGGCGGCATTGCTGGCCGTGCCGAACGGCGCGAAGATCGCGAGCACCTCGTCGTCCTCGACGAGCCGTCGTGCTTGTTCGACCGCCTTGGATGAACTGTAGGCGTCGTCATATGAGATGAAATTGATCTTCCGGCCGTTGATTCCGCCGTTGTCGTTGATCATGCGAAAGTATGCACTCATCGTCTTGCCGATGATGCCGTAAGCCGACGCCGGACCGCTGTAGGGCATGATGTTGCCGATCCGGATCTCGGTATCGCTTGCGCCGGGGTCGTACTGCGGCTCCGCGGAAGCGCTGCCGACTGCGAGCACGGCGCAGGAGATGACGAGCTTTCCCAGGCGCCACGCGTTGCCCGAAATCGAGTAGCCAGTTCTGCCTGTGATCAAGCGGTGCCTCCATGGCGCTGCCGGGTTTCGAACATACCAAACCCGACGACGTGTCGTTCGGCCGCGCCGGCCCGGGAGAGACGCGTATTGCGGTCGCTGGGCGTGCACGTGCAGAAGTCGGGTCCCGAATATAGCGCGGGTGCTGCCGCGAGCCCGGCTTAAGATGCTGAAGAACTGTTAAGTTTCGCAACTGCCGGGCCGGCTATCCGGATCGACGTGATTGGCCTTGTTTCGAAGCCGGCAGGGTGCGCCGCATGGCGCGGCCGCACTCCCGGATTTTGGACGCCATCATCTGCATGACGCTCGATTGTGGTGCCTCATCATCGATGCCAGTTGCGGACGTGGTAGTGGCCCGCGGCGAATACGGGCGCGGCACCACCCGGCCGCTCGAGGCCCATTCGTCCGGCCGGCGTCAGCGCGCCGCCATTCAGCACGTCGCGATCGGGGTACATCGATGCAAAGGCTGCCGGCTCCTGATCGGCGAAGGACCAGGCTGCGGATGCGGACGATATCGTTGCCGTTGAGAGTAGCGCCGCAGCGATTAGGATTTTGAATACACTCATAGCGATTCTCCATTGCTTGCTCTGTGCGGAGAGTCGCTTGGCGATGATCGCTGCTCGGCTGGTGGCGTTTCCGAAAATTCTTTTGATGAATCCTATGTAGGTCGTCCGGTCGAGAAGTCCCGGAGGACGTGCATCACTCCTGCGGGAAGATTCTGTCAGCGTTGTCAGAATCCTCGCGCGATTGTGCGTGGTCAAACGCGTCTGATGCCCGTTTCTGGGAGGCGGGTCGTTTGAACATTTGGAGTGTGAGCAATGAGATTAATCCCTGTTGTTTGTGTCGTCGCCTGCGTAGCGCTCTCGGGCATTGCGTCTGCCCGCGGTGACATGGGATCGCATATGTCGATGGCAAGCGGCGGTGCGCTCGGGACGAGCGCCGCCGCGCCTGGAACGAACTCGCTGGGCACCGCGCTTCCGTCGTCCGACAGTGGTGGTCGCGCGACGAAGGGGCCGTTGCTCGGCACGGACCCGACCATCGACAAGGACGACGCCCGGCTCGAGAAGATGCTGGAAGGATCGATCTGCCGCGGCTGCTGAAGAGCGCGCATTCGGAGACGGGGGCCGGCGGCGGCGCCGTCCGGCAACCTGTGTCTTTCGAAAGGGTTGATGGTAAGCTGGACTGAAAATGATGAAACCGCTTGGGCTGTCCCAATGATGGCTGAGCCAGGCCAGCGTCCCGTCTACATTTATGCGCAATGGGAGATCGATCTTGTCAGACGCGAGTTGCGTTCGGCAGGAGAGCTCGTTCCTTTGGGGGGGCGTGCCTTTGAGATTCTTGCGGAATTGGTTCAGGCGGAGGGCCAACTCGTCACCAAGAACGACCTGACGGAGCGCGTCTGGCGGGGCGTCTTTGTCGAGGAGAGCGCACTTCGCGTACATATCGCGGCGATCCGAAAAGCCCTTGGTCCTGACCGCGACATGCTGTCAACCACTGTTGGTCGCGGTTATCGTTTGCTGGGAGCGTGGCGGATCCGGCATATGGACGCCCCGCTACAATCTGCCGCAACCGGGTTGCTGCCGTCGACCAACATTCCCAGCGCGTCGTTCGATCTCATCGGCCGCACCGCCGCGATCGCACATCTGTGGCGGCTTCTGTCGGCCTATCGCGTGGTGAGCCTGGTCGGGCCCGGCGGGATCGGAAAGACGGCGTTGGCGCTGGAGGCAGCCAGAACGCCGCCGACCGGCTTGGCGGCTGACCGGTTGCTGGTCGAACTGGCCTCGCTGTCCGATCCCAAGCTCGTCTGCTCGGTCATCGCCGGCGTGCTCGGCACCAAGCTCGAGGGCGAGGAGATTTCGCCTGAATCCATCGCACGCGCGATCGGCCCTCGGCCATTGTTGCTCATCCTCGACAATTGCGAACACGTCATTGATGCCGTGGCCCAGGTGGCCGAGCTCGTTGTCAGCCGCTGCCCCGGGACGTTCATTGTTGCGACAAGTCGAGAAGCGCTGCGCATCGAGGGGGAGCACGTCTACCGCGTGCTCCCTCTGGGCGTGCCGCCTGAAGCCAGGCTCGAGCCCGCCGGCGCCTACGCGTACAGCGCAGTCGAGCTGTTCACGAGCAGAGCGAAGGCGTTGGGTTCAAGCTTCGCGTCGGACGAGGAGAACATCGGCGCCATCGCAGCCATCTGCCGGCGGCTCGACGGCATTCCGCTTGCGATCGAGTTTGCAGCGGCGCGCGCAGTCATGCTCAGCCCGCCGAGGATCGCGGCACTTCTCGATGACAGGTTCAAATTTCTGACGACGGGCCGCCGTACCGCGTTGCCGAGGCAGCAAACGCTGCGTGCAACGCTCGACTGGAGCTATGACCTGCTGCCGGACGACGAGGCGTGGCTGCTCCGGCAGCTCGGCATATTCGCCGGCGAATTCCAGCTCGATGCAGTGATCGCGCTCGCCGGCGAGCACATCGGCGACGTGACCGGCCAGCTTGCCAGGCTGGTGGCAAAGTCGCTCGTTGTCGCCGATATTCGCCGCGACAGTCCTCATTATCGCTTGCTGGATACGACGCGTGCCTATGCATTGGAGAAGCTGCACGCGGGCGGAGAATATCCCGACGCCGCCCGCCGCGAGGCGAAATACTATTGCGGATTCTTTGCCAACGCCGAGGCCGACAGCGAAGTGAAGCCGCAGGCGGAGTGGCTCACCATCTATGGCCGGCACATCGACAACGTGCGAACGAGCCTTGATTGGGCCTTCTCGTCCGGCGGAGACGCGCAAGTCGGAGCGGCCTTGACGGCGGCCGCAGTCCCGCTCTGGGTGCAATTGTCGCTCCTCAGCGAATGCCGCGAGCGGACCGAACTCGCTCTGGCGCGCCTCGACCCGACGGCCGCGAACGCGCCGCGGCTTCGCATGCAGCTGTCGGCCGCGCGCGGCTGGTCGCTGATGTACGGTGTCGGAAGAGCCCGGGAGGCCGGTCCCGCCTGGGCCGCGACCCTTCAGCTGGCCGAGCAGCTCGGTGACAGGGACTACCTGTTGCGCGCGCTTTGGGGACTCTGCATCGATCAGTTCAACAACGGCGAATTCCGCAGGGCCCTCGAATTTGCGCATCGTTTCGCAGACGCCGTGGACGATTCCGGCAATCCTGTCGACCGGATGATGGCCGACCGACTTCTTGCAACCACGCTGCACTATCTCGGCGACCAGCGGCAGGCGTATCATCACATCGGGCGAACCCTGTCTCGCCTCTCGGATCTGGCGGCCAAGCCGCAGGTCATCCGTTTCCGGTTCGACCTGCGGGCCTCAACTCACTACTTCCAGGCGCGGATCCTGTGGCTGCTTGGCCTCGCGGATCAGGCCTTGAGCGTCGTCGGGCGCAACGTCGAGGAAGGCCGGACGAGCGGCCACGCACTCACATTCTGCAGCGTCCTCGGGCAGGGTGCTTGCCCGATTGCCTTCCTGGCCGGCGATCTCGACGCGGCGGAGCGGTATTGTACGATGCTGATCGAGCACACCGAACGCCACCCGATCCGCTTGTGGAACGTATGGGCACGCGCCTTCAGGGGCGTGCTGATCTCGCGCCGGGGCGACGTAGCGACCGGATTGCCGCTGCTGCGCAAGGCGCTCGAGCTCGCGGGCGAGGCGCGCTTCCTGCCGCGTTTCCTGCTTCCCTTCGGCGAGCTCGCCGTGTGTCTCGGAGAGGCCGGCGAGGTGTCGCAGGGGCTCGCGACCGCCGACGAGGCGCTCGCACGATGCGAGGCAAGGGACGAAGGGTGGTATGTCGCCGAGCTCTTGCGCATCAAGGGCGAATTGTTGCTGCGCCCCGGCGCGCGCCGCTCGACGGGTGGTGCCGAGCAGGTCTTCGACAAGGCGTTCGAGGTGGCGCGGAGCCAGGGTGCATTGTTCTGGGAGCTGAGGACGGCGATCAGCGTGGCACGAATGAGGATGAGTGAGGGGCATCTGGCCGATGCACGCGATGTTCTCGCTTCCGTGTATGGCAAATTCACCGAAGGCTTCGAGACTGCGGACCTCAGCGACGCGCGCGCAATGATGGTGAAGCTGGGATCGTAAGCGATGGAGGCCCCGGGGAGCGGCATCAGATCCGATCGATCGGATGCCTGTGCGGCCTCGGCGAGCGCCGCTTCCCCGTGCTCTGGAACGTTCCGCAATCCGCCGGTGGCGCCGCCTGTGCCGCCGATGGCGATGGCCGGCGCCGACGTCTCATTGCCAACGCAGCATGGACCGGCGGCCCGCACGCGTCGTTCGAGACTGCACCCCTCTATCGCGATTGCACGGCGATCGAGGCGATGCGCGCTTACGCGATCCGGAGAGGATCATTTGGCCGCAAACGAGCGCGAGCGTGGCGGGTTCAGCTCGGCAAGCAAGCCTCTTGCCGCCACGAGGCTGCGCGTCTGGAATCCCTCGGTAAACCGCTGATAGACGGGGGCGAGCATATCGTGCGCCTCCCGGCGGCGATCGCCTCGCTGCCATAGTCTCGCAAGCGCGATCGCCGCGCGAAGCTCATAACCCAGCGCCCCCTGATGGCGGGCGAGGTCGAGTGCTCGGATGAGGCTCAGCTCCGCTTGCGAAAGATCCGGATTGCTCTTCCTCATCAGCGCCTTCGCTCTTGTGCACAACATGTCGGGCATGTCCATCATGAAGTTGCAGTGTTGGGCCTGGGCAATCGCCTGATCAATGGTGTCCAGGGCTTCGTCGCCGTGACCTGTCGCCGCCAGGGCTTCGGCGAGAGGCATGCGAAACCCAGCCACCGCACCGAAGCACAGGCTCTGCAGCTTCTCGATCGAGCCTTTCAGCATGGCGAGCCCGACACCGGTCTCGTTCCTGGCCAGCAGTGTAATCCCCTTCATGGCCTCGCCGACCAACTGGAGGATGGCGAGGTTGTGCCTGCGAGCCTCCACGACGAACCTGTCGATGTGTTCTTCGCAATCCTCCAGATCGCCATTCCAGAAGAAGACGCCGAATGCCCATGGCAGCGCTCTGCAGAACATGACCGGATGGTTCGCCGCGATGACGTCCGAGATGGCGCGGCGCACCATTCCTGTCGCCTGATCGGGATATCCCTGAAGCCAGAGGACGCGCGCAAGGGTGATTTGAGCGCGTTTGGGATATTCGAGGGTGAGGCCGCTAAGGACGTCCTTGTCCAGGCCCGTATGTCGCAATGCCGCTTCGACGTATGAGCGAGAGGCAACGAACTTGCCGAGATACTGGCAGGAGATGCTGAGCAATACGCGCATGCGCGCGACCGCATTGGAATCGTTGTTGGCAAGGGCAATGGCTTCGCCGCGTTTGGCGATGCCAAATGCGTCATCATACTTGCCGACGAACAATTGCAGCAAATGCAACTGGTCGATCAAACGGATCTGCCCCGGTATATCGCCGATCCTTTCCGTCAGCTCGAGCGCCCGGCGGAGGTGATTTGCGCCCAATTCATCCAGCTGTCCGGTGAGCATGCGCGCAGCCCCCAGCGCCGTGTGAAGGACGAGGCCCTGCCTGATGCCTCCATTGGTTTCATCGAGTGCTTCGATGGCGCGGGTGACCCAGAGCTCGCATTCCGCCAGGAGCGACAGCTTGAAGAAGAGCGGTATCGATGCTGCAGCGAGCGCCACGCCGGCTCTGCGGTCTCCCTGATCCGAGAAGCACCACGTCAGTGCGGCGCGGACGTTGCCGAATTCCTCCGCAACCGTCGAAAGGTCTCGGTTCGCTTCGTCGCCGATCATCTCAAGGAGGTCGAGAAAGTAGCAGGCGTGACGTCGCGCGACCGCCTCGGAGTCCCCGCTGGCGGCAAGTTTCTCTTGCGCGTATGCCCGGGTCGAGTCGGCAAGGCGGTAGCGGGTCGGTTGCGAGCCGGTGTTCAGTGCAAGCATCGACTTGGCGACGAGGCTGTCGATGATCGCCAGGATCGTGTCGTCATCCTCCGAGCCCGCGGCAATCGACCGCACGGCGTCCAGGGTCATGCTACCGACGAACACTGACAGCCGGCCGAGAATCGCGCGTTCCGCGTCGGATAGAAGATTGTAGCTCCATTCGATGGTTGCGCGCAGTGTCCGGTGCCGAGGCAGCGCGGTGCGTCGTCCCTCCCACAGCAAATTGAGGTGCTGGTCGAGGAGTTGGACCATCGCTCTTGCGCCATATGCGCCCACATGGCCGGCGGTGAGCTCGATGGCAAGCGGGATACCGTCGAGCCGACGGCAGAGGTTGCCGACATCAGAGGCGTTCGCATCCGTCAGCGCGAACTCGCCGCCTCCCGCGGTCGCACGCTCGACGAAGAGTTTCACCGAAGGGTAGGCGAGAGCGTTCGCGGCCGTCAAAACGATCTTCTCCGGCGGGCTCGGCAGCGGTGGGAGCCGGTATGTGAACTCGCCTTCGACGCGCAGCAGCTCCCGGCTGGTCGCCAGGATGTGCAGCTCCGGTGCTGCCTGGTAGAGCCGTTCGGCCAGCGCCGCCGCGGCTTCGATGACATGCTCGCAGCAGTCCAGAATGAGCAGCATCCGCATGTCGCGCAGGAATGTCGCGAGGCTATTCGTGGGATCATTCGATCGAGCTCGCAGCCCAAGTGAAGATGCGACGATCGCCGGCACTGGAGCGGCGCTGCCTGTCTCGCCGAGACCGACAAAGTGGACATGGCCGGCGAATTCCGCGAGCAGGGCGTGGCCCGCGGAAATGGCGACTGTGGTCTTGCCGATGCCGCCCGGGCCGACGACCGTGACGAAACGTTGGGCTCTCAGTCTTTCCGAGATGTCCTGTATGGCTTGCTCACGCCCGACCATCTGCCGGGGATGCGCCGGCAGGTTATGGACGTAAGTCGGATTGGTCGGTGCAGGTTGCCTCTGTTCCGGGCGCGATACCGCCGCGACGAAGCAGTAGCCTTGCCCGGAGACCGTGCTCAGGTATCTGACGCCGTCGTTGCCGTCTCCGAGTGCCTTGCGGAGTGCGGCGATATGGACACGCAGGCTGTTTTCCTCGACGGCGGCGCCCGGCCACGTCGTGGCCATAAGCTCTGTCTTGCTGACGACGTTGCCGGCCTGCCGGACCAGTGCGAGCAGAATGTCGAATGCTCGACCCGACAGCTGCAGGGGGCTCCCGTCTCTCTCAACCCGCCGCTGCGCGGGGTCGAGCCGAAACGGCCCGAAGACCAAGATCTCCCGGGCGGCTTCGTCTTGGGCGGAGCGGCCGGCAGCGGCCATCGTGTTGCTGCTTTGCGTGTTGTTGCTTTGCCAGCGGGGGGCCATTGGGAATTTCAACCCGGCGCACGACTCGTCACGTTCTATGACTTGGAAGCACACCAAGACGCGTGAACGTAGCGGCCTTTCAAACCTAACATTCGGCAGTAACAGGGTAAAGGATTGGGACGTATCACTTTCGTCTGGGGCTCCGAAGAGGCTCCCGGATTTTCAGGAATCGACCCCTGATTACAGAAACGACCGGGAGCTTATATCGATGCGTCGAAACGAGCGCCGCGGCTGGTCTTCGGTCTCGCCTGATCACGAATGTGCGACGCCACGACACCCAGCCCTATCCGATGGACGCGGGCTTGAGAATGTCGTCCAACCCGATCCGGCGGAGAAGTTCCATGCGGACGCTGTCGGCGATGGCGTTGACGGCTGCGGCTCCGTCGTCGTCAGGACCGAAATGAACTCTCAGCGGCCGTTGTCCGAATGGCATGCCGACGACATCGGCTATGGCGGTCGCGACGTCTTGCGGAGTTCGATCCTTCGCCGGAAGCTGCGCAAGTGCCGATTGCGCGATCTCGCTCACGTCGGCCGTCGGACCATCCGCGTATTCCTCGGCCCGCGCCGTGTCGAGCGGTCGGCCGGAGCGAATGTAGTGGCCGGGTCCGAGCGCACTGGGGACCACGATCGTCGTCTCGACGCCCCAGCGCGCGAGCTCGCCCGCATAGCCGAGCGCCAGTGCATCGAGGGCGGCCTTTGACGAAGCATAGGCTCCCAGGAAAGGAACCGAGGCGCCACGTGCGCTGCTCGATGAGACCCAAATCAGCAGGCCCTGGCCCTGCTTGCGCAACTGGGGCAATGCGGCCCGATTGACCCGTTGCGCATTCAGCACGTTGGTGTCGTAGAGCTCGGCAAGCTGGTCCGGCGTAAAGGCCTCCGCCGGTCCGTAGATGACCTGTCGGGCATTGTGCACGATCACGTCGAGGCGGTTGTTCTCGGCGACGATGGCATCGATGGCCGAATTCACGGAGGCTTCCGAGGCGACGTCGAACGCGATGGTTCGGAGTTCCGCGCCGTGCTTGCCGGCGTCCTCGACGCCGTGATCATCGTGGCCCTTCGTTTCCTGCATCGAAACGTAGACCGTGTGGCCGGCTTGCGCCAATGTCTTGCAGGTGCTTCGTCCGATGCTGTTTGCAGCTCCTGTGACGATGATCACTTTGCTCATTCGAACCCCAATCGCACTCCAGCTTCCGCAAAGACGCCAGCGTCGTCGCGACACGTTCATCGTTCGTCGATCGACCGCTGGCCTTGTGCGAAGAGCCTTTGAACTAGGCCCCGGCGCAAAGCGGGTCTTTCGAGCCCGGTGAGTGATTTTCAGATCGCACGAAATATTTCGAGAAAGCCCGAAATCCGGTGAGGACGAGCCCCGCATACTGGGCAAGCACGAACGTGCCTTCGCGAAATTGGCGATCCGGTTTCAGAAGATCGCGGCCGTGGTCGCCAGCTACAACGGAACCCGAGCCGCTCGACAGAACGGGCCGTGGGGCCGGTCTGCGGGGCGGCTTGCGTATTGCAAGGAGAAGCGATGAATCAGTCAGGCAACCTGCCGCGCTCGAGGCTCGGCTCGCTGGTGCTGATTGTGGCCGTCCTCGGGGGCGGTGCTGCCGCGTTTGCCTACACTGCTGGGTGGTTCTCGCCCGGGCGCCTGACGCCGGATCTGATGATCGCGGCGCTCACGCCCCCGAGTGGCCCGCCGCTCGGGCACCGGCGAAATCATGCCAAGGGAATCTGCTTCACCGGCGCCTTCGAGGCGAACGGGAACGGCGTGGAACTCTCGAAAGCCAGGGTCTTCGAGCGAGGCACGTATCCGGCTCTGGGCCGCTTCAATCTTGGCACTGCCGATCCGAACGCCGTGGACGCAACCGCGCGCGTGCGCGGTTTGGGATTGCAGATCGCAACGGCGGATGGCGAAGAGTGGCGGATGGCGATGATCAATCCGCCGTTCTTTGCAGTCTCCACGCCGCAGGCGTTTCACGACCTGTTGATTGCATCCGGCAAGAAGGATCCGGAGGCGATGAAGGCGTTCATCCAGGCAAATCCGGAATTCGCCGCCTTCGCGGCCTGGGCCAAAACGGCGCCCTGGACCGCCAGCTATGCGGAGGAGCCTTACCACGGGCTCAACAGTTTCATCTTCACGGATGCGAAGGGCGCAGAGCATGCGGTGCGATGGTCGCTGCTGCCGACGGCGGAGGTCGTTCCACTGTCACAAGCCGAGCTGGAAAAGCGCGGTCCCGATTTTCTTGAGCAGGAGATAGCGGAACGGGTCCGGATCGCCGGCCCGCAACGCTGGACCATGGTCACGACCGTCGCCGATCCCGGTGATCCGACCGCGGACCCGAGCAAGCCCTGGCCTGAGAGCCGCCGTACGGTGCAGGTCGGAACGCTCATCGTGCAGCGGATCGAACCGGAGCGGGATGGGCCCTGCCGCGACATCAACTTCGATCCGACGGTGCTGCCGCAGGGAATCCGGGTGTCGGACGATCCTTTCCCGGCCGCGCGCTCGTCGGTCTACCGCAAGTCCTACGATTTGCGTGCGGCCGAAGCCCGGGATTATCCTCGAACCGAGACCGCCAGGCCATGAGCAATGCTCCTCATCGTTTCGCCCTGCTTCAGCGGCTCCTGCACTGGTTGATGGCAGTCTGTATTATCGCCATGCTCTTCATCGGCGTCGGCATGGTGTCCACCGTGGCGCCGACATATCTGCCGCTGATCCTGATCCACAAGACGCTCGGCGTCACTCTCCTGGCTCTCGTCGTGATCAGGTTGGCTCTGCGGCGCCACTACAGCGCGCCACCGTTGCCGGCTGATCTTCCGCCGGCGATGAAGCTGGGAGCACGTTTGTCGCACCAGCTCCTGTATGGCTTCATGATCGTGATGCCATTGCTGGGGCTCGGCATGTTTTGGGCTGCGGCCTATCCAGTCGTTCTGTATGGCGGCATTCGAATTCCGGCGTTGCTGCCGCAGAGCGACCGCCTGCACACGCTGTTGTGGAATGCCCATGTCTATCTGGGCTTTGCGTTCTTTGCCCTCGTGCTGCTGCATCTGGTGGCAGGGCTGTTCCACGCGTTGATCCGCCGCGACGGCGTATTCGGGACGATCGCGCTCCTGCCGTTGCGGAACAGGACGACGCCGGTGGAATGAACGCTTCGCGCGCCGGCGAAGCGTGCGGCTAAAGTTTTTCAACCTCCAACAAGGATGACGACAATGAGCAAAGCGGATCTCCAGAGCCCGACGGATCTCGGGGCCAATGCGAACCGGGACATTCCAGCCGCGCTGAGAGCGCTGCTGGCCGATGTCTTCGCGCTGTACTTGAAGACCAAGAACTTCCACTGGCACGTATCCGGCAGGCACTTCCGCGACTATCACCTGCTGCTCGACGAGCAGGCCGAGCAGATCTTTGCCATGACCGACGACATTGCCGAGCGGGCGCGCAAGATCGGCGGCACGACGCTGCGCTCGATCGGCCAGATCGCGCGCGAGCAGCGCATTCTCGACAACGACGCGGATTATGTCGAACCCCAGGACATGCTCGCCGAGCTGCGCAGCGACAACCAGCAGCTGACGCGGGAAATGCGTCGGGTCCACGAGCTTTGCGACGAGTATGGCGACGTCGCCACCGCAAGCCTGCTGGAAAACTGGATCGATGAGACGGAGCGGCGGATCTGGTTCCTGTACGAGACCGGACGAAGCGGCCCGAATTCGTAGGCACAGGATGCCGGGTCGATGACGAGCTTGCCTTGGTGATCGACCTGGTGTCGAAGGCGGCCGATCGCTGCGACGCCGCGGAAGCGAGGGCGACCTTCGCTTCCGCGCAGGGGTGGTTGGAAGTCCATGCGCGACTCTACCATCTCACTGCCGTTGCATCTGCCAAAGATGGCTGCAGACCTGCCTTGAACGCTCGCCGTTTGATCGTGAGCCCACCGAAAAGACCCGCATCGTGCGGATGAAACAATATCGCGGCATCCTCGAAAGATGACCCCGAGCGAAACTCTGTACGCTTGCTCCCATCCATGACCGCTAGGCCGGTCGCACGTACAAGGGTCAAGTCATGACGGACATGTCGAACTCGAAGGCGTCGCTCGGAAGAGCCATTCACGCGATTGCCGGAAAATGGGGCTGGTTCGTTGCACTGGGGGTTGGCGAACTGATCCTCGGCGGCATTGCGTCGGCCAATCTGATGGCGGCGAGCTTGGCCTCCGTGCTCGTCATTGGAGCGACCATGGCAGTCGCCGGGATCTTCCAGATCGTGCATGCCTTCTCCGTGCACGGCCTGCGGGGTTTCCTGTTCTGGCTGTTCGCCGGGATCATCTATGGCGCCGCCGGAGCCGTCATCCTCTACGATCCGCTACTGGCTTCGTTCACACTGTCGCTCGCAATGTGCGCTTTCCTGGTCTTCGCCGGGGTGACGCGGATCTGGGTAGGCTTCCATATGCGGCCGGCCGCAGGCTGGCGCTGGATAGTGGCCGCCGGCGTCGTGACGTTCTGCGTCGGCGTGATGCTGGTTGCAGCCTGGCCGACCATTGGCCTGTGGCTACTCGGTGCGATGCTGGTCGTCGATCTGATCTTCCAGGGATGGGGCTTCATTGCGTTCGGGCTCGCCCTCAGAAACCGGGCCTCGCGACATTCGGCCGAGCCGGCGACGGTGTGAGCCATGATGACGGGTTCGACATTCACGCGGCACCGGGAGATCGCCTGGCGCGGCGGCCGCACGAGGTCGACGTCGCGATTGGTCGCCGAGGAGAGCGCCATCGCGCTGACCTACAACGGGTCGACCTATGCGGTGATGATGGGGACCCCGGCCGATCTGGAGGATTTCGGTGTCGGCTTCAGCCTCACCGAAGGAATCATCGGCCGCGCAAGCGAGATCAGGAGCATCGAGCTGATCTCGAACGAGCTTGGCGTGGAGGTGCGGATGTGGCTCGATGGTGACCGCGCTGCGTCCCTGGCCTCGCGCCGCCGCGCCATCAGCGGTCCCGTCGGGTGCGGGCTATGCGGCATCGAAAGCCTCGAACAGGCACGTCGTGCGCCGTCGCCGGTCGAGGGCCCCGGCGTTGCCTTTCACGCACGGGACCTGCTGAGCGCCATGCAGGCTCTGTCTCCTCTCCAGACATTGAACCAACAGACGAGATCCGTTCACGCGGCGGCCTTCTGGCAGCCTCGCGCCGGCATTGCCGTGGTCAGGGAGGATGTCGGCCGGCACAATGCGCTCGACAAGCTCGCCGGTGCAATCGTTCGCGACGGCAACTCGGCTCGTGACGGCGCTGTGCTGCTGACGAGCCGCGTTTCGGTAGAGATGGTGCAGAAGGCTGCGATGATCGGCGCGCCGGTCGTCGTTGCCGTTTCCGCGCCGACCGCGCTCGCCATCCAGACAGCGAACGAGGCGGGAATCACGTTGCTCGCCGTCGCCCGCGATGACGGATACGGCGTATTCACGCATCCGCGCCGCGTTCTGCTGCCTGAAGAGGCCGCGCCGCACGCCGGCTGCTGACCTCGCGGACCGGACATGGCGATGCAAGCCGCATCAACGGAGCCCTTGGCCGAGACGCGCGTCGAGGCCTGCGCTCCGGAACGATCGCTGCTGGTTGCCTCTCTCCTGAGCATGTCGGGGGGCTTCCTCGACGCCTTCACGTGGCTGTCGCTGGGCGTCTTCGCGAGTTCGCAGACCGGCAACGTCGTCTTCCTCGGGATCGACGCCCAGTCCGGGCAATGGCTGCGCGCGCTTCACCATCTCCTTCCGATCGTGGCCTTCGTCCTGGGGGCGGTGGTGGCGGCCCGCACCCGGGCGGCGCTGCGCTGTCTCGTCGGAGAAATCGTCTGCCTTGCCACGGCGATGCTGCTGCTTCATCGCGTTCCCGATCAGATCGTGATTCTTGTCATCTCCTTCGGCGTCGCGTTGCAGTCGGCGAGTTTCAGGCAGGTTGGACGCTGGAAGTACCTCTCGGTCACTGCCAGTGGAAACATGCTCCGCGCCATCGATCAGTTCGTTGCCGCGTCCGATCGCGATGCGGCGCGCGGCGGTGGAGCGATGGTTGCGATCTGCCTGATGTTCCTGCTGGGAGCCGCTGTCGGTGGCTGCGTGACGAAGTGGCTGGGAACCTGGAGCCTCGCTCTGCCGATCGCATTGTCGGGGTACGTTCTCTGGCTCTGCCGGCATCGAAGCCATCAGCATTGAAGCCGTGCGATTGCCTGAGTGTTCACGCGCAACGCGCGCTCGCTCGTTGCAGGTCGAGGCGCCCACCATGCCATTCGGAAAAAGGACGTTCGTTCGCGGAAGCGTGTGCGCCGTGCCGTCCGTACACTTTAGGTCGGCGCCGCAAGAGTGCTCCCGACATCAACTGCCACGAGAGGCAAAGGATGAACGACCTCCGCAAAGAGACAGACAGCCTGGGTGAAGTGAACGTTCCCGCGGACAAGCTCTGGGGCGCGCAGACGCAGCGCTCGCTCGAGCATTTCAGCATCGGCCGGGACCTGATGCCGCGCGAAATGATCCAGTCCTACGCGATCCTGAAGAAAGCGGCCGCGAATGCGAATTACGCCGGCGGCCGTCTCGACGGCAAGATTCACAAACTGATCGTCCACACCTGCGACGAGATTCTCGCCGGCCAGCATCACGACATGTTTCCCCTTCACGTCTGGATGACGGGTAGCGGAACGCAGTTCAACATGAACGTGAACGAGGTGATCTCGAACCGATGCTGCCAGCTTGCTGGCACGGCGCTCGGCAGCAAGCTGCCGGTTCATCCGAACGATCACGTCAACATGTCGCAGTCGTCGAACGACAGCTTCCCGTCGGCCATGTACATCGCGGCCGCGATGAACGTGACGCAACGGCTGGTTCCCGCGGTCGAAGCTCTGCACGATGCGATCGCGGCGAAATCGAACCAGTGGGACGACATCGTCAAGATCGGCCGAACCCACATGCAGGATGCCACACCCCTGACGCTCGGGCAGGAGTGGTCCGGTTATGCCGCGATGCTCGCCGACGGTCTGGCGCGCATCGACGACGCGCTCAAGGGCGTCTTCCGCCTCGCGCTGGGCGGCACCGCCGTGGGCACCGGGATTAACGCGGCGCCGGGCTTTGCAGAAGCCGTCGCAGCCGAGATCGCGCGGTTGACGGGCCTGCCCTTCGTCAGTGCGCCGAACAAGTTCGCCGTGCAGGGCGCGCACGACGCGCTGGTGCAGCTCTCCGGCACACTGCGCACGCTCGCCGGCTCGCTCTACAAGATCGCAAACGACATCCGCCTTCTGTCCTGCGGTCCGCGCGCGGGCTTTGCCGAGTTGCGGATTCCCGAGAACGAGCCGGGCTCGTCGATCATGCCGGGCAAGGTCAATCCGACGCAGGCTGAGGCGCTGACGATGATCGCCGTGCAGGTGATGGCGAACGACGTCGCCGTCGGGTTCGGTGGCGCCGGCGGCTATCTGGAGATGAACGTCTACAAGCCGCTGATCATCCACAACATCGCGCAATCCGTCACCATCCTCACCGACGGCTGCACGAACTTCCGCACCTTCCTGGTCGAGGGTACCGAGCCGAACCGCAAGAAGATCAAGGAATATGTCGAGCGGTCGCTGATGCTCGTGACCGCCCTGGCGCCGGTGATCGGCTACGACAAGGCATCGCGGATCGCGCATTACGCGATGGACAACGATCTCACGCTGAAGTCGGCGGCGCTGAAGCTCGGCTTCGTGACCGAGCCGGAGTTCGACCGCATCGTGGATCCCGCCAAGATGGTCAAGCCCTACGTTGCCGAGATCAAGGTGCCGCTCGCAATCGGTGCGAAAACCCGTTGAAGGGAGCAAGGGCCATGATGCGGCCCGCACCACGCCGCGCAGGCAAAGCAGAAAACATGCAAGGAGAGACACGATGATCCGCTGTGTGCGTCTATGGACCGGAGAGGATAACAACTCGCATTTCGAGGAAGGTTTCCTCGAGCTGGAGCCGGGCCAGCGTGGCGACTTCCTGACCGGCAAGATCGATGCCGTCAGCGTCTCCTTCCAGGAGACGGAATCAGGCGGGGCTTTCGCCTGGCACACCGCGCCGATCCGGCAGCTCGTGATCACGCTGAGCGGAACGCTCGATTTCCAGACGCGTGACGGCCACCACTTCCTGATTCACCCCGGCAACGTCCTGCTTGCCGAAGACACCGCCGGCTCGGGGCACAGCTGGAAATTGACCGACGATTCGTCCTGGCGCCGTGCCTACGTGATCCTGCGGCCGGGAGCCGATGTGCCGTTCCGCGCCAGGACGCGGCAATCGGTGCAGGCCTGATCGAGCTATCCGGAACAGCAACACCCAACGAAGGAAAAAGCCATGCCAGCAGCTTCCGACCGCGAAACCGACGTCGTTCTCATTGGCGCAGGCATCATGAGCGCCACCCTCGGCGCGTTCCTCAAGGAGCTCGAGCCCTCCCTGACGATTCAGATGCTCGAGACTCTCGATGATTGCGCGCAGGAGAGCTCGGACTCCTGGAACAACGCCGGGACCGGCCACGCGGCGAACTGCGAGATGAACTACACGCCGCAGCGGCCCGACGGCAGCATCGACATCTCCAAGGCGCTCCAGGTCAACGTCGAGTTCGATCTGTCCCGGCAATTCTGGTCTTATCTCGTCGGGCGGGGCGCGATCGCCGACCCCCGGTCCTTCATCCATCCGGTGCCGCATATGAGCTTCGTGCACGGCACGGAGAATGTTGAATTTCTCCGCAAGCGGTTCAAGGCGATGTCGGCCCATCATTGCTATGAGGGCATGGAGCATACCGAGGATCCCAAGAAGATTGCCGAATGGGCGCCGCTGGTGATGGACGGACGGAGCGGCGACGAGCCGGTCGCCGCAACGCGGATCATCACCGGCACCGACGTCGATTACGGCGCGTTGACGCATCTGCTGGTTGGTCATCTCGTCAGCCAGCCGGGTTGCGCGGTCCACTACAACAGCTGCGTCACCGGCCTGGACCGGGAGCAGGGCGGGCGGTGGCGCGTCGAGGTGCGCGACACCGAGAGTGGCGAGACGCGCTCGGTTCGCGCAAAGTTCGTCTTCATCGGTGCCGGCGGCGGCGCGCTGCCGCTGCTGGAGAAATCCGGCCTTCCGGAAGGGCGCGGTTATGGCGGTTTTCCGGTCAGCGGGATCTGGCTGCGCTGCGACGATCCGGAGATCAACGGGCGTCATCATGCCAAGGTCTACGGCAAGGCGGCGGTCGGTTCTCCGCCGATGTCCGTGCCGCACCTCGACACGCGCGTGATCGGCGGCCAGCGCTCATTGCTGTTCGGCCCCTATGCGGGCTTCTCGAGCAAATTCCTCAAGCACGGCTCGCTGCTGGACCTCTTCGAGTCCATTCGTCCTGCCAACGTCAAGCCGCTGCTCTCGGTGGCGCGCGACAATTTCGATCTCACCGAATATCTGGTCGGGCAGGTGCTGCAATCCGAGAGCCACCGGCTTGCGGCGCTCGACGAATATTTCCCGAAGGCCGACCCGAAGGACTGGAGGCTGCAGGTCGCCGGCCAGCGCGTCCAGATCATCAAGCCCGATGTCAAGCGCGGCGGTCTGCTCGAATTCGGGACCGAGCTCGTCGGCGCGGACGATCATTCGCTGGTCGCGCTTCTCGGCGCCTCGCCGGGCGCCTCCACGGCGGCATTCATCGCCATCAGCGTGCTCGAAAAGTGCTTTGCCGGAGAGCTGACGGCGAGCGCCTGGCTGCCGAAGCTGAAGCAGATCGTCCCGTCCTATGGTGTGTCGTTGATCGACGACGCGGATTTCTGTCGTCAGATTCGAGCGACGACGGCGGAGGTTCTCAAGGTCGACAACATTCCGCAGCCGGCCGCACGCGCGCCGGCGGCCGCGAAGCGGGCGTGAACGAACGGGAGAATGTCCGATGGATCCGACGGCACTCCTCCTGTCGCGGCTGCAGTTCGCCTTCACCATCTCGTTCCACATCATCTTTCCGGCGTTCACGATTGGGCTTGCCGCCTGGCTCACCGTGCTCGAGGCGATGCACCAGTATAGTGGCAAGCCCGTCTACCGGACCCTGTTCGAGTTCTGGCTGAAGATCTTCGGCGTGGCCTTCGGCATGGGCGTCGTGTCGGGCGTGGTGATGGCGTTTCAGTTCGGAACGAACTGGAGCGTGCTCTCGAAGATGTCGGGTCCGATCCAGGGCCCGCTGCTCTCCTACGAGACATTCACCGCCTTCATGCTGGAGGCAGGCTTCTTCGGCATCCTCATCTTCGGCCGGCCCCGGGTGCCGCCGTGGTTCTACCTGTTCTCGACGACGATGGTCGCGCTCGGAACCACGCTTTCGGCGTTCTGGATCATGGTCAACAACAGCTGGATGCAGGTGCCGACCGGCTACGTCCTGCAGAACGGCCAGTTCGTACCGAACGATTGGGCGCAGATCATCTTCAATCGCGTGGTCTGGGTCCGGTTTCCGCACATGCTGCTCGCGTCCTATCTGACCGGCGCGTTCTGCGTGGCCGCAACCGGCGCGTGGTATCTGCTGCGACGGACCTATCGCGCCGAGGCCCATGTCATGCTGCGGATGGGCCTTGCGCTTGCGGCGGTGCTGCTCCCGGTCCAGCTCTTCATTGGGCATCTCGTCGGCGACTATGTTCACGACTACCAGCCGGCCAAGTTCGCCGCGATCGAGGCGCGTTGGCATGACGAGCAGCCCGCCTCGGAGGTGCTGATCGCGATCCCGGATTCGAGCACCGAATCCAACAAATATGCGATATCGATTCCGGTGCTCGGGAGCATCATCGGCAGCATGAGCCTGACCTCGAAAGAGGTCGGCCTCTCCAGCTTCGCGCCGCAGGACCGGCCGCCGGTGGCGATCCCGTTCTTTGCCTTCCGCGTCATGGTCGGCTGCGGCTTCGTGATGCTGGGGCTCGCGTGGTTCGGGACCTGGCTCGGCCTCAAGCATCGGCTCGATCGGAGCCGCCTGCTGCTGTGGGGCATTTTCCTCAGCTTCCCGCTGCCGTGGATCGCGATTCTCACCGGCTGGTACACCGCGGAGGTCGGCCGCCAGCCGTGGACGGTCTACGGCGTATTGCGGACCGCCGATGCCGTGACGCCGTCTCTGACAGCGGCCGCCGCGACGGCTTCGCTGATCCTGTTCGTTGCTGTCTATGCCTTCATCTTCTCGTTCGGGACTTACTACATCTACCGGCTGCTGCGCGCCGGCCCGGCGGGACTGGGCGGCAAGCCCCTGCACGTTCCCGTCCCCAATCGGCCGATGTCGCTCGCCGACCAGGTGCCGGCCTCGCACAGCTACCTCGAAGCGGGAGAATAGAATGGTGATGTTCTGGGTTGCGCTGCTCGCCATCAGCATCCTGATCTATCTTCTGCTGGACGGGTTCGATCTCGGCGTCGGCATGCTGTTTGGCCTCGCCGATGGCGAGGCGAGGCGTGACGAGATGCTGCGCACGATCGCTCCGGTCTGGGATGGCAACGAGACCTGGCTGGTCGTCACCGGCGTGATCATGTGGGGGGCGTTCCCCGTGGTCTATGCCATGCTGATGCCCGCCTTCTACATCCCGGTCGTGGTCATGCTGCTGGGATTGATCCTGCGCGGCGTTGCGTTCGAATTTCGCGGCAAGGCCTCGCGCTCGCGCCGGGTCTGGGACGTCAGCTTCACCGTGGGATCGTTTGCCGCAAGCTTCATGCAGGGCTCGATGGTCGGAGCGCTCGTCGAGGGACTGCAATTCTCCAACGGCGAATTTGTCGGCGGAACTTTCGGCTGGCTGACCGGCTTTTCGGTCCTGTGCGGGATCGGCCTGTGCTTCGGCTACGCGCTGCTCGGTGCCTGCTGGCTGGTGGGGAAGTGCGAGGGTCCGATCCGCGAAGCCACCCGGCGTCAGATCCCATTGCTCGCGGTCGCCGTGCTGGCCTTTCTCGTTGTCGTCTTCACGCATGCGCTTGTCGAGCATCTGCCAATCCTGCGCCGATGGATCGAGCGGCCCTATCTGTTCGTGTTTCCCCTCATCGGCGCGGGTGCTGCTGCAGTGCTCGCGACGAGTATTCTGCGCCATGACGATTATTGGCCGTTCCACATGGTCGCGCTGATCTTTGCGTCGGCCTTCGGCACGCTTGCCTTGTCTTTCTGGCCCTATATGATCCCGTTCGTCATCACGATCGAGGAGGCGGCGGCGCCTCATGCGAGCCTCGCCTTTATGTTCTGGGGCGCGGGCCTGTTCGTGTTCCCGCTGATGTTGCTCTATGTCGCGGTGGGTTATCGCGTCTTTCGCGGCAAGACGGCTGCGGCGGCGGACCACTACTGACGGCTACAGGCTCGAACCGCGAATAAAAGAAAGGCGCCGGTTTCGGCGCCTTTCTCGTTCAGACCGTCTAAGGCCTTGCTTCAGGACTTGGGCATGACGCCCGGGCCGTTGTCCGGCCATTGCGCGATCAGCTTCTCGTCGATGTTGAAATGCTGGGCCACCAGCTTGGGCGGCGTGTGCGTCAGCCAGTTGGAGAGCGACACCTCCTCGTAGCGCGGCGCGCGGAACACGCCGACGAACTGCAGCTCGGTGTCGCCGACATTCTCGACATAATGGCCGAGATTGCGCCGGACATAGCCGATGTCGCCGGCCGAGAAATCCGTCGTCAGCGCGTTGGGGCCGGTGTCGAACACCGTCATCCGCGCCTTGCCCTTGATGTAGTACTGCCACTCGTCGGCATTCGGATGCCAGTGCATCTCCCGGACCGCGCCCGGCGGCATCGTCACCAGCGCCGCGGCGACGGTGGTGGCGACCTTGAAGTTGCTGCTGTCGGCGACGCGGATGCTGCCGGCGGCGCTCTCCTTGACGGGAGGCGAGCTGCCGAGCGAATGGATGAAGGGATAGGGCGGCGCTTCGGCGTGCCTGGAGACCGCCGCGCGATCGTCGGCGAGATCGCCGGGCACCGTACCCTGGAAGATCCAGCGATTGTGCAGCGGGATCTTCGCGAAGGCGTCGGCCGGCACGCCGAAATTCTTCGCCAGCACCTCGGGCGGCGTATGGGCCAGCCAGTCCGTCACCAGCAGCGTGTTGAATTCGTTGGCGTGGCCGTCGTCGAAGCAGATCACGAACTCACAGCCGTCGGGGCCCAAGCCCTGCAGCGAATGCGGCGCGCCCGGCGGGAAATACCAGAGGTCGCCGGCCTTGAGATCGCCGACATAGGGGCGCCCCTGCGTGTCGAGCACGGTGATGCGGCAGGAGCCGTAGGTCATGATCGCCCATTCGGCCGCTTGATGCCAATGCAGCTCGCGGATACCGCCCGCGGACAGGCGCATGTTGACGCCGGAGATTTCCTTCGAGATGGCGAAGTCCTCGACGGTGACCTGACGAGCCCAGCCACCGTTTTGGATGCGTCGCGGCGCATTGTTGAACGAGGCCCAATCCATCGGCAGGCCGCCGACGTCCGTCGCTGGCGGCGTTTGTGCGGAAGGGAATTGCTTGGCCAGTTCGGGATTTTGCGGACCGGGATCGCTCAGGCTCCCGGGGCTCTTGGCGTTGACGGCGCCTTGCGGCGGCTCGTCCGGATTGCCGAAGGTTGCCGCCTGCGCACTGGAACCGACCATGGCGGCGCCTGCCGCGGACATGGCCAGCAAATCACGTCGTGAAAACATGGGGGGCCTCTCCTAAAAATCATCGAAAGCCCTCTGTCGCGCGGGGGCTCAAGATGCCCAGCCTAGTTCCTTGCTGCCGGCACAGCTTCCGCGAACGGCTTTCCTTTTTCCGGAATGCACTGGCTGCTTCAGCCGCCCGGCCGGGTTCGAACGTGTGCAATTGAGAAATTCGGCGTCGTTTTGAAAAGACGGCTCTGCCCGCGCGATCCTTAACTGGTTCGGAGAATTGCCATACCGAGAGATATCGAGATGACCACGAAATCGGTTCGTCCCTATCGTGAACCCGCCGGCGGCTGGGGCGCACTCAAGGCGCTCAGCGAAGCACTCCTGGTGCAGCGGGTGCCGCTGAAGGGCGCGGCGACGCTGAGCCGGATGAATCAGCCGGAGGGCTTTGATTGCCCCGGCTGCGCGTGGCCCGATCCGAAGCACACCTCGTCCTTCGAATTCTGCGAGAACGGCGGCAAGGCGGTCGCTTGGGAGGCAACGTCGAAGCGCTGCACGCCCGAATTCTTCGCCGAGCACACGGTCACCGAGCTTACGAGCTGGAACGATTACGATCTCGAAATGGTCGGGCGGCTCACCCATCCGATGGCCTATGATGCCGCATCCGACCGCTATCTCCCGGTCGAGTGGAGCGATGCATTCGACATGATCGGTCGCGAGCTTCGGGCCTTGCCGGATCCGAACATGGCGGAGTTCTACACGTCCGGGCGGACCTCGAACGAGGCCGCCTTCCTCTATCAGCTCTTCGTGCGCGAGTACGGCACCAACAATTTTCCCGACTGCTCGAACATGTGCCACGAGGCGACCAGCGTCGGCCTGCCTTACTCGCTCGGCGTCGGCAAGGGCACCGTGCTGCTGGAGGATTTCGACAAGGCCGATTGCATCTTCATCTTCGGTCAGAATCCCGGCACCAACAGCCCGCGGATGATGACCAGCCTGCGCAATGCGGCACGCCGCGGCGCCTCCATCATCTCCTTCAATCCGTTCCGCGAGCGAGCGCTGGAGCGTTTCCAGGCGCCGCAGAGCCCGATCGAGATGATCACACTGTCGTCGACGGCGATCAGCTCAAAACTCTTCCAGGTACGGGTCGGCGGCGACGTCGCCGTCCTCAAGGGAATCATGAAGATCCTTGTGGAGGCCGACGAAGCAGCCCGCGCCGCCGAGCGGCCGGAGATCCTGGACTGGGATTTCATCCGCGGTCACACCGTCGGCGTCGAGGCGTTGATCGACGATCTCAAGCGCACGCAATGGCCGGACATCGAACGTCAGTCCGGCCTGACGCGCGAGGACATGGAATATGCCGCCGGCGCTTATATGAAGGCCGAGCGTGCCATCCTCGTGTACGGCATGGGCATCACCCAGCACTGGCGCGGCGCGAATAACGTGCAGCAGATCGCCAATCTCGCGCTGTTGCGCGGCAATGTGGGGCGCGAAGGCGCCGGCGTCTGCCCGGTTCGCGGTCATTCCAACGTGCAGGGCGATCGGACCGTGGGGATCACGGAAGTCCCCAAGGCAGACTTCCTCGAGCGGCTGGAGCAGCGCTTCGGCTTCAAGCCTCCGACCGCGCCGGGACACAACGTGGTAACCGCGCTGGAAGCCATGATCCGCGGCGAGGTGAAGGCCTTCTTCGCAATGGGCGGCAATTTTGCCGCGGCCATACCGGACTGGCAGGCGACGCAGGCTGCGTTGCGCAATCTCGATCTGACCGCCTACGTCGCCACCAAGCTCAACCGCAGCCATCTCGTTCATGGTCGTGCAGCCTTGATCCTGCCGTGTCTCGGCCGTACCGAGATCGACGTCCAGGCATCGGGGCCGCAGTCGATCACGGTGGAAGACTCGATGTCGATGGTGCATGCGTCCGGCGGCCGCAACAAGCCGGCATCGGAGCATCTCCTCAGCGAGGTCGCGATCATCGCCGGCGTTGCCAAGGCGACGCTGGGAGAGCGCACGGTGGTCGACTGGGATGACTTCGTTGCCGATTACGATCGCATCCGGGATGCGATCGAGGCGGTGTTCCCCATCTTCCAAGGCTACAATGCCCGCATCCGCGTCCCCGGCGGCTTCCATCTCACCTCGACGGCGCGTGAACGCATCTGGGCGACGCCGTCGGGCAAGGCGAACTTCCTGGTCTTCGCGGGTTGCGGCGAGGACCCGCCGCAGGGCGATCCCGATTTCCTGTGGCTCACCACCATACGCAGCCACGATCAGTACAACACGACCCTCTACTCGATGTCGGACCGCTATCGCGGCGTGTTCGGTCAGCGCGACGTGGTGTTCCTCAATGAATACGAGCTGAAGAGGCGGGGACTTGTGGACGGCGATCGCGTCGACCTGATAACCGCCTCGACCGATGGCGCCGAGCGGATCGTGCGCAACTTCCGCGTGGTAGCCTATTCCTTTCCGACGGGCTGCTGTGCTGCGTACTATCCGGAGACCAATCCGCTGGTGCCGCTCTACGCCCGCGATCCGCTCAGCTTCACGCCGTCATACAAGGGCGTCCCGATCCGCCTGGTGCGTTCGGCCGCTACCGGGGAATAGCGGCCACGCCGGAAACGTCGCAGTCACGTATCGGCGTTGAGGTCGCAGCGCAGCGAATCCGCCGGCACGGAGACCGGCAGCGTGAACCAGAAGCGGGCGCCGCCACTCGCACCGTTACCCCCGGCGCCGATCCGGCCTCCATGCGCTTCCACGATCGACCGGCAGATCGGCAGTCCCATGCCCATCCCGCTGTCCTTGGTCGTGAAAAAGCTCTCGAAGAGCCGGTCGACATGTTCAACTGCGATGCCGGGGCCGTTGTCCTCCACGGCGCAGCACAACGTGGCCGCGTCCTGCGTGACCGTGCTGATGACGATCCTGCGATCGTCATATCCCGCCTGCGTCATCGCCTGCACAGCGTTGATGGCCAGATTGACGATCACCTGCTGGAGCTGGGTGCGGTCACCGAGCACCTGCGGTGTGGTCGGATCGGGCTGGTGCAGGATCGTTACGCCGCGGGATTCGAGCTCGTGTCGCAGAAAGAGAAGCGCTTCGCGGACGATCTCGTCAAATGACAAGGATGCCTGTTCGGGGACTTTCCGGGAAGCCATCCCGTGAACGCGCGCCACGATGTTCGCGGCGCGCTGGGTATCTACGACGATGTTCTCGATGGTCTTGCGGATCTCGACGATATCGGGAGTGGGCCTGTTCAGCCACCGCAGCCCGGCGGCGCCGTTGGTGGCGATGGCCGCGAGGGGCTGGTTGACCTCGTGGGCGATCGATGCGGTGAGTTCTCCGAGCATCGAGACGCGCGCGGCATGCGCGAACTCAGCCTGAACCTGCTGAAGCTTCTGCTGAGCGCGAACACGCTGTGAAATGTCGATGGTGCCGACCAGGCTGACTTCGAGATCATTGATGGGGCCGACCCGAGCCGTGGTGAAGAGAACGTCGACGACGCGGCCGTCCCACGTGACCATCTTGGTCTCTTCCTCGAAATTCGTCTCGCCGCGATAGCGCGACTCCATGGCCCGCCGGAACGTATCGGGACGCTCCTTCCAGGTCTCGGCCATGGAGCGTCCGACAAAGTCGTCGACGCCGCCTCCGAACATCTGGATGGCCCGTTCATTGGCCTCCTGAAACGAGAGCGCGTCCATGCAGGTCCTGAGGAACTCGGGGTGGCTGTCGAAATAGGGGCCAAGGTCCTTGACGCCCTCGGCACGCAATTTTCGGAACAGCACGACCAGCCTGCTGGCGTCGAGCTGCCGGAATGCGATCGGCATGCGGCTGAACAGATGGCGGTAACGCTGTTCGCTCCGCTCCAGCTCGGTATGGGCCTTCTTCTGGGCGGTGATGTCCATGACCGCGCCGACAAACTCGAACTGGCCCCGGCCGTTCGTCATTCCGCGGGCGACCACGCGTATGGTCCGGATCGAACCGTCGTCCAGCACCAGCCGGTTTTCGTGGGAAAAGTCGCCCCTCTCGTTCACCGCCCGGTCGATGGCCTCGCGTACGGCATTGACGTCATCGGGATGTGTGCGCTTCAGGACGACGGCGAGCGACGGGCGCGATGTCTGTGCGAGATCGAAGATCCTGAACGTTTCATCCGACCAGAAAAGCTCTCCGGTCACGACGTTCCAGCCGAAGCTGCCGGTCTGGCTGAGCTTCTGTGCCTCGGCGAGATAAGCGGCCAGGTGGCCATGCTCGCCTGACCATTTGGTCAGACTGATCGCCGCGAGCGAAGTCGCGAGAAAGGCGGCGAACGCGATCGTGGTGGAATTGAAGCCGAGCAGTGACCAGGCGAAGGACAGCAGGCAAAGGGCAACGCTGCTCCAGGCCCACAATGGAGTGCGATCCTGTTTGGCCCAGTCTTGGAGCAGACGGCGCCACCATCGCTGGAGCTGTACGAAATTAGGGCCATCCAGGCGTTCGAGCGTCATGCGGGAGGTCTACCGCGCCGCCGAAGAGCGGTCTTTTGCGTTTTCGCAGGCGCTTTGTCAAAACGCACGAAGCCGCGATCGGGCTGCCTGCCGCCTGCGATCCTAGGCCATCTCAGCGGCGGGCTTCGTCACGCCGAACCGCCGCTCGAATTCGGCGACATCGACAACACCGCGCCGGTGGCTGCCGTCGCCGATCTTGCGGTCGCCGTCCCAGGCCTCGACCTCGAACAGCACACTCCTGGCTTCGACCGCGACGACCCGCGCGATCGCGCGCACCTTGCGGCCGACCGGGGTTGCCGCTAGATGGCGGATATTGACCATCATCCCGACGCTGACATGGCCCGTCGGCAGGAATGGTTGAACGGCCGATCCCGCGGCCATCTCCATGTGCAGGATCATCATCGGCGTGCCGTAGACGGCTGGCATTCCCGGCACCACATGGCCAACCGTCATCTCGGACGTGACGATCACCAGCTTCTCTGCCGTCATGCCGGCGGTCGGCCTCTCAAGCGGATTCATGGCTCAATTCCGCATCTGCCTTGGTCGTGGATGAAGTGGGTGTCGCGGCCGCCCGCGGCTTGCGCCCGGTCAGCCAGTTGCTGAGCTGGTCGAGATAGAGATAGACGACGGGCGTGGTGTAGAGCGTCAGGATCTGCGAGAGCATCAGGCCGCCCACGATCGTGTAGCCAAGCGGCTGGCGCAGCTCCGCGCCGGTACCGGAACCGATCATCAGCGGCACGCCGCCGAGCAGCGCCGCCATCGTCGTCATCAGGATCGGACGGAAGCGCAGCGTGCAGGCCTGGTAGATCGCCTCTTCCGGGCTGAGCCCGTGCTGGCGCTCCACCTCGAGGGCGAAATCGACCAGCATGATGCCGTTCTTCTTGACGATGCCGATCAGCAGGATGATGCCAATGATGGCGATGACGCTGAGATCCATGTGGACCGCCAGCAGCAGCAACAGCGCGCCGATGCCGGCCGACGGCAGCGTCGACAGGATCGTGATCGGATGGATCAGGCTCTCATAGAGCACGCCGAGGATGATGTAGATCACGATCAGCGCCGCCCCGATCAGCAGCGGTGTGCCTCGCAGGGATGACTGGAAGGCCTGGGCGTTGCCCTGGAACGAGGTCGACAGCGAGGCGGGCTTGCCCGTGCTCTTCTCGATGTTCTGGATCGCCGTCACCGCATCGCCGAGCGCGACGCCGGGCCGCAGGTTGAACGAGATCGTGACCGACGGAAACAGGCTCTGGTGGTTGATCAGGATGGGCGCGGGCTTGATGACGCTGTGAACCAGCGTGCTCAGGGGGACCTGCTGGCCGGTGGCCGAGTTCAGGTAGATGTCCTTGAGCGCTTCCGGCCCGTACTGGAAACGCGGATCGACCTCCATCACGACATGGTACTGGTTCAGCGAGGTGAACATCGTGGAGACGATGCGCTGGCCGAATGCGTCGTCGAGGGCATTGTCGATCGTCGTGGGCAGGATGCCGAAGCTCGATGCGACCTCGCGATTGACGGTGACCTCCAGCCGCGGACCGGCATTGGCCTGGTCGCTCGCGACGTCGGTGATGAGGTCGAGCTCGCGGAGCTTCTTGAGGAAGATCGCCGACCAGTTGGTGAGCTCGTTGGAATCGGCGTCCGTCAGCGTGTACTGGTATTGCGTCTTGGACAGGCGTGCGCCGATGGTGATGTCCTGCGCGGCCTGCATGTAGAGCCTGATGCCCTGGATATGGGCGAGCTGGGGTCCCAGGCGTTCGATGATCTGGTCGGCGCTGGCCTTGCGCCCGGGCTTCGGCTTCAGGACGATGAATATCCGTCCCTGGTTGAGCGTCGCCGTGGGACCTCCCGGACCGATATAGCTCGCCACCGACTGAATTGCCGGATCCTTCGACAGGATGTCCACGATCGCCTGCTGGCGCTCGGACATGGCGGGGAAGGAAATGTCTTGTGCGGCTTCGGTGATGCCGACGATTTGCCCGGTATCCTGTTGCGGGAAGAAACCCTTCGGAATGATCACGTAGAGATAGCCGGTCAGCGCGATCGTCGAGAGCATCACGAGCAGCGTCACGAAGCGATGGCGCAGCACGATTCGCAGGCCGCTCGCATAAAGCGCAAGCAGGGCGTCGAAACCGCGTTCGAAGGCGAGATAGATTCGGCCGTGCTTCTTCCGCGAGTCGTCCTTCAGCAGCCGCGCGCACATCATCGGCGTCAGCGTGAGCGAGATGACCAGCGACAGCAGCAGCGAAGCCGTGATCGTGACGGCGAATTCCTGGAACAGCTTGCCGACGTAGCCTCCCATCAGGAAAAGCGGGATGAACACAGCGATCAGCGACAGGGTGATGGAGACGATCGTGAAGCCGATTTCGCTGGAACCCTTGAGCGCGGCCTCCATCGGCGTCATGCCCTGCTCGAGATGGCGCACGATGTTCTCGATGACGACGACGGCATCGTCGACGACGAAGCCCACCGCGATCGACAGCGCCATCAGCGAGAGGTTGTCCAGGCTGTAGCCGAGCACGTAGAGGACCGCGAACGTGCCGATCAGCGACAGGGGAACCGTGATCGCCGGGATGATGGTGGCCCAGAAATTCCGCAGGAACAGGAATATGACCATTACCACCAGTGCGACCGTCAGCATCAGCGTGAATTGAACGTCGGAGACCGCGGCGCGAATGGTGGCGGTCCGGTCGGCGGCGATCGTCACCTTGATCGCCGGTGGAACGGAGGCCTGCAATTGCGGCAGCAGCTTCTTGATGCGGTCGACCGTCTCGATCACGTTGGCGCCGGGAACGCGCTGGACTGCCAGGATGATGGCGGGCTCCTTGCCGTACCAGCCGGCCAGGAGGTCGTTCTCGGGCCCCTCGATCGCCGTGCCGATGTCGCGTATCCGCACCGGCGAGCCGTTGCGATAGGCGATGATGAGGTCTTCATAGGCGGAGGGCTTGAGCAATTGATCGTTGGTGTTCAGCGTATAGGTGACGCGCGGGCTGTTGAGCGTGCCCTTGGGCAGGTCGACGTTGGCGCCGGCGATCACGTTGCGGACGTCTTCGAGGCCGATGCCGCGGGCGGCAAGCGCCTGCGGATTGACGCGAACACGGATCGCGGGCTTCTGCTGGCCGCCGATGCCGACGAGACCCACTCCCGGAACCTGAGAGATCTTCGGCAGCAGGATGTTTTCCGCATAGGCGTCGACCGTGGTCAGCGGCAGCGAGTCCGACGTCAGCGCGATCAGCATGATCGGCGTCTCCGCCGGGTTCACCTTCCTGATCGTCGGCGGGTAGGGGATGTTCGGCGGCAGGAAAGGGCTTGCGGCATTGATCGCGGCCAGCACGTCCACCGCCGCGCTGTCCACCGTGCGCGACAGCTCGAATTGCACCGTGAGCTGGGCCACGCCGAGCGCACTGGACGAGGTGAGCTGCGTGACGCCGGGGATCTGGCTGAGCTGCTGCTCGAGCGGCGTCGCCAGCGACGAGGCGATGGTGCCCGGATCGGCGCCGGGCAGTTGCGCCGAGATCTGGATGGTCGGGTAATTGACGTTCGGCAGCGCACCGACCGGCAGCAGCGGATAGGCCGCGAGGCCGCACAGCAGCAGGCCGGCCATCAGCAGGGCGGTTGCAATTGGCCGCAGGATGAAGGGCGCGGAAAGGTTCATGGGATCGCATCCTGCACGGCGCTCTGCAGGTCGGCTTCACGCGCGGCCTTGCCGTGCAGCTCGCGAACGCGGCTGCCTTCCGTGAGTCGGTACTGGCCGTCGATCACGACGACGTCGCCTGATTTCAGTCCCTGGTCGATCAGGGCCTGGCCATCGCTGATCTGCACGACGTGAACGGGACGCAAGGTGGCCGTCTGGCCGTCGGTCACGACATAGACATAGCTGCCGTTCGGTCCCTGCTGCACGGCCGAGCCGGCGACAGTGAGCGCACCCTTCTGGATCTCGAGCAGCAGGCGCGCGTTCACCAGCTGGCCCGGCCACAGCTTGTGCTCATGGTTTGGGAACACGGCCTTGAGTTGGACCGTGCCGGTCGTTCCCGCGATCTCGTTGTTGACCAGCAGCAGCGTGCCCTCGTCGAGCTTCGTCTTGTTGTCCTGGCTGTAGGCGATGACCTTCAGTTCGCCCTTCGCGGCATGCTCCTGGATCACCGGCAGATCGGCCTGCGGCAGGGTGAACAGCAGCGAGATCGGCTCGATCTGGGTGACGATGACGAGGCCGTTGGGATCGGTCGGATGAATGACGTTGCCGACATCGATCTGGCGAACGCCGGTGATGCCGGGGACGGCCGACGACAGGCGCGTATAGCTGAGCTGGACGTTGGCCTCGTCGATCTGGGCCTGGTCCGCCTTCACGGCGGCCTTGAGCTGCGCCACCTGCGCCGTCTGCGTCTCGATCAGTTGCGGGGTCGCATAGCCCTTGTCGCCAAGCTGGTTGTAGCGGGAGAGGTTGGCTTCTGCATTCGCGAGCTGCGCCTGGTCCCTGTCGCGATTGGCCGTCAGCTGTTCGATCTGCGCCTCGTAGGGACGCGGGTCGATCTGCGCGAGCAGGTCGCCGGCCTTGACGGTCTGTCCCTCGGTGAAGGCGATCTTGACGATCTGTCCCTGAATCTGGCTGCGCACGACGTCGGTGTTGTAGGCGATCACCGTGCCGATGCCGCGCAGATAGATCGGAACGTCCTTGCCGGTGACGCTGGCGGCGACCACCGGCACGGCGGTGGGCACGGGTGCGGCTGCCACGGCCGGCTTCCGGTCGGTGCCGAAGAACCAGAGACCCGCGCCGATCAGGATCGCGGCGAGAGCAACGAATGCAATGGTGAGGTTGCGTTTCACGGTGATGGTCCTTCTGATCTCAGGGATTGCCGGAGCCGTCGATCGAAGTCGTGCCGCCCGTGGACGTGGGGCCGGGCACCGGCACGGACGGACTGATTCCGGCGCCGCCGATTTCGGTGGAGCCCAGCGGAATCCCGACGCGGCCGACCGTCGATGTCGAGGGCAGGGACGAGACTGCTGCCGTGCTGCCGGGGCAATTGGTCGATAAGGTGCCGGACAGCCCGCCGCCGTCGAACAATGCTCCGGAGGATGAAGCATTGCCGGATCCGGCGCAGGCGGTCGTGTTTGGCGCGGGGTTGATCGGGGAGATGCCGGGCGTTGCGATCTCGGTCGATCCCAACGGAATGCCCACGGGTCGCGTGGATTGCGGGTTGAGCGGCGAGGTCGCAAGCATGCCGGCAGGCGGCTGCGTTCCCGGCATTGTTGTTTGGGCGATGGCCGCAGTCGAGACCAGCCACAGGACGCTGGTCGCAAGCATCGCGGCAGGGTGCATCAAGGCGAACCGGCGCGATTCGGAACTCCGTGCGCCGGCGTCGTTCGGTGAATGCTGATCTCGCATGGAAGAAGGCTCCGGCTCTATGCATGGACATTAGAAAGTTGCGCTCGCGCGGGTATTTCCAGAACGCACGTCCTGCTCCCCGGCTGCACGACGACGAGGAGGCGTCGCCTCGTCATCGGCCCTGAGGCGCCTTCGCTATCTCAGGATGGCCCGCGCGTGTGCGATCTCCCGGCTGCACGCGGCGATGTCGCCGGCGCGATTGGCGGTGCGCGCGCGATCGAGCGAGTCGAGCGCGTCGGTGAAATCGACGCCGTTGCCACCTTCTGCTTCCGCGAGCGAGCGGGGCGTCGGTTGATGGCTGCGCAGCGCGCTGAGGCTCTCCGGCTTCCAGCCGTGGGAGCCCGCATCCTTTTCTATGGCCAGATCGAGCTGGGCCTGGGTTTGCGCGATGTCATCCGCGCAGCTTCCGGCAAGAGCCGGCATGGTCGCGCACAGCAGGGCGAAGAGAGCGACGCTGCACTTTGCGATGGATGTCATTGTTCAATCCTATGCTTGGATTTCGAGTGACGTCAGGAACGTTGTCGTGAATGACAGAGCGCGTATCGATCGTCTTTCGCGTATGAACGCCGGCCGTTCACGCTTGCGAGAGATCATTGTCATGAATGTCAGTGTGCATGACGTGGGCCCTCCGTTAGAAGTGCGTCTCTCAACCGGGCCGCGTCCGGAGGATGTTCGAGCAGCGATCGTCGCAGCTCGCGTGTCCCGGCGTGCGAAGTGGCAAGGGCCGTTGCTTGCCGAAATACGCGGGCAAGCATCGAAACTAGTGTCGCGTCATTCCAACCCGGAGTGATCCCGTCATGAAACACCTCAACGCTGGTCTCGCCTTTGCCGCCGCTCTCTCCTTGCTCTCGACCGTCGCCCCTGCGAACGCGGAGCCCCTGAAGAACATCGTCCTGGTGCACGGCGCCTGGGTGGATGGGTCCGGCTGGAAACCGGTCTACGAGATCCTGACCAAGGAAGGTTTCCGCGTCACCATGGTGCAGGAGCCTGAGACCTCGTTCGCCGACGACGTCACGGCGGCCAAGCGCATTCTCGATCTGCAGGATGGCCCGACGCTTCTCGTCGGCCATAGCTACGGCGGCTCGATCATCACCGAGGCCGGCGTTCATCCGAGCGTCGTCGGTCTCGTCTACGTCGCCGCACACGCGCCCGACGTCGGAGAGGACGAATCGGCGTTGGGCAAGAAGACGCCGAGTGTGCTCGGCAAGACCGAGGGCGTCATCAAGGTGACGCCGGACAAGTTCACCTATCTCGATCCCGTGCAATTCCCGAAACTGTTCGCACCCGATCTGCCGCGCGAGCGGGCCGAGTTCGTCGCGCGCTCCCAGGTCCCGGCTGCGGCCCAGGTGTTCAGCACGCCGCTGACGGCGGCGGCGTGGAAGACCAAGCCGAGCTGGGGCATCGTCGCCGGCAATGACCAGATCATCAATCCGGATCTGGAGCGCTGGTACTACGAGCGCGCCAAGAGCCAGACCACCGTGATCCCGGGCGCCAGCCACTCGGTCTACGAGTCGCATCCGAAGGAAGTGGCTGCGGTCATCACCCGCGCCGCGCGCAGCATCCAGCAGCCGGTTACGCGCTGATCACGCTTCGCCGGTCCTGACGCACGACCGGCAGAAGGAAGGACGGCGGGAGCGACAGCACTCCCGCCGGCCCGACTGTGCCATCAGGAGAATTCCCATGAATGTGATCGAGACGACCGGCGCCGCCCTGAACTGGAAGGTGACGACGGTGAAGCGGGCCGGACTGAGCCGCGACTTGCCGTCCGGCAATCCGGACCTGATGTGGGTCGCGAATTCGTCGACGTTGATCTACGGCGAGCGGGACGCGGTCCTCGTCGACACGTTCCTCACCGCCGGGCAGTCGAAAACGCTGCTGGACTGGGTCGCGTCTTGCGAGCGAAATCTGACGACGATCTATGTCACACACGGGCACGGGGATCATTTCTTCGGGCTGGCACCGCTGCTCGACCGCTTTCCGCAGGCAAAAGCCGTTGCCGTTCCCGAGGTCGTCGACGAGATGAAGGCGCAGCTCTCGCCGGCCTCGCTCGACGGTTTCTGGCGCAAGCGCTTTCCGGGCGAGATCGCAGAGCGCCTGGTGGCGGCTGCGCCCCTCGAAGGCGAGCTCACGCTCGAGGGGCACAAGCTCGTCGTCATCGACATGGGACGAACCGATACGGCGCGCTCAACCGCCCTTCATGTCCCGTCTCTCGATCTGATCGTCGCCGGCGACACCGTGTACAACGGCATTCATCCCTATCTGGCCGAAACCGACACGCAGAGCCGGCTGGAATGGATCGCCGCGCTCGACCGGCTTGCGGCGCTGAAGCCGCGCTTCGTCGTCGCCGGACACAAAAAGCCGGATAACGACGACGATCCGCGCAACATCGCGGCGACCCGGCAATACCTGCTCGATTTCAACCGCCTCGACAAGGCGACGACATCGCCGCGCGAGCTCTACGAGGCGATGCTCGAGCTCCATCCCGACCGTGCCAATCCGGGATCGCTCTGGAGCGGGGCCAACGCCGCAAAGGGGCAGAAGTCATGACGAGCTGGCAGGACAACGGTGTCGCGCGTGATGCCCGCATTGCGGCGGGAGCAGTCCTTGCCCGCGGCAAGGTCGTCGAAGCACACGACGTCACGCGCCTGCTGGAGGCCGTGATCCGGCCGGGCGACCGAGTTTGCCTGGAGGGCGACAACCAGAAGCAGGCGGATCTCTTGAGCCGCGCGCTGCTGGCGGTCGATCCCTCCAGGGTCAACGATCTGCACATGGTGCAGTCGGGCGTCGTTCTGCCCGAACATCTGGACCTGTTCGATCGCGGCGTCGCGAAGCGGCTCGACTATGCCTATTCCGGGCCGCAATCGGCGCGGATTGCGCGCATGCTGTTCGGCGGCAAGATCGAGCTGGGCGCGGTTCATACTTATCTCGAACTGTTCGCCCGCTACTTCATCGACCTCACGCCGCACGTCGCGCTGATCGCCGCCGTCAGCGCCGATCGTGAGGGAAATCTCTACACCGGCCCGAACACCGAGGACACGCCGACCGTGGTCGAGGCGACGGCGTTCAAGGACGGCGTCGTGATCGCCCAGGTCAACGAGATCGTGGAGACGGTTCCGCGGGTCGATATCCCGGCGGACCGTGTCCATTTCATCGTCAAGGCTGACAAGCCGTTCTTCGTCGAACCATTGTTCACGCGCGATCCGGCCGCGATCACCGAAGGCCAGATCCTGACCGCGATGCTGGCGATCAAGGGGGTCTATGCACCGTATGGCGTGCAGCGGCTCAATCACGGCATTGGCTTCAGCACAGCCGCGATCGAACTCCTGCTCCCGACATTCGGCGAGAGGCTGGGGCTGAAGGGCAGGATCGCGACCCACTTCGCGCTGAATCCGCATCCCGCACTCATTCCCGCGATCGAATCCGGCTGGGTGCGGCAGATCCACTCGTTCGGATCGGAGGTCGGCATGGATGACTACATCCGCGCCAGATCCGACGTCTACTTCACCGGTCCCGACGGCTCGTTGCGTTCCAACCGCGCCTTCTGTCAGGCCGCGGGGCTCTATGCCTGCGACATGTTCATTGGCTCCACGCTGCAGATCGATCTGCAGGGAAATTCGTCGACCGTCACCACCTCGCGCATCGCAGGCTTTGGCGGCGCCCCGAACATGGGGGCGGATGCCCGCGGGCGGCGTCATCCGAGCGAGCCCTGGCTGAAGGCCGGAGCGGAGGCCGATCCGGACGGCTCGGCGCTGATGCGCCGCGGCCGCAAGCTGGTCGTGCAGATCGGCGAGACGTTCGGGGACAAGAACGTGCCGCTGTTCGTCGAGAAGCTCGATGCCATCGAGCTCGCGGAGAAGCTGAAGCTCGAACTGGCGCCGGTCATGATCTATGGCGACGACGTCACGCACATCGTCACCGAGGAGGGCGTGGCGAATCTCTTGCTGTGCCGCACCGCGCAGGAGCGCGAGCAGGCCATCCGTGGCGTTGCCGGCTACACCGATGTCGGCCGTCGGCGGGACCACGGCATGGTCGCGCGCCTGCGCGAGCGCGGCGTGATCCGCCGGCCGGAAGATCTCGGCATCAATCCGCTCGATGCGGATCGCAGCCTGCTGGCGGCGCGCTCGATCAAGGATCTCGTGCGCTGGTCGGGTGGCTTGTACGCACCCCCTTCGAAATTCAGGAACTGGTGAGGAACGCGCCATGGAAGATCTCAGCTTTCGACATCCGGTTCGCGCCCGCGCCGACGGCGCCAGGCGGAGCGCAATTGTCGGCGTGGTTGCCTCTGGCAATCTGGAAGTGCTGGTGGAGCGCGTGCTGCCGGATGCGGAATGTGCCATCGACATCAAGACCGCGGCCGTCGGCTTCGGCGAGGTCTGGAGAGCCGTGATCGGCGATTTCGTCGAGCGCTATTCGCCCGGCGGGCTGAAGTTCTCGATCAATGACGGCGGCGCGCGTCCCGATACGGTCTCGCTCCGGTTGGCGCAGGCAGTGCGATTGATCGCGGAGAACGGCCAATGACCGCGCCGATCAAGCACGTCACCCCCGCCGAACGGGCGCACAGCACCAGCTTCTACGAGGCGTCGGCCCGCGTGCGGCTGGAATTGCTGCTCGATGCCGGCAGCTTCGTCGAGTTCATCGGGCCGGAGCAGCGCGAGGTCAGCCCGCATCTGAAGATATTCGATCTTCCCGAGCAGTTCGACGACGGCATCGTCGTCGGTCACGGTCGCCTCGACGGCTCGCCGGTGTTCGTTGCCGCGCAGGAGGGCCGCTTCATGGGCGGCGCCTTCGGCGAGGTGCACGGCGCCAAGCTGACCGGGCTGCTCCGCGCCGCGCGCGAGATCGGCTCGATCCCCGTCCTGATCCTGTTCGATACCGGTGGCGTCCGGTTGCAGGAAGCCAATGCCGGCGAGCTTGCCATCGCCGAGATCATGCGCGCCGTGATGGAAGCGCGCGCCGCCGGCGTGAAGGTCATCGGCCTGATCGGCGGGAGGTCCGGATGCTACGGCGGCGGCGGCTTGATCGCGGGCTGTTGCTCCGCGCTCGCCGTCTCGGAGCCGGGGCGCATCGCGGTGTCAGGTCCCGAAGTCATCGAGACCAATCGCGGCGTCGAGGAGTTCGACTCGCGCGATCGTGCCCTGGTCTGGCGGACCATGGGCGGCAAGCACCGCCGCCTGCTCGGCGCCGCCGATGTCTTTGCCGACGACAATGTGCAGGATTTTCGCGAGGCCGCGCTGGAGCTGATCGGCCTGGTCGGACCTTTCGGTCTCGACAGGCTGAAGGCCGAGCAGGAACGGCTCGCCGGACGGTTGCGCCGCTTCGGCGCCTGCGCGGATGCCGTCGACATCTGGACCGCGGAAGGCATCGAGCACGCTGAGACGGTTCCGGAGCTGCCGGCAGATCAGTTCATTGCGCTCGCCAACAGGATCGGGAGGACCAGCCGTGACGCTCGATGACATCATCGCCTCGCTGTTTCCTGACGGCCATGAGGTCAGGAACGACAATGGCGTCCTTCACGGCTCGGCGACGTTGCGATCCGGTGGCACGATGCTGGTGATCGGCGTTGCGAACCGCACCGCGCTGGGCGTCGACGAGGCCGTCAGGCTTTCCGGACATGTCCTGGAATCGATCGGCCGGGACTCCGGGCCGATCCTGGTGCTCGTCGATAGCGACAGCCAGCGCATGAGCAAGCGTGACGAACTGCTCGGGCTGAACGAGTTCCTCGCACATCTGGCGAAGGTGCTGATCCACGCGGACATGAATGGCCGCCCGACCGTCGGCGTCCTGTACGGCCACTCGGCTGCGGGTGCGCTGCTTGCGACAGGCCTTGCAACGCGTGTGCTGGTCGGACTGCCCGGAGCCGATCCCGCAGTGATGGATCTGCCTTCGATGGCGAAGGTAACCAAGCTGTCGATGGAGGCGCTACAGGAAAAGGCGAAGTCGACGCCGGTGTTCGCGCCGGGCCTGTCCAATCTCGCGCAAATGGGTGCCGTTCACATGACATGGAGCAATGCCGCATCGCTCGCCGACCAGCTGGAGGCGTTGCTCGCCGACATGCCGGCCGCGCAGGACCGGCGGGATGCGCTCGGCAAGCAGCGTGGCGGCCGGCTGAAGGCCGCCGAGATCGCGGAGCGCGTTCGTGACCTCGCCCTGCAAGCACGGTGATCGACCGCCCGGTCGTCACGACCTCGTCTTCGTCAGCCCCGCGGGGTGGCGCGCGATGTTGGACGCGCGCGACGATCTCGCTGCCGATTCCCTTCTCGCGCGCTGGCCCAAAATGCGGTGGCCGACGATCAGGCGGCGCGCCTCGCCACACGAGGCAACCGGCGTCGCGCTGGGCCTGCCCCTGCCGCCTTCTGCCGGCAAGAAACGGGTTGCCCTCCTGGTCGAAATCGACCACGTCGCCTCGGTCGCGCGGCCGCCGTCGCTGCAACAGGCGCGGGCTTACGCGCCGCGCAACTGGTGGCCGACGCTCGACCGGCTCGACGGGCTGGCGCTTCGCCATTCGGTGGATGCGCGCGTCTACGGCAGCCTCGCCTGGCAGTCGTTGACCGGGCTCGATTACGTCACCGACCGTTCCGATCTCGATGTCCTGTTCGAGTTTCGAAGCGAAACCGACATCGATCGCTTCGTCGCCGATGTCGCCGCGATCGAGATCAGCGCGCCGATGCGGCTTGATGGCGAGCTGATGAGCGCCGACGGCGCTGCGGTGAACTGGCGCGAAGTCCACGGCGGCGCGAGCGAGCTTCTGGTCAAGAGCATTGAGCGCGTGGTCCTGCTCGACAGGCATCGATTCATTTCGGGAGCGACGGGATCATGATCACCACGGCCGCAAGAGGCATGGAACGGCCGCTTCTGCGCCGCGCGCGGATAATGCCCGATGTCTCTGCCATCGGTGCTGTCGCCGCCGATTGCCTCGTCAAGGAGCTCGAAACCTGGCCGAAACCGGGGCTGGTGAGCCATGTCGACAATGGCAGTCACGATGACATGGATGCGGGCACGTTTCGTCGCAGCGCCGCGGCCATCAGGCCCTATCTGCAACGCCTGGCCGATGCGGGTGCGCTTGGCTGCGGCATGGGGCGGCTGCGGATCATTGGCCTCGAGGCGGAGCGCGCCATGTTCGCGGCGACGTCGGGGGTCAACACGCACCGTGGCGCGATCTTCGGGCTCGGCCTGCTGTGCGCGGCCGCCGGTGCGAGAGCCGGCGGGTTGGTCGCTCCCGAGCTTCCGCTTGGCGACGTCGTGGCGCGCCTGTGGGGCGACAGCATACTCGATGGTCCGGTGCTGCTGCACAGCCATGGCAGCGTAGCCCGCCGCCGCTTTCGCGCGGGCGGTGCGCGTATCGAGGCCGCGAGGGGATTTCCCAGCATCTACGGAATCGGCTTGCCGGCCTTGCGGAGAGCAACTGTCGTTGTGGAGGATACGGAAGCCGCCCGGGTCGAGGTGTGCTTTGCTCTGATCGCTTCCGTCGAAGACACCAACCTCCTGCATCGCGGCGGCCTCGACGGCCTTCGTTTTGCACATGACGCGGCACGTCGCTTCGTCGATGCCGGCGGCGTCTGCGCGTCCGGCTGGCGTGCGCGAGCAGAATCGATCCACGAAAGTTTCGTCGTCCGCCGTCTCAGCCCGGGTGGATCGGCCGACCTGCTCGCTATGACGCTCTTCGTCGATGCCCATGAAAGGCCGATTCCATGATGTCCAACGCGATCCTGATGGCGCTGGTGCCGGTCTTCTTCGTCCTGTTGCTGGGATACGCCGCCGGAAAATTTCATATCGTCGACAATCTTCACGTCGACGCCCTCAACGCGCTGGTGATGGATTTTGCGCTGCCAGCGTCCTTGTTCGCCGCGACCGCTTCGGCCTCGCGCCGCGATATGATCGAACAGGTTCCGCTCTCCATGGTGCTCGGCGTGACGATGCTGTTGCTCTATGTCGCCTGGTATTGCGCCGCGCGCAGGTTCTCGAAGGCGTCCCGGTCCGATGCGTCGCTGCAGGCCTTGACGATCGGCTTTCCGAACCTTGCCGGCGTCGGACTTCCGATCCTGTCGTCCGTGTTGGGCCCCGCCGGCACCGTCCCGGTCGCGGTCGCGTTGGCAACGGGTTCGATTCTGATCAGCCCGCTGACCCTGATCATGGTGGAAATGGGTGCGAGCAGGGCGCAGGGCGCCGAATTGTCGATGCGGCAGATTCTGACGGCAGTCAGGCGCGCGATCACCAAGCCGGTCGTACTGGCGCCTGCGGCAGGCATCCTGCTTTCGCTGTCGGACGTGAGCCTCGATGCACTTGCCCATGCATGCCTGGCGTTGATCGGGAGCGCCGCCGCGGGTGTCGCCCTGTTTCTCACGGGGGCGATTCTGTCGGCACAATCGTTCCGGCTGGATTGGCGGATCGTGGCCGCAACGGCGGCCTCGGATGTCGTTCGGCCGCTGCTGGCCATTGCGGTCATTCACTTCATTCCGATTGCGCCTGATCCCGCGAAGACTGCCATTCTGCTTGCCGCGGTGCCCTCGGGCTTTTTCGGCATCCTGTTTGCCGTCAACTACCGGCTGGATTCCGCGACGGCGGGATCCATGGTCATCGCCAGCACCGGATTCAGCGTCGTGACCCTGGCGATTGCGATCGCCATGCTCTTTCCCGGTTAGGTCGCGACCGTGACGCTTGCGATCCTCTGCTCGGGACAAGGCGGACAGCATCGGGACATGTTCGCCCTCACGGGCGGCGCGCGTGAGGCCGCGGACCTGTTTGCGCACGCGGCGACATTGCTCGGTGGCAGCGATCCGCGCGATTTCGTCCGCGGCGAACCCGATGAGGCCCTGCACCGCAACCGTACGGGCCAGATTCTCTGCACCTTGCAGCCGCTCGCCGCGGCGCGCGCGCTCGCAGATGTCATTCCACGCGGCGTCATCATTGCCGGCTATAGTGTCGGCGAGGTCGCTGCCTGGGGTGTCGGCGGCTTGCTCGATGCAACCGCCACGCTCAATCTCGTGGCACGCCGCGCAGAGGCCATGGATGCGGCCACGCGCGCCGGCGACGGGCTGATCTTCGTCCGGGGTCTTTCGCGCCAGGAAGTCGGTCGGCTTTGCGAACGTCACGGCGCAGCGATCGCCATCGTCAATCCGGGCGATGCCTTTGTCGTCGGCGGTGGCCGTGAGGCGCTGGGCGGGATTGCCGACGACGCGCGGGCGATGCACGGCGCAAGGATCGTCGCGTTGCCGGTTGAGGTTGCCTCCCACACCAAGCGGCTTGCCGCGGCGTCTGCCGCATTTCGTGAGACCTTGCGCCTGGCACTGGCGGTATTTCCCCCGAGGACCGGTGCGCGCATTCTGAGCGGAATCGATGCCGCTCCGGTCGTCTCGCTCGAGAGCGGTCGCGACAAACTTGCCGCGCAGATTTCGCAAACCGTGCAATGGACGGATTGCCTGCAGGCCTGTGTCGAAGCGGGCGCTACGGGGTTTCTCGAGCTGGGGCCGGGACATGCGCTCAGCAGCATGGTCGCGGAAATCGGGGCCGGACTTCCGGCTCGCTCGCTGGATGATTTCAGGAGTCTTCAGGGCGTCGGCGCCTGGGCTGCGCGTCACCTGAGCGACTAGCCTCGCCGAGTTCCGAAGAGACGATGCCGTCGATCGCGCCGCGCGGTCGAAAAAGGGGGCCGTCCTTTGGGGGAGGACGGCCCTAAAATGCTCGTATGCCCAGGGAGGAGGGAGGCTCGAGCTGTGACTTGGGGTCTCAGTCACCTAACACGCACAGCATCGCCGATCCCGCGGCCAAAGTATTTCACGAACCCCTTGTGTTTCTCATTTCGCATGATTCAAGAGAAGTCCGCGGGCAGCACGTGAGACACGGCCTTGTATGTCGAAGCCGGATCGCCGCCGGAGAGCCTGGACGAAGCCGATGCGTTCCGGCTGGCGCAACGCCAGCGCGCGGGCGTGTCACCCGTGATCCGTTTGAAGACGGTCGAGAAATGCGCTTGGGTGCAGAAGCCGACGGTCAGCGCCACCTCGGCCAGGGCCGTCTCGGAATTCGACAGCAGCGATTTCGCACGCTCGATGCGCTGATGCAGCAGGTACTCGCGCGGCCGGTATCCCGTCGCGGCGCGAAACTGGGCCGCGAAGTGCATCCGGGACAGTCCCGCCACCTTGGCAAGCTCGGACAAGCTGATGCAGTGGTCGAAGTGCGTCCCGACGTATTCCTCCACGCGCCGCAGTCGCCATTTCGGCAAGGCATTGACTTTCGAGTGTGGCAGCTCGCGCCGGGCGAGGTGCATTGCCAGCGTCTGACCGATGCAGCGCGCGAATTCCCGGTCAGCCGAATGGCCGCGTTCGGTCAGCGCCTTCGCCAGCTGTTCGGCAAAGGGGTCGCGGAGCAGCACGAGGTCGTTGAGGCCTTCGGCCGAGGCTGTTCCTGCTCCAGGCCTTAGGAACGGAAAATAAGTGCTGGCCGAGACGTGGAAGTGCAGGAAGTCGCACGGCGCCGAGAACTGCGCACTGAGCTGCTGCAACGGTGCGCCGATATACAGCGTGCCTGCCGGCATGATGCCGTCGAAGATGGTGTGACGGCCTCTGGTCAGTTTGGCGCGGGACGTCTTCAAGGCGATGGCGAAGAAGTATCGGTCGGCAGGCGTCGTCGCCTCTTCGTGCCTTATGCCCGTTTGCGTGCAGGTCCAGCGCGAGATCGTGATGTCGTCAGGCGTGGCCGCGGGCTGGCGCCACCTCCGTTCGAGGGGAAATGCGCGAGTCTCCTGCGGGGAGGCCGGTTCGTGGCGGCTGGGTTGATACGTCGACCGGGCGCCGGCCGCTTGGATATCGGTGAGCATCGTTCGTCCCCGTGTCCTGGATTCTGCCGCCGTCGTGACGGCTGCCGAATGCAACTGGTCCATGCTCGAACGATAGGTGCGGCCTCGTCGAAAGGCTCGTTAAGGATGCTTAAGCGGTATTAGATTTTGCAAATGCGAGAGGTGCGACCGCATGTCGCAAAGAGTTCAATTGAACCAAAGGGATCAAGCACATGTGCAGTGAGGTCTGATGTTAGAGCGCAGCACCGGCCGGACCAGAGGTTTGACGCGGTGCCGTCTCGTCCGGTCGGGCGTGTTCGTCTAATTCAGAGCAGGCGTGTTCAGGGCAGACGTGGCGAGGCGTCGATGCCGGGTGTAAGGCCGGGCGCGATCGACTGTGCCGGGGGAACCGCGGGTTCGCGCGAATACGGGATCGCTTCCACCTCGGGGCGTTGCTGGGATGTGGCCTGCAGGCAGTTCGCACGCGGCGGTTGTCCTGCGCCGAACAGATCAGTGACGGGATCCACGAAGCTCGCGCGGAACCGGTCGAACCGGGTCTGGTGATCGCCCGCGGAGGGCTGTCGGATTGTCACCGTCGCCGTCATGCCCGAGACCAGCGGCACATCCGGCGGCACCGTGTCGATGGCGACGCGAACCGGTACGCGCTGGGCAAGCCGCACCCAGGTGTAGATCGGGTCGACATTGGGCAAGCCCTGCGTGCCCGCAGCGGCGTTCGACACGCTGACGCCTCGCGTCACGGTCTTCACATGCCCCAGGATCGGCTTGGCGTAACCAATCAATTGCGCTTCCGCGCGATCCCCGACGCAGACGCGAGCCATCTTGGTTTCCTCGAAATAACCGTCGATCCAGAAACTGTTGGAATCGATCACCGAGATGTTGCTGACGCCGGTGACGGCATAGTCGCCTGCGCGTAGCAGGAGATTCGTGACGTAACCATCGACGGGACTGGTCACGCTGGTCCGTTTCAAATTCAGCTCCGCCTGTGCGAGCTGGTGTGCCGCCGCCTCGTAGGCGGCCTTCGCCTGCGCTGCGTTGCCTGCATAGATCTGCTGCTCTTCGGGCGTCGTCGCGAGGTTGGACAGATGCCGACGCCGGTCGAACTCGGCCTGCTTCACCTCCAGATCCGCGGCCCGCTGGTCGACCAGCGCCTTGCCGATTCGGACGGCCACTTCGAAGTCGAAGGGGTCGATGACGTAAAGGACGTCGCCCTTGTGGACGAACTGGTTGTCGCCAACCCGCAGCGCCACGATCTTGCCTGCAACCTGCGGCGCGACATTGGCGACCTGGACACGCACGCTGCCGTTCCGCGTCCAGGGAGCAGTGACGTAGTGCTGCCAGGTCGCAACCGATATCAAGACGGCGACCAATGCGATGCCGAGGGTCGCGAGATGCTTGCCGGCGCCGAGCATGAATCGGCCGACAGCCTTGTGCAGCGGCCTCGCGGAGGGCGTTGCCTGTGTCGGAGGTCTGACGGTGTCCGCCGTGCGATCGCTGGTGTCGCGTGCCACGGTCTCCGGTGCGGCGGAGCCCTCCGCGGTACTTGAGGCATCGCCCGGTGCTTCGGCTGATGGTTCGCTGCGAAGCGGGGCGGCGTCGCGGGGCAGGGTAGCTTCCATGACTCTTCTCCCTAGAAGAACAGTGCGAGCATGCCGAACATCGCCACGTAGAGGCAAAGTTCGGCCAGCGACGGGTTGCTGAAGACTTTCGCGAATCCGATGAAGCGCAGCAGCGGGCGCAGTAACAGGAACGCGAGCAGCGCGGTTGCCGCATAGGAAACGATGGGGGCAATGAGCACGCCGCCGATGACGAGTTCCCGATAGGTGTTCATCATGGTCGTTTCCCTTGGCTGGAGTCGGCCGGAGATTGTGACGGCGCGAAGGCCACGCTTGCCGCAATCAGCGCGGCAATGGCCGCGCTGGCCGACAGGTCGCTTCGTGCTGCCGACTGGTGCAGCGCCTCGGCGGCAGCGAGGATCACGCCGCTGTTCCGACGGGTGAGGGCCTCTCGCGCGGCCTGCGCCGCTACGGCCAGCGGCCCCTGTCCGACCCGGTCCAGTTCGGCGCGGCAACGCCGCAGGGCTGCGGCCTGGTCGAAACAGCGCATCGCCGTGCCGGCCATCTGATCGTCGATCGCGGAGGGGCCGTTTGCGGTCAAAATCTGCTCGATCCGCGCCGCGTCGCGAAAGGCGGCTTCCTCCGGCGCGAGGTGGCGGGCTCGTCCACCGTCGGCGCGGCTCAGTTCGCGCCGGGCCTCTCCCAGTAGCAGGCGAACTCGCCGGTCGCCCGACAAGGGAGGCAGCAGCAGCTGCGCCGCGAAGACGAGCACGGACGACAGGCAGACAAACAGGCTCGTCACGAGAAACACCTCGGGGTCGTAGCTCTGCGGATTGGTTGGTGCGAGCACGACGAGGGTGAACACCAGCACGAGGCGGCCGATCGAAGACAGCATGGGGCTCGGCAGCGTGATCAGCAGTGCGAGGCCGATGACGACAGGCGCAAGACCGATAGCGAGCAGCTGAAATTCGGACACACCGTTGAAGACGAGATATTTCAGGATGCCAGCCAGCACGCAGGCGATCGGCGTCGCCATCACCGCCACCATCGTGAAGTTGCGCGGCGAGGGTGACGTCGAGCCGAGGCCGATGATCACCGCAACGAGCGAGAGGCAGAGCTCGGTGGTCGGCCAGCCCGTCAGGACGAAGACAATTGCAATCAGCGTGAACGAGATCGCAGCCCGTGCGCCAGTCTCGGCCGCGATGCGGCGCGAGCGATAGAGCGGTGCGCGCCATGCACGATACGGGCTCGTCCCTTCGCGCAGCGCATCGAGGCTGCCGCGGACTAGCGCGTTGTTTCGGCCGATTTCGGCCCGGAGCCAGGATCGGGATATCGCGACCAGCCCGGCTGCATCTGGCGCCAGCGCGGACGCGGCAGGGAGCGCTGCGAGCATGCGACCGAGCGAGAACGCGCCGACGAGATCGACCAGCGCGGAACGCGCGGCCGCGGTCCTTGCCGTGCCGATGCTCGATTCCGTCGTCAGGCTGGCGATCTCCGGACGCACCGCGGCGATGTCATGCAGCAGTCCAGCCCCAACGGCCGCGGATGGAGTCTCGCCGCGCTCGGCATCTCGCGCGAGATCCGTGACCCGGCGGTGCAGCACTTCGATGCGGCTTGCCAGAACCGGATGATAGCTCGGCGCGGCCAGAACCTCGTTCACAAGCGCCACCGCAAGGACGCCGATGCCGATGGCTGCGCCACGCGCGACGCCGGTCGGGAACACCTGTAGCGGCGTGTCGATCTGCTCGACGGCGATCAGGGCGACGGTGATGCAGCAGAGTGCCGCCGCATAGGCGCGATTGCCATCCAGCAGGCCGGCCACATAGGTGCAAAGCCCGACCCAGATGCCCAACACCACCAGCAGGAGGCCGCCGGTCTGGGAAAATAGGCCGGCGATCGCGATCGAGGCGATGACGCCGATGACGGTTGCGAGCAGCCGGTAGCCGGCTTTTTCCATACCCTGACCGCGTGTCGGCAGCGCCAGGACGGCCACGGTGAGGGCGGCCGACGACGGGGATTCGAGCTCGAGCCAGAAGCCCAAATACAACGCGAGCAGCATCGCCAGCCAGACCCGCAGCGCGAACGCCCAGGAACTTGCCGGAAAGCCGGCAAAGACCAGCGGGCGCGGCGCGGCGGCACTGGTGGTATTCACTGGCATCGTGCCCCATCCGTTTCCGGCAGAGCGTGCGGGCCTGCCGATCTCGCAAAATCAGCGCCGAATATGAGGTTTGCGGGGCTTGCCGGTATTTCCGGTCCACCAACCCGCTTGCCGGAATGCACGTCCGGTTGGGGGCAGGGGCCGTCTTGCGGACTACGGCGCGTGGCCTGCCAGCGCCTCTTCGAGGTAACGGATGATCTCGTCACCGCTGGAGGGCTTGCCGAGATAGCAATGCGCGCCAGCCGCCATCACGCGCCGGCGCACGGATTCGCTTGGAAATGCCGTCATGAAGATGATCGGGAAGCGTCGGCCGGACGCGATCAACTGTGCCTGCAGCTCATCGCCGGTGATGACAGGCATCTGGACGTCGGCGATCATGCATGCCGGGTCGTCTCCCGGTGCCTGCCGCAGGAAATCCATGCCGGATTCGTAGGCCTGGGCCTCGTAGCCGATCGAGCGCACCAGGCTCGCCAGCGACGTGCGAACGCCTTCGTCGTCGTCCACGATCGCAATCACCGGGGTTTTGGCCATTGGCACACAATCCTGACCGCGGTGTTCCGCAAGGAGGGCATCTCCCTTTGCGCGGCCGATGGCGCCTTATGCACCCGGGGCAGTCCCGCAGGAATTATACTCAGGTGTGATCCGTAGTCCCGCGGGTTTGGGATACCCCCAGCGCCTCGGCCTTGCGGACGAGGTCGGCCAGCGACCGAACCCCCATCTTGCGCATGACGTTCCCGCGGTGGATCTTGACCGTGATCTCGCTGAGGCCGATCAGGGCCGCGACCTGCTTGTTCATCAGGCCGGCGGTGACATGGCCCATCACCTCGCGCTCGCGCGCCGTCAGGGTCTCGTACTGGGCGCGGATGTCCTCCTTGGTCGCGGCTTCGGCACGGTGCTGCGCATCACGTTCGAGCGCCGCCGTCACCGCATCGAGCATGTCCTGGTCGCGAAACGGCTTGGAGAGGAAATCGACGGCACCGGCCTTCATGGCACGCACCGACATCGGAATGTCCCCATGGCCCGTCATGAAGATGATCGGATAGCTGATGCCCTGCCGGACGAGCTGGCTCTGCAGATCGAGCCCGCTCACGCCGGGAAGGCGGACGTCCAGCACGATGCAGCCGGGGCCGCCGGGCAGCGAGCCGCCGAGCAGTTCCGCCGGCGAGCCGAACAGGCGCGTCTCGAGGCCGACGGATCGGAACAGGCTGTCGAGCGAGGCGCGGATGCCCGCATCGTCATCGACGATGATGACAGTCGCGCTTGAGGGTTGCGTCGGCGGCTGAGCCTGGTTTGGTCGTGTCATGGCGAGGCGTGTTCTTGGCTATATGGCAATGTCAGGTGGAATGTCGCTCCCGAGCCCGGGGTGCTCACCACCGACAATCGGCCGCCGTGAGCTTCCACCGTCGTTCGGCAGATCGCAAGCCCCATGCCCATCCCGCCGTCCTTCGTCGTGAAGAACGGATCGAACAGGCGTGCCATGTCATCAGGCGGGATGCCCGGGCCGCTGTCCTGCACCGTGATGGCGAGGGTTTCGCTGTCCACGGTGCCGGCGCGCAGCGTGATGACGCGGGAACCGGGCCGGCCTGACATGGCCTGGCTGGCATTGATCAGAAGATTGACCAGGACCTGCTGCAGCTGAATCCGGTCGCCGCGAACCGGCGGCAAGCCGTGCTGCGGCTCGACGATGAGGGCGACGTCGTCCTTGGCGAGTTCGCGCGCGACCAGCGCAGTCGCCTCCTCAATGACCTCGCCGATTTGCAGCATATCCTGCTGGGGTGCAGCCTTCTTCAGGAAGGTCCGGATCCGGGTCACGATCTCGCTGGCGCGGCGGCCCTGAGCAACAACATGGCCGATCGTGGTGGCGACCTCCTTGAGATCGGGTACGTCGCGCCGCAGCCATCGCAAGCCGGCTTCGCCGCTGGTGACGATTGCCGCCAGCGGCTGGTTCACCTCGTGCGCAATGGACGCGCTGAGCTCGCCGAGGGTGGCAACGCGCGCAGCATGGGCGAGCTCGGCTTGCGCCGCGAGCAGTGCATCCTGAGCCTGCTTGCGCTCGGTGATGTCGACGACGAAGACGAGCACGTTTTGATCTCCGTCGGGTTCGGGCGGAAAGGTGATCGTGAACAGCACGGGGACCTTACGCCCGTCGAAGCTCACGAGCTGGGTCTCCCCTTCGTGAAACCGCTCTCCGTTCGCGAATGCGACCAGCGCGTCGAGGAAACTGCGATCATTCTCGCCCAGCAGCTTGTCGGCGTTCTCGATGAAGGCCGCAGAGCCGCTTGCCCCCGCCATCTTCTGCAGGGCCGGATTGACGTCGGTGATTCTGGCGAGGCGGCGGGCATGCCTGACGAAATCGGGGTTGCGTGCCAGATAGTCGCGCAGGTCCGCCCCTCCGGTCTGCAGCGAATCCAGCGCGGTCCGCAGTCCGCTCCAGTCCTCCTCGACGACGCCGATCCGGCTTGCGTCGAACATCCGGCGGTATCGTTGCTCGCTCTGCACCAGCGCGCTGTGCGCCGCCACGCGGTCCGTAACGTCGGTGTGCGTTTCGAGCACCCCGACGGGTTTGCCGAGATGGTCGTGCTGAAGGGCCCATCGGGCGTCGACGGTGAGCGCGGCGCCGGCCTTCGTCCGTTGCTCAACCCTGCCTTCCCATCGCCCGGTATCGAGCAGGCTGGCCTCGATGGCTTCCCGCCGGTCGGAATAGCTGGTCCGCAGAAGCTTGTCGGCGAGCTGCCCGAGCGCCTCGTCGGGCGACCAGCCGTAAGTCTGTTCCGCGGTCTTGTTCCAGAACGTGATCACGCCGCCGCGATCCCTGACGAAGATCATGTCATGCGAGAGATTGAGCAGCCGCGCTTGCGCCGCGAGGCGCGTCGTCGCCGCGTGATTCTGCAGCACCAGCAGGGTGGTGATCCCGATCGCCGCGAGGCTCACCAGCGCGCGAAGGGCGGGCGAGGCGATTTCATGCAGATCGTGCGACAGCAGATAGGCGGTTATGGTCAGGACGACACAGCCGGTCGCGGCGACGATGATGTCGTTGCGCCGATTCGTCCTCGCCGCAAGGAGGATCGCGATGACATAGAGGACTGCGACCGCGCCCTCGAGCGGCGTCAGCACGTCAACCATGAAGACCGCGAAGGCGAGGGCCGCGGACCAGAACCGCAAGCCGGCGCGGCTCATGGATGAACCCGTGGGCCGATCAAGGTTCGTCATCGTCGCAGGCTGTGCTTCTTCTCATAGCAGCCACGTTGATGCCGCGATTTGATCGCGTCCACAATATCCAGCCGGCCGATTTTCGTGCTCTCGTGGAAGACTTCCTGGACAGTTGAATCCGGCGCGGGCGCGACCGGGAGATTCTCCGGCGGAACGAGGCTTCTCGGTGATATCGCCGATCACGGCCGCGTCAACTTACCGCAGGCGCGCCGAGCCGCCGGCCTCGTGCGTCCGTAGCTGCGGACGGGGTGTTCCGCTCGCACTCTCGCCCGGTGGCTGTACCGCGATCATACCTAGGTATGACGCAGTTAACCCGAGACCTTATCCATGCACCCGCGCGTAGAATGGAGCGCGCGGATCGCCGAACTACTCTGCTCCCATCGCATTCGGACAAGTCGTCAGACATTGCCGATGCGAAATGGAACAAGGAGTTCGACGATGTCGCTGCAGATGTCACACCCGCAAAATGCCAAGGACCATGTCGCCGCCGCAATCGACGTCTCGTCAATCGAACGTGGGCGGCTGCGGTCATCGAGACGTTCACGGCGCTCCGGCGAGGAGGCCATGACGCTCTCCCTCGTTCATCTGGATGTTGCGCTGGCCATCGAGCCGCCTGCGCCGGACGTGCGGGGATCTGCCGACAGCGAGCCGAGCTTCAGGGTGTCCGCGAAACGGCTTGCGTGCGCCTCCTCGGAGGTCGATCGGGAGACGGGCGCGGAAGGATTCACGGATCCGGTGATGCAGCGCCTCGCGGATGCGCTCGCGGCCACCAAAGCCATGCACCATCCCCATTCTGCCATCCTTGTCGATGCGCTGCGTCTGGCCATTCTGACCCGCAAGGCAAGCCGGCGGACGGTGGCCGGACAAGGCCAGCCCGAGTCGGCCGAGGGTGATCATGAAGGCCGGGTTTGCCGGGCGGTGCGGTCGTTGCAGAAATGGCGCCTCAAGCGCGTCATGCAGTATGTCGACGACAATCTGGCCGCGAAGGTGACCTTGGAGCATCTGGCCGCCGTTGCCGGCCTTAGCCGGATGCACTTCGCGGCGCAGTTCCGGGCGGCCGTCGGCATCAGGCCGCACGAGTATTTGCTGAAGCGGCGGATCGAGCGGGCCCAGGAATTGCTGCAACAAGCTGACGTCTCGCTCGTCGACATCGCCTTGACCGTCGGGTTCCAGACGCAGGCTCATTTCACGACGGTGTTCAAGCGCTTCGCGGGCGACACGCCGTATCAATGGAGGAGCGCCTATCTCGCGCAATTCCTGCCGCTGCCGCCCGTCGGAGCAAGACCGTCATGAGCAACCCTGGCATTCAGGCCCTGCTGCTGCAGCTGGTCGGCATTCATTCGGCGCTGGTGCACCATGAGATCATGGGATTGTTGGAGATCGCTCGCGGTCTCGGCGCCTCCTATCGGTTCGCATCCTCGGAACCCGGGGCGGGCGCCTTCTACGGTCGCGTTACCATAAACTTCTGCAGGCTCATTGCCGCCGGCATCGCGCACTATGCCTTGATGGAGCCGTCGATCGAAGAAACGGCCACGCAAAGCTGAAGGAGACGGAGCCAGTCTCGGAATGTCGAGAATGCTGTACCTTTCAACGGGGATTGACTGACACCCTCCGCCATCCCACGATTTTGTGCGGCAAGCAACGATTCCGAACTATTTCGAGCGCGATAGCTGTTAGGCCTCAGGCGTCATCGCGAGAATCTCCTCCAAGCCCAAGAGCCCAGAATGAATGCAAACGACATCACGCGCATCGCGAACAGGAATCTGCCCAGCAAGTCAGCGGTAACAACATATCATATGCCGGGCGGCGGCGGGTTGCTGTGGGTGGTGGCGGTTTCACCTGATCGCACCCAGGACATTCGCATACAGACGCTGAGCGCCTTGGGCGTCATCGATACTTATCTGAAGGATGCGGGTCTGGACCGTACGCGCATCGTCAAGGCTGAGATCGTGGTGACCGACCACGACAACAAGCCAGCCTTCGACGAGGCCTGGGCGAGCTGGATGCCGGCGGGTTATGGGCCGGTGCGCTCGTTCGTGCAGTCGGTCATGCCCGATGGCGATATGATCGAGATCATCATCACTGCCGCTCTGCCGGCGGGCGCGCGCGACACGTCTCAGGCGTCAGGCTGAAGATCCCCGAAGCTTGTTCGCTTTGCCCCGTCTTGCCGGCGCTCATCGGCCATCGTCAGAGGACGACGTCCCGGTTGACGTTCTTGTACAGCAGATAAACCGAGTGGTTCAGGCCGGTGGGATAGAATTGCTGCGGACAGAACGATCCCATCCAGATGAAATCATCAACCCAGATTTCGTGCCAGCTATTGCCGAGATAATACAGGCCTTGCCCCTCCAGCATGAACAATCCGTGCTCCATGATGTGCGTTTCGACAGCCGGGAAGCAGACGCCGGGCTGGAAAAACATCAGGTTCATCTCAAAGTCGAACCGCAGGTCGCCCATTGGCAGCAGGTGCTTGAACCCGCGGCCCTGCAGCCCGGTATGGTTCGTCATCGGCATGGATTGTTGTTGACCGATGATCGCCGTCGGGGTGGCGATGCCCTCGGCCTTCTCATAGCGCTTCTTGACGGCGATGATGCGGGCAGGCGTGGTGGGATGACAGGACATCGTGAAGGATACGCCGGGCGGTACATAGACAAAGGCGCCGACAGCAAGCTCCACTGGCGGGTCGGAGCCGATGGTCACGTCCACGCCTCCTGCCACAACATAGAAGAAGTGCTGCAGGTCCACACAGATCGGCTGGGCCGTACCGCCCGCGGGCTCGATTTCCAGCATATATTGGGCAAAACCGGCGCCGAGCGAAGGCGCCGCCAGAAAGCGCACGGTTGTGGATTTCCACGCCGGAAGCCGGCTCTTCAACACGCCTTCCGGCGGCATGAACGCGAAGTTGCGACCGACAACGCCGCGATTGTGGCCGATCGCTCCGGGAGGAACGATGCCGGGTTGGCCGGGCAAGTCGGTGGGATGCATCTGAGGTCCTCGGGGAGTCTGGTTCAATCGAAAGGTTCTAGCGAAAGGCCGCGTCGGCGGGTTTCGGAAACATGCCGCGGACACTGGAGCCCGCTTCACGTTGCAGCCGGTTCCGGACAGTTATCATCACGGGATCCTTGCGACGAGAGCGCGAATGCAGAACATACCAGCCAGTCCCTCGCATCAATGCGGAAAGGACAGTGGAGCAATGAGCCGGACCAGGTCGAGCTCCGATGCGACGCTGACGTGAGGCTTAGCTCAAGGAATAGGACGCGTCCGCTGGATTTCCATCACCCTCCATTTCCCGTCCCCCGCGCGCTTCAGCGCGGGGTCGCTCACCCGCACGTGCTCCGCCAGAAAATCGATGAACGCGCGGACGCGCGCCGGGAGCGGCGCGGTGTGGCCGACATAGACAGCGTGGATGTCTTCGCGGTCGCCGGGATTGTAGTTCTGCAAGACCGGGACGAGGCGGCCTGATTCGATGTCGGGGCCGATGTGGAAGAGGGCGAGGCGGGCGAGGCCCACGCCGCCGAGCGCGAGGCGGCGGGCGGCTTCGCCGTCGCTGGCACGGGCGGCCGGCGGCGGCATGGCTTCCTCGGTGTGCTCGCCGCGCTTGAATGGCCAGCCGCGGATCGAGCGCGGAAAGGTCCAGCCGATGCCGCGGTGATCGGCAAGATCCGCCGGAATCTTCGGCGTACCGAAGCGCGCGAGATAATTCGGCGCGCCGACCACAACCATGTGGCTGGTGCCGAGTTTTCGCGCGACGAGGCGTGAGGCCCGCAACGGTCCGACGCGAATCGCGACGTCAGCGCGCTCCTGCATCAGGTCGATCAGTGTGTCGGTCAGCACCAGATCGAGCGTGACGTCGGGATGCTGTTCCAGGAAGCGCGGGATCAGCGGCATCACATGCAGCATGCCGAAGGGGATGTTGCTGTTGACGGTGAGGCGGCCGCGCGGTGCCGCGCCTGAAGCTGCCTCGCGCTCGGCCTCCTCCATCTCGGCGAGAATGCGCACGGCGCGCTGGTAGAAGGCCTGGCCTTCCTCCGTCAGCGTGAGCTTGCGCGTGGTGCGGTTGATCAGCCGCGAGCCGAGCCGTGCCTCCAGCCGCGAGATCAGCTTGCTGACGCCCGACGGCGTCAGGCGCAGTTTTCGCGCGGCCTGGGTGAACCCGCCCAGGTCGACGACGCGGACGAAAACCTCCATCTCGGCGGAGCGGTTGGTGTCGAAACGGGCCATGTTGAATTCACGTCACAAATGATTGGATTGCGGACATCCTAATGCTTTTGCTGCAGCGCGGCTATCTGCGTGGCTCGTGCCATCCACTGGAGTCCCGCATGCCTCCCGCCGTCCTTGCGCTCACCGCCGGTGCCTTCGGCATCGGCACCACCGAATTCATCATCATGGGCCTCTTGCTCCAGGTCGCCGCCGACATGCATGTCTCCGTGCCGATCGCGGGCCTCCTCATCTCCGGCTATGCGCTGGGTGTGTTCGTCGGCGCGCCGGTTCTGACGCTGGCGACGCGGCGGATGCCGCGCAAAACCGTATTGCTGGCGCTGATGGCGATCTTCACGCTCGGCAATGCCGCCTGCGCGCTGGCGCCGAACTACGAATTGCTGATGGCGGCGCGGGTGCTGACCTCGCTGGCCCACGGCACGTTCTTCGGCGTGGGCTCGGTCGTGGCCACCGGCCTCGTCGCCGAGGACAAGCGCGCCTCGGCGATCGCTACCATGTTCATCGGCCTCACGGTCGCAACGCTGCTGGGCGTGCCCTTCGGCGCCTGGTTCGGCCTGATGCTCGGCTGGCGCGCGGCGTTCTGGGCGGTGACGGTGATCGGCGTGATTGCCTTCGCCGTGGTCGCCGCGTTCGTGCCCGGCCATGTCGGCAACGGCGACAAGCCGATCTCGCTGGCGGAAGAGCTCGCGGTGCTCGGCCGTCCGCAGGTGCTGCTCGGCCTCGCCATGACCGTGTTCGGCTTTGCCGGCCTGTTCGTCGTCTTCACCTATATCCAGCCGATCCTGACGCGCTTCACCGGTTTTTCGGAGGAAGCGGTGTCGCCGATCCTGCTGGTGTTCGGCGCGGGTCTTGCGATCGGCAACGTCGCGGGCGGCAAGCTCGCCGACCGCGGCCTGGCGCGGGCCCTGATCGGCACTCTCGCCGCGCTCGCCATCGTGCTGCTTGGCCTTGCCGCGGTGCTGTCGGTCAAGATCCCCGCTGTCGCGCTGATCCTGCTGCTCGGCATCGCCGCCTTCGCAACCGTCGCGCCGCTCCAGCTTCGCGTGCTGGAAGCCGCCGGCCCGAGCGGCCGCACGCTCGCCTCGAGCCTCAACATCGCCGCGTTCAATCTCGGCAACGCGCTGGGGGCCTGGGCCGGCGGTGTCACCATCGATCGCGGGCTCGACCTCTCCGCGTTGCCGCTGGTGGCGGCCGGAATCACCGCGATCGGCCTCGTGCTGGCGTTGTGGAGCCTCCGGCTCGACCGTACTGCGGTCGCCGTCGCAGCGTGCCCGGCGGAATAGGAGCGCGATCATGGAATACCGCAATCTCGGCGCTTCCGGACTCAAGGTCCCCGTCCTCAGCTTCGGCACCGGCACTTTCGGCGGCCAAGGCCCGTTATTCTCCGCCTGGGGCCGCAGCGGCATTGAGGAGGCGCGCAGGCTGGTCGACATCTGCCTCGATGCCGGCGTCAATCTGTTCGACAGCGCGGACGTCTATTCGAACGGCGCCTCCGAGGAGATTCTCGGCGCTGCGATCAAGGGCCGCCGCGACAAGGTGCTGATCTCGACCAAGATGAGCCTGCCGATGGGCGATGGCCCGCTCGATGCCGGCTCATCGCGGCAGCGGTTGCTGACTGCGGTCGACGCAGCGCTGCAACGGCTCGGCACCGACACCATCGACCTCCTTCAGCTTCACGCGTTCGACGCGTTCACACCGATCGAGGAGGTGCTGTCGACCCTCGATACGCTCGTGCGTGCCGGCAAGCTGCGCTATGTCGGCGTTTCCAATTTCGCGGGCTGGCAGCTGATGAAGTCGCTCGCCATCGCGGACCGGCACGGCTGGCCGCGCTATGTCGCGCACCAGGTCTATTACTCGCTGCTCGGCCGCGACTATGAGTGGGAGCTGATGCCGCTCGCGCGCGATCAGGGCGTCGGCGCGCTGGTCTGGAGCCCGCTCGGTTGGGGGCGGCTGACCGGAAAGATCCGGCGCGGCCAACCGCTGCCGCAACAGAGCCGCCTGCACGCCACCGCGCAATTCGGCCCGCCCGTGGACGAGCAGCGGCTTTACGCGATCGTCGACGTGCTGGATGCGATTGCCGCCGAGACCGGCCGCACCGTGCCGCAGGTCGCGATCGCCTGGTTGCTGTCGCGCCCCACCGTCTCTTCCGTGATCATCGGTTCCCGTGATGAGGCGCAGCTGCGCGACAATCTCGGTGCGGTCGGCTGGTCGCTGGGCGCGGATCAGATCAAGCGTCTCGACGAGGCGAGCGCCGTGATGCCGCCCTATCCCTATTACCCCTATCGCATCCAGGAGGGTTTTGCGCGGCTCAATCCACCGCTGGTGTGACGGATAGCTAATAGAAGGCGGCGATCGCTGCGCCTAGCCCCTGCGGAAGGTTGGGTTCGCTCTTCAGCGTGTCGATGAAGACGGGATCGTCGGCCACCGTGAGGCCATCCAGCTTGATCGGATGCAGCGGCTCGGCGGCTGCTGCGACAGCTGCCAAATCCGGACCGGTCCGGATGCCGTTATATGCCAGCCGCGGGCGCAATTGGACGTTGTTGCCGAACTGCTCGTCCAGCGCGAGACGCCATCCGGTTCGTGACACCGTTCCGCTCGCGATCGCGGCCGACATCGCGATGCTGTGCGGCTGCAACGTGCCGAGATTGCCGAGCGCGGCACTCAATCGTGTCGTTGCTTCCGACAGCGTGATCTTCTCGATCCCCGGATCCTGGTCGGGCGAGGTGAAATCGATCACCCGCGCACTCCTGCCGACTTTGAGGGCCTCGCCGCTTCCGCCTGCCTGCTGCATGGCCTTCTTGGTCCCATAGCGCGCTCGCCCGCCGATCGTGACCAGGACGATATCCTGCTCGCGCGATTTGATCAGGTGGGCGTAAGGATCGCCGGTGACACCCTTCACGACGAGGAGATCGGCGAACTTGCCCTTGGCGATGGTTCCCAGCTTTGAGTCCCACTTCAGGATCGCGGCCGGATTGCGCGTTGCCATCGCGACGATATCGTAATCGCTGAAGCCGAGATTGAAATGCGCGGATACGACCTTCGCCGCCTTCAGCTCGCCCAGCAGGTTCTTGCTGCCGGACGGCGACCAATCCGAGCCCAGCGCGATGGTGAGGCCTGCGGCGCGCGCTGCGGCGACATCGGTCGTCCTGCCATAGAGCAGCAGGTTGCTCAGGGGCGACCAGACGACCTTGGCCTGGTGCTGGGCCATCGTTCCGAAGTCGGTCGCATCGAGCGCCGTGCAATGAATGCCGGCCAGCGACGGCTCGATCGCCCAATCTCCCGCGGAATTGCGCAGCGCCAGGAAGTGGCTATGCGCCTTGGTATCGATGCCCTCGCTTAAGTGGAGCAGGAAACACGCCGACGATTTCAGCTCGTTGTCGAACTTCGCCCAATCCTCGGCATCGATGTCGGGAATCTTGGAGTGTGCCCGCGGAAGATCGGGCGGGCTCCCGATCTCGGCGGCGCGCAGCGCGCCCTTGTAATATTTGTGGATCGTGCCGCTCCAGTTCGACAGCGTGATCCCCTGGCTCGTCGTCGTTCCCGCGACCAGGCATTTGGCTTCGACATAGCGAACCAGGGCCGGCAGCAGCGAGCCGTCGTCGGCAAGGGCGATCGCGCTCATCGGGCCGGTCACGGACGTCTTGTACGATTTGGCATTCTGCCACTGGTCGCGATTGCCAAAGAGTTGCGGCACGCGCCAGAGCGGCAGGACGTTGTAGCTGAGGTGATTATGCAGCTCGATCAGGCCGGGATAGATGGTGCCGCCGGTGGTCACCGCGGCGACGGCCTCGAAGCCCGCCGGGGCCGGCCGTCCTTTGGGCAGGATCGCGGCGATCCGATTGTCCTCGATGAAGATCGTCCCGTTCTTGATGACGTCGCCCTCAGTGGCCATCGTCACGATCCGGCCGGTCAGCGCCCATCGCTTCGGGTTTGCGGCCGGGCTCATGGAATCACCCCATCGGGAATGGTGATCATGATGGTGCGCCGCTTGGCCGCCGCGTCAACGCCCTGGCGCACGGCCCACGGCGTATCTCCACGCATCCAGGCCGGCAGTCCCGCCGGAAGGTCCTTTGCAATGATGTCGACAAGCTCGGACGGCTTGAAGGCGTCGCCGTACGGCACGAGTGTCGTCGGCACGTCGGGATGCTTGACCTCAGGCGCCAGCGCCGCGAGGGCGGCATTCCATTTGGCCAGCATGATCTTGGTATTCGCCGCCTGCGTCGCGGAATCATGCGCGGAGCTTTCCGGCCAGGTCGGGTGCGTGATGTGCTGATACGCGAGGGTCTTGTAGGCCGCGCCGTCGGAGCTCTTGAGCCAGGCTTTCCAGGCCTCGTCCGCGAGGCCGCCGAGCGAGATGACAGCCTCGATGTTGCCGGGGCCCAGCACGGCCTTGAACCATTTGTTGCGATAGTCGACGATGCCCGGCTCGTTCTTGTGCTTGGAGCCGCCGCTCTGGCCGTAAACGCTGTACAGGAAGGTGTTCACCATCACATAGCTCTGCACGATGCCGAGCTTGGCCAGAAAGCCCTGGGTCCGGCGGCCCGCGGTGCCGACCAGGATTCGGCGTACGATGGTCTCGTGCTGGGCGGGATCCTGGCCGACGATGAGCACACGCGCCGATCCGTCGAGCCGGCCGCGGTGAAAGATGGGCCCCCATTCGATGCGGAAGTCGTGGGGATCGTAGGCTTCAGCGCCGGGGTAGTTGGCGCACAGATCGCGAAAGGGTTGCTCGCCGTATCCGGCGTCGAATTCTGTGAGCATGGAAAATGCTCCAATCTGCCGATGTCAAGAATAGCTGCGTCAAAAAACCTGGTCGTTATGCCGCAATCTCAGCGGTAGTCTGTTGCACAATTCAACCAATATATGGGTCAAGACAGCGGGCGCAAAGGTTCACGGGCGTCCCTGGCTCCGGGGCCGTGACAGAGCGTCGCGACAACGCGCCATGCAGAAACGCGCCTGTACACGGTCGCGTGATCTCCATAACCTCCGCGGCGCAATTTCAGGAGATGCGGCGTGGCGAAGAAGACGGCGAGCAAGAAGAAAAGTGTTTCAAGGAAAGTAACGAAGACCTCGAGCAAGAAAGCCACCGCCCGCAAGGGTGCCGTCGCGAAAGCTGCGAAGAAATCAGTCAAGAAGGCCGCCCCGCGCAAATCGGCCACGGCGCGCCGTCCCAGGGGACCGGTCTGGCAATGGTCTGCGGTCGATACCGCGGCCGCGATCCGCAGCGGCGCAATCTCCGCTGTCGAGACCGTCGAGGCGCATCTGGATCGGATGCGCGCGGTCAATCCCAGGCTGAATGCGGTCGTTGTCGATCTCAGCAAGGAAGCGCTGAAGGCTGCGCATGCGGCCGACAAGCAGCGCGCCAAGGGCGGCGAGCTCGGCCTCCTGCACGGCGTGCCCATCACCATCAAGGAAAACGTCGATTACGAAGGCCGGCCGAACTTCAACGGCGTGCCCGCCAACAAGGATTACATCGCGCCGTCGGATGCGCCTGTTGTCCGTAACCTGAAGAAGGCCGGCGCGATCGTCATCGGTCTCACCAACACGCCGGAATTCTCCTTCCGCGGCTTCACCGACAATCCCCTGCATGGGCTGACGCTGAACCCCTGGGACCCTGATATCACCTGCGGCGGCTCCTCGGGTGGCGCGGGGTCGGCGGTTGCCGCCGGTATCGGCACGATCGCCCATGGCAACGACATCGGCGGCTCGCTGCGCTGGCCGGCACATTGCAACGGCGTTGCCACCATCAAGCCGACGCAGGGCCGCATCCCCGCCTTCAACGGAAGCGCAACGGCCGAGCGGCCGATGCTGGCGCATCTGATGTCGGCGCAGGGGCCGCTCGCCCGCCACGTCGCCGACGTTCGCCTTGCGCTGGAGGTGATGAGCCAGCGCGATCCGCGCGATCCCTGGTGGGTGCCGGCGCCGCTTGTGGGGCCGAAGCCGAAGGGACCGATCAAGGTCGCGCTGGCGAAGATCCCCGACGACATGGACGTCGATCCGGCGGTCGCCGCGGCGCTGCGCCGGGCCGCCGATCACCTCGAGCGTTCCGGCTATCGCGTCAGCGAGGTCGAGGTGCCCGACATCAACGGCGTCTGGCAGACCTGGTGCGACATCATCACCAACGAGACGATGGTGATGCAGGAGGCCGCGATGCTGAAGGTCACGTCCGAGGATTTCCACAATGCGTGGAACGGCATGAAGGCCAAGGCCAATGTGCTCGATCTCAAGGCCTGGATGCAGGCGACGGCCGCGCGCAACGGCCACATCCGCGCCTGGCAGCTGTTCTTCGAGGACTACCCGGTCGTGCTGGCGCCGACCACGGTCAGTCCGACGCCGGGCCCGCGCGACGACACCATCAGCGCCGAGCGCGTGCAGGAGGTGTTCTGGGGCGGGATACGCTTCATCTCCGCGATCAACGTGCTGGGCCTGCCCGGCGCGGTGGTGCCGGTGGCCTTGCACGAGGGCAAGCCGATCGGCGTGCAGCTCATCACCGGGCGCTACCGCGAGGATCTCGCGCTCGATGCCGCGGCGGCGATCGAGAAGCGTGCCGGCGTGCTCGCCCATCGCCTATGGGAGACGATGGACTGAGCGCTCGCGAGTTGCCGCCGCGTTGACAGTGCCGCCCTCGCTCCCTGTGGGAGAGGGTGGCACTGGCGGCCTTCGGCCGCCGTCCCTTGAGAACGCCGATGCTTTGCATCCGCGATGGGAAGCGAGTCGCGCCTAGGCGTACGAATTCGTTAATCCAATTTGATTCGAATTTTAGCCAATTCACCAATAACCGTTAGGGTTACTTCCTCGATCTCTAGGCGAATTATTGCTCGCTTTACCACCCGCCTCTAACACGAGGACGGCGGACAACGCACGTGCCTCATACAGGCCAATAAGTGCGGCCCGCTCCACGCGGAGGTGGCACGATGCGCAACGAGACGATCGCTATTCACGCCGGCTATGAGCCCGAAGCCACCACGCATGCGGTTGCCGTGCCGATCTACCAGACCGCGGCCTACGCCTTCGACAGCGCCGATCACGGCGCGGCGCTCTTCAATCTCGAGGCCGAGGGTTTCCGTTACAGCCGCATCGCCAATCCGACCAGCGCGGTGCTGGAGAAGCGTATCAGCCAGCTCGAAGGCGGCGTCGGCGCGCTTGCGGTCGCGACCGGCCAGGCGGCGCTGCATTTCGCCTTCGTCAACGTCGCCGATCACGGCGGCAACATCGTGTCCGTGCCGCAGCTCTACGGCACCACGCACACGCTGCTCTCGCACATTCTGCCGCGCCAGGGCATCACGGGCCGCTTCGCCGAGAGCGACAAGCCGGATGCGATCGAGAAGCTGATCGACGAGAACACCCGTGCGGTGTTCGCCGAGACCATCGGCAATCCTGCCGGCAATGTCTGCGACATCGAGGCATTGGCGAAGATCGCGCATGCCCATGGCGTGCCGCTGATCGTCGACAACACGGTCGCAACCCCGATCCTGCTCAAGCCGTTCGACTACGGCGCCGACATCGCCGTGCATTCGTTGACCAAGTTCCTGGGTGGCCACGGCACCACGCTCGGCGGCGCCATCGTCGATTCCGGAAATTTTCCGTGGGCGAAATACGCCGACCGCTTCCCCGCCTACAACAAGCCGGACGCGTCCTATCACGGCCTCGTCTATGCCGAGCGCTTCGGCAAGACCGCCTATATCGAGCGCGCGCGCAGCGTCTATCAGCGCACCATGGGTTCGGTGCTCTCGCCGTTCAACGCCTTCCTGCTGCTCCAGGGCATCGAGACCGTGGCGCTGCGCATGGAGCGCCACGTCGAGAACGCGCGCAAGGTCGCCGAATTCCTGCGCACTGACCCGCGCGTCGCCTGGGTCAACTACACGGGTTTCCCGGACAGCCCCTACTATCCGCTGGTCCAGAAATATCTCGACGGCAATGCCTCCTCGCTGTTCACCTTCGGCATCAAGGGCGGCATGGAAGCCGGCAAGACCTTCTACGATGCGCTGAAGCTGATCACGCGCCTTGTCAATATCGGCGACGCGAAGTCGCTGGCCTGCCATCCGGCATCGACCACGCACCGGCAGATGTCGGCAGAGCAGCAGCGCCTCGCCGGCGTTCTGCCGGAGACGATCCGCCTGTCCATCGGCATCGAGCATGCTGCCGATATCATCGAGGACATCGACCAGGCGTTGGAAAAAGCCTGTCCGTCGTCGCGCCTCCAGGCCGCGGAGTAGGCGACGGCCCCGATGACGATCCTGATCGACAGGGATCACGGTATGTCGAGCCCGGCGCTGGTGCCGGCCGAGGGCGATCTGGCGCGCGATCATGCCGGCGCCGAGCTCACCATCGGGCTGATCAACAACATGCCTGATCCGGCGCTGAAGGCGACTGAGCGGCAGTTCATGAAGCTGCTCCAGGCCGCCGCCGGCCCGCGCCGCATCCGCTTCCACTGCTTCTCGCTGCCCTCGGTCAAGCGCTCGCCCGAAGCGAAATGGCACGTCGAGAGCGAATATTCCGATCTCGCGGATCTCAAGCGTCAGCGATTCGACGGGCTGATCGTGACCGGCGCCGAGCCGGTCGCGCCCGAGCTCGACCAGGAGCCGTACTGGCGCGACCTCACCGATCTGGTCGACTGGGCGAGGACCAACACGCGCTCGACGATCTGGTCATGCCTCGCCGCGCACGCCGCGGTGCTGCACCTCGACGGCATCGCGCGGCGACGGCTACCGGCCAAGTGTCACGGCATCTTCGACTGCGAGGCCGTTACGGGTGATCCGCTGACGCATGCCCTGCCTGCGCCGCTCAAGGTTTCGCATTCGCGCCTGAACGAGATCGTCGAGAGTGATCTCGAGCAGGCCGGTTATCAGGTCTTGACCCGCTCGGCACTGGCTGGTGTCGACGTCTTCGTCCGCCAATATGCCAGCCGCTTCGTGTTCTTCCAGGGCCACCCCGAATATGACGCATTGTCGCTCCAGCGCGAATATCTGCGCGACGTCGGCCGCTACCTCGTGCGCGAGCGTGACAATTATCCGCACCTGCCGGTGAGCTATTTTGACTCAGCGACGGAAGAGAAGCTTGTGCGCTTCGAGAAGCAGGCGAGGCACCAGCGCCATCCAGCGCTCAGCAACGAGCTTCCCGCGCTGAATTTGCGCGCCGATATCGCCGCCGGCAGCGCGGCGGCGGCGCTATTCCGTAACTGGCTGCAGTATCTCGGCGCGGACGCCGATGCGTCGGTCCTGGCGCGCTAGGTCAGGACGCTTCACGTTAGGACTAACGAAGTGTGAAGCTTGCTTCCGGCAGCGTACGAATGCTTCACTGAAGGGGGCGGGGCAAACAGGAAATGCGGTCGTGTGGTCGGCACTCCAGGGACGCGTGAGCAATCGGCTGGCCCGGCATTTCCGTGCCGCGCCGCACCGGCTGCCCGCGCACGCGCCGATGGTGAGCTTCACCTTCGACGATGCCCCCGATAGTGCCGCCGGCGAGGGTGCTTCGCTTCTCGAAGCGCATGGTGGCCGCGGCACCTACTACATCGCCGGCAGCCTGATTGGCCGGCCGTCGGATCACTGGCATGGGCTGTCGAACGACGCGATCGTGCGGCTTCACCATGCCGGCCACGAGATCGCCTGCCACACCTTTTCGCACGAGAGCGCGGTCAATCTCGGCGAGGCCGCCATGACCCGCGAGATCGAACGAAACCGCAGCCATCTCCGCGGCATCGATTCCTCGATCGCGCTGGAGAATTTCGCCTATCCGTACGGCCTCGCCTCGGTCTGGCGCAAGCCGCAGCTCGCGAGAACCTTCCGCTCGGCGCGCGGCATTCTGCCCGGCGTCAATCGCGATGTCATCGACCTCCAGTTCCTGCGCGCCTCGCCGTTGGTCGATTGCGAGATCGATAGGGCGGGCGTCGATCGCTATTTCGACGAGGCGGTCGCAAGCGGCGGATGGCTCATCTTCTACGGCCATGACGTCGTGAACGCGCCGAGCCCCTATGGCTGCACGCCGCACCTGATGCGCCATGCGCTGGAGGCGGCCGGCAAGCGCGACATGCCGATCGTAACCGTCGCGGAGGCGCTGCGACGAATCGGGGCGTAGCTCTCTTACCTCGCCCCGCTTGCGGGGAGAGGTCGGATCGCTCTTGCGATCCGGGTGAGGGGGTACAGGTCCCGCAACAGTCTCATCCGTGGAAAGAGGCCCCTCACCCCAACTCTCTCCCCGTAAGAACGGGGAGAGGGAGAAGAAGCAGCGGCGCAAGCGTCAAATCGTCTTGCCACGCCCGCGCAGCCATGCGACTGGCCTTGGGACGAATCCCACGGCCTCCGACACACCCATGAACGTCCCTTCCACTGCTCCGCTGCCCGCGCCGGCCAACGGCCGCGACGCGCTGTCGGTGCTGCATTCGGTGTTCGGCCTGCCGGGGTTCCGCGGCGCGCAGGGCGAGATCATCCGGCATGTCACCGATGGCGGCAATTGCCTCGTGTTGATGCCGACCGGCGGCGGCAAGTCGCTGTGCTACCAGTTGCCGTCGTTGCTGCGCGAAGGCTGCGGCATCGTGGTCTCGCCCTTGATTGCGCTGATGCGCGACCAGGTTGCCGGCCTGCTCGAGGCCGGGGTCAACGCCGCCGCGCTGAACTCGTCGCTGACGCCGCAGGAGGCTTCCGACATCGAGCGGCGCCTGATCGCGGGCGATCTCGACCTGCTCTATGTCGCGCCGGAACGACTGGTGACGCCGCGCTGCCTGTCGATGCTGGCGCAGGCCAAGGTGGCGCTGTTCGCGATCGACGAGGCGCACTGCGTCTCGCAATGGGGCCACGACTTCCGCCCCGAATATGTCGGCCTCTCCATCATCGCCGAGCGCTTTCCCGAGGTGCCGCGCATCGCACTGACCGCGACCGCCGATGAGCTGACGCGGAAGGAGATCGTCGAACGGCTCAAGCTTGGGGGCAGTCCGCAATTCGTCTCGAGCTTCGACCGCCCCAATATCCGTTACGAGATCGTCGACAAGCGCAATGCGGTGTCGCAGCTCAAGGAGTTCATCCGGGAGCGCCATGCGGGTGACGCCGGCGTGGTCTACTGCCTGTCGCGCAACCGGGTCGAGGAGGTCGCCGCCGCGCTCGATGACGCCGGCATCGCCGCGCTGCCCTATCACGCCGGGCTCGACAGCAGCGTGCGCTCGCGCAACCAGGACCGCTTCCTCAACGAGGACGGCATCGTCATCGTGGCGACCATCGCCTTCGGCATGGGCATCGACAAGCCCGACGTGCGCTTCGTGGCGCATCTCGATCTGCCCAAGAGCATCGAGGCCTATTACCAGGAGACGGGGCGCGCCGGCCGCGATGGCAAGCCGTCCGCGGCATGGATGGCCTACGGCCTCTCCGACATCGTGCAGCAACGCCGCATGATCGACGAGTCCAGCGGTTCCGACGATTTCAAGCGCGTGTCGATCGGCAAGCTCGACGCGCTGGTCGGGCTCGCCGAGACCGCGCAGTGCCGGCGCAGGCGGCTGCTAGCCTATTTCGGCGAGATCGTGCACGGCGAAACCTGCGGCAATTGCGACAACTGCCTGACGCCGCCGAAGATGCGCGACGGCAAGGTGCTGGCGCAAAAACTCTTGTCCTGCGTCTATCGTACCGGCCAGCGTTTCGGCGCGATGCACCTGATCGACGTGCTGATCGGTCGCCTGACCGAGAAGGTCACGCAGTTCGGCCACGACAAGCTGTCGGTATTCGGCATCGGGCGCGAGCTCAACGAAAAGCAGTGGCGCACGGTGCTGCGGCAGCTCGTGGCGATGGGCCATTTGCAGAGCGACAGCGAAGCTTATGGCGCACTGAAGCTGACGGAGGCCGCGCGCGGCGTGCTACGCGGCGAGACCGAGGTATGGCTGCGCGAGGAGGCGCCCGGCACCCGCGTCCGTTCCAGCCGCGCGAAATCCCGCCGCGGCGATCTCGCGCCTGCGGCCAGCGCCCCGCAAGGCGATGTCGATCCTGAATTGCGTGCCCGGCTGCGGTCCTGGCGCTCGGATGTCGCGCGCGAACGTGGCGTGCCGGCCTATGTCGTGCTGCACGACGCCACCATTGACGGCATCGTGCGGGCCTGGCCGACCACGCTGGACGAGCTCCGCAACGTGCCCGGCATCGGCGACAAGAAGCTCGAGCATTATGGCGACGAGCTGCTGCAGATCGTGCGGACGCGGTAGGGGTGAGCTAATATCTCCACCGTCATCCCGGACAAGCGCGCCCAAAGCGCGCGCAGATCCGGGATCCATAACCACAGGCCGTGGGAAACGGCACGCCGACAGCCTCAGTGTGTTTCAACAATTAGCAGTCGGGGTAATGGGTCCTGGCTTTCGCCAGGACGAGACCAGTGAGGAGGCGCGCGCCGTCTTACGGCACCGACGCACTAGCCGTTCCGGAACGCGTAGCCGTAGCCGTTGAGCGCCGGGGCACCGCCGAGATGCGCGTAGAGGACCTTCGCGCCCTTCTCGAAATAGCCTTTCTGCGTGAGGTCGATCAGGCCCTGCATCGACTTGCCCTCGTAGACGGGGTCGGTGATCATGGCTTCGAGACGCGCGGTGAGGCGGATCGCCTCCTTGGTCTCTTCCGACGGCACGCCATAGGCGGGATAGGCGTAGTCCTCGATCAGCACGACGTCGTCTGCGACGATGTCCTTGCCGAGCTCGACGAGCTTGGCCGTGTTCTGGGCGATCGAGAGCACCTGCGCCTTGGTCTGCGCCGGGGTGAACGACCCGTCGATGCCGATCACCTTTCGCGCGCGGCCGTCGGCGGCGAAGCCGACCAGCATGCCGGCATGGGTCGAGCCGGTGACGGTGCAGACCACGATGTAGTCGAACTTGAAGCCGAGCTCGGCTTCCTGCTTACGCACTTCCTCGGCGAAGCCGACATAGCCGAGCCCGCCATATTTGTGCACGGAGGCGCCGGCGGGAATCGCGTAAGGCTTGCCGCCCGCGGCCTTCACTTCCTCGATCGCCTGCTCCCAGCTCTTGCGGATGCCGATGTCGAAGCCGTCGTCGACCAGGCGCACGTCGGCGCCCATGATGCGCGAGAGCATGATGTTGCCGACGCGGTCATAGACGGCGTCCTCGTGCGGCACCCAGGCTTCCTGCACCAGGCGGCACTTCATGCCGATCTTGGCGGCGACGGCGGCGATCATGCGGGTGTGGTTGGACTGCACGCCGCCGATCGAGACCAGCGTGTCGGCGTTCGAGGCGATCGCGTCCGGGATGATGTATTCGAGCTTGCGCAGCTTGTTGCCGCCATAGGCGAGGCCGGAATTGCAGTCCTCGCGCTTGGCATAGATCTCGACATTGCCGCCGAGATGTTTCGACAGCCGCTCCAGCTTCTCGATGGGCGTCGGGCCGAAGGTCAGCGGATAGCGCGCGAATTTTTCCAGCATGGTCAGGTCATCTCGATTGGTGTTGAGCTGGCCGCAGCGACTAGCATATGTGGTAAGGAATGTGCTCTCGAATGCTGCACCGATATTGCATGATATCTTGCGAAGATTGGCATTTTGACTAATATTTCTTTCAGAAAATCATCCAGCATCGGAAGCTTCTTCCATGCCGCCTCGGCTCGATCGAACCGACCTTAAGATATTGAGATTGCTTCAAAATAACGGCCGGCTCAGCAATGCCGAGCTGGCCGAAACCGTTGCGATCAGCCCCGCCACCTGCCATCGCCGCACCCAGCGCCTGTTCGAGGACGGCTTCATCGCTGCCGTCCGCGCCATGATCGCGCCGAAGAAGGTGGCGAAGGGGACGCTGGTCATGGTCGGCGTCGTGCTGGACCGCTCGACGCCGGAAAGCTTTGCCATCTTCGAGCAGGCGATCGCAAAACTGAAATTCGTGCTCGATTGCCACCTCGTCGCCGGCGACTTCGACTATTTCCTCAAGATCCGCGTCGGCGACATGGAGGATTTCAACCGCATCCATGGCGAGCAGCTCATCGCGCTGCCGGGGGTGCGCCAGACCCGCACCTTCTTCGTGATGAAAGAGGTCGTCGACAACGCGCCGCTGGAGTTTTGAGCGGCTTCACGATGCCTGTTCGACGACGCCGTCCGGGACCTGCTCCCGCTCGGCGTCCTCCGGCCGCATCGCGATCACCGCGATCAGCCCGAGGCCGACGCCGATCATGACATAGAAGATCGGCGCCAGCGGGGAGCCGGTGAGCGCGATCAGCCAGGTTACGAAGAACTGGGCAAAGCCGCCGAACACCAGCACCGCGACATTGTTGACGATCGCAAGCGCGGTTGAGCGGACGCGGATCGGGAACAGCTCGACCAGCGTGGTGCAGTAGACGCCGAGGAAGAAGGCGCTGAAGAAGCCGATGACGATTTGGGCGACCAGGAGCCTTGCGATCGACGGCTCGGAGATCACCCAGGCATAGAGCGGGTAGAGCGAGACGAAATAGCCGATCAGCGAGACCAGCAACAGCGGCCTGCGCGGATAGCGGTCGGAGACAGCGCCCGCGATCGGCACGACGATCACCATCACGATTGCCGCGATCATCTGCACCAGGAAGCTCTGCATCAGCGGCAGCTTCAGCACCTCCTTGGCGTAGGTCACGGTGTAGCCGAAGGTGACGTAGAACGACACGGCGCTCGCCACCACCATGCCCATGCCGATCAGGAAATTGCGGCCGGGATTCTTCAGCGCGGCGATGAAATTGTCCTTGTGCAGCGTCGCCATGCTGCGCCGGGAAGCTTCGGGCTCGATGACGCTGGCGCGCATATAGAGCAGGATCGGAACGATCACGAGGCCGACGAAGAAGGGAATGCGCCAGGCGCCGGCGGCAAGCTGCTCCTGCGTGAACGCCAGCGTCAGGGCGGCACCCAGCACTGCGCCGAGCACGTTGGCCATGAGCTGGCCGGCGATCTGCCACGAGCCATAGAAGCCGGTGCGGCCGGGAGGCGCCGCTTCGATCAGATAGGCGGTCGAGGTGCCGAACTCGCCGCCGACCGAAAAGCCCTGCAGCAGCCGCGCCAGCAACACAATCAGCGGCGCCGCGATGCCGGCCGTGGCGTAGGTCGGCGTCAACGCCAACAGCGCGACCGACACAGCCATGATGCCCATGCCGAGCGTCATCGCCGCCTTCCGCCCCTTGCGATCGCCGAAATAGCCGAGCACGAGGCCGCCGATCGGCCGCATGAAGAAGCCGGTGCCGAACAGCGCGGTGGTCAGCAGCAGTGCGTTGATCTCACTGCCCGGAATTTTCGGGTCGACCGGGAAGAACAGGTTCTTGATGACCGGTGTCATCAGGGCGAACACCGTGAAGTCGTACCACTCCAGGGCATTGCCGGCGATCGCGGCTGCGATGGCTTTCCTGTTCGTCCGCATCTCTCGCTTGCCTGTCCGGTTGCGCCTATTCGGCGGGTTGATGGGTGACGTCGGCATCCTGCCATTCGTCGCCGGCGAGTTCCGGCGTGGCGAAGGCCTTGAGGTTGGCGAAATGAATCTCGCGATCCTCGACGAACAGGCGACGGACGATGCCGCGCGCGAGCCGGTCGGCGCCTTCGCTGATCGCGGGGATATCGCCGGAGAGCTTTCCGTGGCTCAGCGTCGCCGGATAGTTGAAGCAATGCAGCCGCGCCAACATGGGGCAGGCGCCGGGCTCTTTCTCCAGGAACTGGAAGCTGTCGCCGAGGTCTGGCGAGTTCTCCAGCTCGGCATTGTCCATGCCGTCAGGTGCCGGGAAGCGGTCGCACCAGAACCGGATATGCGGCGCGAACTCGGCGAGCTCGTCGCGCAACGCGAGGTCGACCTTGAAGCCCGTGCCGAAGATGATGAAATCGGTCGCGTAGCGGCCCTTCGGCGTCGTTACCGTGAGATGGTCTCCCGCGACGGCGAGATCATCGATCGGGCTTGCGAGATGGAAATGCGCCTGCGGATAGGCGGAGACCCGCAGTACGCTTTGACGCGGCGGCGGCGTCTGCGCCTTCAGCGTGTGATCGAGGAAACGCCATTTCCAGTCATCCGACAGGCCGGCAAAGCCGTGGACGACGCCCTGGCTGCCGATGCCGGTGAACTTGTTGACGCGCGGGATGTCCGCGCGCCGAATAAAGAGGTCGAGCCGCGCTGCGCCCGCCTCCAGCGCCATCGCTGCGTTGTCCATGGCGGATGCGCCCGCGCCGACGACGGCAACACGCCTGCCGCGAAGTCTCTCGAAGTCGATAGGGGCGGACGAATGCGCCCAGAAACGTCGGTCGATGCCGTCGCAGAGCGACGGCACGTAAGCACCGCCGAGGCCGTCGCGCCCCGTCGCCAGCACGACATGGCGCGCGAGAATCTGTCGCGACGTGCCGCCCTCGCTGATGTCGAGCGCGAACAATTCATCGGTGCGCGCGTGGATTCGCTCGACCGAAACCCCGTTGCGGACCGGCAGGTCCAGCACCTTGCGGTACCAGATCAGGTAATCCATCCACATCGTGCGCGGCGCGCGGTCGAGCGCCTGCCACGCCTGCCTGCCGTATTGCGCCTCGTAGAAGGCGCGGAAGGTCAGCGCCGGCATGCCCATCGCAGGTCCGGTCAATTCCTTGGGCGAGCGTAGCGTCCGCATCCGGGCGAACGTGACCCAGGGGCCTTCCTCGCCGGCGCGGGCACGGTCGAGCACGAGCTGGTTGTCGACGCCGAGACGCCTGAGCATGGCGGAGGCGACGAGGCCGGCCATGCCGGCGCCGACGATGACGACGTCGACGACGCTCTCGCCATCGACGACGCGGCGCGGCACCCACGATTTGGCCGGCAGTTCGAGCCAGGCCAGATCCTGCTTCAGGCGCGCTTCAAGCGCCGCGAGGCCCGCCGCGTCAGGTGTCATCGTCGTCATGAGGGAGCTTTCTCGAATTCACTGGTTTCGTCGCCGGCCTCGGCCAGCGCGGCGGCGCCGCTATGCAGTTTTGCGCCGGGCATCAGCGCGACCGCGGCGCGCAGTGCGTCGTTGAGCGCGGCAACCGTCGGTGTCAGCTCGCGCCCGGTCGGCGCAATCGCGGCGAACAGGAAGGGAATGGACACGTCCAGGGGCCGGGTGACGACGCCCTCCACCGGCAGGCTGGAGGTCAGCACCGGCTCGACCACGGCGATGCCGAGCGACTGCTTGGCCATGGCGATCGCCGTCAGCGAAGCGTTGGTGTCGATGACCTCAGCGGGCACGACACCCTCACGCTCCAGCGCCTCCTCCACGCGGCGGCGAAGCCGGTAGGGGTTGGCCATCGTCAGCAGCCGGACGCCGGCGAGATCCCTCAGGCGAATGACCTTCTTCTTTGCCAGCGGATGATCCATCGCGAGGCACGCGACGCACGGCACCTCGCAGACCCACTGCATGTCGAGCCCGGGATGCTGGATCGGCAGGCTCGCAAGGCCGAAATCGACCGACTGCGACAGCACCGATTGCACGACGTTCTCGGCCGAGAGCGCCTGCACGTGGACCTGACTTGGCAGCAACTCGCGTTCGAGCGCTGCGAGCGCGGCAGGGACGAAGCCGGCCGCCAGCGCCGGGATTGCCGCCAGGCTGAGCACGGGAAGCGCCCCCGCACCGATCGCGTTGGCGCGCTGGCGGATGTGCTTCAAGCCCATCAGCAGCCGCTCGACCTCGGCATGAAACAGCACGCCCTTTGGCGTCGGGCTGATGCGCGGGCCGTTCCGGGTGAACAGGAGATAGCCGACGTCAGCTTCGAGATCCTGGATCTGACGCGTCACGACCGGCTGCGATCGGCCGAGCAGCCGCGCCGCGCCGGTGATGCTGCCGGCCGACATCACGGCGGCGAAGGCCTCGAGAAGGCGGATATCGATAACGTCCTGGTTCATCGCCATGTCGCCCGCATTATGTGAATATAGAATGAACAATATTTCTTGATGTGCAAGAAGTATTATGAGAGCATGAGGTTATGCCGATGGAGCCAACCCCCTTTCGCCACCACAATCCGGCCGGGCCGGTCTACCGGCGCGGCTGGGTCGACGAGGCTGTAGCTGCGATCGAGGCCGACCAATGCCGCACGGCCGACACGCATCTGATCCGGCTGATCGTGCCGGCGCTATCAGGCATCGATATCTATCTGAAGGACGAGTCCACGCACCCGACCGGCAGCCTGAAGCATCGGCTGGCGCGCTCGCTGTTCCTCTACGCGCTCTGCAATGGCCACATCCGCGAAGGCACGCCCGTGGTCGAGGCCTCGTCGGGATCGACCGCGGTGTCGGAAGCCTATTTCGCGCAGATGATCGGCGTGCCCTTCTACGCCGTGATGCCGCGCACGACGTCGGCGGAGAAGATCGCTGCGATCGAGCATTATGGCGGCAATTGCCATCTGATCGACGACGGCCGCGCGCTGTATGCCGAGGCCGCCGCGCTCGCCACCCGCCTGAACGGCCACTACATGGACCAGTTCACCTTCGCCGAGCGCGCCACCGACTGGCGCGGCAACAACAACATCGCCGAATCGATCTTCACGCAATTGCAGGGCGAACCGCGCCCGCTGCCGGACTGGATCGTGATGGGCGCCGGCACCGGCGGCACCTCGGCCACCATCGGACGCTACTTGCGCTACCGCCAATATCCGACGCGGCTGTGCGTCGCCGATGTCGAGCATTCCGCCTTCTTCGATTGCTTCCGCACGCAGGACCGCTCCCACGTTTGCGAACGGCCCTCGCTGATCGAGGGCGTCGGCCGGCCGCGCTGCGAACCGTCCTTCGTGCCTGGCGTTGTCGACCGCATGATGAAAATCCCGGACGTCGCAACGATTGCGGCGATGAATGTACTGTCGCGCCGGCTGCGCCGATCCGTCGGCGGTTCCACCGGCACCAACTTCCTGGCGCTGTGCCGCATTGCCTCGGAGATGCGTAGCGCCGGCCAAGCCGGATCGCTGGTCACGCTGATCTGCGATTCCGGAGAACGCTATCGGCAGACCTACTATGACCCCGCATGGCTGAAAGCACGCGGCCTCGATCCAGCGCCGTTCGAGACTGCCCTGTCGTCGTTCCTGGATACGGCGCAGCCGCTGGCGCTCGCCGTCGAGGATGTTGTCAATCCACAGAGCCCGCGGAGTGTTGCTTGACCACGCTGATCGAAACCATTGCCGGCGTGCGCGCGGCGTCACGGCTCGGCCAGGCTCTGAACGCCCGCGCCGAGATTTTGCACCTCAGCGAAGCCGCCCATGACGCGGTGCTGCTGCCGCGCGAGCCCGGCGGCCTGAGCCACGGCTTGCGGGCGGCGCTCGCGGCGCGGATGTGCCGGCACGTCGGCGACGAGGCGCTGACCGCGCATTACGACTCCTATCTGGCGCATGCGAGCGATCTCGACCTGGCCGCTCTGGCACGGCCCGGCGGCCTGTGTGGCGATTCCCTGCACGACGCCATGGCCCGCCATGCCGACCTGCTGACGCTGTCGCCGCGCGAGGCGACGCGACAGGACATTGCGGCGCTGAAGACGGCCGGCGTCAGCGAGGCCGATATCGTGCGGCTGTCCGAGCTTGCCGCCTTCGTGAACTACCAGCTGCGGGTCCTGGCCGGCCTCAGGCTCCTGAAAGAGGTCGAAGCCCGATGAGCGAGGTCGTCCACAAATTCACCGCGACGATCCCGACCTGGTCGCCCTATGTCACGCCTGTCAAGCTCGCCTCGGCGACGTCAGAGCAGCTCGCGGCGATGAAGGTCACGCCCTCCAACAAGGGCGTCTCGCCTTACGTGCTGACGCTGGCGCATGACCCGGAATCGCTCGCGGTGCGCTCGCCGCTGTTCAACCTCATCATGTACGGCAAGGACGGCTTGTCCCCGGCCGAGCGTGAGCTCGGCGCGCTGAGTGCCTCGGTCGTCAACCGCTGCATCTATTGCGCCGCCGTGCACGCCTCACGCTTCATCAGCTACTCCGGGCGCAACGACGTCGTCGAGGAAATCTTTGCCGACGAGCGCGATGCCACGCTGGAGGCGCGCCAGCAGGCACTGTTCAATTTCGCTACAAAGCTCTCGACGACGCCGATCGAAGCTACTGCAGATGACGCGCGTGCACTCGGCGAGGCCGGGCTGAGCGAGCTCGAGCAGCTCGACCTGGTACTGTCGGCCGCGATCTTCGGCTGGGCCAACCGGCTGATGCATACGCTGGGCGAGCCGCTGGCGTGCCCCGAGGCGCCGTAACCGGCGTCTCCCTGTTATTTGCAAAATTGCACGATCGTCACGGCAACTTCACTTGCGATGCGCGCACATGCGGGCGACGGTCTCCGCTTCTCAACGAGGAGATCCTGCCGTGCGCCTTCCCATTCTCGATCCGAAAGATCTGACCGACGAACAGAAGCCGCTCTATGACGACATGCGGGCCGGCATCAAGGACCACTTCAAGGGCTTTGTGAACATGCGCGACGATGGCGCGCTGCTCGGACCCTGGAATCCCTGGGTCCGCGAGCCGCGCTTCGGCAAGCCGGTGTGGGAGCTGGTCAAGGCGATCGCGTCGAACCCGCTGCTGCCGGCCTCGGTGCGCGAGGTCGCGATCCTCGTTACCGGCTCGCATTTCCGCTCCGGCTACGAGCTCTATGCTCATGTGCTGGTGGCCGAGCAGCGCGGCCTCTCCGACGAGAAGCTCGCGACCATCGTGGCCGGGCAACGGCCGGTGGATCTGACCAAGCAGGAGGCGGTCGCCTACGACGTCGCATCGGCGCTGGTGAGCGGCGGCGTGCTGCCGGAACTGACCTGGCGCGCCGCGGTCAAGGAGTTCGGCGAGCATGGCGCGGCCGAGCTGTCCTATCTCGTCGGCGTCTATTGCATGGTCTCGGTCACGCTCAACACCTTCGACGTGCCGGTGCCGGAGTAGAAGCGCCTTGTTCTGTTCGAGCATGATCTTTTCGGAAAACCGCTGCACACTTTTCCGGATCATGCTCTAATTGCGCACGGTGTAGAGCGGCGTCCGCAGCGTCAGCTGGTAGGACGGTTTCGGCATCCATGCGATCTGCGCGGTGATGCCGAACAGGCGGTTGTCGTTTTTCGCAGCAGGCAGTCCGCTCGGCAGCGTCGCGCCCTGTCGTACCCCAGGGCTTCGAACGCGGCCGACAGGGAGGTGTTGCCGAAGCCGAGCCCGAGCGTGCCCGCGGGAATCGTCGCGCAAGTCGTGCGCAGGTCGAGATAGATGTTCGGCACGGTCGGCTTCGCGATGGGCTGTGACGGGGCACGTGACGATCCGACGCGTGGCGACTTGATGACGGAACTGTTGTTAGATGGAACGTGATCACACCTGTGGTCAAGCGCTGTCCGCAAGCGATGGACTGCGCGGATGTGCGCGGGTACCCTGCGGTGATCGCGTTGACATACTCGCCGGCCAGAGTGCAGGCCGGACAATGGAGGGACGACAGTCATGAACACGTCACGCCGCATCCTGCTCACTGGTCTGGCAGGCCTCGCTGTCGCCCCGACCGCCGTGGCCGCCGCCGTTCCGCCGGCCGAACCTGGCGACGTGACGGTCGCCGAAGAGCGCTTCGCGCGCACGATCGCGGCCGCGCATGCCCCCGATGTCACCTGCACGCGGCAGGCCGAACGCTATGCGGATGCGCATTGGCCCGAATATGTTGCGGCAGCCAGGGCCGTGCTGGACGCGCGCGTGTGATTCGCGCTTTTACTTCTCGACCGCCCGCCGCACCTGTTCGCCGATCTGCGACAGCACGAGCTGCGCCTGCGGCAGGATCGCGCCCATGGCGTGGAAATTGTGGACCATGCCGTCATGGCAGACGTGCTCGACGGTGACGCCGGCGGCGAGAAGCTTGCGCGCATAGGCATTGCCTTCGTCGCGCATCGGGTCGAACTCGGCGGTATGGATGATCGCGGTCGGCAGGCCCGCAAGGCGTGTGGCGCGCAGGGGTGAGATGCGGGGATCGGCGGCATCGATGTCGCCGGGCAGATAATCGGCGAGATCGGCTTCGATCGTGATGCGATCGATCAGGTGGCCCTCGGCGAACGCCTCGCGCGAAGGCGAGGTCTCCTCGAAATCAAGCACCGGGCAGATCAGGCATTGCGCGACGATGGAGAGGCCGGCGTTCTGCAGCGCTTCCTGGCACACGATCGCGGCGAGCGTCGCGCCGGCGGAATCGCCGCCAACCACGAGGCGTCCGGCGTCGATGCCGAGGGACGACGCTTCGCGCGCGACCCATTCGGTGGCGGCGATCGCATCCTCCACCGCGGCGGGAAATTTGTGCTCCGGCGCGAGGCGGTAATCGACCGAGACCAGGCGGCAGCCGGTGGCATGCGCAAGTGCCGCCGCGATGCGGTCGTGCGTGGCGACGCTGCCGGCGACGAGCCCGCCGCCATGAAAGAACACGAAGCCCGGCGCGCGCTCAGCGGCGGTTGCGGGCGAATACAGCCGATAGGGAAGCCCTCCGCCGGGGCCGGGCAGCGTGCCGTCGGAGACGGTCACGTCAGGCGCGTCAGTGCGCGCGAACTGCATCAGTTTCGCCAGCGACTGCCGCCGCGCCTCGACGCTCGGCCGGTTTCGCACCTGCGGCCCGGCCGCAGCCATCATGGTCAACAAACGCTTTGCGAGCGGATCGAGCGGCATGGAGGACTCCGTATGTGGCTGGCATTATATCCGGTTTGCTCCCCACCGCGATGCTTGCCCTCCCCGTCCAGGGCCCCCTCCGGGGGAGGGGGCATTCCCCGCAGGGAATCATTTAGAAATTGCCCCCAATAGTCGTGCCATATTGCGGCATCACGCCAAGGGGAGGCCGGCCATGGCCGAGGTCAAGAAAGCCATCGAATATTCGCCGAGTTGGACCTTCTTCGAGGGCAAATGGCACGACGGCAATGTGCCGATCATGGGCCCGCGCACGCATGCGGCCTGGCTCGGCTCGGTCGTGTTCGACGGCGCGCGCGCGTTCGAGGGCGTCGCACCTGATCTCGACCGTCACATCGCCCGTGCCAATCAATCCGCGATCAATTTTGGCCTGAAGCCGGTGGTCGATGCCGGCACCTGGCTCACGCTCGCAAACGAAGGCATCGCGCGCTTTGCGGCGAATGCCGAGCTTTATATCCGTCCGATGTACTGGGCGGAGAACGGGTCGGGCGGCGGCGTGCTGTTCGACCCCGAGACCACCAACTGGTGCCTGTGCATCTACGAGGCGCCGATGCCCAAACCTGTAGGCAACGCCATCACGCTGTCGCCGTTCCGCAGGCCGACGGCCGAATGCGCGCCGGTCGAGGCCAAGGCGGCCTGCCTCTATCCCAACAATTCGCGCGCGCTGTCGGAGGCCGCCTCCCGCGGCTTCCAGAACGCGCTGATGCTCGACATGCTCGGCAATGTCGCCGAGTTCGGCAATTCCAACGTGTTCATGGCCAGGGACGGCGTGGTGTTCACGCCGGTGCCGAACGGCACCTTCCTCAACGGCATCACGCGCCAGCGCGTCATCGGCCTGCTTCGCGCCGACGGCGTCACCGTGGTCGAGAAGACGTTGCGCTATGCCGACTTCCTCGCCGCCGACGAGATTTTTTCAACCGGCAATTTCGCCAAGGTCGCGCCCGTGATTCGCATCGACGAGCGCGAGCTGACGCCGGGCCCGCTCTACTCCAAAGCGCGCAAGCTCTATTGGGACTTTGCGCATGCGGTGAAGCTGGCGGCGTAGGCTTCCTGACGTCGTCCTGGCTTTCGCCAGGACGACACCGAGGGTGTGGCATGCGCCACGCCTCAAGAGCCGCGCCTCCGGAACCGGCTGAACTGAAACGCCTGCGTCGATTTCCACGGCGTGTGATGAGTCTCGCTGCGCGTTTCGATCAGCTCGAAATCCGGCCCCAACTCCGTCGAAAGACTCGTGCTGTCGTGGCGCTGCACCGGCAGGCCGCTGCATTTCTCCGGACCATCGAGCGCAAAGGTGGCGATGATGACGTGGCCGCCGGACGCAACCGCCGACCGCAGGCGCTCGACGTAAGCGGCCCTGTCGCGCGGATCGGTCAGGAAGTGAAACGCCGCACGATCGTGCCAGACCTCGTAGCTGCGCGCCGGCCGCCACGTCGTGGCGTCGGCGACGATCCAGTCGACGGACGCGGCCGCCGGGCCGATCCGCCGCTTTGCAGCGTCGAGCGCATTGGCGGACAGGTCCAGCACGGCGAGATTGCGGTATCCGTCCTGCAAGAGAGCGTCCACCAGCCGCGAAGCGCCGCCGCCGATATCGATGATGCCTGCGCCGCGATCCACGTTGGCGGAGCGGATCATGTCGAGCGAGATCGCCGGGCTCTCCTGAAACCAGCTGACCTCGGTCTCGCCCTTTGTGGCGTAGACGTTGTTCCAATGCGCGCTTGGGTCGGACATGGCGGCTTCTCCAGCGTCGTCCTGGCGAAAGCCAGGACCCATTACCCCAGGAAGCAGTTTGGCGATGATTCGTCGTTCGGTACTGCTATCGATCTCTACCGACAGATCACGCGGTATGGGTCCTGGCTTTCGCCAGAACGACATTGTGGAATGACGGGCGCACAATCGCCAAGCAAACGCCCGCGGCAGGCGGCCGCGCTGAGGCGAACGAGAGGACCTACTCTTCCTTCTTCGACATCCGCTCGAGGCGTTCCTGCATTTCCTTCATCTGCTGGCGCAGATCGTCGATGTTGCTGTCCTTCGGCGCCTCGGCGGTCGCATCGGGCTCCGGCTCCGGGGTGGTGGAGGAGCGCGCCGGCGGGGCGAACGGCTTGAACATCGAGAAGGTCTGCTGGAACAGCTCCATGTTGCGGCGGACCTGCTCCTCCAGGGGCGCAAAGGGCGTGCCGGACAGCGTATTGGCGATCTGCTTGCGGAACTTCTCCTGTTCCTGGGTCAGCGTCGCGATCGACTGTTCCAGATATTTCGGCACCACCATCTGCATGCTGTCGCCGTAGAAGCGGATGAGCTGGCGCAGGAAGGTGGTCGGTAGCAGGTTCTGGCCGGCCTTGTTCTCCTGCTCGAAGATGATCTGTGCCAGCACCGAGCGGGTGATGTCGTCGCCGGTCTTGGCGTCGTAGACCAGGAAATCTTCGCCATCCTTGACCATGGCGGCGAGGTCTTCCAGCGTCACATAGGTGCTCGTTCCGGTGTTATAGAGCCGGCGGTTCGCGTATTTCTTGATGGTGGTGGGTTGGTCTGATTTCGCCATGGGCTCTCACTTGCAAGACGCTGAGAACGGGAACCCGGCGGCCGATGCCGCAGGGCGGGAAGAGTACGCAACGCAACAAAATAAGCATTTTCAAAGGGGTCACGCTACCGTTTTGTGCGCCACGGTTAATCGGGCAGCAAAAACGTGCTTGCGAAAGCGCCAAGAACGCTATTTGGAATGCGTTGCGGCATGAATTCGGCCACCGGCCGATTGACATGCCGCAATGACGTTAACAGGATGCCGTCCGAGACTGGCGAGCCGTTTCCCCAGCCCCGTCTGCCCCCATTCAACCCCAGGAGATGCCCATGTCAGACGATGTCGTCATCGTCAGCGCCGCCCGCACCCCGGTCGGAAGCTTCAACGGAGCGTTCGCGACCCTTCCCGCCCACGATCTCGGCGCCGTCGCCATCAAGGCCGCGCTGGAGCGTGGTGGCATCGAGCCCGGCCGGGTCTCCGAAGTCATCATGGGCCAGATTCTGACCGCCGCTCAGGGCCAGAACCCGGCCCGCCAGGCCTCGATCGCCGCCGGCATTCCGGTGGAGAGCCCGGCCTGGGGCGTCAACCAGCTCTGCGGCTCGGGTCTGCGCACGGTCGCACTCGGTTACCAGGCGCTGCTCAACGGCGATTCCGAGATCGTGGTCGCCGGCGGCCAGGAATCGATGAGCATGGCTCCGCACGCCCAGTATCTGCGTGGCGGCGTCAAGATGGGCGCGCTCGAATTCATCGACACCATGATCAAGGACGGCCTGTGGGATGCCTTCAACGGCTACCACATGGGCAACACCGCCGAGAACGTTGCGCGCCAGTGGCAGATCACCCGCGCCCAGCAGGACGAGTTCGCGGTCGCCTCGCAGCAGAAGGCCGAGGCCGCGCAGAAGGCCGGCAAGTTCAACGACGAGATCGTCCCCGTCACCATCAAGACCCGCAAGGGCGACGTGGTCGTCAGCGCCGACGAATACCCGCGCCATGGCGCAACGCTCGATGCGATGGCCAAGCTCCGTCCCGCCTTCGAGAAGGACGGCACGGTCACCGCAGGCTCTGCTTCCGGCATCAATGACGGCGCTGCCGCCGTGGTGCTGATGACCGCCAAGCAGGCTGCCAAGGAAGGCAAGAAGCCGCTCGCGCGCATCGTGTCGTGGGCGCAGGCCGGCGTCGATCCGAAGATCATGGGCTCGGGCCCGATCCCGGCCTCGCGCGCCGCGCTGAAGAAGGCCGGCTGGAACGTCGGCGACCTCGACCTGATCGAGGCCAACGAGGCCTTCGCGGCGCAGGCTTGCGCCGTCAACAAGGACCTCGGCTGGGACACCTCCAAGGTCAACGTCAATGGCGGTGCGATCGCGATCGGCCACCCGGTCGGCGCCTCCGGCGCGCGCGTGCTGGTGACGCTGCTGCACGAGATGCAGAAGCGCGATTCCAAGAAGGGCCTTGCCACGCTGTGCATCGGCGGCGGCATGGGTATCGCGATGTGTCTGGCGCGCGACTGAATCTAGCTCTCGCGCAGCTTACGTGGACCATGCGCGTGCGCTGCACACATAAGTGAGTGCGTTGCACGCGACTAAAAAGGCAGCGGTTGCAAATCAAATATTCTTCGCAACCGCGTCAGCCTCGACTAAAGAGAAACGCCCGGCTCACGCCGGGCGTTTTGTTCTTGATGTCCGTCAAACGTCCCGCATAATCCGTAGCTAAAAACGATCACTCAGAAACGTCCGAAGAGTCCAAGGGAAGGAATACGATATGGCACGTGTTGCATTGGTGACGGGTGGTACGCGGGGCATCGGAGCTGCGATCGGCAAGGCGCTGAAGGCGGCCGGCTACAAGGTCGCGGCGAGCTACGCCGGCAACGATGCGGCGGCGGAGAAGTTCAAGGCGGAGACCGGCATCGCCGTCTACAAATGGGACGTCAGCAATTTCGACGCCTGCGCCGAAGGCGTGAAGAAGGTCGAGGCCGAGGTCGGCCCGATCGACGTGCTCGTCAACAATGCCGGGATCACCAAGGACGGCGCCTTCCACAAGATGAGCCTCGAGCAATGGAACGCCGTGATCGGCACCAATCTCGGCTCGCTGTTCAACATGTCGCGCCAGGTGATCGAAGGCATGCGCGGGCGCAAGTTCGGCCGCATCATCAACATCTCCTCGATCAACGGCCAGAAGGGCCAGTTCGGCCAGGTGAACTATTCCGCGGCGAAGGCCGGCGAGATCGGCTTCACCAAGGCCTTGGCGCTGGAGAACGCCAAGGGCGGCGTCACCGTGAACGCGATCTGCCCCGGCTACATCAACACCGAGATGGTGCAGGCGGTGCCGAAGGACGTGCTGGAAAAGTCCATCCTGCCGCTGATCCCGATCGGCCGCTTAGGGGAGCCCGAGGAAATCGCACGCGCGGTCGTGTTCCTCGCCGCCGACGAAGCCGGCGCCATCACCGGCTCGACGCTGACCGTCAACGGCGGCCAGTACATGGTGTGATGCGTAGGCATCACGCAGGTTGATATCGACGACGTCGTCATGCCCGGGCTTGTCCCGGGCATTTGTCCATGCACTGTCATTCCGGGGCGCCGCGATAGCGGCGAACCCGGAATCTCGAGATTCCGGGTTCTGCTCTTTGAGCCGCTCCGGAATGACGAGGCGATTTAAATGACTCCCCGCACCGCGACGCTGATCGGATTGACCGCGATCCTGATGTGGTCGCTGCTGTCAGTGATGACGGTGGCGACCGGAAAGATCCCGGCATTCCAGCTCGCCGCGATGACATTTGCGATCGGCGGCCTCGTCGGCCTGCTCACCTGGATCGGCCGCGGCGAGGCGGCGAAAAGCCTGCGCCAGCCACTGGCTGTGTGGACCGTCGGCGTCGGCGGCTTGTTTGGCTATCACGCGCTGTATTTTTTGGCACTGCGCTTCGCGCCGCCGGCTGAAGCCGGTCTGCTCAACTATCTCTGGCCGCTGCTGATCGTGCTGTTCTCGTCCTTCCTGCCGGGCGAGCGGCTGGCCGTGCATCACATCGTCGGTGCCGTGCTCGGCCTCGTCGGCACCGTGCTGCTGTTCGCCGGCAATACCTCCGGCTTCGCGCCGGGGGCGGTGCCGGGATTGATCGCGGCCTTCATCGCCGCCTTCGTGTGGGCGACCTATTCGGTGCTATCGCGCCGATTGAAGGCGGTGCCGACCGACGCGGTCGCGGGCTTCTGTCTCGCCACGGCGTTGCTCGCTGCGCTGATGCATGGCGCGCTCGAAACCACCGTGTGGCCGGAGACGGCGCTGCAATGGATCTCCGTGATTGGGCTCGGCATCGGGCCTGTCGGGGCAGCGTTCTACGCCTGGGACATCGGCATGAAGCGCGGCGACATCCGCGTGCTCGGTGCCGCCTCCTACGCGACGCCGCTATTGTCGACCGGCTTCCTCATCGCCGCCGGCTTCGCAAAAGCCAGTGCCAATATCGCCATCGCCGCGGTCCTGATCGCCGGCGGCGGCCTGATCGCGGCGAAAGATATGGTGTTGCGGAAGCGATGATTGTCATTCGGGGGCGCACGACGTGCGAACCCGGAATCCATTTATCGGCGTCAATAGTGGTGAGATAGATTCCGGGTTTGCCGCTTGCGGGGCGCCCCGGAATGACGGTGTGGAGCTACGGCTCCCAGCCCTTCGGCGCGAGCTCGAACTTCGCGAACTCGAATGCGGGTGCCACGGTGCAGCCGACCAGTGTCCACTCACCTGTTGTCTCGGCCATCTGCCATGCATCGGCCGGTACGATGGCCTGCGGTCGTTCGCCGCTCACGAGATCCGTGCCGAGGCGGACCTCGTGCTGGGAGCAGCCTTCATGCGCGATGCGCAGCATCAGCGGGCTGCCGGCGTAGTAATGCCAGATCTCGACCGCATCGATGCGGTGCCAGTGCGAACGCTCGCCGCGCGCGAGCAGGAAGTAAATGAGGGTCGAGCGCGAACGGCCGTTGGCGTCCGTGGTCTGGTCGCGAAACGTCTCGCGATAGTGCCCGCCTTCGGGATGCGGTCGGAGTTCAAGGCGCGCGATGATCTCGGCTGCGGTCGGCATCGATCCCCGTCAGGATTTGTTCTTTAGGATTTGTTCTTGCGCTCGCGCAACTCGCCGAAGACCGCGGCGGCATCCGCACCCTTCATGTGTAGCCTGGCTGCGACCGAGGGGTCATCGGCACGCAGGAACACGTTTGCTCGCTTCTCGTCACCAAGCAGTGAGGGAATCGTGGGCTTGTTCTCGGCGCGAAGCTTGGTCACCTCCGCCGCGCGCGCCTGAAGCGCCGCATTGTCGGGATCGACGGTGAGCGCGAACTTGACGTTGGAAGCGGTGTATTCGTGGCCGCAATAGAGCTTGAAATCGTCGGGCAGCGCCCGCAGCTTCAAGAGCGAATCCCACATCATCGGATAGGTGCCCTCGAAGACGCGGCCGCAGCCGATCGAAAACAGCGTGTCGGCGGCGAACACGGTCTTCTCGGTGTCGAACACGTAGGAGATGTGGTCGAGCGTGTGGCCGGGCGTCTCCACGACGCGCGCCAGCAGGCTGCCGACCTTGACCACGTCGGCATTGGCGACGCGCAGGTCGACGTTGGCGATCGCAGTGGTCTTGTCGTGCGGCGCGACGACGCGGCAGTTGTATTTGTGCTTGAGTTCGGCGACCCCGCCGACATGATCGCCATGATGATGGGTGATCAGGATGTCGGTGAGCTGCCAGCCCTCGCGCTCCAGCGCCTTCAGGATGGGGCCGGCCTCCGGCGCGTCGATCGACGCCGTCGCCTTGGTTTCCACATCGTGGATCAGGTAACCGAAATTGTCGTTTAAACAGCTGAAAGTACGAATTTCGGCAGCCATGACGTCTCCTTCGCGCTCAGCCCCGCCAGACAAATATGGCGTTAACGTTGCGCAGGCAATGCAATATTCAGCGCGCAGCGGCGGCCTTGCGCATGTTACATTGCCGTCATGAGCATCGACGTCGTCGACCTCCGCGAGTTCTATTCCCGTCGCCTCGGGATTGTGGCGCGGCAAATGATCAATCGGGGCATCAGGGAGCGCTGGCCGCGCGCCGAGGGCCAGCGCGTGCTCGGCATCGGCTATCCCACGCCCTATCTCGGACTGTTCCGGGAGGACGCCGAGCGCTGCCTCGCCTTCATGCCGGCGGCCCAGGGCGTCCTGAAATGGCCTACGGGGCGGCCGGCGCTGGCCTCGCTGGTGGATGAATTCTCGCTGCCGCTTCCCGATTCCGCGGTCGACCGCATCCTGCTGGTCCACGCGCTGGAGATGTCGGACGATCCGGCTGCGCTGCTGCGCGAGGTGTGGCGCGTGCTGTCGCCGTCCGGCCGCGTGATCGCGGTGATCCCGAACCGGCGCGGCGTGTGGACGCGCAGCGACAATACGCCGTTCGGCCACGGCCGGCCCTATTCGCGCTCGCAGATCACCGATCTGTTGCGCCAGACCTGGTTCACGCCGACCGCCTGGGGCGAGGCGCTGTTCATGCCGCCCTATGCCGGCGGGTGGGTGCTGAAATCGGCGCAGATGTGGGAGCGTGCCGGGGCGGCGCTGTCGCTGCCCTTTGCCGGCGTGCACATCGTCGAGGCCACCAAGCAGGTCTATCGCGCGATCCCCGCCAAGCGCGAGCGGGCGCGGCTGATTCCCTCGTTGAAGCCGGTGCTGGTGCCGTCCTCGACGGTGACGCGCAGCTGAAAACAAATCGTCCCGGCGCGAGGCCGGGACGATGCAGATCAGAAAATCCGAAGGAGCTTACTCGCCGGGCGCCAGATCGTCGCTGGACGCGGCCGGAGCGGCTTCGCGCTCGGGGCGCGGGCCGTGCGGCCGGCGCCGCCGGCGCGGAAAGCGCTCGCCGCCACCACCGCCCTCGAAGCCAGCCTGGCCGCCGTTCGCGCCGACATTCACTTGCGGCTGTGCGCCGGTGATGAAGGAGGGCAGGCGATCGACGCTGCCGGCATCGGCGATGACGGGCTGCGGCTGGTTCGGCGGCATTGGCTGCGGCTGATATTGCTGCGGCTGCGGACGATGGTCGCGTTCGCGGTGCTCGCGCGGCTGCTGGTTGTCGCGCTGGTACGACGGCTGGTTGTCACGCTGCTGGTGATCACGCTGATGATGATCGCGCTGGCCGTCGCGGTCGCGCATGAAGGGCTGCTGCTGTTGCGGCTGCGGGACGAAGCCCGGCTCCTGGCCGAAATTCGAGAAATTCTCGCCGTCGTCTTCGCCGTCGTCGCTATTGCTGCTGATGGGCTCGTCGCCGCGCGGCTGCTGGTTCTGGCGGAACTGCTCCTGGGCGGCCGCGATCAGGCGGAAATAATGCTCGGCGTGCTGGTAGTAGTTCTCGGCCGCAACGGGGTCGCCGGAGGAGCGCGCGTCGCGCGCGAGCTGCAGATATTTTTCGGCGATGTGCGAAGCCGTGCCGCGGATCTTGATATCGGGTCCGTTGGATTCGTAGACCCGGGTCATCGGGTTCTGGCCGCGCCGGTTGTTGTTATTGTTGTTGTTGCGGTTGCGCATCCGCTGCTTGTTCTGACCGTTTCTCATGTCCTGCCTTTAATTCCAGCCCTAAAGGTTGCACGCATTACTGATTGCTAGGAGTGACCTGATGACAGCGGTTCACATCGCTCACGCGCACCGCGCGCAAGAGGCGGCTTGAACCCTGCCAATGTTCGTCGACCGTCGCGTTCAACAAAGACGCGTTCCCCACCCGCCAGCATTCATTGCCAGCGAACCCATTCATTTTGCCTGCCAAAACAAGCCCTGGTTTCTTGCGTTAGTCTTCGCGCGCAATATCAGGCTTTCGTTCACTTTGCGGTCGGAAAGCTGCGCACCTCAATGGGCTATCGCGCTTAACAGGACCTGCGGCTTGGAACCTAAAATCAGTGAAGCTCTCGCCCGAGAGCCCGGCTTTCGCCCGTAGGTGTACGGGGCCGACACCGATGTGTTGAGTAGAAGGTAGTCGTTCCCAAGGGATATTCCAAGTGGTTTTTACAGGCCAATCCGGCTTTTATGGGGGCATTTTTCGGGCCGAAACGGCCCGTGGGATACCCGCCAAATCGGCCTTGGGCGGCCTGTCCACCACCAACGCCGCAGCCGTCAAAAGGGTTTCAATATTTCGGGCCTGGCCCTGTCCGGCCTCGACGATCAGCGCTCCGCCGGGCGCGAGACGCTCGGCCGCCTGCGGGATCAGGGCGCGGTAGGCGTCATATCCGTCGTTGCCGCCGTCGAGCGCCAGATGCGGATCGTGCTCGCGCACCTCGATGCTCAATTTCGGAATTTCGGCGGAAGGGATATAGGGCGGATTCGACACGATGAGGTCGAATGGGCCGCGGAGCGCCGCTAAATAGGAACAGGCGACGAAGGCGGAGCGGTCGGCAAGGCCAAGGGTCACGGCATTGCCCCTGGCGGTCTCGAGCGCGTTCAGGCTGAGATCGGTGCCGACGCCGAAGGCGCCGGGGATATCGTGCAGCAGCGCCAGCAGGATCGCGCCGGATCCGGTGCCGATGTCGGCGATGCGTGGCTGCTGGGTTGCCTTCTGCTCGCGGAAAAGCTCGAGCGCGCGCTCGACCACCGTCTCTGTGTCGGGGCGTGGGACCAGGGTTGCGTCCGACAGGCGGAACGGCAGGCCCCAGAATTCGCGCGTCCCGAGAATGCGCGCCACCGGCTCGCCCGCGATCCGGCGTTGCGCATGCTGCGCGATCCGCGAGGCCTCCGCCTCCGTGAGAAGCCGGGCGGCCTGCGCTATCAGGCCGGTGAGATCGAGGCCGAGCGCAGCACCAAGCAGGATGCGGGCGTCGAGCTCGGCTTCCTCGAGCTGCGCCGATCGCAGCCGCGCCGCCAGTGCACGTCGTGCGCTCTCGATCGATTGTCCGGTGAAGGGATCGCTCACGCGGGGCGTCACGCCGCCGCGCCTTGCGCGGCGAGCTGTGCGGCCTGGTGCTCGGTGGTCAGCGCGTCGATCAATTCGCCAAGCGCTTCGCCCGCGATCACCTGCGGCAGCTTGTAGAGCGTTAGATTGATGCGGTGGTCGGTGACGCGCCCTTGCGGGAAATTATAGGTGCGGATGCGCTCGCTGCGATCGCCGGAGCCGACCTTTTCCTTGCGCTCGGCCGAGCGCGCCGCATCGACGCGTTGCCGCTCGGCGTCGTAGATGCGCGAGCGCAGGATGTTCATCGCCGAGGCGCGGTTCTTGTGCTGCGAGCGGCTGTCCTGCATCATCACCACGATGCCGGTCGGGATGTGGGTGATGCGGATCGCCGATTCGGTCTTGTTGACGTGCTGGCCGCCGGCGCCCTGCGCACGCATGGTCTCGATGCGCAGATCGTCGTTCTTGATGTCGACGTCGACATCCTCGACCTCCGGCAGCACCGCCACCGTCGCGGCCGAGGTGTGGATGCGCCCCTGCGTCTCGGTGTCGGGCACGCGCTGCACGCGGTGCACGCCGGATTCGAACTTCAGCTTCGAGAACGCGCCGCGGCCCTGCACCTCCGCGATGATTTCCTTGTAGCCGCCGACGGTGCCTTCGCTCGCCGAGATGACCTCGACCTTCCAGCCCTGCAGGCTGGCGAAGCGCTCGTACATCCGGAACAGGTCGCCGGCGAACAGCGAAGCCTCGTCGCCGCCGGTGCCGGCGCGGATTTCCAGCACCACGTTGCGGTCGTCCATGGCGTCCTTGGGCAGCAGCGCGACGCGGATTTTCTGGACGAGATCCTCGATCCTTGGCGCCAGTTCGTCGCGCTCGGCTTCCGCCATGCCGCGCATCTCCGCATCCGTCGCGGGATCGGCGATCAGCGCCTCGGTGTCGGCGAGTTCTTTAACCGCGGACCGGTAAGTCTTGACCGCCTCGATCAGCGGCGTGATCTCGGCGAGCTCGCGCGTGATCTGCACGTAGCGCTCGGAGGCGAGCTGTCCCAGCGATTCGGCCTCGAGCGAAGCGTGATGCGCGAGCAGGACGTCCAGTTTGGCTTCGGGGAGTGACGACATCGGGTAAGTCTCAAATGGCGGAAGGCGGCGAGGCGGCGGGACGCGGGCGACAGGCCCGCTACAAGGCCAGGCCTTCGGCCTCGGCAAATTCCGTCAGCTTCTGCCGGATCGAGACGCTGCCGCTTGGCGCATCCAGCAACGGGCCGAGCATCGCCTCGGCCTTCTTGGCATCGAGATCGATCACCATCGCCTTGACCGGGCCGAGCGCGGTTGCCGACAGCGACAGCGAGCGATAGCCCATCGCGATCAGCGCCAGCGCGCCGATCGGCTTGGAGGCCATCTCGCCGCAGAGCGACAGCGACTTCTGCGCCGCATTGGACTTGCGGGCAATGTCGCGGAGCGCGCGCAGGATCGGCGCCGACATGGTGTCGAAGCGCTCGGAGACCTTGGCATTGCCGCGGTCGACCGCGAACAGGAACTGGAACAGATCGTTGGAGCCGACCGAGATGAAATCGACCTTCTTCAGGAGCTCGTCGAGCTGATACAGCAGCGCCGGCACCTCGACCATGGTGCCGATGTCGATCCGCTCCGGCAGCGTGTGGCCGTGCTGGCGCAGATATGTGAGCTCGCGCTCGACCAGCGCCTTCGCCGAATCGAATTCGGCGACCTCCGAGATCATCGGGAACATGATGCGCAGCGCGCGGCCGCCGCCGGCGCGCAGCAGCGCGCGGATCTGGCCGCGCAAAAGGCCGGGACGATCGAGCCCAAGCCGGATCGCGCGCCAGCCGAGCGCCGGATTCTCCTCGATCACCGCTTCCATATAGGGCAGCGCCTTGTCGCCGCCGATGTCGAGGGTGCGGAAGGTGACGGGCTTGCTGCCCGCCGCATCCAGCACGGTGCGATAGAGCGCGAGCTGGTCGCTGGTGCGCGGTAGGCTCTGGCCGACCATGAATTGCAGCTCGGTGCGGAACAGGCCGATGCCGGCGCTGCCGGTGTCCTCGATGTGCGGCAGGTCGATGGCGAGACCTGCGTTGATCATCAGCTCGACCTTCTGGCCGTCCTTGGTGACGCAGGGCCGGTCGCGCAGCGCGAGGTACTGCGCCTGGCGGCGGGCACGGAAGCGCACGCGCTCGGCGAAGGCCGCCTCGATCTCCTGCGAGGGGCGCACATAGATCGAGCCCGATGTGCCGTCGACGATGATGGCGTCGCCGGGATCGGCGATTCCAGGCGCGTTCGGCACTTCGCCGACCGCAGGGATTCCGAGCGCGCGCGCCACGATCGAGACGTGGGAGTTGGCGGTGCCTTCCTCCAGCACGATGCCGCGCAGGCGCTTGCGGTCGTAGTCGAGCAGCGCCGCCGGGCCCATCGCGCGGGCGATGACGATGGCATTGTCGGGCAATTGTTCGCGTGACGGCGCGTGGTCCTGGCCGACGAGCTGCCGCATCAGGCGGTAGCCGAGATCCTCGAGGTCATGCAGCCGGTCGCGCAGGTATGGATCGGTCGAGCGCAGCATGCGCGCGCGGGTGTCGGACTGCACGCGCTCGACGGCGGCTTCCGCGGTGAGGCCGGTGGCGACCGCCTCGTGCAGCTTGTGCGACCAGCCCTGGTCGTTGGCGAACATGCGATAGGCTTCCAACACCTCGCGGTGCTCGCCGCCCTCGGCGACGTCGCCGCGCTCCAGCATGCGGTCGAGATCGGCGCGCAGCTTGGCGAGCGCGGTGTCCAGCCGCTTGATTTCCTTCGGCAGGTCCTCGGCGATGTAGTCCTTGATGACGACGCGCGGCTCGTGCAGCACGACATGGCCGAGCGCGATGCCTTCCGACAGGATCGCGCCGACCCTCTGCATGGAGTGGCGCGCGGCCGGCTCGAGGCCGGGCTGGGCCAGCGCCGACAATTCGCCGGAGGCGATCAGCTCCGCCAGCACCATCGCGGTGGTCTGCAGCGCCTCGAGTTCTTCCTCGACATAGGTGCGCTTGGCACGGTTCTGCACCACCAGCACGCCGAGCGTGTTGCCGGCGCGCAGGATCGGCACGCCGAGGAAGGAGTGGTAGATCTCTTCGCCGGTCTCCGGGCGGAACGAGAAGGCCGGATGGCTCTGCGCGTCGTTCAGATTGAGCGGCGTCGCCTCGCTGGCGACGAGGCCGACCAAGCCCTCATGGGCGCTGAGCACGGTATGGTGCACTGCCTCGCGGTTCAGACCTTCGGTGGCGTAGAGCTCGAGCGTGTTGTCGATGCGCAGCACATAGACCGAGCACACCTCGGCCACCATGTTGGCGGCGATCAGCACCACGATCTTGTCCAGCCGCTCCTGGGCCGAGACCTGCTCCGCCATGGTTTCGCGGAGCCGTCTCAACAAGACGCGGGGACCTCCCGACGCGCTCCGCATGTACCCTCAGTCTCCTCCGTCAGCCGGGCCCGAAAGGGGGGCCCGGCGGCTCGCCCGAAAATCCAGAAAAACAACGAATTTGCTCATCCGGCGCCGGCCCGGGTCCAAATCTTCTTCAGATTTGGCGCCTGAGCCGAATCAGCACCGCCTCAACTGGGGCACAGTATGTGGCAGCCCACCCTGTTCGCCGTATAGCGAATTGGGGCTTGTTTTGCCAAGCAAAACGCCTGCCAGACGCGAAGGTGTGTACACCTTCGCGTTTGCTGCGACCGCTAAGAGAAAATTAGCCTAAGCCTGATCGAGGCCGTAGAGCGTATGCAGGGTCCGCACCGCAAGCTCGGTATAGGCGGTGTCGATCAATACCGAGAATTTGATCTCGGAGGTTGTAATGGCCCGGATGTTGATATTCCGTCCGGCGAGGGCCGAGAACGCCTGGGCGGCGACGCCGGCGTGGCTGCGCATCCCGCTGCCGATTACCGATATCTTGGCGACGTCGGTGGCGGTATCGAGCCGGGCATAGCCGATCTTGCCCTTGGCGGCGGTAATCGTATCCCTGGCGCGGGTGAAGTCCGCGGCCGGCACCGTGAAGGTGAGGTCGGTGGTCTTGCCGTCCTCGGAGACGCCCTGCACGATCATGTCGACGTTGATGTTGGCATCCGCCAGCGGACCGAAGATCGACGCGGCGACGCCCGGCTTGTCCTCGATCTGGCGCACCGAAATCTGGGCCTCGTCCTTCGAAAAGGCGATGCCGGTGACGACGTGGCTTTCCATGATCTCCTCCTCGCTGCAGATCAGCGTGCCGGGCGGCTGGTTGGCATGCGGGTCGATATCCTCGGGCTTGTCGAAGCTCGAGCGGACGAAGATCGGCATGTTGTGGACCATGCCGAGTTCCACGGAGCGGACCTGGAGCACTTTCGCGCCCTGCGAGGCCAGTTCCAGCATGTCTTCGAATGCGATCTTGTCGAGCCTCTTGGCCTTCGGCACGATTCGCGGGTCGGTGGTGTAGACGCCGTCGACGTCGGTGTAGATGTCGCAGCGGTCTGCCTTGACGGCTGCGGCGACCGCCACGGCCGAGGTGTCGGAGCCGCCGCGGCCGAGCGTGGTGATGCGGTTGGTCTCGGGGTTGATGCCCTGGAAGCCGGCGATGACGGCGACTTCCTTGCGATCCCTAAAGCGCTTGATGATCTCGCTGCCGTCGATGTCCTCGATCCGGGCCGAGGCATGGGCGTCGCTGGTCTTGATCGGGATCTGCCAGCCCTGCCAGGAGCGGGCCTGGATGCCCATGCTCTGGAGCACGATGGCGAGGAGGCCGGAGGTCACCTGTTCGCCGGAGGCGACGACGGCGTCGTATTCGCGCGCATCGTGCATCGGCGAGGCCTCGGTGCACCAGGCCACCAGCTCGTTGGTTTTGCCCGACATCGCCGAGACGACCACGGCCACTTCGTGGCCGGCGTCGACCTCACGCTTCACATGGCGTGCGACGTTGCGGATGCGTTCGATGTTGGCGACGGATGTGCCGCCGAATTTCATCACGAGGCGGCTCATGACGACGCGTGCATTCCCTCATAAGGATCAGTATGGTGACCCGCACTGGACGGGCCTCGCGGACACCGTCCGCGCGTATACATAGCGGCGGGGCCGGGGGCAAGCGGGTTCCTGCGGGGGCAGGCTCGAGGTCTGGCTTGAAGTCTGGCCTGGGGGTAATGGGTTAACCGAGATCATGGCGCGTTACATCGACGAGATCCTGCAACCGGGCGAGCGGGTGCTGTATTCGACCAATGCGCACTGGATCTTCTATTTCCCGGCGATTGTGGCCTGGATCGTGGCCCTGGCCCTGTTCGCCCTGTCCCGGCAGAGCGACATCTACAGCGTGATGATCCTGTCCCTGTTCGGCTCCGGCCTGGTGGCGCTGGCCGCCCTGTACTGGACCGTGAAGGGCTGGTTCCATCGCTTCACCACCGAGACCGACGTCACCAACCTCAGGGTTGTGCACAAGACCGGGTTCATCAAGCGCCGCACCTTCGAGATGGCGCTGGACAAGGTCGAGAGCGTCGACGTCGATCAGACGATTCTTGGACGTATTCTCAACTACGGCGACGTGACCATTCGCGGTGTCGGCGAGGGGATCGAGACGATCAGGACCATCGCCTCGCCGCTCGCCTTCCGTAGTTCGATCACCACGCGGTAGGACCGCGCGTAACCATGAGCATGCAGCAAAATACTTCCGCAACTGCCCAGCCGGGCTCGACCGTCGACGCCGCCGAGATCGCGAAATTCTCGAAACTCTCCGCGGAGTGGTGGGACCCCAAGGGCAAGATGGCGCCGCTGCACCGGATCAACCCGTTGCGGCTCGGCTACATCCGCGACGCCGCCTGCCGCAAGTTCGAGCGCAACGTGCGCAGCCTCAATTGCCTCGGCGGCCTGCGCGTGCTCGACATCGGTTGCGGCGCCGGCCTGCTTTGCGAGCCGCTGTCACGGCTAGGGGCCCAAGTCATCGGCGTCGATCCCTCGCAGAGCAATATTGCGGCCGCAAAGCTGCATGCCGACAAGAGCCATCTTGCGATCGACTACCGCTGCACCACGGTCGAGGAGATTGACCCGCGCGAGCGCTTCGACATCGTGCTGGCGATGGAGGTGGTCGAGCACGTCGTCGACGTCGGCGTCTTCCTGAAGCGCTGCGCCGCGATGCTCAAGCCCAACGGGCTGATGGTGGTCTCGACGCTGAACCGGAACTGGAAGAGCTTTGCGCTCGCCATCGTCGGCGCCGAATACGTGCTGCGCTGGCTGCCGCGCGGCACCCACGAATGGAACAAGTTCGTCACCCCCGACGAGCTGACGAAATACCTGCTCGACAACCGCCTCGTCATCACCGAGCAGACCGGCGTCGTCTACTCACCCTTCGCCGACAAGTGGACCCTCTCCTCCGACATGGACGTGAACTACATGGTGGTGGCGGAAGGGATGGTGTGAGGGGCTGTTCGTGGCGGCCTAGCTGCATCCACACCCACGGTGTCGTCCCGGCGAAGGCCGGGACCCATACCCCAGGGAGAAGTTGCAGCACGAAGCTCGTCACCACGAATCTTCGCCAAACCAAATCCAGTGGCTGGGGTCCCGGCCTTCGCCGGGACGACATCGGCGTTTGTAGCGAGAGCATCGCACCCATGACATCCCTGTGATTGACCTGCTTTGCAGCTAGCGGCAGGTTGGCCGCAAATCCTCTCCTGCCACACCATCCCCACCCACCCCCATGCTCACCATCACCAGCCTCTGGATTCCCTTCACCATCATTGCCGCGCTCGGGCAGGTCGCGCGCAATGCGATGCAGCGGTCGCTGACGAAGCCGCTGGGGACGTGGGGTGCGACCAATATCCGCTTCCTGTTCGGCTTCCCGTTCTCGCTGCTGTTTCTTGGCGTCGTGCTGGTCGCGACAGGCGATCATCTCGGCATGCCGCCGTCGGTGTTCTGGCCGTGGCTGCTGCTCGGTGCGCTCAGCCAGATCGTCGGCACCGGGTTGATGCTGCTGGCGATGAACGATCGCTCCTTCGTGGTGACGACGGCATACCTCAAGACCGAGGCGATCCAGACCGCGATCTTCGGCTTCGTCTTCCTCGGCGATCATCTCACCTTGCTGAAGGTACTGGCGATCGTGGTTGCGACAATCGGCGTCGTCATCACGGCGCTGCGGCCCGGCGGCGAGAAAAGCTTTGCCGAGCTGAAGCCGACCATTCTGGGGCTTGTGGCGGCCGCGGCGTTCGCGCTGTCCGCGGTCGGCTTCCGCGGCGCCATCATCACGGTGCCGAACGTGTCTTTCGTAACGGCGGCGTCCTTCACGCTGGTGCTGGGCCTGTTCGTGCAGACTCTGATTCTGACGATCTACCTGCTTTGGCGCGCGCCCAAGATCCTGCAGGCGATCCTTGGCCTGTGGAAGCCGTCGCTGTTCGCCGGCTTCATGGGCGCCTTCTCCTCGCAGTTCTGGTTCCTGGCGTTCGCGCTGACCGCGGCCGCGAATGTCCGCACGCTCGCCCTCATCGAGGTGCTGTTCGCACAAGGCGTGGCGTACTACTCGTTCAAGCAGCCGATCGCGCCACGCGAGATCTTTGGCATCGCGCTGATCGTGGTCGGCGTGGCGGTGTTGGTGGGGGCGTAGTTGACTGTCATTCCGGGGCGCCCGAAGGGCGAACTATGGAGCGCAATTGCGCTCCTGAGAATCTCGAGATCCCCCGATGCGCAATTGCGCATCTGAGGTCTGGTCCTTCGGACCATCCCGGGATGACGCGCGTCAATTCCTGTCTTCCGGCAGCGTCGGCAGCGGCGAGACTTCGATGCCTTCGTCGATCAGCGACTTGGCCTCGTCGGGCGAGGCCTCGCCGTAGATCGGCCGATGCTCCTTGTCGCCGTAGTGCATCGCGCGGGCTTCATTCGCAAAGCGCTCGCCGACATTGTCGGCGTTCTTCACGATGTGGTCGCGCAGCTCCTTGATCTTGGCGCGCAGCTCGCGCTCCTGCGCCATCAGCAGCGAGGTCGGTCCTGACGGCGCAGCCTCGGGCACGGGTGTTGCAGCGGGCTCCGGCGGAGGCGTGGCCGGCCCGCGGCCCTTCTTGCCGACGATGCGCGGCGCCATGATCGCCTTCTCGACCTTGGCCGAGCCGCAGATCGGACAGGTCACGAGCTTGCGCTTCACCTGCGAATCGTAGGCCGACGAGCTCTGGAACCAGCTTTCGAATGCGTGGTTGCGGTCGCAGTGAAGCGCGTAGCGAATCATGCCGATCCCCGCACCAGATGCAGATGATCCGGCCCGGCCTTGGGGTCGGCGACGCCGAAGCGGCGGCCGTGCTGGAGCGAAGGGATCGCCCGGCGCGCGGTCTCGACCTTGGCGGGATCGATCGTGGCCATGATAATGCCGGGCTCGACGTCACCTTCCGCGAGGATCTCGCCCCAGGGATCGATGATCAACGAGTGGCCATAGGTCTCGCGCTTGTTCTCGTGCAGGCCGGCCTGCGCCGCGGCGAACACGAAACAGCCGGTCTCGATCGCGCGCGAACGCAGCAGCACGTGCCAGTGCGCTTCACCGGTCTTGCGCGTGAAGGCGGACGGCACCGTGATGAAATAGGCGCCGCTCTCGGCCAGCGCGCGGTAGAGCGCGGGGAAGCGCACGTCGTAGCAGATCGTCAGCCCGACCCGACCCCAGGGCAGGTCGGAGATCACGGCGGTCTCGCCCGGCTGGTAATTGGCGGATTCGCGATAGCTCTCGCCGTCCGGCAGCTCGATGTCGAACATGTGGATCTTGTCGTAGCTCGCGAGCACATTGCCCTCGGGCCCGATCAGGAACGAGCGATTGACGGCTTTTTCGTCCGAGAACCGCAATGCCAGCGAGCCGACATGGATGTGGATCTTCAGCTCCGCCGCGAGCGCGCGATAGGCCTTCAGCGAGGCGTCGTTCTCTTCGCTCTGGAGGTGCTCGAACAGCGCCTTGCGGTTGAGCTGCATCATGTTGCTGACTTCGGGCGTCTGCACGTAGTCGGCGCCGTTGGCCGCAGCCTGCCGGATCAGCCTGGTGGCCTGCGCGAGGCTAGGCTCGGGCATTAGGCCGGTGCGCATCTGCACCATCGCGGCGGTGAAGGTCCTGACCTCGCTCATGATTCCGCCTTCAGGCTTTCGAGCATGCCGTCGAGCTTGCCCTCGCGGTCGAGCGCGTAGAGGTCGTCGCAGCCGCCGACATGGCTGCCGCCGATCCAGATCTGCGGGAAGGTCGAGCCCTCGCCGGCGCGGTCGTACATCTCGTCGCGCCAGGACGGGTTCTTGGCGATGTCGAACTCCGTGAAGCTCGCCTGCTTGCGGGTCAGCAGCGATTTGGCCGCGGAACAATAGCCGCAGCCTGGTCTGGTGTAGATCTCGACAGCGGCGGTCATCTTGTCTGGCGCTCTCATGTCATGAATTCATTGAATTATATGGGACTTCACCTGACCTCCACAACCCGGGCAAAGACCAGCACGTCCACCTGGGCCGCCTTGGCGCGCAGCAAGGCACGGGCGCAGGCATCCAGCGTCGCCCCAGACGTCAGGACGTCGTCGATCAGGACGATGCGGCGGCCCTGCACCTCGGCCTGACGGTCGGGAGATACCTGGAATGCGCCCTGCACATTGGTGGCGCGCTGGGCCCGCGACAGGCCGATCTGCTGCTCGGTGGCGCGCACCCGGCGCAGCACCTCGCCCCGCACTTTCACCCCGCTCTGCCGCTCGATGCTTCGCGCCAGCGTGCCGGACTGGTTGTAGCGGCGGCGCCACGCGCGCCGCCAGTGCAGGGGAACGGGGATCAGCATGTCGGCGCCGGTGAGCAGCTCGCCGCCCGCGCGCGCCATCCAGCGGCCCATCGCCGGCGCCAAATCGGTGCGGTCCTGGTATTTCAGCGCATGCACCAGCGTGCGCGCCACGTCGTCATAGCGCACCGCCGCGCGCGCCCGCAGGTAAGCCGGCGGGCTCGCGATCGCCTCCATCGACAGCATGTCGGGACCGGGATCGTAGACGAAGGGGATGCCGAGCCGCGGGCAATAGGGCCGTTCGATGAACGACAGCCGCGCCCAGCAGGCCGCGCACACGCCCTCGCCATCCACCGGCTCGCGGCAGGACACGCACAAGGTCGGCAGCGCAATGTCGAGCGCGAGCCGTGCCGCGCGCGCCAGCGCATGACGGCCGGCCGTCCATGCGGCACGCAGAGGGGTAGCGATCGAACGGGAAGGGGCGGCGTCGGCTTCCATGGGGGAAGGCTAGCGCTCTGCGACAATCCGCTCAAGCGGCTCGGTCTCGTGCCCCGGACGCAGCGCGGCGCGTCACTTGGTGCCGCACTGCGTCCGGGACACGGTTGCCAGAACGACTTGGATCGGCGTAACCAGCGGCATGGCTCAGAACGTGCAAACCCCGCCTGCCCTGTTCGATCGGGCCTTGCTGCACGCGCGGCAACGCCGTGCGCACGCGCAAGGCGCCGTGAGCTTCCTGCTCGATCGGGTGACCGAGGACATGTCCGACCGGCTCGCCGCGGTGATGCGGGAGTTTCACGCTCCGGCCGATCTCTGGACGCCCGGTGAAGGCCTCGCGGTCCTGCGCGCGCGGCTGCCGTCACTTCAGCGGATTGCACTTGGCGAAACCGGCGAGGAGAAGCTGCCCTTCACGCCCGAGAGCCTCGATCTCGTCGTCTCGGCACTGGCGCTGCAATTCGTCAACGACCTGCCGGGCGTGCTGGCGCAGGTCCGGCGCGCGTTGAAGCCGGATGGCTTGCTGCTGGCCGCGATGATCGGCGGCGACAGCCTCACCGAGCTGCGCCAGGCCTTTGCTGCCGCCGAAGCCGAATGCGAAGGCGGCGTGTCGCCGCGCGTCGCGCCGTTCGCCGATCTGCGCGACATCGGCGCGCTGTTGCAGCGCGCGGGCTTTGCGCTGCCGGTCACTGACGTCGACCGTGTCGTGGTGCGCTACGCCAATGCCTTCGCGCTGATGCAGGATATCAGGCGCATGGGCGCGGCCAATGTATTGATCGAACGCCGCCGCACGCCGAGCCGGCGCGCGACGCTGCTGCGCATGGCCGAGATCTATGCCGAACGCTTTGCCGATTCCGACGGCCGCATCCGCGCGACATTCGACATCATCTGGCTCTCAGGCTGGGCCCCGCATGCGAGCCAGCAGCAGCCGCTCAAGCCGGGGTCGGCCAAGGCGAGCCTCGCGGAGGCAGTGAAGAAGGCGGGGGAAGAGTGATCCTCATGGTGAGGAGGCGCGTAAGCGCCGTCTCGAACCATGCAGGCCCCGCTCTTGCCGTGTGGCCATCCTTCGAGACGACCGCTTCGCGGTCTCCTCAGGATGAGGTCCGGCTTCACATCAGCAAATCAATCAAATGCGGGATCAGCGGAATATCCGCGGGCGGCATCGGGTAGTCGCGCAGCTTGTTGGCACGGACCCAGGCGAGGGTCTGGCCTTCGCGTGCGGTGACCATCCCCTCCCAGCGCCGGCAGATGTAGAGCGGCATCAACAGGTGGAAGGTCTCGTAGCCGTAGCTCGCAAAGGTCAGCGGCGCCAGGCACGGCTCGGCGACGGTAATTCCGAGCTCTTCATGCAGCTCGCGGATCAGGCTCTGCTCCGGCCGCTCGCCGGGCTCGAGTTTGCCGCCGGGAAATTCCCAGAGGCCGGCCAGCGCCTTGCCCTCGGGGCGCTGCGCGATCAGGACGCGCTTGTCGGCGTCGACGAGCGCGCAGGCCACCACCAGTGTGAGCTTGAGAGGGGTCATGGAGACTACGACCTGTAATCCCCGTTGATCGCGACATATTCCTTGGTGAGGTCGCAGGTCATGACGCGGTCGCGGCCCTTGCCGAGGCCGAGCGAGACCTTGATCGCGATCTCGGGCGCCTTCATCGCCTCCGACACCTGCGCTTCGTCATAGTCAGGATCGCGCGCGCCGCTCTTGGCGACGCGGATGCCGTTGAAGGAGATCGAGAGCTTGTCGCGGTCGGCCGGCTCGCCGGCCTTGCCGACGGCCATCACCACGCGGCCCCAATTGGCGTCCTCGCCGGCGATCGCGGTCTTCACCAGCGGCGAATTGGCAATCGACATCGCGATCTTGCGCGCCGACGCCTTGGTCTTGGCGCCTTCGACGGTGATCTCGACCAGCTTGCGCGCGCCTTCGCCGTCGCGGGCGACCTGCTCGGCGAGGTTGGCGAGCACCTGGCTGAAGGCCTTGACGAAGGCCTTCAGCCTGGGATCGCTGGCGCGGCTGATTTTGGGCGCGCCGTGCTCGGCGGCCGCGCCCGTCGCGAAGGCCAGCAGCGTGTCCGAGGTCGAGGTGTCGCCGTCGATCGTCACCGCGTTGAAGGTGTCCTCGACGCCGCTCTTGAGCAACGCTTGCAGGGCGGCCGGCGCGATCGGCGCGTCGGTGAAGACGAACGACAGCATCGTCGCCATATCGGGCGCGATCATGCCGGCGCCCTTTGCCATGCCGTTGATGGTGACCTTGGCCTTGCCGAGCTTGACGGTCGCGGTTGCGACCTTGGGGAAGGTGTCGGTGGTCATGATCGCCTTGGCCGCGGCGAGATAGTCGCCGGGCTCGGCGGTCTCGGCCAGTCGGCCCAAAACGCCGTCGAACTTGGTCGCGTCCAGCGGCTCGCCGATCACGCCGGTCGAGGCCAGGAAGATCTCGCTCTCGCTGCACCCGACGGCCTTGGCCGCGATCTTGGCGGTCAGCGCGGTGGAACTGCGGCCGGTCTTGCCGGTGAAGGCGTTGGCATTGCCGGAATTGACGACGAGGGCGCGCGCCTTGCCGCCCTTCAGCTTGGCGCGGCACCATTCCACCGGCGCGGACGGGCATTTCGACTTGGTGAAGACGCCGGCGACCGCAGTGCCCTTGTCCATCACCGCCAGAAGCACGTCGGTGCGGTTCTTGTAGCGGATGCCGGCCTCGGCCGTCGCAAGGCGGACGCCCGCGATCACGGGCATGTCGGGAACAGTCTTGGGAGCGAGGGGAGAGACGGAGGAGGACATCGCGGGGCGCCTTGGTGGGGTCTGGATATGCAGATGGCCGGGCATTTGCCCGGCCATTGCGACGTTAGATACTATTGGCGTCCGCGAAGTGACAGCGAATTCTTACTTCTTCGCAGGGGGCGCCATCTTGCTGTCGGAGGGCTTCGCATCGGAAGGCTTGGCCGCGTCGGCCGGCTTGGCGTCCGCGGCGGGCTGGTCCAGCCGCTCGACCTTGGCTTCCGTGCGCAGCTTGGCGACGTAGTCGGCCTGGGCCTTGCGGGTGACGTATTGCTCGATCTGGGCCTTGACCTGCTCGAAGTCCGGCGCCTTGCGGTTGCGCTTTTCCTCGACCTTGATGATGTGCCAGCCGAACTGCGACTTCACGGGGTCGGAGATCTTGCCCGGCTCCAGCGCGAAGGCCACCGCCGAGAATTCCGGCACCATCTGCTCCTTGGTGAAGAAGCCGAGGTCGCCGCCGTCGGCGGAGCCCGGATCCTTGGACTTCTTCTTGGCGAGTTCGGCGAAATCGGCGCCCTTGTCCAGCTCGGCCTTCACCGCCTTGGCCTCGTCCTCGGTCTCGACCAGAATGTGGCGGGCGCGCACCTCCTGCTCGCCGGTGATCTGCTTGGAGGCCTCCTCGTAGACCTTCTTCATGGCGTCGGGGGTGGTGGCGGCCTTGCCCTCGTTGGCGAGCAGGCTGTCCATCAGGAGGCGGTTGCGGGCGAACGCCAGGCGCTTCTTGAACTCCTCGCTGTCGGCGACCTTCTTGTCCTCGGCGGCCTTGGACACGATCTTCATGTCGATCAGGAAGGACAGGACGTTCTCGTCCTTGGTCGCCGGGTCCATCTGGGCGAGGCTCGGCCCGAGTTCCTCCTCGGCCATGGCGACGTCGCTCTTCTTGATTTCAGCGCCATTGACCTTTGCCAGGACCGGATCGTCGGCAGCCCGGCCGGGACCCGCGATCAGCGCCAGCGCAAGGCAGCCCACGAGGGCGGTGGCAAGGCCGAAGCGCAGGCCGGTTTTGGTTACCGGGAACGAGGTGGTCATGGAAAATCCTTTTGTTGAAGCAGGGGGCTGCTCGAGCGGGGCGGACACTCGCCCAATTCAGGGGGGCTTGGCAACGCGAAAAGTCTGTCAAAATGATGAATTAGCCGCAATGCGCCCGCCGTTGACAAGGCCCTGACCGGGCCATATCTCTGCCCGGTCGCGACCATGGCGATGGCGTTTATTTTGCTGCGTTTTTGGCCGTTGAACCCAGACTTGCCCAATTCCCACCCATATGGCGGATGACCCCCCGCAGTCCGGGCTCTGGCGCCATCAGCGTCACGGTGAGTTGATAGGCAGGCGGGGGACAACTTCTTGGCTGCAACGCGGTTAAATCGCGAACACAGGAACTAGGCATGATCGGCGCGCTCGCCCGCAAGTTTTTCGGCTCCGCCAACGACCGGCGGGTGAAGGGATATCAGTCCCGCGTCAACGCGATCAACGCGCTGGAGCCCGAGCTCATCAAGCTCTCCGACGAGGAGCTCAAGGCCCGCACGGCCGACTTCAAGAAGCAGCTCGCCGAGGGCAAGACGCTCGATGACCTGCTGGTGCCGGCCTTCGCGACCGTGCGCGAGGCCGCCAAGCGCACGCTCGGCCAGCGCCATTTCGACGTCCAGCTGATCGGCGGCATGGTGCTGCACGAGGGCGACATCGCCGAGATGAAGACCGGCGAAGGCAAGACGCTGGTGGCGACGCTTGCGGTCTATCTCAACGCGCTCGCCGGCAAGGGCGTCCATGTCGTCACCGTCAACGACTACCTCGCCCGCCGCGACTCCGGCTGGATGGGCCAGATCTACGGCTTCCTCGGCATGACCACGGGCGTGATCGTCCACGGTCTCGACGATGCCGAGCGCAAGACGGCCTATGCCTGCGACATCACCTACGGCACCAACAACGAATACGGCTTCGACTATCTGCGCGACAACATGAAGTACCGGCTCGAGGACATGGTCCAGCGGCCGCACTTCTTCGCCATCGTCGACGAAGTCGACTCCATCCTGATCGACGAAGCGCGCACGCCGCTGATCATCTCCGGCCCGCTCGACGACCGCTCCGACTTCTACAACACCATCGACGGCTTCCTGCCCAAGCTCGACAAGACCGACTACGACGTCGACGAGAAGCAGCGCACGGTGACGCTCACCGAAGCCGGCATGGAGAAGATCGAAACCCTGCTGCGCGACGCCGGCCAGCTCAAGGGCGAGTCGCTCTACGACGTCGAGAACGTCTCGGTCGTGCACCACATCAACCAGGCCCTGCGCGCCCACACGCTGTTCACCCGTGACAAGGACTACATCGTCCGCGACGACGAGGTCGTCATCATCGACGAGTTCACCGGCCGCATGATGCCGGGCCGGCGCTATTCGGAAGGCCTGCACCAGGCGCTCGAGGCCAAGGAGCACGTCCAGGTCCAGCCCGAGAACCAGACGCTGGCCTCGATCACCTTCCAGAACTACTTCCGCATGTACGAGAAGCTTGCGGGCATGACCGGCACCGCCGCGACCGAAGCGGACGAACTGTTCGACATCTACAAGCTCGAGGTCGTGGAGATCCCGACCAACCTGTCGGTCGCGCGTCTCGACGAGGACGACGAGGTCTACCGCACGCAGAAGGAAAAATACGCCGCCATTCTCGCCGAGATCGAGCGGGCGAACGCGCGGCTCCAGCCCGTGCTGGTCGGCACGGCGTCGATCGAGAAGTCGGAGGTGCTCGCCGAGTTCCTCAAGTCGAACGGCTACAAGCAGATCGATTTCGGCAAGGAGAACGCGCTCGACAAGCTCTATGCGGCGGCCCGTGCCGGCAAGCCGTCGAAGCTGTTCGCGGTCCTGAACGCGCGCTTCCACGAGCAGGAAGCCTATATCGTCGCGGAAGCCGGCGTGCCCGGCGCGATCACGATCGCGACCAACATGGCCGGCCGCGGCACCGACATCAAGCTCGGCGGCTCGCTCGAGATGCGCGTCCCGAAGGAAACCGCGGGCATCGAGGACGAGGCCGAGAAGGCCAGGAAGATCGAGCAGATCAAGGCCGACGTCGAGCGCTTCCGCGAGATCGTGCTGAAGGCCGAGGAGATCGTCGAGATCGAGCCGGCGAAGGGTTCCAAGCCCGCCAAGACCGTGACGAAGCCGGGCGGTCTCTACATCATCGGCTCCGAGCGTCACGAATCCCGCCGCATCGACAACCAGCTGCGCGGCCGATCCGGCCGCCAGGGCGACCCCGGCCGCTCGAAGTTCTTCCTGTCGCTGGAAGACGATCTGATGCGCATCTTCGGCTCGGACCGCCTCGACAGCATGCTCCAGCGTCTCGGCCTGCAAGAGGGCGAGGCCATCATCCATCCCTGGATCAACAAGGCCCTGGAGAAGGCGCAGCAGAAGGTCGAGGCCCGCAACTTCGACATCCGCAAGAACCTGCTCAAGTTCGACAACGTCCAGAACGACCAGCGCAAGGTGATCTTCGACCAGCGCGTCGAGCTGATGAAGGACGACAGCGTCGCCGAGACCGTTACCGACATGCGCCATGCCTTCATCGACGACCTCGTCGCCAAGCACGTGCCCGAGCATGCCTATGCCGAGCAGTGGGACGTTGCCGGCCTGAAGGAGGAGCTGAAGCGCGTGCTCGATCTCGACCTGCCGGTCGACGACTGGGCCAAGGAAGAGGGCATCGCCGACGAGGAGTTGCTCAACCGCATCGAGAACCGCGCCGACGAGCACATGGCCGCCAAGGTCGCGCAGTGGGGCCCCGACGTGATGCGTTACGTCGAGAAGACCATTCTGCTCCAGACGCTCGACCATCTCTGGCGCGAGCACCTGATCATGCTCGACCATCTGCGCCAGGTCATCGGCCTGCGCGGCTACGGCCAGCGCGATCCGCTGCAGGAGTACAAGACCGAGGCCTTCAATCTCTTCCAGGAGATGAGCGCGCACCTGCGCGAGGCCGTCACCGCGCAGCTGATGCGGGTCGAGATCGTCCCGCCGGAGCAGGAAGCGCCCGTGCTGCCGCCGATGGAAGCGCACAAGTTCGACCCGAACACCGGCGAGGACGAGATGGCGCTCGCCAGCGTCACGCTCGGCGCGCCGGCCTCCGACGCCGCCCAGCGCGATCCGAAGAACCCGGCATCCTGGGGCAAGATCGGCCGCAACGAGGATTGCCCGTGCGGCTCAGGCAAGAAGTACAAGCACTGCCACGGGCGGTATGCGTAACCGCTAGGCCCCACTGTCATGCCCTCGCGAAAGCGGGGCATCCAGTACGCCGCGGCGCTAGTTAAGCGCGACACCGCTGCAGCACATTCCGTCGTCATCCCGGCGAAGGCCGGGATCCATACCGCGGAATCTATCGAGAGCATGCAGTCGTTGTACCGCGCGAAGAAGCGCAACTAGCAGTCTGCGTCAAACCCAATCCTGGGGTAATGGGTCCTGGATCAGCGCTCCGCTCGAGACAAAGCTGCGCGTTGTCTCGAGCTGCACTTGTCCAGGACGACGTGGGTTGAGAAATCGCGTCCGAAACGACGAGCTCAATTCGAGCTGTCGATCAAGCTCTCCAACAGCCGCTTCAATTCGCTCGTCGACTTGTCGCCGTAGCTTTCCAGGATGTGCTCCTCCTGGTCCACCGCGAGCGAGTTGAGCTTCTTGCACAGCACCTTGCCGCGGTCGGAGATGAACATCAGCACCTTGCGGCGGTCGTTCGGGTCCTGCACGCGATAGACCAGCGTGTCGGAGACCATGCGGTCGATCATCTTGGTCAGCGTCGGATGGTTGAGCAGCACGGCGTCCGCAAGCTCGCCCATCGAATGGCCGTTGCCATCCGACAGCACTTTCAGGATGCGCCATTGCTCGACGGGAACACCTTCCTTGCTCAAGCGCAGTTCCAGCTGCCGGTTGATCTCCCGGTTGGCTTGCGCGAGCAGGTAGGCGAGATGTTCGGTGATCGGAGTGTTTTCTTTCGACGGTTTTGCCACGGCTAAGACTTCGTCTTGACCCAAATGAGTGAATGTCTTGCAATCAATGCTGCATCTATATGCACTTCAATTCTTGAATATTCAATATTTTCAAAATAGGATCATTGCCCAACAAAAGGGCGGAAGCCGCGGCCGCCTGCTCAATGTGCTTTCAGGTCTGGTGCCAGACAGGAGTTGGCGTGCGCGCGACGGTAAACTTCCCGGCTCACGGCGGCCCGGCGTTGCCGCCGTCCTTGCTGTTCAGGAATCTGTCGTCGTCGGCGGCCGACTTCGACCTGTCTCCGGTTGACGCGCATTTCATGAAGCGCCGTGGTGCGCGCAACAAGCTGCGCATCGGCAATTTCCTCACCTTCACCGGCTCGCCCGGGATCTGGGGCCCGACCTCCACCAACAGCGCGATGCTGGCGGTCGCCGAGATCAACAAGCGCGGCGGCATTCTGGGCCGCGAGCTGGAGCTGTCGATCTACGATTCCGGCGGCCCGATCGACGAGGTGGTGCAGCGCGCGGAGCAGGCGATCGCCTTCGACGAGGTCGACCTCATCATGGGCTCGCATATCAGCGCGGTCCGCGTCGCGCTGCGCAAGGTCACCGGCAATCGCATCCCCTACATCTACACGCCGGTCTATGAGGGAGGCGAGCGCACGCCGGGCGTGATGGCGATCGGCGAGACGCCGCGCTGGCAGAGCCGCCCCGCCATCCACTGGCTGGCCGACGTCAAGAAGGCGGCTCGCTGGTATCTGATCGGCAGCGACTATGTCTGGCCCTGGCAGTCGCATCGCGCGGTGAAGCGCTACATCAAGGAGGCCGGCGGCCAAGTCGTCGGCGAGGAGTTCGTTCCCGTCGGCGAGGACAATCACGAGGCGCATCTGGCGCGCATCCACGCTGCCAAGCCGGACGTGGTGCTGATCTCGCTGATCGGCACCGACAGCATCACCTTCAACCGTGCCTTCGCCGAGGCAGGGCTTGCCACCTCGACGCTGCGGCTCGCGGGCGCGATGGACGAGACCGTGCTGCTCGGCATCGGCGCCGACAACACCGAGAATTTGTTCTGCGCCTCCGGTTATTTCAACTGCATGGCCTCGCGCGCCAACGACGAGTTCCTAAGTGGCTATCAGGCCATGTTCGGCCCGCACGCGCCGCCGGTCGGCTCGGTCGGCCAGTCGAATTATGAGGGGTTGCGGTTCCTGGAATCCGTGGCCAACCGCGCCGGCTCGCTGGCCTTTCGCCCGCTGCTCAAGGCCGCGCGCAACACCGTCTATTCGGCGGGCCGCGGACCCGTCACCATCCGCGATGGCCGCGCCGAGATGCCGATGTATCTTGCCGAAGCGGACGGTCTTGACTTCAAGCTCATCAAGACGCTCTGAGATCCGGCCGCTCGTCCGTCACGGCCGAGCTTCGAAATAATACTTGAAAAGGAAAATATTTCCGTCTGTAATATCGAGGCGAAGCCGGCTGGCTCGCGCCGTGCAGGCGCGAGCGAGCGGCCTCCATCCAAAGCCAGGGATCAAGAAACCTCAAGGAGAGCGCCGTGACAGTTGTCCTTCCCACGCCCGCCCAACTTCGCAGCGTCGCCGAGCAGTGCGGCCTTTCGCTCACCGACGACGACGTCGCCTCGTTCCGCGGCCTGATGCAGGGCTCGATCGACGCCTACAATCTCGTTGCCGCGATGCCGGACGAGGTACCGGAGGTGAAATATCCACGCACGCCGGGCTATCGGCCCTCGCCCGAGGAGAACCCGCGCAACGCCTGGTATCGCAAGTCGACGGTGAAGGGCGCCGCCGGCGGCAAGCTCAAGGGCAAGACCGTCGCGCTGAAAGACAACATCATGCTGGCCGGCGTGCCCATGACCAACGGCTCGTCGACGCTGGAGGGCTATGTGCCCGATTTCGACGCCACCATCGTCACGCGCATGCTGGATGCCGGTGCCGAGATCAAGGGCAAGGTGCATTGCGAGCACTTCTGCCTGTCCGGCGGCAGCCATACCGGCTCTTACGGGCCCGTGCATAATCCGCACAAGATGGGGTACTCGGCCGGCGGCTCGTCGTCAGGCTCGGGCGTCGTGGTCGCGCTCGGCGAGGTCGACATGGCGATCGGCGGCGATCAGGGCGGCTCGATCCGCATGCCGTCCTCGTTCTGCGGCATTTACGGCATGAAGCCGACCTGGGGCCTCGTGCCTTACACCGGGATCATGCCGATCGAGATCTATGTCGACCATACCGGTCCGATGACCGCGACCGTCGCTGACAACGCGCTGCTGCTTGAAGTGCTCGCCGGCGATGACGGCTACGATCCGCGCATCAAGGCTCCGAAGGTCGAGGAATACACCAAGGCGCTCGGCCAGGGCGTCAAGGGCATGAAGATCGGCATTCTCAAGGAAGGCTTTGAGCAGCCGGTCGCAGAAGCCGCGGTGAATGAAAGCGTGCGCGAGGCGGCAAAGCGCTTCAAGGATCTTGGCGCCACCGTAGAGACGGTCTCAATCCCGATGCATCTCCTGGGCGGCGCGATCTGGACCCCGATCGGCACCGAAGGCCTGACCCAGACCATGATGTTCGGCGACGGCTACGGCCTCAGCCGCGGCGATCTCTATTCGACCTCGCTGATGGATTTTCATCGCGGCTGGCGCCGGCAGGCCGACTCGCTGTCCGAGACCACGAAGCTGTTCATGATGCTCGGCACCTACATCAACAACAATTTCGGTCCACGCTTCTACGGCAAGGCGCTCAATATCTCCCGCAGGCTGACCGCCGCCTACGACAAGGCGTTTGGGGATTACGATCTGCTTTTGCTGCCGACGACGCCGATGAAGGCAACCAAGCTGCCGGAGCCCAATGCCAGCCGCGAGGACTACGTCGCCCGTGCGCTGGAGATGATCGGCAACACCGCGCCGTTCGACATCACCCATCATCCCGCGATGTCGCTGCCCTGCGCCATGGTCGACGGCCTGCCCGTCGGCCTGATGCTGGTCGGCCGCATGTTCGAGGAATCGACCATCTATCGCGCCGCGCACGCCTTCGAGCAGATCGGCGACTGGAAGAAGATGTGAGCGAGGCGTCGATGCAGACGGACGGAACAGCACCAAATGGCTAACGCGTTCGTCGCGGCGTTCGAGATCCTGAGCTTTGGCGCGATCATCGTCCTGATCGTGCTGGGGCTCGGGATCATCGCCAGCATGATGGGCATCTTCAACTTCGCGCAAGGAGAGTTCGTCCTGCTCGGGGCCTACATCACCTATCTCGCCTACGCCGGGGGCCTGCCGATCTGGGCCGGCATGGTCGCGGCGCCCTTCGTGGTCGGCGCGCTCGGCTTTGTGCTGGAGGCGCTGATCATCCGCCGCTTCTACGCCGCGCCGATCGTGGCGATGCTCGGCACCTATGCGCTCGGCCTGATCATCCGCGAATCCGTGCGCGGCCTGATCGGCGGCTTCTATCTCACCGTGCCCGAGCCGATCGGCGGCTCGATCGACATCGGCGCGATGCACATCTCGGCATGGCGCTTCACCATCATCGTCATCACGCTGCTGGTGATGGGTGGCTGCTATCTCCTGCTCTCTCGCACGAGCTTCGGCCTGCGCGTCCGCGCCACGCTGGAAAATCCCTCGCTGGCGCGCGCCTCCGGCATCTCCACGCCGCTGATCTATGGCGCCACCTTTGCCTTCGGCGCGGCGCTCGCCGGCCTTGCCGGCGCGCTGATCGTGCCTGTCTTCAGCCTGTTCGCCGATCTCGGCCTGCGCTTCCTGATCCAGGGCTTTGTCGCGGTCATGGTCGGCGGCGTCGGCTCCTTCATCGGGCCGGTGGCGGGTGCCGGCGTCATCGGCACGCTGAGTGCCGCGCTGCCCTGGGTGATGGCGCCCGTCGTCGCCGACGTCCTCGTCTTTGTGCTCGCCATTATCTTCATCAAATTCCGGCCGCAGGGCCTCATCGCTGGCAAAGGGGTTTAGTCATATGTTCGATCGTACGCAGCTCTCACGCCGCCGCTTCCTCTCCAATTTCGCCTTTGCGTCGGGCGCGGTCGCGACCGGCGTCGGCAGCTGGGTAATCCCGGCCCCCTGGGCCAATGCGGCCGAAGCCCCGATCAAGGTCGGCATCGCCACAGATCTAACGGGCCCAATTGCGTACGCCGGCAATGCCGACGCCAACGTCGCAAAAATGGTGATCAAGGAGATCAACGCCGCCGGCGGCATGCTCGGCCGTCCGCTCGAGCTCTATATCGAGGACACCGCGTCGAACGAATCCGTCGCGGTCGGCAACGTGCGCAAGCTGATCCAGCGCGACAAGGTCGACATGGTGCTGGGCGGCATCACCTCCTCGATGCGCAACGCGATCAAGGACCCGATCGTGGCGCGCGGCAAGACGCTCTACATCTATCCGCAGCTCTACGAAGGCAAGGAGTGCACGCCCTATCTGTTCTGCACCGGCCCGACGCCGGCGCAGCAATGCGACGAGTTCATACCCTGGCTGATCAAGAACGGCGGCAAGAAATTCGCGCTGCCGAGCGCCAACTATGTCTGGCCGCATACGCTCAACGTCTATGCCCGCAAGGTGATCGAATCCAACGGCGGTGAGGTCGTGTTCGAGGAGTACTATCCACTCGACCAGGTCGACTTCTCCTCGACCGTCAACCGCATCATCTCCAACAAGGTCGATGTCGTCTTCAACACCGTCATTCCGCCCGGCGTCGGCCCGTTCTTCAAGCAGCTCTACGAAGCGGGCTTCCTCAAGAACGGCGGCCGTCTCGCCTGCGTCTACTATGACGAGAACACGCTCAACATCAATCAGGCGAGCGAGATCGAGGGCCTCGCGAGCTGCCTCGACTATTTCAAGGTGCTGACCAAGGAGAACCCGTTCGACGCAAAAATCCAGGCGGCCTACGAGAAGGATTTTCCGGGCAACTTCCTGTTCGCCGCCGGCAGCGCCGCCACCGGCACCTATCGCGGCCTCAAGCTGTGGGAAGCGGCGGTGAAAGAAGCGGGCAAGCTCGACCGCGAGTCGGTCGCCGCCGCGCTCGACCACGCCAAGATCGCCGAAGGTCCCGGCGGACCTGCCGAAATGGTGCCGGGCAAGCGGCACTGCAAGATGAAGATGTACACCGCGGTCGCCAAGGGCGGAAACTACGAGATCGTCGGACGCAGCGACGGGCTCGTCGATCCCAAGGAATGCTGAGGCGGAATGCCGAAGTCGATGAGTGTGGTAAGGGAAGCCATCGCCGGCGACGAAGCGGACGATGCGATGGCTGAACGCGAAGCGGCGGGACAGGTCGCGGCGGGACGAAGAGTCCTGCCGATCGTGGAGGGCGTGGTGCTCGTCGCCGCGCTGCTCGCGCCGCTGGTGCTGCAGGACTATCTCACGGTGTTCGCGACGCGCGTGATCATCCTCGCGCTGTTCGCCCTGTCGTTCGATCTGGTCTGGGGCTATGCCGGCATCATGAGCTTTGGCCAGGCCCTGTTCTTCGGCTCGGCCGGGTATGGCGTGGCGCTGCTCGCGCGCGACCTCGACATCACCAACATCTTCCTGGTGCTCCCCGCGGGCACCATCATCGGCCTCACCTTCGCGCTGCTGCTCGGCGGCTTCCTGCTGCTGGGACGGCATCCCTCCAGCGTGATCTTCGTGTCGCTGGGCACGCTCACCGGCTCCTACGCCGCCGACCGCCTCGCGCGCGGCTGGTACTATCTCGGCGGCCAGAACGGTATTCCCTCGATCGCGCCGATGACGCTCGGTGGTTACGAATTCTCGGAAGGGCCCGCCTTCTACTATCTCGTGCTCGGCATCCTCGTCGTAGTCTACCTGCTCTGCCGCTTCCTGGTGCGCTCGCAGTTTGGCCTCGCGCTGGCGGGCCTGCGCGAGAACGAGCAGCGTATCGCCTTCTTCGGCTACAAGGCGCAGCATCTGAAAGCGATCATCTTCACCATCGGCGGCGGCGTCGCCGGCCTTGCCGGCAGCCTCTATGCCTTCCACGAAGGTTTCGTCTGGCCCAACATGGTCGGCGTCGTCGTCTCGACACAGGTGGTGCTCTATGTGCTGTTCGGCGGCTCCGGCACGCTGATCGGCGCGGTCATCGGCGCGATCATCGTCGAAGGCGTCAGCTTCTGGCTGTCCGACAATTATCGTGACATCTGGCCTATCATCCTGGGCTTGCTGCTGCTGCTCGTGATCCTGTTCCGGCCGCTCGGCCTGATCAGCTTCGCGCTCGGTGAGCGCGAGCGTGTCGGCAGCTTCGGTGCCACGCCAAAGGAGAAGCGCAATGCCGCTCCTTGAGGCCGCCGGCATCCAAAAGATCTTCGGCAAGCTCACCGCGCTCGACGGCGCAGCCCTCACCGTCGGCGAGAACGAGTTTCACGGCCTGATCGGTCCGAACGGCTCCGGCAAGAGCACGCTGATGAAGTGCATTGCCGGCGCCGAGGTGCCGACGCAGGGCAAGGTGAGTTTTATCAACACCGACATCACCGCGTTCACGCCGACCGAGCGCGCCCGCGCCGGCATGAGCCTGAAATTCCAGATCACGAGCGTGCTGCCGACGCTGACGCTGTACGACAACATCCTGCTCGCGCTCCAGGCGCAATCCTCGCTGCTCGACCTCGTGTTCTCGCGCACGCGCGGCGCGCTGCACGACCAGGTCATGACCATGCTGACGCAGTTTCGTCTCGCCGACCGCGCCTTCGACGCGGCGGCGGCGCTGTCGCACGGCCAGCAGCAATGGCTGGAGATCGCGATGGCGCTTGCCGGAAAACCAAAGCTCCTGCTGCTGGACGAGCCGACCGGCGGCATGAGCCTCGAGGAGCGCCGCGTCACCGGCGAATTGCTCCAGCCGATCAAGAAACATTGCTCGCTCGTCATCGTCGAGCACGATCTCGATTTCATCCGCGACATCTGCGATCGCCTGACCGTGCTCGACCAGGGCAAGGTGCTGGCGTCAGGCACCGTGTCCGAGATCCAGGCCAACAAATCCGTCCAGGAGATCTATCTGCGCCGTGCCTGAATTTTTGGACATCAAGCATCTCGACGCCGGCTATGGCCGCAGCCAGGTCCTGTTCGACGTCAACCTCGGCATTCCCTGGCGCGGCGGCGTCGCCGTGCTCGGGCGCAACGGCGCCGGCAAGACCACGCTGATGAAGACCATCGTCGGCGAGCTGCCGGCGTGGAAGGGCGAGGTCGCCTTCGACGGCCGCGACATCAGCCGCCGCGCGACCCAGGAGCGCGTGCGCGCCGGCATCGGCTACGTCCCGCAGGAGCATTCGGTGTTCGCGCGCCTGTCGGTGCGCGACAATCTCGCGGTCGGCTCGCTCGCGAGCAGCAAGGCCGACGCAGTCGATCACGTGCTGACCATCTTCCCGAAGCTCGGCCAGCGCCTCGACCAGCCCGCCGGCACGCTCTCCGGCGGCGAGCGCAAGATGCTCGCCATCGGCCGTGCCATGTTAGGGGATCCAAAACTGCTGCTGCTCGACGAGCCCACCGAAGGCGTCTGGATCGGCGTCATCGAGGAGATCACCGAGCGCCTGATCGAGCTCGCGAAAGAGATCGCCGTCATCATCGTCGAGCAGCACCTCGACCTCGCGCTGCGCGTCGCCGACTACGCCTACGTGCTTGACCGCGGAAGGGTCGCGCTGCAGGGCGAGGCGGGCGAGGTGAGGGGCAATCCGGAACTGCTGCGGTATCTGGCGCCGTAAGGTAGCGCTGCTCACCTGCGAGTGAGGCGCGGTACTCTCGTCCCACCTCACCCGTCATTCCCCGCGAAGGCGGGGCATCCAGTACGCCGCGGCTTCTCGATCGCTAATTGGTGCCTCTGGAATGCTGGATTCCCCGCCTTCGCGGGGAATGACGGCGTCAGGCTGGAATAGACCGGAGAGAACGCGCGGAGAGGCCGCGCGCTTACTTCACCGCCCCAAACCGGCTGTCGAACGAGTTCGACGACACCACCGGTGCCGCGCCTGCCATCTGGCCGCTGTCACCCGCACCATCCGACACCGACGGCTTCAGCGCAGGACGCGTTGCGGCGAGGCGCGTGTCGGGCTTCACCGGCTCTGCCGGCTTGGCGGCGGCCACAGCCGGCTTCGGCGCGTCCTTCGCTGCATCCTTGGACTTGTCATGGCCCGGCACGAACCGGGTGACTGCGGCCTTCAGCCTGGACGCTGCCGTCGGCGGCGTCGTGGACGTTGTGGCCGGGGCCACGGACGCCGTGGCTTGTGACGGCGGAGGCGTGGTCGCCGTCGTGTCGGCGGTGCCAAGGCCCATCTTGCGGCCGAGGTTGGAGAAGAAGCCGCCGCCCTGCGATTTCTCTTGGGATTTCTCGGCGGGCGCGGCGGCCGCGACGCGCGTGCTGGTCGCGGGCGCGCTGACGGCGACGACCGGCTCTTCCTGCGGCGAGGGAGCGGCCGCGTCGAAATTCGGCTTCGGCGGATTGACGTGGCCGGGGATCGTGCCCGGCGCCTTCGCCATTGCCAGCATCTGCAGCGTGGTGCCTTCGGCGCCCTCCGACAGGCCGGTCGAGCCTTCCGGAATCTTGGCGGCGAAGATCTTGTTCATGCCGCCGTCGATGCCGGTGTTCATGCGCGCCACCGGCGTGCCCTTGGCGACGAGCTTGGCGTACTCGGCCTGGTCGCGCGCGTCCTTCTCGCGCACGGCGCTCGCGATGTCCTCGGGGATCACATAGGCCGGGCACTTTGCCGAGGCGTCGAACACCGGATCGCGCTTGGCATCGGGCGTCTTCGCCGCGTCGAAGACGTACTTCTTCTCGCAGAAATCGACCTTCGGCTCCTGCCGCGTCACCTCGAAATGATCATAGCCTTCCTTGATCATCTTCCAGAACGGCATGTTCGGATTGTTCCGGTGCTTGGCCATGTTCACCGGCGTCATCTTGAACGGATAGGCCTGCAGCTGGAACGCCTTCTGCCCGCCGAAGAAGGACTCGCGGCCGAGCGAATAGATCTCCGCGATCTGCTCGTCCGTCATGGCGTAACAGCCGCGCGAAGAACAATCGCCATGCACCATCAGCTGCGAGCCGGTACGGCCCAAAGCCTTGTCGAACGCGTTCGGATAGCCCGTGTTGAACGAGAGGTAATAGGCCGACTGCGGATTCATCTGGCCCGGATTGATCGAGTAGAATCCTTCCGGCGCCTGGCGGTCACCTTCGCGCACCTTCGGACCCAGATCGCCCGACCAGCGGCAGATCGGATAGGTCTTGAGCAGCGCGAACTGGCCGTTGCGGGTCTGCTTCCAGACTTCGAGCTCGGCTTCCTGCTTGAACAGGCGGACCAGGATCGGGGACTGCAGATCCATGTCCTTCTCGACCATCGCGGCGAGAAGCTTTGGCGGCACCGGCTGGTTGGCCTTGGCGTTGGTCGCGAGCGAAACCTGGTCGGTGTCGCAGCCGGCCAGCAGGACACTGGCCGTCAGCAGCGCAACCGAAGCCAAGAGCGCGCGAGCAAGCGAACGAGAAATCAAGATGGACCCCACACCGTGCCGGGCAGAGAGCGCGAACCCCAATTCTTTGGAGCATGATCCGACCGGAGATCCGGACCCGTCGTGACGGGCTTTTTCAAACCACACTCCAGCGCTTATGCCCTGAAGCCATTGATTAAAATTCTAACCTCTGGGTCATGTGGTCGCAACCCGAGCGGGGATCACGAGCCCGTTGGCCCAGTAGCATGGTCAACAGAGACTAAATGGACGCGACTTTGGGCCTTACTTGGGCCTTCCTGCCCAATTGGGACTCAGATCGCCGATTTGGGCAAAAAAAGGGTTAATGCGGGGTTACCGGGCTCCAACCGTCATTCCGGGGCGCCCGAAGGGCGGACCCGGAATCTCGAGATTCCGGGTTCGATGCTTCGCATCGCCCCGGAATGACGACGTCGGGGCCCCCGAATCAGCCCAGTTTCCGGCCGATATCGAGGAATTTCTGCCGACGCTGCTTGCGGATGGCGTCGCCGTCGAGGCCGCGGAGCTCGTCAAACGCCCTGGCGATGGCCTCGCCCGTGGTGGCGATCATGGCGGCGGGGTCGCGGTGGGCGCCGCCGACCGGCTCCTTCAAAATGCTGTCGATCACCCCGAAGCGGAGCATGTCCTGGGCGGTGATCTTCATGTTGTTGGCGGCTTCCTGCGCCTTGGTGCCGTCGCGCCAGAGGATGGAGGAGGCCGCCTCTGGCGAGATCACGCTGTAGATCGCGTGCTCCAGCATCAGCACCCGGTTGGCGGTGGTGATCGCGATGGCGCCGCCCGACATGCCTTCACCGGTGATGATGGCGACGTTCGGCACGCCCAGCGACAGGCACGCATCGGTCGAGCGCGCGATCGCCTCGGCCTGGCCGCGCTCCTCGGCGCCGATGCCGGGATAGGCTCCGGCGGAATCGGCGAGCGACAGCACCGGCAGGCCGAATCGCTCGGCCATCTCCATCAGCCGCACGCATTTGCGATAGCCCTCGGGCCGCGCCATGCCGAAATTGTGCCGGATGCGGCTTTCGGTGGAATCGCCCTTTTCCTGGCCCATCACGCAGATCGGCTCGCCGCGGAAGCGGCCGAAGCCGGCGACCAGGGCCTCGTCCTCGCCGAACTTGCGGTCGCCGGCGAGCGGCGTGAATTCGGTGATCAGGCCTTTGATGAAATCGTTGAAATGCGGCCGCTGCGGATGGCGCGCGACCAGCGTCTTCTGCCACGGCGACAGGTTCGTATAGAGGTCGGCCAGCGCCTGCGCCGCCTTGTCCTCGATCCGCCCGATCTCGTCGGTGATGTCGGTCCCGGAGGCCGCGAGCGTCCGCAGCTCGTCGACCTTGGAGTCGAGCTCGGCGACGGGCTTTTCGAAGTCGAGATAGCTGCGCATCTGGTCTTGCATCAACTCAATATAGGGAGGACGGGGCGAGGCGGCGAAGCGATTTCGGACCTGCGGAAAGAAGTGTAGCCTCTTCAATGAGTTGGCTTGTGGGCTTCTGGGCAGCCCGCCAATTCAATCGTGAGGCCACGGCTCTTTCTGCGGAGATGTGGCCGAAGTCAAGGCGGTTTCAGCTGCGGCAGGCCTACTTCTCCGCCAGCGGGTGCAGGTCGCGCACCAGGCTCTTCAGCCGCTCCTCGACCACATGGGTGTAGATCTGGGTGGTCGAGATGTCGGTGTGGCCGAGCAGGGTCTGCACGATGCGTAAGTCAGCGCCGTTGTGCAGGAGGTGGCTGGCAAAGGCGTGGCGCAGCACGTGCGGGGAGACCAGCCGGGCCTGAAGCCCGGAGGCGACCGCGAGCTCCTTGAGGTCGCGGGCGAAATGCTGCCGGGTCAGATGCCCGCTCTCGCCGAAGGAGGGGAACAGCCATTTCGAGGCGGCAACGCTGGTCTTCTTGTCGGATTTCGCGGCTTCGGTCGCGGCGAGATAATCCGCCATCGCCTGCCGCGAGGCCTCGTTCAGCGGCACCAGCCGCTCCTTGTTGCCCTTGCCGCGCACCACGATCATGCGGGCGTCGCGCTTGGCCGCCGTGCGCGGCAGCGCCACCAGCTCGGAGACGCGCAGGCCCGTGGCGTACAGCACCTCGAGCAGGCAATAGAGCCGCAAGGCGCGCAGCCGCTTCGAGGGCGAGGCATCCTCCGCCTCGCTCAATTCCCTGGCGCGGCGGAGCATGCGGTCGACATCCGCGATCGACAGCACCTTTGGCAGGCCGCGGCCGCGTTTCGGGCCGGACAGGATCGCGGCGGGATCGTCGCCGCGAATCCGCTCGTTCAGCAGGAAGCGGTAGAGATGCCGCATCGCCGACAGGCGGCGCGCGACGCTGGTGGATTTGAAGCCACGCGTGTCGAGATCGGCGAGATAGTCGCGCAGCGTTTGGGTTTCGGCGTCCGCAAAACTGTGGCCGACGCGGCCCAGAAACTCGGAGAAGTCCGTGAGGTCGCGGCGGTAGGCATCGAGCGTATTGGGGCCGGCGCCCTGTTCCGCCGCGAGCATGTCGAGGAACAGGCCGGTGAGCTTGGCGTCTGAGGGCTTTGCACGCATGCCCTGGAGGCTAACCCCTATTTCTTGAGAAACTTATCCGGCGGGATCGTCACCGACATTTCCCGCGGCTTGGGATTGACGAAGTTCGCCAGCGCGAAAATCACGCCATAGACGATGCCGGCGATCACGGCGACGACCGTCAGGAAGCGGAACAGGCTGGGCATCGGTCTGGGGTCTCTGTAGGGGACTTGGCAGGCAAATTAACCAATGAAATCATCCAACATGTTCGCCGTTTCGTGGCAAGAGTCCTCTGGCGAGGCCCCCTTTGGGGTCGTATAGGTGGCCAAAGCAGGCCGTTTTTGGCGGCAGATCGAGCGAGATCCAGAGCGAGACCCATGTCCGACGCCGCGTTGCCGATACAAGCATCGCCTGAGGCCGACATCCTGTCGGCGCTCGGGGCGCGCTCGATCGTGCTCGTCGGCATGATGGGGGTGGGCAAATCCACCATCGGCCGCCGCATGGCGGCCCGGCTCAAGCTGCCCTTCGTCGATGCGGACACCGAGATCGAGGCGGCGGCCGGCATGACCATACCGGAGATTTTCGAGCGCCATGGCGAGGGCCATTTCCGCGACGGCGAGGCCCGCGTGATCGCGCGCCTGCTCGACGGCGGCCCGGTGGTGCTGGCGACCGGCGGCGGCGCCTTCATGCGCGAGGAGACGCGCGCACGCATCGCGGCCAAGGCGGTCTCGATCTGGCTGAAGGCCGACCACGACGTCATCATGCGCCGCGTCCGCCGCCGCGCCGACCGCCCGTTGCTCCAGACCGCCGACCCCGAGGGAACCGTGACGCGCCTGCTCACCGAGCGCGAGCCGGTCTACAGCCATGCCGACCTCACCATCGCCTCGCGCGACGTGCCGCACGACAAGATCGTCGAGGAGTGTATCGAGACGCTGCGCGCCCATCTCTGCGGCGAACAGGCCGCCCAACCACCTGCCGACGTTGCGAGTGCCGTACGATGACTGCGCCGTTGAAACATTCCGATCCCGTCAACGTCGACGTCGCGCTCGGCGACCGCGCCTATGACATCGTCATCGGCCGCGGCGTGCTGGCCTCGCTCGGCGAACGGGTCGCAGCGCTGCGCCCAGGCGTGCGCACGGCTGTTGTCACCGACCGTACCGTTGCAAAGCACTGGCTCGAGCCGGCCGAAGCATCGCTCGCGGCCGCCGGCATCCCGACGTCGCGCATCGTCGTCGAGGAAGGCGAGATCTCCAAGACCTATGCCGGCCTGGAAAAGGTCAGCGAAGCCCTGATCGCCGCGAAGATCGAGCGCAACGATCTCGTCATCGCGCTCGGCGGCGGTGTGGTCGGCGATCTCGCCGGCTTTGCCGCCGCGATCCTGCGCCGCGGCGTCGATTTCGTGCAGGTGCCGACCTCGCTGCTGGCGCAGGTCGATTCCAGCGTCGGCGGCAAGACCGGCATCAACTCGCCGCAGGGCAAGAATCTGCTCGGCGCCTTCCACCAGCCGGTGCTGGTCATCGCCGACACCGCCGTGCTCGACACGCTGTCGCCGCGCCAGTTCCACGCCGGCTATGCCGAGGTCGCCAAATACGGCGTGCTCGGCGATGAGGCCTTCTTCACCTGGCTGGAAAAGAACCATTCCGACATCTTCAAGGGCGGATCAGCGCGCGAGCACGCGATCGCCACCTCCTGCCGTGCCAAGGCCGGAATCGTCTCGCGCGACGAGCGCGAGACCGGCGAACGCGCGCTGCTCAATCTCGGCCACACCTTTGGTCACGCGCTGGAAGCTGCGACCGGCTTCTCCGACCGTCTGTTCCACGGCGAGGGCGTCGCGATCGGCATGACGCTAGCGGCGCAGTTCTCGGCCAAGCTCGGCATGATCGGCGAGGCCGACGCGGCGCGCGTCGAGCGGCATCTCATCGAGGCCGGCCTGCCGACCCGCTTGCAGGACATCGCGGGCTTTTCGCAGGAAGGGCTTGCCGATGCCGACGCGCTGATGGCCCTGATGGCGCAGGACAAGAAGGTCAAGCGCGGCAAGCTCACCTTCATCCTGCTGGAGGCGGTCGGGCGCGCCGTGATCGCAAAGGACGTCGAGCCGGCCCCGGTGCGCGACTTCCTGAAAGAGAAGCTCGCGCAGAAGGCCTGATGCGCGGCTGAATTCGTGAAAGCGTTTTCGAGCGAAGTGGGGACCGGTTCGCGCAAGGAAAACGCGTCAAGACAAGAAACTCGAGTGGTGCATGGACTGGCTCGGATTCACCATCGTCGTCCTCTGCCTGCTGGTCTCGGCGTTCTTCGCGGCGAGCGAGACCGCGCTGACCGGCGCCTCGCGCGCCAGCATGCTGCGACTCTCCAAGCAGGGTAATCACGACGCCGACGTCGTCTCGCAATTGCTCGACATGCGCGAGCGCCTGATCGGCGCGCTGCTGCTCGGCAACAACATCGCCAATATCGGCGCCTCCGCGCTCGCCACCGCCATCTTCACGTCCTGGTTCGGCGATGTCGGCGTGCTCTACGCCACCGGCGTGATGACCGCGCTGGTGGTGATCTTCGCCGAGGTGCTGCCCAAAACCATCGCCATCAACGCGCCCGACCGCATGGCGCTTGCGGTCGCGCGCCCGATGCGGCTGACCATGTATGTGCTGGGGCCGCTGCTCAAGATCGTCGAAGTCATCGTGCGCCTCTTGATGCGCCTGTTCGGCCTTGCCGGCGAGCACCAGGCCATCCTGTCGCCGACCGAGCGCCTGCGCGGCGCGGTCGACCTGTTGCATCACGAGGGCAAGTTCGAGAAGCAGGACCGCGACATGCTCGGCGGCCTGCTCGACCTGCGCGAGCTCCAGGTTTCCGACGTCATGATCCATCGCACCGAGATGATGATGATCAACGCCGACCTGCCGCCCGAGGAGCTGTTGCGCGAGGTGCTGGCGACCGAATACACCCGCATTCCGCTCTGGCGCGAGAAGCCGGAAAACATCATCGGCGTGCTCCACGCCAAGGATCTCTTGCGCGCGATCCGCGCCTCCGAAGGCGACACTTCGCGCATCGACGTCTCCACCATCGCGCTGCCGCCCTGGTTCGTGCCGGAGATGCGTCCCGTGTCCGAGCAGCTCAAGGCGTTCCGCCGCCGCAAGACCCATTTCGCGCTCGTCGTCGACGAGTACGGCGAAGTCGAAGGTCTCGTGACGCTGGAGGACATTCTGGAAGAGATCGTCGGCGACATCTCCGACGAGCACGACGTCGTGGTCGCCGGCGTGCGCGCCCAGCCGGACGGCTCGGTCGTGGTCGACGGCTCGGTGCCGATCCGCGATCTCAACCGCGCCATGGACTGGCATCTGCCCGATGGAGAGGCAACCACGGTCGCCGGCCTCGTCATTCACGAGGCGCGCTCGATCCCCGATCGCGGCCAGAGCTTCACGTTCCACGGCTTCCGCTTCCGCGTCCTGCGCCGCGAACGCAACCGCATCACCGCGCTCCGTATTTCACCGGTGCCGCGCGAGGCCGAGATGGAGGAAGCCAAGCCGAGAAGGGCGGGGACGTCGTTCTAAGCCCTCAGTCATTCCGGGGCGATGCGAAGCATCGAACCCGGAATCTCGAGATTCCGGGTTCGGCTCTTTGAGCCGCCCCGGAATGACCGAGCTAATTTTCCCCCGGCGCCTGCGCGTGGATGGCGAGCGCGTGCACGGTGCCGGAGAGTTCCGCGGCCAGCGCCGCATTTATCATGCGGTGGCGATCGACCCGGCTCTTCCCTTTGAAGGCTTGAGACACAATATAAACGCGAAAGTGCGTCTCGCCGCTGGGCCGATGGCCGGCATGGCCCTCATGCAGGTGTGACTCGTCGACAACCTGCAGGCTTTCCGGCGTGAAAGCTTCCTGCAACTTGTTGCTGATAATGTCGCTCATAGCCATGTGTGTGCCATTCAGGTGCAGAGGTCGCACTCCGTTATTTGCCGGGTTCGCAGCTAATTGCAATGTCAAGACTTGAAGGTTTTTGCATTGCGTAGTCAAAGTCAGCCATGCCGATCGATTCATCAAAGTTCTTCGACTCCATCCGCGTCAAGCCGCGGGGCAAGCAGCCCGAGGTGAAGCCGCGCGACACCGCGGTCGCGTGCGAATGGGCCGGATGCCAGAACAAGGGCGCACACCGCGCGCCGAAGGGGCGTGAGAACCAGCGCGAGTACTGGCACTTCTGCCTCAATCACGTGCGCGAGTACAACCAGAACTACAATTTCTTCTCCGGCATGAATGCCGACGCCGTCGCGCGCTACCAGAAGGATGCGCTGACCGGCCACCGCCCGACCTGGAAGATGGGCGCCAATGGCGGCAAGAAGGGTGCGGAAGCCGATATCGACATGGCGTCCGATCCGTTCAGCATGTTCAGCGAGATCAATGGCCGCGCCAACTGGCGGAAGGGTCCGGACGCCCAGCCCAAGGCCGAGACGCGCAAGGTGATGAACGCCGAGCGCAAGGCGCTCCAGGTCATGGGCCTCGGCCCCAGTGCCACGCTCGCCGACGTCAAGAGCAAGTACAAGGCGCTGGTGAAGCAGCACCACCCCGACGCCAACGGCGGCGACCGCTCGACCGAAGACCGCCTGATCGAGATCATCAAGGCGTATAATTATCTGAAGACGGTGGTGCGGGAGGCGTAGGGCCTCTTGCGGTCGTCGTCCTCCGAGAGTCTGACGGTCGCAGCCAAACTCTCGATGTCGTCCCGGCGAAGGCCGGGACCCATAACCCCAGGGAGTGGTTTGGCGAAGACTCGCAGTGAAGACGTCTTCCCGCGGTACTCCCACCTCCCACTATCGATAAATCACGCGGTATGGGTCCCGGCCTTCGCCGGGACGACGACGGAGTGAACCACTCCGTCGTCATCATTCCGTTCAAAGCTACTGGCCCTAGGCCTTCGGCACCGCCCCCACATAAGACGAGCTCGGCCTGATCAGCCGCCCGGTGCGCTGCTGCTCGCGCGCATGCGCGGTCCAGCCGGCGGCGCGCGCCACCGCGAAGATCGGCGTGAACGCCTGCCTTGGAATCGCGAGCGCATCGAGCAGGATCGCGGTGAAGAACTCCACATTCGTCTCCAGCGGCCGGTCCGGGTTCTTCTTGCGCAGCGCGCTGCGGATATAGGCCTCGACCTCGCCGGCAAACGGCAGGTCGGCGCCGTTGGAGGCGAGGGCCTCGATCGCGGTCTTCAGCACGTCGGCGCGCGGATCGCGCACGCGATAGACGCGATGCCCAAAACCCATCATCCGCTCGCCGCGTGCGAGCGCGGCATCCACCCAGGGCTGGATCCGCTCGCGCGAGCCGATCGCATCGAGCATTTCCAGCACCGGCTCCGGCGCGCCGCCATGCAAGGGACCGGTCAGTGCGCAATAGCCGGCGGTGACGGCTGCGAACAGATCGGCCTGGGTCGAGGCCACCACGCGCGTGGTGAAGGTCGAGGCGTTCATGCCGTGGTCGCAGACGGTGACGAGATAGGCATCCAGCGCCGTAACCTCGCGCGTTGCCGGCGCGCGCCCATGCAGCATGCGCAGCGTGTCGGCGGCGTGGCTCGCGCTTGGATCGGGCGCGACCGGATCGAGCCCCTTGGCGCGCCGGACCAGCGCGCCTGATATCACCGGAAAGGCGCCGACGATGGTCGCCTCATGCTCCAGCCCGTGCTCGGCGCGAAGGCCCGCGACGGCCGCGCGAAACCCGTCGACGATTCCCATGCCGTGCGTCGCCGGCAGTAGCTCGGCGAGCCGCGCGAAGGCGCGCTCGCGTGCGGCGCCCAGGCTCGCCCGCACATTGGCCTCGCTCAGCGAGGTCTTGCTGGCGCCGTTCCAGAGCCGGGCGGTGACGCCCTCAAAGCTCGATTTGGCGGCCAGCCGGCCGACATGCTCGCCGGCGATGATCAGCTCGCCGCGCTCGCCGTCGACATGGCTCAGCACGGTCTCGGCCGCGGGAACGCCGTCCAGCCCGATCTGACTTTTGGTGAGGTGGATGTTCATGGCCCAAATCTCCTGTTCTACGCAGGTCAAAAGTCGGGCCTCTCGACAGATTGATCAATCTTGATTACATAAATCAATATGAAAAATTCTGATGAGCTCTACCTCTCCGCCCGGGAGGCGGCCGCCGAACTCGCGATCTCGCCGGCCACGCTCTACGCCTATGTCAGCCGCGGCCTGATCCGCTCCGAGCCGACGCCGGATTCGCGCAAGAACCGCTACCGCGCCGAGGACGTCCGCGCCCTGAAGGAGCGCCGGGTGCCGTCGCCGGAGCCGCGCGGGCTGCGCAGCTTCGATGCCGACTTGCCGGTCATGGACACGGAGATCTCGACCATCACCGAGGAGGGCGCGATCTATCGGGGCGTCAATTGCGTCGACCTCGCCGAGAACGACACGCTGGAGCACACGGCAACGCTGCTCTGGGACGTCTCCGGCGTCGATCCGTTTGCGCCTGACAATCAGCCCGAGATCTCCGAGGAGATGCGCACGATCGCAGGCGCCGCGCGCCGCGCGGCGCCGATCGACCGCGCCATCGCCGTGCTGGCGCTCGCCGCGAGCGCCGATCCCCGCGCCTTCACCCGCGCTCCCGATGGCCGCGCCATGGTCGGCGCGCGCATCGTCCGCCTGCTGGTTGCGACCATGCTCAATGCGGAAGCCTCGGCCGAGCCGCTGCACCAGCAGGTCGCGCGCGTCTGGGCGGCGGACAACAAGCATGCACCCGATCTGATCCGCCGCGCGCTCGTTCTGCTCGCCGATCATGAACTGAACGCCTCGACCTTCACCGCGCGCTGCGCGGCCTCGACCGGCCTCAATCTCTACGATGCCGTCATCGCCGGCCTCGCCGCGCTGAAGGGACCCAAGCACGGCGGCGCCGGCGTGCTGGCTTCGCAGCTGGTGAAAACGCTGGTCGACCGCGATGTCGCTCCCGTGGTGCGCGAACGCGTCGCGCTCGGCGAGCGCTTCGCCGGCTTCGGTCACGGCGTCTACAAGCGCGGCGATCCCCGCGCGCAATCGCTGCTGAATGCGCTGTCGCGCGCCGGCGCGCCGCGCAAATTCACGCGCGAAGTGCCGGAACGGATCGCCGAGGCGACCGGCGAATTCGTCAACATCGACTATGCGCTCGCCGTCCTCGTGCATGCCCTGCGCCTGCCTGCAGGCAGCGAGCTCGCGCTGTTTGCGATGGCCCGCAGCGTCGGCTGGATTGCGCACGCCAGCGAGCAATTGCAGTTCGGCAAGCTGATCCGCCCGCGCGCGCGGTACGTTGGACCCGCGCCGGGGCGGCGGACGGGCGGGTCCTAACCTCTCCCGCTTGCGGGAGAGGTCGCGCCGGAGGCGCGGGTGAGGGCTCCCTCCTCTTGGGAGTTCTCGATTGTGAATGCACCCTCCCCCCAACCCTCCCCCGCAAGCGGGGGAGGGAGCGCACCTCCGTCCGCCGTGGCAGCCAAAGCTAATCAGACCCGCGGCTTGGCCGCCGCGACACCACCACCGTTCCGCCGACGATAGATCCAAACCGTCACGCTCAGCACGATCGCACCGCCGATCACGGCGAGCATCCAGATATGCTTGCCGACATGCTCATGGTGCGGCAGCCCGGCATATTCGTGCAGGGCCGACACCGCCAGCACGCCCGGCAGCACATGCGCGGGGGCCCAGACCAGGATCGCCGGGATGTTGATCGCGTAGAAGCGGGCAGGGGGCATCCCGAGCGCGCCGGCCGTGACCGGGACAAATGCGCGGATCGGCGGCACGAAGCGGGCAAAGAACACGGCCCAGGTGCCGAAGCGGTGGAAGAAGCTTTCGCTCTCCTCGACCACGCGCGGATAATTGGTCAGCGGCCAGGTGTTGAGGATCTCGCGCTGCTGCCGGTGCCCGATCCAGTAGGCCGAGCCGTCACCCAGCACGGCCCCGAGCGCGGCCGCCAGCAGCACCCAGCCGAGTTTCAGCTCGCCGCCCGGGATCAGGGCGCTGAGCGCCAGGATGATGGTCGAGCCCGGGACCACCGATCCCACCACCGGAACGGCTTCCAGAAGCGCTGCCAGGAACAGGGTCAGATAAGCCAGCCACGCGTGGGCCGAGACGAAAGCGATGAAGGGATCGAGGAATGACGTCACGTCGTCTTTCGTGGTGGGAGGGGTTACGCCGGTCCAGACCCTACATAAGTAAGGAGAGGCGGTAAAAGTGCCACTCGCGTGGGCAGGCCAGCTGGCCCGCCCGAAATTCGAGCGTGATTCGCAGGGCAGCCTTCCAAAAATCGCGTTCCTTGCCTATCTAAATGAAAAGACAACGGAACTTTGATTGGAGGGCGGGCTTCTGCCCGCACGTTGTCTCTGATAGGTTCGCAAACGCACCCAGCCGCAGCCACCGTGCAATAACTGGTCTCGGGATCGCCCGGGGCCTCGGAGGATTGATGACGACCGCCGCCATGTCCAAAGTTGAGGAAGTTTCCGGTTTGCCCGACATGAAGGTGTCGGTGCGCCAGGTGTTCGGGATCGACAGCGATCTCGAAGTGCCGGCCTATTCCGAAGTCGATCCTCATGTGCCTGAAGTTGATTCCGACTACCGCTTCGACCGCGCCACCACGCTCGCCATTCTCGCCGGCTTCGCCCGCAATCGCCGCGTGATGGTGACCGGCTATCACGGTACCGGCAAATCCACCCATATCGAGCAGGTCGCCGCCCGCCTGAACTGGCCCTGCGTGCGCGTCAACCTCGACAGCCACATCAGCCGTATCGACCTCGTCGGCAAGGACTCGATCGTGGTCCGCGACGGCAAGCAGGTCACCGAATTCCGCGACGGCATCCTGCCCTGGGCGCTCCAGCACAACGTCGCGCTGGTGTTCGACGAATACGACGCCGGCCGTCCGGACGTGATGTTCGTGATCCAGCGCGTGCTGGAAGTCTCCGGCCGCCTGACGCTCCTGGATCAGAACAAGGTGATCAAGCCGCATCCGTCCTTCCGGCTGTTTGCGACCGCCAACACGGTCGGCCTTGGCGACACCTCGGGCCTCTATCACGGCACCCAGCAGATCAACCAGGGCCAGATGGACCGCTGGTCGATCGTCACCACGCTGAACTATCTCAGCCACGACGAGGAAGTAGAGATCGTGCTGGCGAAGGCCAAGCACTATCGCACCCAGGAAGGTCGCGACATCGTCAACAAGATGGTGCGCCTCGCCGATCTCACCCGCAACGCGTTCGCCAATGGCGATCTGTCGACGGTGATGAGCCCGCGCACGGTGATCACCTGGGCGGAAAACGCCGACATCTTCGGCGATATCGGTTTCGCCTTCCGCGTCACCTTCCTCAACAAGTGCGACGAGCTCGAGCGTCCCCTGGTCGCCGAGTTCTACCAGCGCTGCTTCAATGCGGAGCTGCCGGAATCGGCAGTCAACGTGGCGCTCAGCTGACCCATGGCCACCATCACCGTCGAGCGCACCATTGGGACGACCAAGAAGGCTGTGCTCGCCGGGCTCGGCGCCTATAACGACGAGCACTTTGGGAAGCAGAAGGTCAGGAGCATCGCGGTCTCACTGAAGGACCGCCGCAAGATCGTCGGCGGCATCGTCGGGCATCTCTGGGCCACGGTTCTGTTCATCCAGTACTTCTGGATCGACCAGAAGCAGCGCGGCAAGGGTTTTGGGACGAAGCTGATCGCGGCGATCGAGGATGAGGCGAGACGGCATGGCGCGATCCAAGCCTATGTCGACACGATGAGTTTCCAGGCGCCGGGCTTCTATCGTTCCTGCGGGTACGAGGAATTCGGCACTCTCAAGGGCTATCCCGGCGGCGTGACGCGCCATTCGTTTACGAAGTCGCTATGAGCACATCATCATCCAATTCCAAATTCCGTAACAGCAAGGAAGCGCCGACCGAGCCGTTCAAGCGCTCGGTCGCCTCCTGCCTGAAGGCGATCGCGAAATCGCCCGAGCTCGAGGTCTCCTTTGCCGCCGAGCGGCCGGGCCTTGCGCCCGGCAAGGCGCGGCTGCCCGAGCCGGCGCGCAAGATGACCAAGCGCGATGCCGCCATCGTGCGCGGCCACGCGGATTCCATCGCGCTGAAGCTCGCCTGTCACGATCCGAAGCTGCATCGCAAGCTGATGCCGGGCAATCCGCAGGCACGCGGTGTGTTCGAAGCGGTCGAGCAGGCGAGGGTGGAGGCGATCGGCGCGCGCCGCATGGCGGGCGTTGCGAAAAACCTCACCGCGATGCTCGACGACCATTTCCATCGCGGCAAGTTCGACGAGATCACCGATCGCGCCGACGCGCCGCTGGCCGATGCGCTGGCGATGCTGGTGCGCGAGCGCCTCACCGGCATGGCGCCGCCGACGGCTGCGAAGAAGATGGTCGATCTCTGGCGGCCGATTCTCGAAGACAAGATCGGCAAGCGCCTCGACCGGCTCGACGGCGTGGTCGAGGACCAGACCAGGTTCGGCGACGCCGTGCATGACCTCTTGTCGGCGCTCGAGCTCGGCGACGAGCGCAACGCCGACAGCGAAGAGAATGACGACGACGACGAAAACCGCGACGGCGACAACGACCAGTCCGGCGCCGAGGGCTCGCCCGATTCCGATGCCGCCCAGGAGATGAGCGCCGACCAGGCGCAGGCGTCGAGCGAGGAGATGAGCGAGAGCGCGATGGAAAGCGCGCAGGCCTCGACGTCAGACACGTTCGACGACGGCGAGCTCGGCGACGACGAGACGCCGGGCGAGGCGACGCGTCCGAACGCGCACGGGAAGAACGAGCCGCGCGGGCCGGAATATCACGCCTTCGCGCCGAAATTCGACGAAGTCATCGCCGCCGAAGACCTCTGCGACCATGACGAGCTGGAGCGCCTGCGCGCCTATCTCGACAAGCAGCTGGCGCATCTGCAAGGCATCGTCGCCCGCCTCGCCAACCGGCTGCAGCGCAAGCTGATGGCGCAGCAGAATCGCGCCTGGGAGTTCGATCTCGAAGAGGGCATCCTCGACCCCGCGCGGCTGTCGCGCGTGGTGACCGATCCCTATCACCCGCTGTCCTTCATGCACGAGAAGGAGGCGACGTTCCGCGACACCGTGGTGACGCTGCTGCTCGACAATTCCGGCTCGATGCGCGGCCGCCCGATCACGGTGGCGGCGACCTGCGCCGACATCCTCGCCCGCACGCTGGAGCGTTGCGGCGTCAAGGTCGAGATTCTCGGCTTCACCACGCGCGCCTGGAAGGGCGGGCAGTCGCGTGAAGCGTGGCTTGCCGCCGGCAAGCCGGCCAATCCCGGCCGTCTCAACGATCTCCGCCACATCATCTACAAGTCCGCCGACGCGCCCTGGCGCCGTGCGCGGAAGAACCTCGGCCTGATGATGCGCGAGGGTCTGCTGAAAGAGAACATCGACGGCGAGGCGCTAGACTGGGCGCACAAGCGCCTGCTCGGCCGGCCCGAGCAGCGCAAGATCCTGATGATGATCTCGGACGGCGCGCCGGTCGACGATTCCACGCTGTCGGTCAACGCCGGCAACTATCTCGAGCGGCACCTGCGCCACATCATCGAGGAGATCGAGACCCGCTCGCCGGTCGAGCTGATCGCGATCGGCATCGGCCATGACGTCACGCGCTACTATCGCCGCGCAGTGACGATCGTGGACGCCGAGGAGCTCGGCGGCGCCATCACCGAGAAGCTTGCCGAGCTGTTCAGCGAGACGGCGACCGCACCGCAGCCCTCGGCAAGCCGTCCGCGCCGCAAACTGCATTCGTGAGCACGCTTCGATCCCGCCGCAGCTTCCTTGGCCACGCGGCGGCGGGATTTTCCACTTTCGCACTGTCCCGTCTGGCGCAGGCGCAAGTCACGACCGAGCCGCCGCCGCGCCCGCTCCAGGTCGAGCGCGCCGTCGCCGAGCCCGTCAGCATCGAGGTCAATGCGCGGCCGATCCCGAATTTCGAGCCGCGCGACCGCTCGCGTACGCGCTTCGGTTCGCTGGAGTATCGCAGCGGCCTGGTGCTGACCTCGCCCTATCGCGGCTTCGGCGGCCTGTCCGGCATCCGGCTGGATGCGAAAGGCGAACGTTTCCTTGCGGTCTCCGACCAGGGCGGCTGGTTCACCGGGTCCATCCGCTATTCCGGCAGCAGGATGGCCGGGCTCGACGACGTCGAGGCCGCGCCGCTGCTCAATGCGGAGGGACGGCCGATCACGGAAAAGCGCCTCTGGTGGGATTCGGAGTCGCTGACGCGCGACGGCAACGTCGTCTATGTCGGGCTCGAGCGCGTCAACCAGATCCTGCGCTACGATTTTTCGAAAGGCGGCACGCGCGCCCGCGGCGAGGTGATCCAGGTGCCGCCCGCGTTGCGCAAGCTGCCGCACAACAAGGGGCTCGAGGGGCTGGTCTTCGTCCCGAAGGGCCAGCCGCTCGCCGGCACCCTGATCGCCTTCTCCGAGCGCGGGCTGGACGCCGACGGCAATCTGGTCGCGTTCCTGATCGGCGGCCCCACGCCCGGGCAGTTCAGCGTCCGCCGCACCGAGAAGTTCGACATCAGCGACGCGGTGCTCTTGCCGTCGGGCGAGCTGCTCATTCTCGAACGCAAATTCTCCTGGTTCACCGGCGTCGACATCCGCATCCGCTCGATTCCCCTGAAATCGATCGCGCCGGGCGCGGTGGTCGACGGCCCTGCGCTGTTCAAGGCCGATCTCGGCCAGGAGATCGACAACATGGAAGGCATCGACGCCCACGTCACGCCCGAGGGCGACACCGTGCTGACGCTGGTCTCGGACGACAATTTTTCAATGCTCCAGCGTACGCTGCTGCTCCAGTTCACGCTGGTTGAGTGAAGTCATCGTTGAACGCGGTGGCTTTTGGCCGCGACAAAACATCATGCAACTCCGCCGCGCCATCGCAGCCCTGCTCTTCGTCGTGCTTGCCGGCCTGCCGCAGGCGCGCGCCACGGCCGAGCACACCTATGCGAAGGGCGAGTACGGCATCATCTCGGGCGGGTGGGCGCCGAACAAGCGGCTCGCCATCGCCGTCCATGGTGAGGGCGACGGCGCGCATGATAAATTTCACGCCTATCTGATGGCGGAGCCGGGTCATCGCCGGCTGATGACGCTCGACAACGTCAACGACGACAACATCCTCGACACCGCGCCGGATGCGTTCCACGCCGCCTGGTCGGCCGACTCGCGCTACGTCGCCGTCACCTTCCGCAGCGAGCGCCACATCGTCACGCTGAACCTCTACGCCGTCGACGGCCGCCGCGCGCGCCTCGTCGATGCGCCGGACCTGTTCCGCGACGCGACCGGCCGCAGCATCGATCGCAAGACCGACGGCGATATGCGCACGTCGGTACCCGCGCTGACATGGCAGGCACCGCGCCGTTTCCATCTCACCGACTACCGCGTGTTCGTCCTCGACGACACCGCGCTCGCGGACAAGCTCGGCCCGCTCGGCAAGGCGACGGCGATGAAGGATGGCCGCACCACGATCCAGTTTTCCGCCGAGGCCGACGGCGAGCTGCTGCCCGACGGCCGCATCCGCATGGGCAAGCCTAGGGCGGGCCAGTTCGAGGAGCTGGAGTAGGGCGGCGGCTGAGTTGATGTCGCGATCCCGTGATCATATGACGCGCGCAATGCATGCCGCCACGGGCGGGCATGTCCGCCGCGCGGCTAGCAATCCGGCATCCGCTCACTACACTTCCATGATTGCCCTCCATCCCCCGGAACTCCCTGCATGAGCGCCCTGTTTTCCCCGATCAAGCTGCGCGGCCTGACCTTGAAGAACCGCGTCGTGGTGTCGCCGATGTGCCAGTATTCGGCCGACGAGGGCGTTCCGACCGACTGGCACTTCACCCACATCAACAATCTTTCGCTCTCGGGCGCGTCGATGTTCTGCATCGAGGCGACCCATGTGGAAGCGATCGGCCGCATCACGCCGGGCTGCCTCGGGCTCTACAGCGACGCCGCCGAAGCCGCGCTGAAGCAGATCCTCGCCTCCGTGCGCAAGCATTCCACGACCGCGGTCGCGATGCAGCTCGCCCATGCCGGCCGCAAGGCCTCCAGCGCGCGGCCCTGGGACGGCGGCCAGCTGATCCCGGTCAGTGAAGGCGGCTGGCAGACGGTGGCCCCAAGCGCGCTGCCGCACAAGGAGGGCGAGGCCGCGCCGCTCGCGCTCGATGCCGCGGGCCTGACGCGCATCCGCGAGGCCTTCGTCGAGGCTGCGAAACGCGCGGAGCGGATCGGCATCGACGCCATCGAGCTGCACGGCGCGCACGGCTATCTCCTGCATCAGTTCCTGTCGCCGATCTCGAACCGGCGTACCGACGAATATGGCGGCAGCCTGCAAAACCGCATGCGCTTCCCGCTCGAGGTATACGACGCGGTGCGCGCCGTGTTCCCGCACGACAAGCCGATCGGCATGCGGGTGTCGTCGACCGACTGGGTCGAGGGCGGCTGGGATCTGGCGCAGACCATCGAATTCGCCAGCGCGCTGAAGGCGCGCGGCATCGACTGGATCGATGCCTCCTCCGGCGGCGTCTCGCCGCTGCAGAAGATTCCGCTCGGCCCCGGCTATCAGGTGCACTTCGCAGACGCCATCCGCCGCGAGACGGGACTGCCCACCATCGCCGTCGGCATGATCTCCGATGCCAAGCACGCCGAGGAGATCGTCGCCTCCGGCAAGGCCGACATGGTCGCGCTCGGCCGCGGCATGCTCTACGACCCGCGCTGGGGCTGGCACGCCGCTGCCGAGCTCGGCGGCGAGGTCGAAGCTCCGCCGCAATACTGGCGCTCGCAGCCGTCGACGCAGAAGGCGCTGTTCGGCAAGACGACGTTCGGGGCAAGGTAGGGGACGCGTGCGAGGCGCGAGGACCGCGGCATAACCACAGGGAGTAACTCGATAGGTTTAAGTTGCGCGATCGCAGCTGCCTCCTCACGCATCCGTAACATCCCTCGGCTTCCACCTCCCGCAAAACTGGCCTAACCTTCGCACGTTCAACGCCTCACGGAGGCCCGCCATGCGTTATCCTGTCCGCAAAGCTGCTCACATCTTCGAGCGCGTGGGCCTTGCGATGGCAGGCGCGGCGTGCGGACTGTTCGTCGGTGCCTATGTGGGGTCGGCAATCCCCGTGCTCACCACGCAGGGTTTCCTGGTGCTGATGATGGCGCTGGGTGCGGTCGGCTTCTATCTCGGCATCGACACGCCGCAGCTGCCCTTCGACGAGGCGCACAGCGCCATCGACGCCGCGGAATTCTTGAGCTCCGCCGGCACGCTCTGCGCCACGCTCACCGCGCTCGCCTCCGTCGCCGTCATCGTGCTGCGGCTCGATCCGCACCTGGCCTGGACCTGGCTCTCCCTGTTCGGCTGGATCGGCGGCGTCGCCATGCAGATCGTCGCCGGCGCGAAGGCCAGGATGCGGAAGTAGGCAAAGCCGTCGCCCCAAATTCCGGTGTCGTCCTGGCGAAAGCCAGGACCCATTACCCCAGGGAGAAGTTTGGCGGAGACTCGTTGTCCGGTACGCCTACCATCCACAACCGATAGATTCCGCGGTATGGGTCCTGGCTTTCGCCAGGACGACGATCGAGCGAGGGGCTACGGAAGAGAGCCAAAGAGGCGGCTCGCGCCCTCAAAACACCACGCCGACTCGCGAGCCGCGCTTCCAGGCGATGCGGCAGCGCTTCTTGGTGTTGACGTGCAGCAGCTCGAACCTGTCGGGGATGCTCACCTGGCCGCCGAGATCGACGCAGGCCCCGCCGGGCGAATAGTCGATCAGCGTGCAGGGGATCACCGGCGCGCGCGGGTCGGTGATGATCTTGGCCTGGCGGGACACCAGCCCTGCGGGTTTTACACGGGCGAACTTTCGCGGATGCATTGGCACATCTCCTCCAATTCCGCGGATAGCGCGGGTGGTCTCTTCCCAATGATCGACGGGAGTTGATGCGATCCGACTAAGGTGGGCGGGAGAATTTTAATGAAAAGTAGCGGCGAATGGCGAAAGCGGCGGTAGCGGGGTGCGACGGCGTTGCCTCAAGCTCCGCCGTCGGCGCCAGCGCCATCTCACCCCGTCACCATCTCATCCGTCTCCGCCGCGGCCCCCACATGCGGCGGCACCGGCATCGGCACCGTTTGATACGTCTTCGGCAGATTCACCGGCCGGTAGTCCGGCTCCACCGCCATCCGCTTCACGACGCTCTCGTGCACATGCGCGCCTTCGGGAATCAGGCGCGGCTCGCAATCGGGGATGTAGAAGCCGAGAAACACCTTTCGCTCCGGCCACTCCTTGTACTTCGCGCTCTTCGGCAAATATTCCAGCAGCCGCCAGGCCGCCGTCATCGAATTGTGCAATTCGCCGGTCTTGCCGGTGTAGGCGGGCGGCACGTACTGGAACGGGGAGTTCTTGCGATGGACGCCCCAGGCGAGCTGGTTCACGGTGCGCGGGTTGAAGTTGAGCCCGGCCTTTCCCGCCTCGTCGATCATCCAGATCAGCGGATATTTCGACTCGCCGCTCTGGGCCTCCGGATAGCCGCCGCCGACGTCGCTGTGCACGCCGGCGAACCACACCTGCATGATGTCCTGCGGCTCCTTCTTGTCGTCGGGCACGAAGCGGTTGCTCCAATATTCCTGCGGCTCCCGCCATTGCTTGAGGCGGAACATGCTGCGCCGCTCGTCGATCGCGATCGCCTGCCGAAAGATCTTCACGCTCGGATTGCGCAGCGTGAAGGCGAGCTCCTCGAAGCTCGGCCAGTACAGCCGGTCGGGACGCGGCACGATCACGCTCGCCACGGTGTCCCACACTCCGATGAAATGGATGGTCGGCCAGCGCGAGGAGGTGATGCGCGCGAACTGCGCGGCGAGGTCGAACTTGTCCTGCGGCAGCGGCCCGTCGTCGTCGGAGCCGACGTCCTTGAGGTCCGCGATGTCGTTGCCGCGCCCCGAGCCGGAATATTGCTTGTAGGCGACGAGGCCCGAGCCTGCGAGGTTTGCCTGCTCCGGCGAGATCAGCCCCACCTTGTGGATCAGCCCCGCCAGCACGCGCACGGTATAGGCGCCGCGCGAGAAGCCGAACAGGTAGATCTTGTCGCCGGGCGAATAGTGCTCGACCAGGAAGCAATAGGCCGACAGCACGTTGTCATCGAGCCCGTAGCCGGTGGCGAGCCCCAGCACCAGATTGACGTTGGCCTTGAGGCGGTGCCACGTCGTCGGCTCCGTCACCGTGCCGACGCCGGGATCGTAGAACACCATCTGCCGCGGCTGCGTCTTGTCGGTCTTGCGCAGGCAGCGATAGAGCTTGAGGACGTTGGAGATGTTCTCGCTGATCTCGTTGCCGGTGCCGTCACAGCAGATGACGAGGTGCTTCGGCTCGGTCTTCGGTTCGGTTCTGCGCTCGTGCTCCACAGGTCGGCCCCTCCCGGCAATGCTACCGGGGCGAGTATAGCAAAAAGCGCGACGGCGAGGAGACGGTGGTGGTTGCCGCAGCGAAGGTGCGCTCCCTCGCCCCGCTCATGTCCGCCGAAGCCTTGGCGAAGGCGGATGCGGGGGCGCGACGAGCTGCGCTCGCGCTGAGAGCGTTGGGGTAAGGGGGAGTCTCCGCAAGGGAGGTGAGAGCTGGACTCGCGAAGAGTCCCCCTCACCCGGTATTTGCTGCGCAAATCCCGGCCTCTCCCCGCAAGCGGGGAGAGGCGAAAGAAGCCCTACTTCTTCTTCGCCGGTCCGAAATCCGGCTGCCACGCCGCGTCCTTGCGGCTCGGGGCCGCGGCGATCACCTTGGTCTTGTCCTTCTTCGGCTTCTTGGTTTCGCGGTTGCCGCGTTGCTGTCCCTTGGCCATGGCGTCGGTCTCCTGTGGGGGTTTGAGTTCGTCCAGTTCGTCGGATTGCAGCACGCGTCCGCGCGGCGTGCAGACGCGCACGTCCATGTAGCCCTCGCGCAGCAGCTTCCGCGCCAGCCGCAGCGCGACGGTGGCGCTGCCGCGGCCGAGATTGGAACAGCCATATTCGTTGGTGCCGCTGACGAGATAGGGCACGCGCATTGTCCTAGCCATTGAGGATGGCCGCCGCGCAGACCAGGAGCAGAAGGAACAGCGCGACGTCGACCTGTGGAACGATCCATTCCGGGACGCGAAACCGCGACATCGCACGCTCCTGCCAGAGCATGAAGATCAGCTCTGATAACTGGTCCTACGGCGGGAGCGCACGTGACCCTCAGTCACCGGTCGATGCCGTTGCAGGAAGTGCGGTGATAGAAGCGAGCCTACGCCTGCCCCATGCCAATAGCGAGGACTAAAACGCAGCCCGCAGCCCGCGGCCCCGGCCGCGCGCGGCGACGATAGTGCTGGCTATATCCGCCCAGGGAGCGCATGCTTGTCACAGCCGGCGTCGGTTGGGGCTTCGCTCGCAGGAAGGCAGGCGTCCATGACCATCCGTTCGCGACGAGAAACCGTCACCTTCAGGCATCCGTTCCGCATCAACGGCATCGACCGGTTGCTGCCCGCGGGCAGCTATGACGTCGTCACCGACGAAGAGATGATCGAGGGCCTGTCGTTCCCGTGCTGGCGGCGTGTCGCCACCATGATCACGGTGCCGGCCGAAGGCGGGGGCGCCGGCATGACGGAAATGTTGTCGATCGGCTCGGTTGACCTCGCGGACGCGCAAGCCGCGGATGCGCAGGCCGCGCCGGCGAGCGTCGCCCAGAGGGTCGCCCATGACTGACGTCCCGGTGGATCTCGACAGGCATCGCGGCATGGCCGCCCAGAAGGCGACCGACCTGCGCCGCGCGCTGGCCGAGGTCGAGAACAATGTCCGGGAGCTGCGCGAGCGCGAGGCCGATCTCGAGAACCGCCTGATGACCGTGCCCGCCACCTCGTGGCCCGAGGCCGCGGTGAAGGCGCGCTATCTGCTCAACCTCTATGCCGCCAGCCTCTCCACCGAGGACACCCGCCACCGCGCGCTGGTGACGGCGCTGTTCGACGATTTCGCCAGGCTCAGTGGCGACAGCTGAGGCTCAGTGGCGGCAATTGAAGGCCGGCCGGAGCGCGGCAGCGGCAGTGCGCCCGTGGAACACAGCCGTCGTCCTGGCGAAAGCCAGGACCCATAACCACCGAACCGAGTTATTGTGAACGAACGCGGCCACAGCGAGCCTCCACAACGCTGACCGGGATAATGGGTCCTGGCTCCCGTGCGCAATTGCGCACCAGGCCGGGACGACGTCGGAGAATTCGCGGGCCGCGGCGGCATCGAAGCCCCGCGGCGACCGCCAAGGTGCAATCGCGTAAGGGAGTAAGCCATGACACTCACGAGCAGCCGCTTCGTCGGCTACGAACAGGACCGCGGCATCGTCCAGTTCCTGATGCAGGACGGATCGAAGGAGATCGCCTGCGCGATCTCGACCTCCGCGATGGACTATCTCGAGCGCGGCCCGCAGGCGAGGCCCGAGCAGCGCGAAGCCCAGTTCACCCGCCTGCGCGACCGCATCGAAGCCCGCGCCGCGAGCAAGTACCGCGCGACGGAGTTCGAGGGCACGCCGCCGGGGATCGTGCTGCGGAGCATTGATTTTCGGGGGTAGGGGAGGCGGGCTACCGCGGCTGCGACTTGTCCGTCTTGCGCAGGCAGCGATGGAGCTTCGGGACGTTGGAGATGTTCTTCGGGATCTCGTTGCCGGTGCCGTCACGCCCCATGGCCGCATCGTCTGTTGACATTAACCGTCTGTTAACCATGCGGTTGCCTAATGTTGACGATGGGGGATCACCATGTCGGCCCATGTGACGCGACCGAGGTTGATGCCTGTTTCGGCCGATCCGGCCATCCGGTCGGTGGCGAGGCTGGCGGTTCGCGCCAAGGCTGTCCTACAGGGCAAAGCGCCTGTCCCACGGAGCAAAGCCATGTTCGGAAAGGACGACTTAGTGGACAATCTCAGCCGCGATCTCGATCGCGCGCGCGGAAGACGAGATGCGCTTGCATCCGAAGCCACGACCCTGACGGCCCAGATCGCCGAAATTGAAGCCCGTCTTTCGGAGGAAAAGAAAAGGCGTGAGCGTGAGCGCGTCTTGAGCGAGGTCGAAGCGATCAAGACGCGAATCAAGCAAGCCGCGGGCGCGTTTGCGCCTGTCGTCGATGGTCTCTCACGGGCGGTCGAGCAGGCTGCGGCGGTTGTGCCCGAGGCGCGCGAGCTCAATAGTTTCCTGGTGTCGGTGGCGACCGAGATCGACAGCGTGCTCGATCCCCTGCTCCGCGAACTGGATCAGCGCGCGGATGCGGTGCGAACCGGACAGGCAGCGCTGGACCTGCCGAGTTCGGCCATTGAAGCGCCGCCCATCGAGCTGCCAAAGGACACCAACGAGCGCCTGCTTCGTTTTCCGGCGTGGCTGTCCCGCGACAGGGAGACGGACAAGAAGGACACCGCCGAGAGCCCGCGCAGCACGGCGGCTTGAAGCCCCGGCACGCTGCGCACGCTCTACGCCGTCATTCCGGGGCGCGCCTCTTGGCGCGAACCCGGAATCCATCCCTCAACACGCACTGCGGCCAAATGGATCCTCAGGTGCGCAATTGCGCATCCTAGCTCGCGACTTCGTCGCGCCCCGGGATGACGAGCTGTTGTTGGGCTCGCTGGTTGCCGAGCAGGTAACTCCCCCGCTCGCCACCGCTCAGTTGGCGGCGCGGCGCAGGAAGGCCGGGATATCGAGAGCGGCCTCGTCGGGCAGATTGCGCGCAGGGGCGCGGCCGTAAGGATCGAGCGGCTGAAGCGCCGCCTGCGGCGCATAGTCCAGACCCGGCCTTGCCGGTGGCCCCACGGGGTGGTGCGGCTGCGGGCGGAGCGGCGGGCTTGCCGCTTGCGGAAGGGGGGCACTGCGCTCGATGCGATCGGCGATGCGACGGCCGTCGTTGCGCAGCCTGCCGGCGAGCTGCGTAAGGGCGGTTTCCACCGGTAGCGCCTGCTGCGCCGGATCGAGATTATCGATTCCGGTCGCAACCACCGAGACGCGGACGATGCCTTCGAGGCTTTCGTCAAACGACGCACCGACGATGATGTTGGCGTCCGGATCGGCCTCGTCGCGAATGCGGGTCGCGGCTTCGTCGACCTCGTACAGCATGAGATCCCTGCCGCCGGTGATGGAGATGATGAGGCCACTGGCACGCTTGATCGAGGGATTCTCGATCAGCGGATTGGAGATCGCGGCCACGGCGGCGGCGAGCACGCGCTTCTCGCCGGAAGCCTCGCCCCGTCCCATCATCGCCTTGCCCTTCTCCTTCATGACGGAGAGGACGTCGGCAAAATCGAGATTGATCAGACCTTCCTTGACGATGAGGTCGCTGATGCAGGCCACGCCCGAATAGAGCACCTGGTCGGCAAGGGCGAAGGCATCGGCGAACGTGGTCTTCTCGCTGGCCACCCGGAACAGGTTCTGGTTCGGGATGATCAAGAGGGTGTCGACCGTCTTCAGCAGCTCCTCGACGCCGGCTTCGGCAAAGCGCATGCGGCGCTGGCCCTCGAAGTAGAACGGCTTGGTGACCACGCCGATGGTGAGGATGCCGAGCTCGCGCGCGGTCCTGGCGATGATCGGTGCAGCCCCGGTGCCGGTGCCGCCGCCCATGCCGGCCGTCACGAACACCATGTGCGCGCCGGTCAGGTGCTCGCGGATCGTATCGATGACCTCCTCGGCTGCGGCGCGTCCCAATTCCGGCTGCGAGCCGGCGCCGAGGCCTGCGGTGACCGTTGTGCCGAGCTGGATGAGGCGCGTCGCCTTCGACATCGCCAGCGCCTGCGCGTCGGTGTTGGCGACCACGAACTCGACTCCTTGCAGCCCGGCCGTGATCATGTTGTTGACGGCATTGCCGCCGGCGCCGCCGACGCCGAAGACGACGATGCGGGCCTTCATTTCATGGATATCGGTATTGCTTGCCATTTTTCCCTCGCGATTGGTCCGGCAAGCCGGGGATTAAAGAAAGTCTCGAGTGCGCAAACACAACTTGAAGCGACGATTCATCCTGATCTCATCGCGTTCTAGCCGCGCGGTCTGCTTGCACGATGGAGGCGGCCAGATGTCCCAATCGACGCGCGGCGTATCCCGCGATCGCCTCGCCAGGGCGGCGATCGTTCCGCAGCGCCGTCACTTCGTCTTCCAGTCGCGCCGCCCACGCATTGGCGGCCGTCGTCTCGGCGGCCGCCTGCGTCAGCTCGACGGCGAGGCGATCGGCACGCTCACGCTCGCGCTCGAACACGGCCCTGTAGGCGGCTGCGACGTCTTCGAGCCGCGCGATCTCCGCCTTGAAGGCCCCGATCTCTAGAGCGTTTTCGAGCGAAGTGGATACCGGTTCGCGTGAAGAAAACGCGTCAGAATAAGAATCTGGAGCCCCGTTCCGACTCCGTCGGAACGGAAATGGCTCCAACGCCTCGATCTTTGTCATGGAGGCATCGACGGGGTCTGCCCGGCGGCCCTTTCGTGGGCGGGGCGTGTACCGGAGCGCGGAGAGGTCAACGCTCACCAGGGCCTTGCCATCATCCGACCGCGAGCGCGGCAACCGGCGACGTCTCGCCAGCGAACGAGCGGCCTCGCGCGAGATCTTGAGGCGGGCACTGAGATCGGCATACGTCAACAACGCAACGCACATCGGCGCTTCTCCTGGAGCGAACCGGGAAGGCATTTCGAGCTAATGATGGCTGGACGATCACAGCAGGCTAGGGTGCATTGGTTAATGCATGGTTAACGCGCGCGCGGTGCTGGTTTACGGGTGGCGTCGCCGTGCCGGCCTTGGGATCGCAGGGCACCACTACCGCGGGTGACGATGAAGCCCAGCTATGGATGGTCTCCGTTGCCAGGTTCTCCCCAGATCCAACTCTCCATAACTCGTTTTTGGCTGGCGAGATCGAAATCGTTCGCCACGATTTCGTAAATGGTGGTCGAGCCATCGAATGGACTACCGAACGAAGGGTGCGGGCGGAGGTTGAACCAATGATTGATCTGAAAATGTCCGACGTTTTCCTGCCAAACAGCGTGCGTTACCTCTTTACGGCCGGTTTTTTTGAAGACTGAACGAGAGTAGTTCGCCAGCAGGTCTCCTTTCCCGAGCATCTTCTCAAAAAATTCCGACCTATAATCCGGGACCAATCGCATCAATTGGGTCCGGGCAACACGATGACCATCGGCGTGCTGCCCGGGGCGAACATCGTGAGGCAGTACGCGCAGGACTCGATTGATGACCACGCTATCGAGAACATCTCGCTCCTGATGGAGATCAGGGACAACGCGATCCACTTCCACAACGTGGGCCGAGACCTGCATAAGAGGGTGCAGGAGGTCGGCGCTGCCGCGCTGCGCAACTTCGCTTTCGCTGCAAGGAAATGGTTTGATTGCGACCTGTCACAGTACCAGTTCGCGCTGATGCCCGTCGCCTTCGAGACACCGGCCGGAGTCATACAGACGGTCTTCGGTGACGACACCAAAGGCGCCGCTGGCAAGCTCGCAAAGCTGTTGGCCGATCAGGAGCGGAAATTTCCCTTCGAGGCTGCCAAGCCCTTCAACGTCGGCGTGGAGGTCGAGCTGAGGTTCGTCCGGAACTCCAACGCGCAGGCGATGCCGGTCATCGTCTCCCCCAACGACCCCAATGCCATTCGGGTGACGTTGAGCGAGGAGGACATGCTGAAGCGCTACCCGTGGGACTACCGGACGCTCTGCAAGGCGCTACGGAAGACACCCAACTTCAAAGAGAACGAGCGATTTCACAAGCTGCGCAGACCCCTCGAGGACGATCCGCGGTTTTGTCGCGTCCGTCTGCTCGATCCACGGAACAAGAAAAGCTCAAAGCAGCGATTTTACAGCCCGGCCATCCTCGACGAGATCGTGAAGCACTATGTTTGAGGGGTTGCGGCGCGATCAAACAGTACGTTGTTCGAGCGAGAGATAGCCCTCGAACGCGAGGTAAGATGCCGACCTCGGCCGCGATCTGCCAGCAACGCTCCGCTCGTCGCCAGCACTTCGCCATTCGAATCCCTAAAACAAAAACGGCCGGATCTTCCGATCCGGCCGCTACACAAAACTCTACTGGCTAAGCCTATGCCACGCGACGCAACTTAGCCCCCGCCCAATTCGAAAAATTCGCTTAGCTGGCCTTCTTGACCGGCGCGGTGACGCCGACCTTCTTCTGGATGGCGCGCTTCAGCTCGAGGGCGCGCGGCGACAGGGCGTCGGCGCTGGCCTTGAGCAGGAAGGCGTCGAGGCCGCCATTGTGGTCGACGCTCTTCACCGCGTTGGTCGAGACGCGCAGGCGCACGTTGCGCTCCAGGGCTTCGCTGATGAACGTCACGTTGACGAGGTTCGGCAGGAAGCGGCGCTTGGTCTTGATGTTGGAGTGGCTGACCTTGTGGCCGACGAGGGGGCCCTTGGCCGTCAGTTCGCAGCGGCGAGACATGTCACAAATCCTCAATCTAAGCCCCCAACGAGTTGCGGCCGCCATTCGGGGCGCCACGGGGGCAAATTCTCTGTCCTTGCAGGGAGCGGCGGACGTATAGGGGGGAAGCGGCGGGACGTCAAGTTTTTGGGGCGGGGTTTTGGGCTCAGCCCCGCTGCCAGCTCCCCCTCTCCCGCTTGCGGGAGAGGGTCGGGGAGAGGGTATCTCCGCGGAGGGGCCGTCGCCAGTGCCCCAGGGGAGAGAGCCCTCACCCGGCGCTACGCGCCGACCTCTCCCGCAAGCGGGAGAGGTGTTGGAGCCCGCGGCTAAGCGCCCCGATCACCAAAACGGCAATGTTTAAAGTGCCTTACCATCACATAAAGGGCGTATTCGCCCCCGAAGTATCAGGTGGAGTTCCGCGCCTGTTACGCCCGGACACATTGTTTGCCGCGGTTTTTGGCTTAAGTAACAACCGTCGCGCCCCGATTGGATCGTTTCGTGCCCATTTCCTCCCGATTTGCGCCCAAGCCGCGCAACGCCAGCCCGCGGTCTGCCGCCCGGCTGGCCATGGCGGCCCTGTGCGGGCTGGTCTTCGCCTGGGAGGCGAAGCCCGCCGCCGCGCAAGGCAAGCTCGAGGCGCAGTATGAGGCGACGCTGGCAGGCATTCCGGTCGGCAGGGGCGCCTGGAACATCGACATCCAGGACGACGTGTTTGCCGCGGCCGCCTCCGGCGGCACCACGGGGCTCTTGAAGTCGTTCGCGGGCGGGTCCGGCACCGGCGCCTCGCAGGGCCGGGTCGTCAACGGCGCGCTGGTTGCGACCGGCTACCAGGCCTCCACCACCACCTCGAAGAAGACCGAAGAGATCCGCATCACGCTCGACAAGGGCAATGTGAAGGAGTTCGGCATCGTGCCGGAGCCGCCGGTCGATCCTGATCGTATCGTCGTCACCGAGGCGCATCGCCGCGGCGTCTGGGACCCGATGACGGCTTCGCTGTTGCGCGTGCCCGGCACCGGCGACCCCGTGACGCCGGACGCCTGCCACAACGCCGCGCCGGTGTTCGATGGCCGCATGCGCTACGACCTCAAGCTCGATTTCAAGCGCATGGAGACCGTGAAGGCGGAGAAGGGCTATCGCGGCCCGGTCGTGGTCTGCGCGCTCTATTTCGTCCCCGTGGCGGGCTACATCCCCGACCGCCCCGTGATCAAATACCTCGCCGCCCAGCGCAACATCGAGATCGCCTTCGCCCCGGTCGCCGGCACGCGCATCCTGGTTCCGTTCTGGCTGAAAGTGCCGACGCCGCTCGGCCCCGCGATGCTGGAAGCCACCAGCTTCATCACATCCGCCCAGCCGCCGCGGGTCGCGAAGACGCAGTAAAAGCCGCGCCATACGGGCTACCATTCCTCCGTCATTCCTGGGCGCGCCACTTGGCGCGAACCCGGAATCCATGGTGAGGCGAACCTTGCGGCCTGATAGATTCCGGGTTCGCGACTGGCGTCGCGCCCCGGAATGACGAGCGGAGCGATTCGGCACGCAGCTCCAACACCTTACCCGCCGTCACCCCGCCCTTCGCCCGCGCGCCGTTTCTACTGTGCATGGGGTTGTTTTCGCAGTTTTTGTTTTGGCGCCCTCGATCCGTGAATCCATTTGACTCCTCCCCGATTCTGATTCGACTCCGCGCCGTCCCCAATTTTAAGGAACCCGCCATCGAAACGTCGCTTGTGCGGCAGCCCAAAACTCCATCTAGTGCAATCAAACACAGGGCGCCGCGACATGTTGCGTGAACGTAACAGGACTCAACAGGGAGTCAGCGATTCGGCCGCGATTCGTTCTAGAGTCGTTCCGAAGCTTAAGGACACAGGGAAAAGCGTCGCAAAGTGAGACAGTTGCGCGAGGTTCGGGGAGGGCGCTCCGCTGTCATGCCCCGGCTTGACCGGGGCATCCAGTACACTGCGGCTTCTCGGCTCATCCACAATCGCCTCGGCGTACTGGATCGCCCGGTCAAGCCGGGCGATGACAGCAGTGGGGGCGGCGGCCGCGCAGCGCCGCGCGGCTCGCACCTCAGGATGACGGAACAGGCGGCAGCCCCTGACCCGCCCCAAACAGCACTGACATTCGCCGAAATCGGCACTACCTAATCGTACAGAATGGCTTTTCCCCCTTCCCCCTTCGCCTCCGAGCGCGCACCCGGCGCGGGCGTCACTGCGGTGCTCGGGCCGACCAACACCGGCAAGACCCATCTCGCCATTGAGCGGATGCTCGCGCATCCCTCCGGCATGATCGGCTTGCCGCTGCGCCTGCTCGCGCGCGAGGTCTATAACAAGATCGCCGATCGCAAGGGCGTGGAGAGCGTCGCGCTGATCACCGGCGAGGAGAAGATCAAGCCGAAGAACCCGCGCTACTGGGTTTCCACCGTCGAGGCGATGCCTAGGGATCTCGACGTCTCCTTCCTCGCCGTGGACGAGGTCCAGATCGCCTCCGATCTCGAACGCGGCCACGTCTTCACCGACCGCATCCTCAACCGTCGCGGCCGCGACGAGACGCTGCTGCTGGGTGCTGCGACCATGCGCCCGATCATCGAGCGGCTCCTGCCCGGCGTGTCCATGATCACGCGGCCGCGGCTGTCGCAGCTGGAATTCGCCGGCGATCGCAAGATCACCCGCCAGCCGCGGCGCACCGCCATCGTCGCGTTCTCGGCGGATGAAGTCTACGCCATCGCCGAGCTGATCCGCCGCCAGCATGGCGGCGCCGCCGTTGTTCTCGGCTCGCTGTCGCCACGCACACGCAATGCGCAGGTCGCGATGTTCCAGAACGGCGACGTCGATTATCTCGTCGCCACCGATGCCGTCGGCATGGGCCTCAATCTCGACGTCGACCACGTCGCCTTCGCCTCCGACCGCAAGTTCGACGGCTACCAGTTCCGCCGGCTCACCCCGTCCGAATTCGCGCAGATCGCCGGCCGTGCCGGCCGCGCCACGCGGAATGGAACGTTCGGCACCACCGGCCGCTGTGCGCCGTTCGAGCCTGAGCTCGTCAATGCGCTCCAGAACCACACCTTCGACAGCGTGAAGATGCTGCAATGGCGCAATTCGAAGCTGGATTTCTCCTCGCTCGGCGCGCTCCAGGTGTCGCTGAACCTCTCCCCCGGCCATGAGGCGCTGACGCGCGCGCCGATCGCCGAGGACATGCGCGTGCTCGACCACGTCGCCCGCGACGCCGATGTGCGCGATTCCGCACATGGCAAGCTGGCCGTGGAGCGGCTGTGGGAGGCCTGCCAGGTCCCCGATTACCGAAAACTGTCGCCGGCGGCCCATGGCGAGCTCGTGACCACGCTGTACGGCTTCCTGATGCAGAAGGGCCGCATTCCAGATGCCTGGTTCGCGGCCCAGGTCGACCAGGCCGACCGCATCGACGGCGATATCGACACGCTGTCGGGCCGGATCGCGCAGATTCGCACCTGGACATTCGTCGCCAACCGGCCGGACTGGCTCGCCGACCCCGAACACTGGCAGGGGATTACGCGGGAGGTCGAAAATAAATTGTCGGATGCGCTCCATGAACGCTTGACTGAGCGTTTCGTTGATCGCCGGACCAGTGTATTGATGCGCCGCCTGCGGGAGAACACGAGCTTGAATACTGAAATCGGCAAGACCGGCGAAGTCATCGTCGAAGGCCATGTCATCGGCCGTCTCGATGGCTTCACCTTTGCACCGGATGCGGCGGAAGCCGGCTCCGATGCGAAAGCCTTGCAGGCTGCGGCCCAAGCGGTGCTCGCCGGCGAGATCAACGCGCGCGCCGAAAAGCTGGGCAACGCGCCGGACGAGCAGTTCGTGCTGACCTCGGAAGGCACCATCCGCTGGACCGGCGACGCCGTGGCGCGACTGTCCGCCGCAGAGGACGCGCTGCATCCGCGCATCCGCATCATCTCGGACGAGCGCCTGACCGGCAGCCCGCGCGAGAAGGTGCAGGCGCGGCTCGACCTCTGGCTCAAGACGCATATCGAAAAGCTGCTCGGGCCGATGTTCGAGCTCTCCAAGGCCGAGGACGTCACCGGCATTGCCCGCGGCATCGCCTATCAGCTCGTCGAGGCGCTCGGCGTGCTCGAACGTCCCAGGATCGCCAACGAGCTGAAGGATCTCGATCAGCCCTCGCGCGCCACTTTACGCAAATACGGCGTCCGCTTCGGCGCCTATCACCTCTATTTCCCCGGCCTCTTGAAGCCCGCCGCGCGTGCGCTGGCCGCGCTGCTGTGGGCGCTGAAGCAGGACAATGTCGATCTGTCCTCGCTCTCGGGCGCGCAGCATCTGGCATCTTCGGGCCGCACTTCGTTCCCGGTCGACAAGGCTCTGCCGCGCGATGCCTATCGCGTGCTCGGCTACAAGCAGGCCGGCGAGCGCGCCGTGCGCGTCGACATCCTGGAGCGCCTTGCCGACCTGATCCGCCCGGCGCTGGCCTGGCGCGAGAACTCGCCCGGCGAAAAGCCCGCCGGCGCGTTCGACGGCCGCAGCTTTATCGTGACCCAGGCGATGACCTCGCTCACGGGCTCGGCGGGCGAAGATTTCGCCTCGGTGCTGCGCGCGCTCGGTTATCGCATGGAGAAGCGCCCGCCGCTGCCGCCGAAGCCTGCGGCGGTCGTTGCTGAAGCGTCCAGCGCAGAGGCTCCCGCCGAGACGCCCGCGACCGAAACACCGATCGAGGGCGCTGGCGCCACAGACACACCGATCGAAGTCGCTGCCGAGGCCGTCACCGTCGAAGACGCGCCCGGCATGGAGCAGCACGACGAGCCCGCGCACGAAGAACCGGCGCTCGCAGCATCGCTAGAGGCGCCCGTCACGCCCGAAGATGCTCCCGGCATCGCGCCGCCGGCCGAAGAGGCGGCTGTGCCCACCGAGGCTGCCGGCCTTGAAGCCGCGCCCGCTGAAGCTGCCGCTGTCGAAGCTGCTGCATCGCCCGATGCCGCAGCACCTGTCGAGGCCGCTGCCGCGCCCGCCGAGCCGGAGCTCGTCGAGGTCTGGCGTCCCGGCGGCCGTCACGAGGATCGCAAGCCGCGCCACGAGCGCCATCGCCATCAGCGTCATCATCAGCCGCGTCCGCAGGCGGGCGCCGAGGCGGGTGCTGCGCCCGCCGAAGGCGAGGCCGCGCAAGCCGCCGACGGCGAGAAGCGCGGCGAGCGTCATCGCCATGGCGGGCATCGGAAAGATTTCCGCAAAGGCCGCGAAGGCGGTGCCGACGGCGCGCCGCGTCCCGAGGGGCGCGACGACAAGAACCGCAGCTTCCAGGGCAAGGATCGCGACAAGGATCGCGATCGCAACAAGGGCAAGTTCGGCGGCGATCGCGACAAGGGTCGCGACAATCGTGGCCGCGACCGCGACAAGGGCCGTGATCGCCAAGGCGGGCCGTCGCTGCGTCCCTACGCCTCGAGCGCGAACCCGCGCGAGCGCGATCGGCCGGTCGATCCCAATTCGCCCTTCGCAAAGCTCGCTGCGCTGAAGGAGCAGCTCGCGGGGCGCAAGGAGTAGCCTACGACCGAGCGGCAGCGCATCGACAAATGGCTGTGGCACGCGCGGGTGGTGAAGGCGCGCACCTCCGCGGCTGAACTCGTCGAGTCCGGCCATGTCCGCGTCAACGGCACGCGCGAGACCTCGCCCGGTCATGCGATCAAGGTCGGCGACGTGCTCACCATCGCGCTCGACCGCACCGTGCGCGTGTTGAAAGTGATAGCCTTCAACGAGCGCCGCGGCGATGCCGCCTCGGCGCGCGTGCTCTACGAGGAGCTCGGCGAAGGAAAGCGCAATTAATTGCGCTTTGAATTCATTTCTTGGTCGATCAATCGCGCAAAGCCGTCATGATCGGCCGTCCCCGACCTTGCGGCGCCGGGCCATCCGCGCTACGCAAGCCGCGACTTTTAAAAGAGCTTTTCGGAGCGTTGGATGACTTACGTCGTCACTGAAAACTGCATCAAGTGCAAGTACACCGACTGCGTCGAGGTCTGCCCGGTCGACTGCTTCTACGAGGGTGACAACATGCTCGTCATCCATCCTGACGAATGCATCGACTGCGGTGTGTGCGAGCCGGAATGCCCCGCCGACGCCATCAAGCCGGACACGGAACCGGGCTTGGAAAAGTGGCTTTCGGTCAACGCCGATTACGCCAAGAGCTGGCCGAACATCACCCAGAAGAAAGAATCACCCGCCGACGCCAAGGAATTCGACGGTATGGAGGGCAAGTTCGAGAAATATTTTTCTCCGAACCCCGGCTCCGGAGACTAATTCGGACCCAAACTTAACCCTAATACCTTCGTTCGCGCCGAAAACCAGGCCTAAAGACCCCTAAATCATTGATTTTTGCGGGAAATGTGCTATATTGGGCACATTAAGCCGAACCCCGTCAGCCCCGTTGGCCCCTCTGGGTTCCCGTGAAACCAAATGTCGAACAGGGGCGTGGCAGTTTCCGCGCGCAGGCTGTGTCACAGAAAACGCGTAAAAAGAGTACTTCAGCGAGGGCTTCCCATAAGGAGGCCAAAAAAGTCGCCGCGGCCAGCCGTAGCGCATCCAAGGGTCGGACCGCGACTAAGGCGCCGGCTGCAAAGTCCTCGAAGAACAAAAGAAGCGCAATGCCTAACAAGACTGCCAAACCGGCCGCGAAAGCGACCGTTGCCAAGCCTGCTGCTGCTAAGGTTCCCGCTGCCAAGCCCGCTGCGCCGAAGGCCTCTGTTGCTGCTCCTGCCAAGGCTCCTGTCGCTGCCAAGCCGGCCGTGAAGCCGGCGGCTGCTGCGCCGAAGGTCGAGGAAAAGAAGGTCGTGACCCAGCGCCAGGGCTTCAAGGCCAACGAATTCGTCGTCTATCCCGCTCACGGCGTCGGCCAGATCCTGGCCATCGAGGAGCAGGAGATCGCCGGTGCGAAGCTCGAGCTGTTCGTCATCAACTTCATCAAGGACAAGATGACGCTGCGCGTTCCGACCGCCAAGGTCGCGAACGTCGGCATGCGCAAGCTGTCCGAGCCCGCGCTGGTGAAGAAGGCGCTGGAAACGCTCAAGGGCCGCGCCCGCGTCAAGCGCACTATGTGGTCGCGCCGCGCCCAGGAATACGAAGCGAAGATCAATTCGGGCGATATCGTCGCGATCGCGGAAGTCGTGCGCGACCTCTATCGCTCCGAGTCGCAGCCCGAGCAGTCCTACAGCGAACGCCAGCTCTATGAAGCGGCGCTCGATCGTCTGTCCCGCGAGATCGCGGTGGTGCAGCACTCGACCGAGACCGAAGCGGTCAAGGAGATCGAGGCCCAGCTCGCCAAGAGCCCGCGCCGCAACGCCAAGGCGGAAGCCACCGAGGGCGAGGCGGATGCCGAGGGCGATGCCGACGATACCGATGGCGACGACACCACCGTCGCCGACGAGGCGGCGTAAGCGCCACGTCGCGTCGATCGCAACAGATCAAAAGCCCGGCCTTGCGGCCGGGCTTTTTGTTTGGGGGCAGGGTCATACCAAGCGTCGTCCTGGCGAAGGCTAGGACCCATTACCCCAGGTTTGAGTTGCTGCGACGGCTCGGAGTTACAGCCTTCGTCAAACCGCAGCCTGTGGTGATGGGTCCTGGATCGGCGCTCGCTTTGCTCGCTGGTCCAGGACGACGAGGAGAAGTAGGCCTTGCCTCATTTCACCGGCCGCTTTTCCAGCTTCCTCGCCAGCGTCCGCCGGTGCATGCCGAGCCGCCTCGCCGCCTCCGAAATATTGAAATCCGTCTCGATCAGGGTCTGGTGGATGCGTTCCCATTCCAGCGTCTTGATCGATGTCGGCCGCGCATCGAGCGCGACTTCGGCATTGCCTTCGGCCTTGTTGAAGGCGGCCTCGATGTCGTCGGTGTTCGACGGCTTGGCCAGATAGTGGCAGGCGCCGAGCTTGATCGCCTCGACGGCAGTCGAGATGCTGGCAAAGCCGGTTAGCACCACGATCAGCATCTCCTCGTCGTGCGTGTGCAGCAGCTCGACGCAAGCCAAGCCCGAAGCGCCGCCGAGCTTGAGATCGACCACGGCGTGGCCGAAGGATCGCTCCTCCAGCACTTTCCGCACCTCCTCGATCGAACCGGCGAGCACGACATCGTAGCCGCGGCGCTCGAACGAGCGTTTCAGCGTGCGCGCAAAGCCTTCATCGTCCTCGACGACGATGAGCGAACGGTCAGGCGTCAAAGCTGCCTCCGATCGCGAGCGTTGCGAGGGGCAGGGTCAGGCGGACGGTGGCGCCGCGCTTCCTGTGGTTCTCGGCGGTTACGCTGCCCCCGAGCTTGCGCACAACGTTGACCACCAGGAACAGGCCGAGCCCGCCGCCGGCGCGGCCCTTGCTGGAGTGATAGGGCTTGCCGAGCTGCGCCAGCATCTCCGGCGCAAAGCCCGGGCCGCGGTCGCTGATCGACAGCACGAGATTGTCGCCCTCGCGCTCGGCCAGAAGCTCGACCCAGTCGCGCGAGACCTCATAGGCGTTGTCGAGCACGTTGAAGATCACCTGCTTCAGCGCGACGTCCGAGGCGATCGCGACGTCCTCGCCGAACGTGTTGACGAAATAAAGCGTGCGCGCCGAACGGGCGTTGCGCCACTCATCGACCAGTGCGGTGACGAAGGCCGTCACCGTCGTCGGCGAGGAACCTTCACCGCGCGCTTCGCCCGCCGACACCAGGATGCCCGTCACGATCGACTTGCAGCGTTGCAGCGAGGTCTCCATCTCCGCGAGATCCTCGGCGAGTTCCTGATCGGCGGCGAGATCCGGCATGCGGCGCCAATCGCTGAGGATCACCGAGAGCGAGGCCAGCGGGGTGCCGAGCTCGTGCGCTGCACCCGATGCTAGCAGGCCCATGCGGACGATGTGGTCCTGCTCGGCCGCATGCTGGCGCAGCGCCGCCAGATGCGCGTCGCGCTCGCGCAGGTTTCTGTTGATGCGGGTGACGAACACGACCAGCAGCACGGCGTTGAGCACGAAGCCCAACAGCATGCCGGCCACGGTGAGGCTGTAGGCCTCGCTGATCGGGTTCGGCGGCAGGTCGAGCGGCCGGTACGCCAATGTCAGCCAGACAAAGCTGGCGCAGGTCAGCGCCACCAGCGACCAGGTCGAGCGCGCATCGAGCAGCACCGCGCCCAGCGTCACCTGGAGCAGGAATAACGAGGTGAACGGATTGGTGGCGCCGCCACTGAGATAGAGCTGCGCGGTCAGCGCGGCGACGTCGAGCATCAAGGCGACCAGCAGCTCGTTGCTGGAGATCGCGGCGCGATGGCGCACCCAGACCAGGCTCGAGACGTTGAGCAGCACCAGCGCGCCGATCACGGCGCCCATCCGCTCCAGCGGCAGGGGGATGCCGAGCCAGAAATGCACGCCGCCGATGGTCACGATCTGGCCGACCACCGCGGTCCAGCGCAGCTGGATCAGCAACGCCATGTTCTTGCGGTTGGTCTCGTCGTCGGTCGGCGCGGCGCCGATCAGCTCGCTGCGCGCGTCCGCCTGCGATTGCAGCGTGACGGCGAGCTCGCCAAACGCCTGGGGAGGCGTTCTTCCGTCGTCAGGTCTGTTCGACGATCGTTCCAGCATCTGATCCCGTCCTGCGGGCGGCAGCATCGGAGCCGCCGGCCGGTTCGTGGACGAAGCGCCCGCGGCGGAACAGCCCGCCGCCGAATGTGACGAAAAGTTTACCGGCCAGCATGAACGCCAGGGCAAACCACGTCAGCGCGTAGATCAGGTGGTTATTGGGAAAGCGGATCACGGTCAATCCGCCGATGGGGCCCTCGATGGGGCCTTGGGCGGTTTGTGATCCGGCATCGGCATCGACGAAAAAGGGTGCGACATCGTGGAGGCCGCGCGCCGCCGCAATCGCGGCGACATCCCGCGAGTACCAGCGGTTGTGCTGGGGCACGTTGTTGCGGAGGAAGCCGCCTTTTGGCTCCGTCATGCGCAGCAGGCCGGTGATCTCGACCTCGCTGTCCGGATTGCCGTTCCGGCGCGTCGATGCCTCGCGCCGCTCGGGCGGCACGAAGCCGCGATTGATCAGGACCTGGGTGCCATCGTCGCGCTTGAGAGGCGTCAGCACCCAATAGCCGGGGCCTTCCTCGGTGACGGCCTGAACCAGCGTCTCGCGGTCATGCAGGAAGCGGCCGGCGACGGTGACATGCCTGTATTCGTCGCTTGCGGCGGAGACCGCAGGCCACGAAGCGGGCGAGGGGATCGGCTGGGCCGGGGCATGGACGCGCTGCTCGACGCGGTCGATCAACGCCAGCTTCCAGGCGCGGCGCTCGATCTGCCAGACGCCGAGCGCGATCAGAGCGGCAAAGGCCGTGAGCGAGAGGACCGTGAGCCAGAAGGACGGGCGCGCAGCCTTACGGCGCGCCCGTCCTGCCTTGCTCGTCACGGTCCCCAATTCGCTCACTTCATTCCGCTCATCTGGTGGATCGGCATCATGTTGCTGTTGAGGTGGTTCATCACCCACAGCGAGCCGGACAGCGCGATCACCACCATGACGATGGTGAAGATCAGCGCCATCATGCTCCAGCCGTTCTCGGATTTCGTGTTCATGTGCAGGAAGTAGATCATGTGCACGACAATCTGCACGACCGCGAAGGCCATGATGACCAGCGCGGTGATCTGCTTGCTCGGCAGTGTGCCGCTCATCACCAGCCAGAACGGGATCGCGGTGAGCACGACCGAGAGCACGAAGCCGAGCATGTAGCCCGAGAACGTGCTGTGGGCGTGGCCGTCGTCGTGGTGATGGTCGCCCGCGTGAGCGGCGTGGGTATCGGTGTTCATCGCAGAACTCCCAGGAGATAGACGAAGGTGAAGACGCCGATCCAGACCACGTCGAGGAAGTGCCAGAACATCGACAGGCACATCAGGCGGCGGCGGTTGGCTTCGATCAGGCCGAACTTCCAGACCTGCACCATCAACGTGACCAGCCAGATCAGGCCGCAGCTGACGTGCAGGCCGTGGGTGCCGACCAGGGTGAAGAAGGCGGACAGGAAGGCGCTGCGCTGGGGCGTTGCGCCTTCATGGATCATGTGGGCGAACTCGGTCAGCTCGATGCCGATGAAGGCGGCGCCGAACAGGCCGGTGATCGCCAGCCACATCTGCGTCTGCGCGATCTTGTTCTGCTGCATCGTCAACATCGCGAAGCCGTAGGTGATCGACGACAGCAGCAGCATCGAGGTGTTCACCGCGACCAGGTCGAGGTCGAACAGGTCCTTCGGCGCGGGGCCGGCGGCGTAGTTGGCGCCGAGCACGCCGAAGGCGGCGAACAGCATCGCGAAGATGAGGCAGTCGCTCATCAGGTAGATCCAGAAGCCGAGCGAGGTGCTGTAGCCTTCCGGATGCGGGTGTTCGTCGGCGAGATAGAAGACCGGCTCGCCGGTTTGCGAGGGATTGACAGCGACAGTCATTTACTTGGCTCCGGCGAGCAGTTTGGTGCGCGCGTCCTCGGTCCGGATGACGTCGTCAGCCGGAATGTCGAAGTCGCGGTGATAGTTGAAGGTGTGACCGATCCCGACGGCGAGCATCGCGATGAAGCTCGCGGCGGCCAGCCACCAGATGTACCAGATCAGGCCGAATCCCATCGCGGTTGCCAAGCCGGCGAGGATGATTCCGGTGCCGGTGCTGCTCGGCATGTGGATCGGCTTGAACCCGATGAGCGGACGCTGGTAGCCGCGCTTCTTCATGTCCCACCACGCGTCATTGTCGTGAACGACGGGGGTGAAGGCGAAGTTGTAGTCCGGCGGGGGCGAGGAGGTCGCCCATTCCAGCGTGCGCGCGTCCCAGGGATCGCCGGTGACGTCCTTGAGCTGCTCGCGCTTGAGGAAGCTGACCGCGAACTGCATCAGCATGCTGAGAATGCCGAGGAAGACGAGGCCGGCGCCGATCGCGGCGATGACGAACCAGATCTGCAAGGACGGATCGTCGAACACGCGCAGGCGGCGGGTCACGCCCATCAGGCCGAGCACATAGAGCGGCATGAAGGCGAGGTAGAAGCCGACGACCCAGAACCAGAACGACAGCTTGCCCCAGAACACATCGAGCTTGAAGCCGAACGCCTTCGGGAACCAGTAGTTGATGCCGGCAAAGGCGCCGAACACCACGCCGCCGATGATCACGTTGTGGAAGTGCGCGATCAGGAACAGGCTGTTGTGCAGCACGAAGTCGGCCGGCGGCACCGCCAGCAGAACGCCGGTCATGCCGCCGAGCACGAAGGTCAGCATGAAGGCGATCGTCCACATCATCGGCAGCTCGTAGCGGATGCGGCCGCGATACATCGTGAACAGCCAGTTGAACATCTTCGCGCCCGTCGGGATCGAGATGATCATCGTGGTGATGCCGAAGAACGAGTTCACGCTGGCGCCCGAGCCCATCGTGAAGAAGTGGTGCAGCCAGACCAGGTACGACAGGATGGTGATGACGACCGTGGCGTAGACCATCGACGTGTAGCCGAACAGGCGCTTGCCGGAGAAGGTCGAGGTCACTTCCGAGAAGATGCCGAAGGCGGGGAGAACCAGGATGTAGACCTCGGGATGGCCCCAGATCCAGATCAGGTTCACGTACATCATCGGGCTGCCGCCGAAATCGTTCGTGAAGAAGTTGGTGCCGACGTAGCGATCGAGCGAGAGCAGCGCGAGCACGACCGTCAGAACCGGGAAGGAGGCGACGATCAGGATGTTGGTGCAGAGCGAGGTCCAGGTGAATACCGGCATCTTCATCATGGTCATGCCGGGGCACCGCAGCTTGACGATGGTGCAGATCAGGTTGATGCCGGATAACGTCGTTCCGACGCCGGCGACCTGCAGCGCCCAGATGTAATAGTCGACGCCGACATCAGGGCTGTAGCCGATGTTCGACAGCGGCGGATAGGCGAGCCAGCCGGTGCGGGCGAACTCACCGATGAACAGCGAGGCCATCACCAGCACCGCGCCGCCAACCGTCATCCAGAAGCTGAAATTGTTCAGGAACGGGAACGACACGTCGCGCGCGCCGATCTGGAGCGGAACGACGTAGTTCATCAGGCCCGTGACCAGCGGCATCGCCACGAAGAAGATCATGATCACGCCGTGGGCGGTGAAGACCTGGTCGTAGTGATGGGCGTTGAGATAGCCTTCGGAGCCACCGAACGCGAGCATCTGCTGGCCGCGCATCATCAGCGCGTCGGCGAAGCCGCGCAGCAGCATCACGATGCCGAGGATCATGTACATGATGCCGATGCGCTTGTGGTCCACCGTGGTGAACCATTCGCGCCAGAGGTAGCCCCAGAGACGGAAATAGGTGAGGCCGCCGAGCAGCGTGGCGCCGCCGAGCGCGACCACCACGAAGGTGCCGACGACGATCGGCTCGTGCAGTGGCAGTGACTCGAGGCCGAGCCGGCCGAAGATGAGCTTGAGAAGATCAGGAGACATGCGAGCTCTCTTTAGGAGTCTGACTTCGGACGCTGTCCGAGGAAGAAGGACGAGGACTTGAGCGGCGTGAAGGTCGGCCGCTTCAGGCCCGCGCCGAGCAGCGGCGCGGTGTCGGCCGGCGCCTTGATCGACGCGGTGGTCTGGCCCTGCGGCGCATCCGGCGTGCAGGTGCCGGCGACGAAGGTCGGCTCGGGCCCGAGCGCGGTGCCGCGACGGGCGTACTTGTCGTAGGCGAGCGGCAGGGTGTTGTTCAGGCCCTCATGGCCGCGGCCACCCTTGGCGTCGATCGCCATCATCTCGCTCTGGCACATCTTGCCGGTCTCGACGCACATGTTGAGGATCAGGCGGTAGAGATCGGAATCGATGGTGCCGTAGCGCCGCACCGGCTCGTTCTGGCTCGGCTTTTCGAGCTGGAGATATTCGGCGCGGCCGAGCGAGCCGCCGGCGGACTTGGCGCTGGCGATCCAGGCGTCAAAGCCCTTGTCGTCGAGGCCCTGGAAGTCGAAGTGCATGCCGGAGAAGCCGGCGCCGCTGTAGTTCGCCGAGAAGCCCTTGTAGGTGCCGGTGTGGTTCACGACGGCGTGGAGCTTGGTCTCCATGCCCGGCATCGCGTAGATCTGGCCGGCGAGCGCGGGGATGTAGAACGAGTTCATCACCGAGGAGGCGGTGATGCGGAAGTTGATCGGGCGATCGACCGGCGCGGCCAGGTCATTGACGGTGGCGATGCCGTAGTCCGGATAGATGAAGAGCCACTTCCAGTCGAGCGCGACGACGTCGACCTCGAGCGGGGCCTTGGACTGGTCCACGGCGCGGTCGGCATGGATGCGGCCGAGCGTGCGATAGGGGTCGAGCAGATGCGTGCCCATCCAGGTCAGCGCGCCCAGGCAAATGATGATCAGCAGTGGCGCCGACCAGATCACCAGCTCGAGCTTGGTCGAGTGATCCCAATCCGGCTCGTAGCGGGCCGAGGTGTTGGACTGGCGGTAGCGCCAGGCGAACAGCACCGTCAGTGCCATCACGGGGACGACGATCAGGAGCATCAGGACGGTGGAGATGATGACGAGGTCGCGCTGCTGGGCAGCGATGTCGCCGGCTGGCGCCAGCACGACGTAGTTGCAGCCACTGAGCGCGGCTGCCAGGGGTAGCAGCGCCAGGATCTTGAGACGGGACACGGGCCGAGCCTTTGAGAATGAGTTTCCTTTGCGGGGCCAACGGGTAGCTGCGGCGCAACAATCCGGACATTGGACAATTTGTCCAATGTTGCAGTGCGGAATGTTGGGCCAGACAGGCCCGGATTGCCTGGCGCCCCGCCGGGCGGTCGGCTTTGGTTTTCAGGACGTTAAGGGCGCACGAATGGCGACGGCACAGACCCCTGCAATGGCAGACCTCCACTCGGGCGAGCACGGCCACGACCAGGCCAGTCCCGGCGAGATCGCCATCGGCGTCATCATCGGCCGCACCTCGGAATTCTTCGACTTCTTCGTCTACGCGATCGCCTCGGTGATCGTGTTCCCGCGCCTGGTGTTTCCGTTCACCAGCGAACTGACCGGCACGCTCTATTCCTTCATGATTTTCGCGCTGGCCTTCATGGCCCGGCCGATCGGAACCGTCATTTTCATGACGGTCGACCGTGAGTACGGCAAGACGGCCAAGCTGGTCTCGGCGCTGTTCCTGCTCGGCACCGCCACCGTGGCGCTCGCGTTCCTGCCCGGCTATTCCGAGATTGGCGTTGCGGCGATCTGGCTGCTGGCGCTGGCGCGTATCGCGCAGGGTCTGGCCTGGGGCGGCGCCTGGGACGGCATGGCCTCGCTGCTGGCGCTGAACGCCCCGCCCTCCAAGCGCGGCTGGTACGCGATGGTGCCGCAGCTCGGGGCCCCGCTCGGGCTGATCGTGGCGAGCGCGCTGTTCGCCTATTTCGCCGGCAACCTCTCGGCCGACGATTTCTTCGACTGGGGCTGGCGCTATCCGTTCTTCGTCGCCTTCGCCATCAACGTCGTGGCGCTGTTCGCGCGCCTGCGCATGGTGACGACGGAAGAATACGCGACGCTGTTCGAGACCCGTGAATTGCAGCCCGCGCGCATCTCCGAGACGGTCGCGCGCGAAGGCCAGAACATCATGCTCGGCGCATTCGCGCCGCTGGCGAGCTTTGCGCTGTTCCACATGGTCACGGTGTTTCCGCTGTCCTGGGTGTTCCTGTTCACCCGCGAAAGCCCGGTGCGCTTCCTGATCATCGAGATCGTCGCCGCCGTGTTCGGCGTCGCCGCGATCGTGGCCTCCGGCATCATCGCCGACCGCGTCGGCCGCAAGTCGCTGCTGATGGGATCGGCGATCGCGATCGCGGTCTACAGCGGCTTCGCTCCGCAGCTGCTCGACGCCGGCGCGTTCGGCGAGACCATCTACATGGTGATCGGCTTCATCCTGCTCGGCCTGTCGTTCGGCCAGTCCTCGGGCGCGATCGCTTCGAACTTCAAGCAGGCGTATCGCTACACGGCCTCGGCGCTGACCTCCGACATGGCTTGGCTGTTCGGCGCCGGCTTCGCGCCGCTGGTCGCGCTGTTGCTCGCCACAAATCTCGGCGTCATCGCCTCGGGTGCGTATCTGCTCTCGGGCGCGTTCTGGACGCTGCTCGCGCTCTGGCTCAGCGGCCAGCGCGAGGCGGGCGACATGGACGCGGGCGCTTAGTCAAGCGCGGAGCTTGTAGGGTGGGCAAAGGCGCATGGCGCCGTGCCCACCTCTCTCAACGATTTCGATCGGAAATGGTGGGCACGCTACGCTTTGCCCACCCTACGGCAGTGTCTTCGTGGCTCCAGATCCCGGGTTCGCGCCAAGCGCCCCGGGATGACGCGCGCTTAGCGCAGCGTCAATCCGCCACGACCTTCACGCGATCCCTCACCTTCACCTGCGCGTTGCGATCGAGGCCGTTGAGCACGCGGAAGCGCTCGGCGGGGTGATCGACGCCGGCCATGCGGTGGGAGAGCGATTCCACGGTGTCGCCGGGCTGCACGGTGATGACCTTGATGCGCAGCGGGCGGGCGGCCTGGATCTCGTCGAGGGTCAGGCGACGGAACGAGTTGACGGTCTCGCGCGCATTGCGCTCGCTCTCGGTCGACTTCTGCCGTGCCGCGAAGATGAAGCGGTAGACGTCGCTGCCGAAACGCAGCGCATAGACCTTGAACTGCCACTGGTCGCCCTTGGCGGTGGCGGACGCGGCCGGGAAGCCGTTGATGGTGATGTCTTCCGTGGACGCCTTCTCGACGCCTTCCATCCAGCCCGAATTGAGGTAATCGCCGAGCGACTGCTCGGCCGGCACCCGCACCACGTCGAAGCGCATCGCCTGCGAGCCGCCGTCGCGCACGCCGATCACCGCCTGCGCGGTGTTGTCGAGCGTGAAATTGTCCGGCGCCTGGAAGGTGAAGCCGAGCTTCGGATGCAGGAAACGCCGGCCGCGGACAAAGCCCTCGCTCGGGTCTTCGCCATAGACGAGGTTGTCGATCGCGGCGAGATAGCTCTCGCGGTCGCGCTCGCCTCCTTCCGGAGCGACGTATTGCCGCGCGATGGTCTGCGCGTTCTGCACACGCTCCGGGGTTGCCGGATGCGACGAGGTGAAGTCCTGCGCGCGCGGATCCAGCGAGGTCTTGCCGGCCTTGAGCTCGGCATTGCGCTCCATCGCGGAAAGGAAGCGCGCGGCACCGTAGGGATCGAAATGCGCCTTGGCGGAGATGCCGACGCCGATGCCGTCCGCCTCGAACTCCTGGTTGCGCGAAAAGCTCGCCATGGTGAGCTTGGTCTTGGCCAGCGCGAGCGCGGTGAGATCGGGATCGTTGCTCATGTCGGTGACGACACGGGTGACGATCGCGGCCTGGCGCGCCTGGTCCTCGCGCATCGCGGCGTGCTTGGACAGCACATGCGCCATCTCGTGGCTGAGCACGGAGGACAACTCCGACGTATCGCTCGCGAGCGCAAGAAGACCGCGCGTGACATAGAGCTGGCCGTTCGGCAGCGCGAAGGCGTTGACCGCGCCGGAATTGAGAATGGTGACCCGGTAGCCCTGGTCGGGGCGGTCGGAGGCGGCGACGAGCCGGTCGACGGTCTTGGTGACCAGCGATTCGAGCCTCGGGTCGTCATAGGTGCCGCCATAGCTCGCCAGGATGCGCTCGTGCTCCTTTTCGGTGGCGGGGGTCTGCGCGACGGCTGGCTTCGGCTTGGGCATCGCGACCGTCGGCGGGGCCGCCGCGGCCTGGAACCGGTTCATGTCGCCGCAACCGGCGAGCGCCGTGCCCAGCAAAAGGCATAGCACGGCCGGCGCAGCCCGAAGGCGGCGGCCTTCACCCGTCCAGTGCTGTTCTAGCACCCCATTCACGTCGCTTAACCCGTGCCCGGCCCGTTTAAGGCCTTACCCCTGCCGGCTCGTTTGCACCCAGCAACTCGACCTGTCCAACGAGGCGCACATCGATACGCGGCCCCGTATTCCCCTCAACCCAGCCCCGGACTCGAATACGTCGATTTCCCAGGGACTTAAGGGCTATCCCGGCGGTTTCGAACGCCGGTGATGCGCGCCTTGAAATAGTCACGGCAAAGCCGCGTGTCCAGTTCCGTCCGAAGTTGAGGTAGGTCATTGCCCCAGCTTGCCGGACCGACAGGACTTTGCCCTCGACCACCACAAAACGCCCGATCCCGGCCAAAATATCGTCCGGACTTTCCGCGTTTTTTATGGCCGACGGGTCAGCCCAGTTGCCCTTTTTTTGGCGTCGCGCCTCGGCCTCGGACGACATCAGGGCGGCCGCGCAGTCCCCGTCGGCGATCTCGGCGGAGACGATGGCGTCGCCCTGGGCCAGCAGCAGCGCCTGCACCGGGATGTCGCTTTCGCCGATGAAGATCAACCCGCGCTGGCGCCCATAGCGGTCGGGCGTGTCGTCGGCGCTCCGCAGCGTCACGTCGCGGCCGACGAGCAGCGAAGCCAGCGCCTGCTTCGTCGTTGCGGTCGGCTCGATTCCGGTAAGGCGGATCTCGCGGCCGTCGTCCAGACGCACGCTGCGCGCATCGACGATCGCGGCGACGCGGCCATCGCCCTGCGACTCGAACTGGCACGGCGCCGCGAACGCAGTGCGACCCGCGACGAGAAGAAGTGCGACGATGAGGTGAAGCAGTCGCGTCACGTTGCCCGGGAAGGTTGCGTTACGCTCCACTCTTAACTCAAACGAGGCCAACGACGAAGTGCTTCGATCCGATCCAGTGGCCGTGTGACGCTCAGCCATTGCCTCACATGCGTCATTGCGAGCGCAGCGAAGCAATCCAGGACTGTCCCCGCGGTGACAGTCTGATTGCTTCGCTGCGCTCGCAATGACGGTGCGGAAACGTCTTGCGTCATTCCACCATTCCGCTTTGCGGAAAACGCGTGACGATCGCGCGAGCTGCACGCCCCTCGCGCTTGCTGCCCTCCCGCGCATGCGGCATGATTGCGGCAATAGAGATAACCAAGAGCAATAACCAAGCCGCCATCAGAGTACGGCGCGATAAGGGAGGTCTTTTTCGATGATGAGAATTTTGCCGGGCATTTTTGCCGCCGCGTTGGCCCTGAGTGCGAGTGCCGTGCAGGCCGAGGACAAGCCGCCCCTGAAGATCGGCGGCATCCTTGATATGTCGAGCCTCTATGCCGACATCACCGGTCCCGGCAGCGAGACCGCGGCCAAGATGGCCGCTGAGGATTTTGGCGGCGAGGTGCTGGGACGCAAGATCCAGGTGCTGGCGGCCGACCATCTCAACAAGGCGGATCTCTCCGCCAACATCGCCCGCGACATGCTCGACAACCAGGGCGTCGAGATGATCTACGACGTCGCGGCCTCCGCGACCGCGCTTGCGGCGGGCGAGATCGCGAAGGCGCGCAACAAGATCATCATGTTCAACGGCCCGGGCTCGATCCGTCTCACCAACGAGGCCTGCGGTCCCTACACCGTGCACTACGTGTTCGACACCTACGGCCAGGCCAACGTGACCGGCCTTGCGGCCGTGAAGTCGGGCCTCGACACCTGGTTCTTCCTCACCGCCGACTACGCCTTCGGCCAGGATCTGGAGAAGGACACCAGCGCCGTCGTCACCAAGACCGGCGGCAAGGTGCTCGGCGGCGTGCGCCATCCGCTCAACACGTCGGACTTCTCATCCTTCCTGCTCCAGGCGCAGGCTTCCAAGGCCAAGGTGATCGGCCTTGCCAACGCCGGCGGCGACACCGTCAATGCCATCAAGCAGGCGGCCGAGTTCGGCATCACCAAGGGCGGCCAGAAGGTCTCGCCGCTATTGGCCTTCGTGACCGATATCGATTCGATCGGACTGGAGACCGCGCAAGGCCTGCTGCTGGCGGAAGCCTTCTACTGGGACCTTAACGACGACACGCGCGCATTCTCGAAGCGCTTCACCGAGCGCATGAAGCGGCCGCCGACCTCGGCGCAGGCCGGCGTCTATTCGTCCGTGACGCATTACCTGAAAGCCGTGAAGGCGGCGGGCACGACGGATGCGGCTGCGGTCATCAAGGTGATGAAGGAGACGCCGATCAACGATTTCTTCGCCAAGGGTGGCAAGATCCGCGAGGACGGCCGCATGATCCACGACATGTACCTGTTCGAGGTGAAGAAGCCGTCGGAATCCAAGGGCCGCTGGGACGACTACAAGCTGCTCGCCACCGTGCCCGGCAGCGAAGCGTTCCAGTCGCTGGAGCAGTCGCGCTGCCCGCTGGTGAAGAAGTGACGGCGTGACGTAAGTCATGACGTCATCCCGGGGCGCGAAGCGAACCCGGGATCTCGAGGTTCCGGGTTCTCGCTTCGCGAGCCCCGGAACGACAATCTAACGGTCGGCGCGCCCCGGAATGACGAAACAACAAACAACAAGAGGGAGACGTCCCATGAGCAACGACATGGTCCTGCAAAAGCTCGAAGGCGGGCTGCTCACCATCACGATGAATCGCCCCGAACGGAAGAACGCGCTCAACCCGGACATGGTGCGCGGGCTGGTCGAGGCGGCGCGGCGCGCGGCTGACGATCCGGAGGTGCGCGCGGTGCTGTTCAAGGGCGCCGGCGGCTCGTTCTGTGTCGGCGGTGACGTCAAGTCGATGGCGGAGGGCCGCGCGCCGCTGCCGTTCGAGCAGAAGCTTGCGAATCTGCGCCGCGGCATGGAGGTCTCGCGCATCCTGCACCAGATGCCGAAACCCGTGGTGGCGCAGCTCGACGGCGCCGCGGCCGGTGCCGGCCTCTCGATGGCGCTGTCCTGCGATCTGCGCATCGCCTCTGAATCCTGCAAGATCACCACCGCCTTCGCCAAGGTCGGCTTCTCCGGCGATTACGGCGGCACCTATTTCCTGACCCAGCTGCTCGGCAGCGCGCGGGCGCGCGAGCTCTATCTGATGTCGCCGGTGCTCACCGCGAAGGAGGCGCAGGCCATCGGCATGGTGACGAAGGTCGTGCCCGACGCCGAGATCGACACTGCCGCCCACGAGCTCGCGCTGTCGTTGGCGCAGGGCCCCTCGATCGCGCTCGGCTTCATCAAGCGCAACATCAACAATGCCGAGCATCTGGCGCTGGAAGACTGCTTCGACGGCGAGGCGATCCATCACACCCGCTGCGGCGACACCGAGGACCACAAGGAGGCCGCAAAGGCCTTCGTCGAGAAGCGCAAGCCGACCTTCAAGGGCGCATGATCATGGCGCCCTATGTGCGCTTGCGACAGATCTGCCTGGTCGCGCCGCAGCTCGCGCCCGTGATCTCCGACATCGCGGAGATCATGGGCCTCGCCGTCTGCTACCGCGACGGCAATGTCGCAAAATACGGCCTGGAGAACGCGTTGCTCCCGGTCGACACGATCCTGCTGGAGGTGGTCGCACCCGTCAAGGACGGCACCACCGCCGGCCGCTTCATCGAGAAGACCGGCGGCCGCGGCGGCTACATGGCGATCTTCTGCTGCAACGATCCGGACGAGCGCGGCCGCAACGCCAACGCGCTCGGCGTGCGCACAGCGAACGTGATCGACCACGCGCCGTATCACGGCGTGCAGCTCCATCCGCGCGACTGCCGCGCGGCCTTCATCGAGTTCAACCACACCAAAGGCAGCGACGACATTCTGGGGCCGTATCCGCCGGCGGGACCGGACTGGCAGAAATTCATCCGCAAGGATGTGACGCAGGCGTTGACAGCGGTGGAGATGCAGAGCCCGGATCCAGCGGGGCTGGCGGAGCACTGGGGCGGGATCATCGGGGTTGCGCCGAGCGATGCCGAGCTGAGGCTGCCCAACGCAACTTTTCGTTTCGTGAAGGGGCCTAGCGAGATCATGAGCGCGCTGGAGTTTCGGGTCGCTGATGTTGCGAGTGTGCTGCACGCGGCGAGGGCGAAAGGCCACGCGGTGGCTGGCAACGAGTTCTTGCTGGGCGGAGTGACGTTCCGGCTCAATGCGTGAGCGAGCAGCTTGTTCAGTCGTCATGCCCGGGCTTTTCCCGGGCATCCACGTTCTTGATCGTCGGTGCCAGAGGCGAGGCGTGGATGGCCGGGACAAGCCCGGCCATGACGGAGAGAATGAGCTAGAACAAGAAAAAGGACTCGCCTCCCAATGTCCCATCCGCTCGACAGCTTCTTTTCGCCCGCCAGCATCGCGCTGATCGGCGCCTCGCGCGATCATGAGAAGATTCCCGGGCGGCTGCTCGCGATGCTGCGCAAGAACGAGTATCCCGGAAAGATCTATCCGGTGAACCCGAACTACGCCGAGATCGACGGGCTCGCCTGCTACAAGTCGATCGCGGAGATCGGTGCGCCGATCGATCTCGCCGTCGTCATCATTCCCGCCCGTGCCGTGCTGCCTGCGCTCGAGCAATGCGCCGTCGCCGGCGTCAGGAACGCCGTCATCATCTCCTCCGGCTTTGCGGAGGAGGGCGGCGACAGTGCGGCGATGCAGGATGCGATCGCGGCGCTGGCCAAGCGCACGGGCATGCGGATCTCCGGCCCCAACGCGGAGGGCTTTTTCAGCCAGATGCAGCGCGTGGCGGCGACGTTCAGCCCGGCCGTGGACGTCAAGCCGGGTGTGGTGCCGCTCGTCGCCACGCAAAGACGAATCGGCATCGTCGCGCAGAGCGGCGGCATCGGCTTTGCCTATTATCACCGCGCCCGGGCGCTCGGTGTCGCCGTGAGCTACGTCGTCAGCGCCGGCAACGAATCCGATCTCGGCGCCGGCGAATTCCTCGATTACCTAGTGCAGGATTCCTCGACCGACGTGATCCTGCTGTTCATCGAAGGCATCCGCGACGTTGACAAGTTTCTTACGGCGGCGCGCCGCGCCGCGGAGGTGAAGAAGCCCGTCATCGTCACGAAAGTCGGCCGCTCCGGCGCAGGCCAGCGCGCCGCGGCCTCGCATACCGCGAGCATGGCCGGCTGGTCGGCGGCGTATGACGCGGTGTTCGCGAAATACGGCTTCATCGTCTCCAACGATCTCGACGAGGCGCTGACGATTGCCGCCGTGCTGGCTAGCAACCCGTTGCCGAAGGGCGATCGCGTTGCGGTGGTCACGGTCTCCGGCGGCGCCGGCATCTGGGGCGCGGATGCGGTGGCGCTGCGGGGCTTGCAGGTGCCGGAATTGTCCGAACCGGTCCAGGCGGAGATCAAGACGCTGATGCCGTCCTACGGCACCGCGCGCAATCCGATCGACGTCACCGCGCAGGGCGTCACGTCGGGCGGTCTCCAGAAGAGCGTCGATCTGCTCACGGCCTCGGACGAGGTCGACGCGATCCTGGTCGTGCTGTCGCTGTCGAGCGAGATGCGCAAGCCCTTCAGGGAGGAGGAGCTGACGCCGGTGCTGGCGGCGCAGCACAAGCCGGTGCTGTTCTATTCCTACACGGTGCCGTCCGACTTCGCACGGCGCGAGCTTGCCAAATCCGGCGTCGTCGTGCTCTCCGGCCTGTCCCATGCCGGCGTCGCGATGCGGCAACTCGTGGATTACGCCCGTTTCGAGCTACCGAAGCCCGCGGACGAGGCGCGGTTGCCGTCGCGCGATCTCTCCGCGCATCTGACCTCGCCGGTTCTGTCAGAGGCCGACAGCAAGGCGTTGCTGCGCGCCGCCGGCATCGCGCTGCCGGACGAAGTGCTGGTGAAGGACAAGGCCGGGCTCGATGAAGCGGTCGCCCGCGTCGGCTTCCCGCTGGTGATGAAGATCCAGTCGCCCGACATCGCGCACAAGAGCGAGATCGGCGGCGTGCGCGTCAACATCGCCGCCAAGGGCGAGGTGTTTCTGGCGTTCGAGGCGCTGCTGGGCAATGCGCGCAAGCACCGGCCGGAGGCGGTGATCCAGGGCGTGCTGGTCGGCCCGATGGCGAAGCAGGGCGTCGAGATCATCGTCGGCACGATGACGGACGAGACCTTTGGCCCGATGGTGATGGTGGGTCTCGGTGGGATCACCACCGAGCTGTTCCGTGACGTCGCCTATCGCCCGGCGCCCGTGAGTGCGGAGGAGACGGGCGCGATGCTCAAGGGATTGAAGGCGGCGCCATTGCTGAACGGTTTTCGCGGAGCGGCGAAGGCCGACGTTGCGGCGCTGTCGCAATTGATCGCGGACGTCTCCGTGCTCGCCGCGCGGCATGCGAGGGACATCGCGGAGATCGAGCTCAACCCGGTGCTGGTGCACGCCGAAGGGCAGGGCGTGACGATCGTGGATGCGCTGGTGGTGGGGCGGAAGTAGGCAGCCAAATTACCAGTGTCGTCCCGGCGCAGGCCGGGACCCATAACCACAGGAAGCAGTTTGGCGAAGATTCGTGGTTACCAGTCTCGCGCCATAACCTCTCCCTGGGGTTATGGGTCCCGGCCTGCGCCGGGACGACAGGAGAGTTTGTGGAAGCGCCCGAATGATGCGGCGAGAGGCAATCACCGCCCCCTGAAATTCGCCGCGCGCCGTTCTTCCGTCGCCTTCACACCCTCCTTGAAATCTTCCGTCGCGCGCAGGCGGGTCTGCTCGGCGAGCTCGTGGTTGGTGGCGGCCATGACGCGGTCGGCGAGGCTGGCGCGCATCGTCGCGCGCGTCGACAGCAGGCCGAGCGGCGAGCACTCGGCGATCTCGCCGGCGAGCTTCATCGCGGCCGACTTCACCTGGTCTTGCGGCACCAGCTCGTTTGCGAGGCCCCATTTGACCGCTTCTTCGCCGGTGACGCGGCGGCTGGTGTAGAACATCAGCTCGGCGTTGTTCTTGCCGATCAGCTCCGGCAGCGTCACGGTCAGGCCGAAGCCGGGGTGGAAGCCGAGTTTTGTAAAGTTCGCGGAGAAGCGTGCTTCGGGGCAGGTGACGCGGAAGTCCGCGGACACCGCAAGGCCCAGGCCGCCGCCGATCGCCGCGCCCTGCACGGCGGCGACGATCGGCTTCTTGGCGCGGAAGATGCGCACGGCCTGGATGTAGAGATGGCTGATCGGGCCAAGGTTGTCGGCCGGGTCGCTCTTCTTCTCGGCCGCGCGCGCTTCCTGGGCTTGTCGCGCAGGGTCGCCAAAATTGGCGCCGGCGCAGAACGCCTTGCCCTGCGCCGAGAGCACCGAGGCGCGGATCTCGATGTCGCGGTCGAACTCGTCGAGCGCGTCCGCGATCTGGTTGATCAGCGAGATGTCGAAGAAGTTGAGCGGCGGACGGCGGATCTCGATGGTGCCGACGTGCCCGACCTTCTCGACGCCGATATCTGTATACGTGCTCATGATGGTCCTCGATTGAATTAGCGCAAGCCAAGTCCGCGCGACTAGCGCAAGCCAAGTCCGCGCGCGATGATGCCGCGGAGCACCTCGGTGGTGCCGCCCTGGATGGTGAGTTTCGGTGCGGTCTTGATGGCGAAGTCGAGCTGCCGCTCCAGCGTCTCGCGGTTGGTCGCGGTCTCCTCGACGAAAGCGGCGAGATCGCGCACGCGATGCGGAAGCTGCTGCTCCCAGACCGTGCCGATGTCCTTGACGATGGAGGCTTCCACCACCGGCTCCTTGCCGGCTTGCAGCATGCCGGCGACGGAGACCGACATGCGCCGCATGGTGTGAAGCTGTGCCACCAGCCGGCCGATGCCTTCGGCGCTGCGCGTGTCCGGATTGGGACCGACCGCGCGGACCAGCTCGGTGAGCACATAGTACGTTTCCAGGAAGCGCTCGGGGCCCGAACGTTCGTAGGCAAGCTCGCTCGTCGCCTGCTTCCAGGCGCCGTCGACCTCGCCGAGCACGTGATCGTCAGGGACGAAGAAGTCGGTGAAGACGACCTCGTTGAACTCGTACTGGCCGGTGATCTGGCCGATCGGGTTCACCTCGATGCCCGGCTGCTTCATCTTGACCAAAAACTGCGTCAGGCCGTGACGGCGGTTCTCCTTGGTCGGCGGCGAGGTCCGGAAGATCGCGATCATGTAGTCGGCGATATGCGCCGACGAGGTCCAGATCTTGGTGCCGTTGATGAGATAGCCGCCGTCGGTCTTGGTCGCGCGGGTCTTCGCCGCGAACAGGTCCGAGCCGGAATTCGGCTCGCTCATGCCGATCGCAAAGCAGATCTCGCCGCGGCAGATGCGCGGCAAGATCTCCATCTTGATGTGTTCAGGGGCGTATTTCAGCAGCACCGGCCCGCTCTGGCGGTCGGCGACGAAGAAGCGTCGCGTCGGCGCATTCGCCACGCGCATCTCCTCGGTCACCACGTAGCGTTCGAGGAACGAGCGCTCCTGGCCGCCATATTTCTTCGGCCAGGTCATGCCCAGCCAGCCCTTGGCGCCGACCCGGCGGGAAAATTCCGGCGCGTCGGTGTCTTCGCGGTTGGGCTTGTGCGGATCGAAAGTGCCGGCGGCGATTTCCTCGGCGAGGAACGCGCGCACTTCCTTGCGCAATTGCTCGCACTTCTCGGGCAGGCGGATCGGATCGAAACGGAGGGCAGCGGTCATGTGTTTCGTCTCCCGATCAACGCGAAGCTACGAGCGGCCACAGTTCGTCGGCGCCGCGCCTTGCGACCAGCTTGCCGAGCTCGACGGCCCAGTGGCTTTCCGAACCGAAATCGTCGCGCCAGGCCAGCGCCCGCAGCGAATAGCGGTGCAGGATGTGCTCCATGGTGAAGCCGATCGCGCCATGGACCTGGTGCGCGATGGCACCGCCTTTTTCGGCGGCTTCCGCGCAACGGATCTTTGCCGAGGCGGCCTCCAGGTAGACCTCGTCGTTGAACGACTTTGCGTTTGCGATGGCGTCGGCCGCGGAGGTTGCGGCCGCGAGCGCTGCGGCGGATTCGCCGGCAAGGCGTGCGAGATTGTGCTGCACCGCCTGGAATTTCGAGATCTTCTTCTCGAAGGCGACGCGCTCGTTGGAGTAGCGCACGGAGATGTCGAGCATCGCTTCCAGCGCGCCCGCGATCTGGAGGCTGCGCGCGACGCCGCCCATCAGCATCAGGGCGGTCTGGTCAAAGCCCTTCGGCGCCGGCTTGATGGTGATTGGCTGGGCCTTGTCGAGCGTGACGGTGTCGCTGTGGTCGTAGCCGACATTGAGGCCGGATTCGATCCGGCCCTTGCTGGCATCGACCAGTGCGATCACGGCGCCGTCCTTGCCATGCGCCAGCACGGCAAAATGTTTCGCGGCCTTGGCAAAGGGCACGCCGCGGGCCCGGCCGGAGAGCGCGCCGTCGGCATCGAGCGTGACGCGATCCTTCGGGCTCGCCGGGACGACCGTAATCTCGCCTTCGGGCGAGGCGATCCTGGCCTGCGCGAGCAGCCAGCCCGCCAGCATGGTCTCGGCGAGGGGCACCGCGACCGCGAAGCGGCCGGCCGCGTTGAGCAGCGCAAAGCCGTCGGCAAGGCTTGCGCCGGAGCCGCCGAGATCGTCCGGCACCCAGGACAGCGGCAGTCCGGCCTCGCTCAGCGCCTGCCACAGCGGCGCCCGCCAGGAATCCTTCTTGTCGTTGTTGATGGTCTGCGGGTCGGCGAGATCGGCGAAGATTTTCTCCGCGGTCTCGACGACGATATTGTCACTCTCCGCCACAGCGTTCCCCGTGCTTTGCCATTGGCGCGTCCCGCCAAGTCAAGCCGGCGCGCGGTCTCTTCTTGCGCCCGATGATCTGAAAAAGCCATGGCCCTGACAAGCGTTGATCGCAAGCCCATCTGCGGCACCGGCATGGGCGCGAGAACCGATCTGGACTAATTCCGCTTAGCGGAGTTTGCTCGATTTGCAGGGTGCGGCAAACTCGCTAAACAGGGCCAGCGACCCAAGGCTTGCATCAGATACAGGGGAAGGAAATCCGGATGGCCAAAGACAGCTTATGCGCAATCGTGACGGGGTCCGCATCCGGACTTGGCGCAGCGACCGCGGAAATTCTCGCACGGAGCGGGGCGCGGCTCGTCATCAACTATTCGTCGAGCCAGAAGGAAGCCGAGGCCACGGCAGAGCTCTGCCGCAACGCGGGCGCTGCGGAAGTCCTGGTCGCCCAGGGCGACGTTTCCAAGGATGAGGATTGCCGCAAGATCGTTGCGGCAGCCAGCGGCTGGGGCCGGCTCGACGTGCTCGTCAACAATGCCGGCACCACCAAGCATGTCGCCCATGCCGATCTCGACGGATTGTCGGCGGAAGATTTCCAGCGCCTTTACGGCGTCAACACCATCGGCCCGTTCCAGATGGTGCGCGCGGCGCGCAGCCTGCTGGAAGCCGGCGCGAAGGCGTCGGGGCGGCCGTCGGCGGTGGTCAACGTGTCGTCGGTCGCCGGCATCAGCGGCGTCGGCTCGTCGATCGCCTATGCCGCGAGCAAGGGCGCGCTGAACACGATGACGCTGTCGCTGTCGCGCGCGCTGGCGCCCCTGATCCGCGTCAACACGGTATGCCCCGGCTATATCGACACGCCCTGGTTCACCAAGGGCCGCGGCGAGGCCGGCGCAAAGCAGGTGCGCGACAGCGTGGTGGCGAAGGTGCCGCTGAAGGTCGCGTCAACCGCCGACGACATCGCGCAGCTCGTCTGCTTCCTGGCGATGCCGGCCTCCAGCAACATGACCGGCGAGGTCGTGCGCATGGACGCTGGCATGCATTTGATTGCGTGACTCTACACGACGTCATTCCGGGGCGATGCGTTAGCATCGAACCCGGAATCTCGAGATTCCGGGTTCGCGCGTTGCGCGCCCCGGAATGACGGTGGCTACCCCTTGATCACGCCGCTCGCCACCAGCCGGTGCCAGATGAACAGCACCACCACCGCGCCGATCGTGGCCATGATGAAGCCGGCGCCCTGGTCCGCGCCGTAATGCCCGATCGCCTGGCCGACGAACGTCGCCAGAAACGCACCGGCGATGCCGAGGATGGTGGTGAGGATGAAGCCGCTCGGATTGTTCGGCCCCGGCGCGAGCCAGCGCGCGATGAGACCGGCGATGAAGCCGACGACGATGATCCACAACAGGCCGCCCATGCTCATGACAATGCTCCCCTTCCCGAGAATGCGCAGATCAATCTTGACTAAATTCTGCCCGAGAGTTCGTTCTCGGTCGGCAGCCGTCCATCCGGCGTCAGGTGGTCAATCACCTGCGGCAGATATTGGCTGAGGCCGGAGAGCAGCTCCTCGCGCGACAGGCCGCTCTGGGCGGACAGGCTCTCGATCTGGTCCGCGCCGAGTGCGCTGGCGAGATCGCCGGGCGCGATCGGCTTGTTCTGGCCCTTGCCGACCCACGAATTCGCGGTCTCACCGTGGCCGCCCTGCTGGAGCTGATTGAGGAGATCGCCGAGCCCGCCGCTCAGCACGGTGCCGGCCGCGCCGCCCGCGAGCAGACCGCCGAGGCCGCCTTTGAGCAGATCGCCGAGACCGCCGCCGCTCCCTCCGGGAAGCGTGGCGTTGCCCGTATTGACAGGCGTCGGAGCCGGCAGCGGTGAGCGCTGCTGCGGGGCAGGCGCGTCGCCCGGCTGGCCCGCCGTCAGATGCTTGAATGCCTTCCAGGCGAGCAGGCCGAGCAGCGCCATGGTCATCGGCGACATGCCGCCGGAGGATGGTTGCTCGCCCGTGCGCGATCCGTGCGGGCCGTTCTGCATGCCGTTGAGGACGTCGAGTAGACCCATGGTGCTCTCCTTTGGCGTTCTCGTTCGGCGAGTTTGCCGTTCCCGTTCGGCGAGCGCTCGCCGCTGACAAGCCCCCCGGGGCGAAAACATATGGGGCTCTCATGACCGTTACAAGGCGGATGCGCCGTAGCCGCGAGGCCCCCGGCTCTGCTATCGAAGGCCGGTCATTCAGGGAGTTGAGGTCAGGTGGTTGCGGATCGACCGATCGTGGTGGCCGGCGCGGGCGCCATCGGCTGTTTCGTCGGCGGCATGCTGGCGGCTGCCGGCGGTCGCGTCGCGCTGCTGGTGCGGCCGCGGGTGAAGACCGAGATCGAGCGGTTCGGCCTGCGGCTGACCGATTTCGACGGCTCCGAGAAGAAGCTCGGGGCCGGCCAGCTCGCGCTGTCGGAGGATCCCGCGATCTTCCATAGTGCCGGCATCGTGCTGGTGACCGTGAAGAGCGCCGACACCGCCGATGTCGCGGACCAGATCGCGCAGCACGCGCCGCAGGACACTGTCATCGTCTCGCTTCAGAACGGCGTCGGCAATGTCGCGGTGCTGCGCGAGCGCCTCGGCGGCCGGCGCGTGCTCGCCGGCATGGTGCCGTTCAACGTGATCGCGATGGGCGAGGGGCGCTTCCACCGCTCGACTTCCGGCGACATCCATGTCGGAGAGGACGCCGAGAACACGGCCGCGGCGCTCTCGGTGCCCGGTCTGTCGATGCGCGCGAGCCGCGACATCACCGGCGTGCAATGGGGCAAGCTGATCATCAACCTGAACAACGCGCTCAGCGCATTGTCGGACATGCCGCTCGCCGCGCAACTGGCAAGCCGCAACTGGCGAAAACTGTTCGCCGAACAGATGGCAGAGGGGTTGGCTGCGATGAAGGCCGCCGGCATCAATCCGGTCTCCGCGACGCCGATCCCGCTGAACTGGACGCCGACATTGCTGAGATTGCCCGACATGATCTTCAACGCGATCCTGGGGCGGACCATGAAGATCGATCCCGAGGCGCGCTCTTCGATGTGGCAGGACCTGAAGCAGGGCCGCAAGACCGAGATCGACTATCTCCAGGGCGCGGTCATCGCGCTTGCCGAGCAGAGCAATGTCAATGTGCCGCTGATGCGCCGCATTGTTGCGCTGATCAAGGAAGCTGAAGTCGCCGGCAACGGCCCTCCCGGGCTGACGCCGCAGCAGATTCGCGGGTAGCGCCTGAGTGCATGCCGCGCGACCGGAGGAGCAACGATGAGGCGTTTCTTGATGATCGGATTCGCACTGGCCGTGCTCTGCGGCGCGTCCACGTTTGCGGAAGCCCGGCCGCCGACGGTCATGAACTCTCCCGGTTATGACAGGCGATTGCAGGAGAGCAGGTCGCAGTTGGGCAGTTCACCGGCGACAGCGCCGGCGGATGCGCCGGTGGTCAAACCGAAGCGCAGCAAGAAGAAGCAGCCGAACTGAGGATGTAGGGTGGGCAAAGCGAAGCGTGCCCACCATCTTCCTTCTTGCCGGAATGGTGGGCACGGGGCGCGAAGCGCGCGCCTTGGCCCACCCTACGGTCAGTGCGAGAAGCTCACCCCTTCTTCGCCGGCTTGCTCGGCGTCGGGCTGAACAGCTTCTTCAGATCGTTCAGGCTTTCCGACAGCCGCGGCCATTCGCAGGAGAACGAGCCCTTGGTGCAGGGCGCGCCCTTTGGTCTCGGGCCCACGGCCTGCTGCACCTTCGGCCGCTCGACCGGGACAGGCACGCGCTCGACGTCGGTCCGCAGCGCGACCTGCTGGAGCTGCTGCACCTGTTGTTCCTGCTGCTCGCGCTGCTGACGCGCGGTGGCCTGGGCCGCTTCATTGCTGCGGCGCTGACTGGCGAGATAGGCGGTGTAGGCTTCGTCGATCTTCTTCTGCTCTTCCGGCGTCGGGTTGGGACCTGCGATATCGAAGGTGCGGTCCTGGAGGAAGTCGTAATAGGAGTAGCCGCCGCCCGGCTTGCGGCGTCCGGCGAACTTGGCGTTGCAATCCGCAAGCGCCGCCGTTTTCTCGGCCTTGGTCGTGGCCTTCTCGGCGGCATCAGCGCATTCCTCGAAGTCGACAGGCGCGCGCTTCCACCATTGCGCCTGGGCATGCGCGTGCGTCAGCAGAAAAAATCCTGCTGCAGCAACGAGAAGCGCCGCACGACGCGATGCAAACACGGACCACATTCTACGAGAGCATTCCTTGCAAAACTCAACCCGAACTGAGTCGGGCCAATTTTTGCCTCTTTATCGCCGGCTTGTCACCCATGGAACTCGGGAATTTCATGACTGCAATGCTGACATTTTTTGCTTGACGTGGCGCGGGAGTCACAGCCGTACGGCACGTCATGCGCTTAGAGTTCTATCCATTCGGAGGCGATGGGGAATGTTCGTCATGAGAGCGCTGGCCTGTCTTGCCGCACTCGTCCTGGTGCTGATCTGCGGCCATGCCTTTGCAGCGGACGAAGATGCGCCCAACCGCAAGCCGGTGAAGGCGATCGGGGATGCACGGCTCTCGGTCGGCGGCCGGGGAACGCTGCGGCTCTACCTCTCCCGCGACTGGTCGATGCCCCAGCCCGCGATCTCGCGCGCCGTCATCGTGCTGCACGGACGCCTGCGCAACGCCGACGAATATTACATATCGGCCAACAACGCGCAGGCCGCGGCGGGCGACGACGGCAAGGCCGCACTGATGATCGTGCCGCAGTTTCTCGCCGAGATCGATATCGAAGCGCACAAGCTGACGGAGGACACGCTGCGCTGGTCGCTGGAGGGATGGGAGGGCGGCGATGCTGCGCTTGCGCCCAATCCGGTCTCCTCGTTCGAGGCGCTCGATGCGATCCTCGCAAGACTCGCCGACCGGCGCATCTTTCCGAACCTGAAGCAGGTCGTGGTTGCCGGCCATTCCGGCGGCGGACAGGTCGTGCAACGCTATGCCATCGCCGGCAAGGGCGAGACGGCGCTGTCGCGCCAGCACATCGACGTCCGCTATGTCGTCGCCAACCCCTCGTCCTATGCCTATTTCAGCGCCGACCGGCCGGTGCCCGCAATTGCCGCGTCCTGTCCGGGCTACAACAACTGGAAATACGGCATGGGCGACCGGCCGCCCTATCTCGCCGACGCGACGCCGGCGGCGCTCGAGCAGCGCTATGTCGAGCGCGAGGTGATCTATCTGCTTGGCACGCTCGACACCAACCCGAAGCATTCCGCGCTGGACAAGAGCTGCATGGCGGAGGCGCAGGGGCCTTATCGTTACGCCCGCGGCCACGCTTACGTGGACGCGATGGCCAAGCGCGATCACGGTACGCCAAACCACCGGGTCTGGGACGTTCCCGGCGTCGGTCATGACGGCGACAAGATGCTGACCTCGAAATGCGGGCTCGCGGCCCTGTTCGATATTCCGGGCTGCGGCGCCGAGCGCTGACGCCGCTGCCTTGAAGCTCCGGCTCCGGCTGTTACACTTCGCACCGCGAGCGTCTCACCCCGAGGCGCCGCCAAGAAGACGAAGTGGAAACGCCTGATGCTGCTGCCCCTGTCCGACGTGCCGCGCTGGTACGCTGAGCGCAAACCCCAAGGCACGATCGCCGTCCGCCACGGGCAGGATACGCTGACATGGGACGAGCTCGAGCGCGGCGCCAACCGGCGCGCGCGGGCATTTGCGGCCAAGGGCGTCAAGCCCGGCGATTTCGTCGCGATCGGTCTTCCCAACGGTAATGCATTCTTCGAGACCTCGTTTGCGATTTGGAAGTGCGGGGCGACACCGACCTCGCTGTCATGGCGGTTGCCGCGCGGCGAAGCCGCCGCGGTGCTCGACATCCTCAAGCCTGCGCTGGTGGTCGGCGGCGAGGCCGACTGGAACGCGCCGAACCGTCTGCCTGCGGATTTCGTGCCGGAAGGATTTTCGGACGAGCCGCTGACGCCCCCGGTGGCGCGCTACTGGAAGGCCATGACCTCAGGCGGCTCGACCGGCCGCCCGAAAGTGATCCTCGATCATCACCCGGCGGTGACCGACACCGTCGCCGCGCCGGCGCTCAACATCCCCTTCGGGGTCTCGCTGCTCAATCCCGGCCCGCTCTACCACAATGCGCCGTTCATCGTGTCGCACACCGCGCTGTTCGCCGGCGGCCAGCTCACCGGCCTCGTCAAGTTCGACGCCGAGGAGACGCTGCGGCTGATCGAACGCGAGCGCGTGCAGTGGGTCAATTTCGTGCCGACCATGATGCACCGGATCTGGGCGCTGCCTGAGAACGTGCGCAACGCCTACGATGTGTCGAGCCTTCAGACCGTGTTTCACATGGCGGCTCCGATGCCGCCCTGGCTGAAGGAGAACTGGATCGCCTGGCTCGGGCCCGAGCGGGGCGGCACCGAGCGGCAAGGCTCCTGCATCATATCAGGCACGGAATGGCTGACCCACAAGGGCTCGGTCGGCAAGATCGGCGAGATGGCGCGCCTGCGCATCATCGGCGAGGACGGCAACGACGTCGCGCCGGGCGAGACCGGCGAGATCTATTTCCTCAACAATGACGGCAAGGACGCCACCTATCACTATCTCGGCGCCGAGCCGAAGCGGCGCGCCGACGGCTGGGAATCGCTCGGCGATATCGGCAGGCTGGATGCGGAAGGCTATCTCTATCTCGGCGACCGCCTCGCCGACATGGTGCTGCGCGGCGGCGCCAACATCTATCCGGCCGAAGTCGAGGCCGCCGTCTCCGCCTGCCCCGGCGTGCGCTCCTGCGTGGTGGTGGGATTGCCTGATCCGGAATTGGGCCAGCGCGTGCATGCCATCATCGAGCCGGAGCTGGATGCGGACGGCCAGGTTATCGCCGACGGCATGGCGGAGTTCTTGAAGGACAGGCTCAGCCGCTACAAGCAGCCCGAGAGTTTCGAGATCGTCAGCGCCCCGCCGCGCGATGATTCCGGAAAAGTGCGCCGCACGCTGTTGCGCGACGAGCGCGCGGCGTGGATGAAGGAGGGGCGCGCCTTCCGGATCTGGCCGGCGAAGGCGCGGGCGCACGCCGAGTGAGAAAACTACGGAAGGATTTTGGGACATGACCATCACGATCGCAGCCAACAGCGTGCCGAAGCCGCCGGCCGACATCATCGAGGGCTTTCGAGGTGCGCCGACCTCCGTCATTTCAGACAACCTCGCCCGCTTGCCGGGTGCGGTGGGGCTGAAACCCTATCATCGCGGCGGCAAGCTGGTGGGCACGGCCTTCACGGTGCGCACCCGGCCCGGCGACAATCTCGCCATCCACCGCGCGCTCGATCTGGTCGGTCCCGGCGACGTCATCGTGGTCGATGGCGGCGGCGACGAGACCCGCGCGCTGGTCGGCGAGATCATGAAGAACATCGCGCAATGGCGCAAAGCCGAAGGCTACGTCATCGACGGCGCGATCCGCGATGTCGCGGCGTTCGCGGCTGATGACTTCCCCTGCTATGCCCGCGCGGTGATCCATCGCGGCCCCTACAAGAACGGCCCCGGCGAGATCAATGTGCCTGTTACGGTCGGCGGCAGCGTGATCTCGCCCGGCGACATCGTGGTCGGCGACGAGGACGGCGTGGTGTCGTTTCCCGCGGCTGGTGCGGCGGCGCTGCTGGAAGCCGTGCGCGCCCAGGTCGCGCGCGAGGAGGAGACGCTGAAGGCGATCCGCGAGGGCCGCTATCAGGGCTCCTATGGCAAGTCCTGATCGGCACGAACGAAGGGGAGGATGGCGTGAGCCAGAAGGAAGAGTTCCACAATCTCGACGACGCCAGCGACGGGCTGTTCCGCGAGCTTGCGGCGGGGGTGACCACGCGCATCTTCTCCGGCGAGCAGGCGATGCTGTCGGTGGTGACGCTGGCGCCGCACGCGCAGGGTACGCTGCACCACCATCCCGAGGAGCAATGGGGCGTGCTGCTCGACGGCTCCGCCATCCGCGTCCAGGGCGATGAGGAGATCCCCGTGAAGAAGGGCGACTTCTGGCGCACGCCGGGCAATGTGCCGCACACCATGCGCGCCGGCCCCGAGGGCGCTCGCGTGCTGGACATCTTCAGTCCACCGCGGCCAGAATACAGAAAACCCGGGTCGGGTTTCGGGACGACCTAAGCGCCAAAGAGCAAAAGCCGGGCGCGGAAACACAAGGGAGGGGACCATGACGATCACACGACGGGCGCTGCTGGCAGCGCCCGCAATCCTAACGATGGCGCCCGCGGCGGCGCAGGCCGGCAAGATCACCCTGGTCGTGCCGTTTCCGCCGGGCGGCTCGACCGACGCGATGGCGCGGCTGCTCCAGAGCAATCTGCAAACCAAGCTTGGCCGCATCGTCGTGGTCGAGAACAAGTCGGGCGCCGCCGGCGCGCTCGGCGCCGCGCAGGTCGCCAAGAGCCCGCCGGACGGCGCGACGTTCCTGGTCACCTTCGATTCCCACGCGGTGATCCCGTCCATCCTCGACAAGCCGCCGGTCGATGTCGAGCGCGAGCTGATGCCGGTGCTGCTCGTCGGCACCGCGCCTTACGTGATCGCCGCCGGCGCCGGCCGTCCCTACAAGAGTTTTGCCGACGTGGTCGCGGCCTGCAAGGCGACGCCCGGCGCGGTGAAATACGCCTCCGTCGGCATCGGCACGCTCGGCCATCTCGCCATGACCGTGCTCGGCAACAAGGCCGGGGTCGAGATCATGCACGTGCCCTATCGCGGCGGCGGCCCCGCGATGAACGACGTGCTCGGCGGCCATGTCGATCTGATCGCGGGATCGGCGGCGCTGGTCGCAGCCCAGCTCGGCTCCAACATGCTGCGTCCGATCCTGCAGCTCGGCCGCGAGCGGCTGCCGGCGCTGCCCGATACGCAGACCGCGATCGAGGCGGGCTTTCCGGACTTCGAGACGCTGGCCTGGTGGGGCATCTTCGCGCCCGCGGGCACGCCGCCTGAGATCGTCGCCGCCATGGCGACGGCGTCCAGGGAGATCCTGAGCGAACCCGCGACCGCAGCCCAGCTCAAGGAGACCCAGCACATGACGCTGCTGCTCGAGGACGGCGCCGCCTTCAAGACCTTCTTCGACAAGCAGGTCGCCTATTGGGGCAAGGTGGTGCGCGAGAACAATATCAGGGCATGAGAGGCCTATTCCCGGGATTGCCATCCCGGGTCCAGTGCGCTCGCGCGGGCTTGAGCGTCAGAGCATCTTGCCGACGATCTTTGTCATATCTGCCGCCGAAAACGCGCGCAGCGTTTCGGTGCGGACATTGCCGAGTGCGCTGAGACTAAGGCTGAGCGACATCGCGGCAGCCTCATCTGGAGCCTCGAGAACGGTTACAACGTCATATCGTCCCTGCGTCCAGACGATCTCTTTCACGGTCACTCCGAACGTCTTGGCCATCTCCTTGAAGGCGTCGGCCCGCTTCGGCGAGTCCTTGACGTTGCGGGCTCCCTGATCAGTGAAGTTTCCCAGCACGACATAGGTTACCATGGTCGTCCTCCCTCGTTAGAACCCAGATACAATTCTCGCTTGAGGCAACCGCGCCGAGCTTGCCACGGCGGCTGAGAGAGCGCTACTTGCGCGTTGGGAACGTCAGCGGGTGTGACTTATTCGGTCAGGACAACGGACGCGCGAAACTGAGCTCGTGGCCGTCGGGGTCGGTGAGATGGAAGTAGCGCTCACCCCATTCCGCATCGCGAGGCGTGCTCGATGGCTGCCAACCGGCTGCGCGGGCGCGCTCGTAGGTCCCGTCGACATCGGCGACGTAGAAGATGACGCGCCCCCACCAGGACCAGTGCTTGTCGTCCGGTTGTGCGGTCAGGTTGAGATAGCCGGTCCCGGCGCGAAAGCTGGTGAATGCAGCGGCCTCGCCGCCATACAGGAGTTCGAACCCGAGCGAACGGTAGAAGTGCACGGCGCGCGCCATGTCATGGGTGCCGAGTGTGATGGCACTGATGCCCTCGATCATGGTGCCGGCTCCTGGACCCGGTTTTGGGCTGGGACCATGGTACACCCCTAACGCAGTTTGACGACCATCGGCGCGGCGCATCGCTGACCCCGTCTGGCGACTGGCGATCCCAATCCTGCTCTGCTAAGAGGGGTCGAAACCCGCCTCCCGCGGGTTCCGCGGTCCCGTAGCTCAGCCGGATAGAGCGGCGGTTTCCTAAACCGTAGGTCGGATGTTCGAGTCATCCCGGGATCGCCATTTTGTCATGGGCATTGGCCGCTATTTGGCGGGTCCATCGGCGCAAAAATTGCTAGAAGCGAACGGCTTCCTTCCTTCCTTGCTGGCCCGGCTGACCTGCTAGCCACGCCTCACTGCCCATCCGGAGACGACAATGCCTTTCGACTTGATCCTGCGCGGCGGCCGTGTGGTCGACCCGTCCCAGAAGCTCGACGCCGTGACCGATGTCGGCTTTGCCGGCGGCAAGGTCGCTGCGATCGGCGGCGGGCTCAAGGCGGATCCGGGCACGGAGGTGCGCGACGTGTCACGCTACATCGTGACGCCGGGGCTGATCGATCTCCACACCCATGTCTATTGGGGCGGCACCTCGCTCGGCATCGATGCCGAGGAATTCTGCCGCCTCTCCGGCGTCACCACGGCGGTCGACACCGGCAGCGCGGGGCCCGGCAACTTTGCCGGCTTCCGCAAGCACGTGATCGAGCCGAGCCAGGTCCGCATCCTCGCTTATTTGCACGTCTCGCATGCCGGCATCTTCGGCTTCTCGCACCGGATCATGGTGGGTGAGAGCGAGGAGTTGCGGCTGATGAATCCGATCGAGGCGGCCAAGGTGGCGGATGCCAACCGCGATCTCATCGTCGGCATCAAGGTGCGCGTGGGCTTGCACTCCTCGGGCACGTCGGGGGCCGTGCCGCTCGACATCGCGCTCGAGGTCGCGAACGAGGTCGGCATGCCCCTGATGGCGCATATCGATCATCCGCCGCCGAGCTATGAGGACGTGCTGGCGCGCCTGCGGCCCGGCGACGTGCTGACCCATGCGTTCCGCCCTTTCCCCAACACGCCGGCGACGGCGCAGGGCACGGTGAAGAAGGCGGTGCTGGATGCGCGCGAGCGCGGCGTGCTGTTCGACATCGGCCACGGCAAGGGCTCGTTTGCCTTCAAGACCGCGCGCGCGATGCTCGCCAACGGCTTCTATCCGGACACGATCTCCTCCGACATCCATCAGCTCTGCATCGATGGCCCGGCCTTCGACCAGGTCACGACCATGTCGAAGTTCCTGTGCATGGGCATGGAGCTGTCCGATGTGGTCGCCGCTTCGACGGTGAACGCGGCGATGGCGCTGCGCCGCCCCGAGCTCGGCAGCCTCAAGCCGGGCTGCGTCGGCGACGCCACGCTGATTTCGGTCAGGCAGGGCCAGTTCGACTATGAGGACGTCGTCGGCGAGCACCTGATCGGCGATCGCAAGATCGCCTCCGAGGGCGTGGTCATCGGTGGCCGCTGGTGGCATCCGAATTGAGCGGATCAGGCTTGCTCGCGATAGAATTGCAGCAACCGCGCGCCCGCCGGCGAGAGCCAGTCGGGTGCGCCGGTGATGTAACCCTCGACGTGGTTGCTCGCGCCGACCAGATAGGTCACAGGCATGCCGACGAGCGTGAAGGCCGAGGCTGAGGCTTCCATCGTGTCATACGCATCGACGTAGCAGGCGAGGTTTTGCACGGCGAGACCGCCGAGGAACGCGCGGATCTTGCGCAGGTCCTTCGTATCGGTGCAGATCGCGACAACGTCGAGCCGATCCGGCCGCGATCCCGCGAGGCTTGCGAGCACAGGCAGGTCGAGCCGGCAGGCCGCGCACCACGTCGCCCAGAAGTTGACGAGCGTGATCCGGCCCGGCCGCGCCGTCAGCACAACGTCTTTTCCGTGCAGGTCCTGAAGCCTGAGCTGCGGCATCGTTGCGCGAGGCCGCACGACGGTAAACTGGCTGCGGCCGGCCTCTAACACCGGCGGCCAGGCGGGATCGCCGCCCTGCGCGCGGCTTGCGCGCGGAGGGACAAGGGCCGCCGGCGCGGCCATCAGCAGCGCTCGCCTGGATAGCGTCGTGCCGGGCGCACGAGGCTTCTCACGCATGGATATAGGCCCAGCCCTTCAATTGCAGATCGACGACGCGGCCGATCCCGAACGGGACGAGGCTCGCGCCCGATATCAACGGAATCGAGACCTGCTCCTTGGCTTCGGCGATCGCCTTCGACGACGCGCACATGCTGTAGGCGAGATTGGGCAGCGACTGCCGCAGCGTCGCGAGCGGCTCGACCAGCGGAGTCTTGTCCGCCCGGAAGACGTCGATGCCCTTGCCGTTGGCGACGACCTCGATCAGAAATCGCGCGCCCTTGTCGGCAAAGTGCTTTGCGAGGTTGGCCGAGTAGCTGATCGCATGTCCCATGACATAGGGCTCGTTGCTGTCGATCAGGATCACCACGCCGTCGGTGAGACGGTCCTCCCTGGCGGCGGCGCCGCCCGCGGTGAGGATCGCGGTGCCTGCGAGCAGACCCCTCCGGGACCATCCATTGGCTGAGATCATGGCGGCGGCGTTCCTGACGGTCAGAGCTGACGCGGCGTAATCGGCGCCTTGCGGCCGCGTCCCCACAGCACGAACAGGCTGAGCGCGAGCAGGACGACATTGAGCGGCGTGACATCAGTCTCGCCACGCGAGAGGTGGAAGACGAGCGCGAACACCTGCAACACGGTGCAGCCGAGCGCGGCCAGCACCGTCAGCCGCGGCAGGATCCGCGTCAGGGCCGGAAGCAGGATGCCGATCCCGCCGGCAAGGTCGATCAGTCCGATGATTCGGACGAAAGTTTCGGAATACTGCCCGGCCCAGGGCATCATCGCGGCCAGCTGAGGGATAGGCGTGAGCAGCTTGACCAGCCCGGCCGAGGCGAAGACGAAGAAGATCAGGCCCTGTGCGGCCCAGAGGCCGATGCGAAGGGCGCGGCCCGGGGTGGCGGTTTCGAAGGTGGTGGCGGTCATGGTGGGTCTCCAGGGTCTGCGGGTCGCCACCATTTGATGGTTTCGCCTCATTTGGTCATTATGCGTTCCATGATTGATTCCTTTCCTGGATGTTGATGATTTCATGGACTCGCTGGTCAGCATGAGGGTGTTTTGCCTGGTCGCGGAGCTGAAGAGCTTTGCGACCGCGGCGCAGCGCCTGCGCATTTCGCCCGCCATGGCGAGCAAGCACGTGATGCAGCTCGAGAAGCGGCTAGGCACGCGGCTGCTCAACCGCACCAGCCGGCGCGTCAGCCTGAGCGAGAGCGGCGCGCTCTATTTCGAGCAGGCGCGGCAGATGCTGGATTCGCTCGACGAGGTCGAGGCCGCCGTCAGCAAGGCGACCGTCGTTCCGCGCGGTACGTTGCGGCTGACCGCGCCGGTGTGGCTGGCGAATGCGATCTTTGCGGGCGTGCTGGCGGATTACCAGGCTCGCTATCCGGAGGTGTGCCTCGACGTCGATCTCAGCGGGCGGCTGGTCAATCTGGTCGAGGAGGGATTCGATCTCGCCTTGCGCGCGACCGGCACGCCGGACGAGGCGCTGATCGCGCGTCCCATCACCAAGGTCCCCTTCTTGTTGGTTGCAGCCCCTGCGTTCCTCAAACGCGCCGGACGCCCGACGAAGTTCGCCGATCTCGCCGGCCAGGCGCTGTTGCACTACGCGCTCTATCCGGGAGAGAGCTTCTCCGTGAACAGGAACGGCACGGTCGAGACCATCAAGCTTAACCCGGTCCTGCGCAGCGGCAACGAGACGCTGCTCCACATGGCCGCGCTGGAAGGCATGGGCTTCGCCTTCCTGCCGAAATGGCTGGTCGCGGACGACATCGCCGCCGGCCGGCTCGTGCACATCCTGCCCGACGACATCATCTTCGAAGGGCGCCTGTTCGCGGTCTATCCGAGCCGCAAATACCTCTCCGCGAAGGTGAGGACCTTCATCGACTTCATCGCGGCCGACAAGCGGATGAGGTAACCAGCCGGATCACAGCGACCTTGCGATCAACAGCTTCATGATCTCGTTGGTGCCGCCATAGATATTCTGGATGCGGGAATCGATGAAGATGCGCGAGATCGGGTATTCCTGCATGTAGCCGTAGCCGCCGAACAGCTGCAGGCATTCGTCGGCGGTCTGGACCTGCTTGTCCGAGCACCAGTATTTCGCCATCGACGCCGTGACGGTGTCGAGATCCCCGGCGACCAGGCGCTCGATGCACCAGTCGACGAAGACGCGTGCGATCATCGCTTCGGTCTTGCGCTCGGCGAGCGTGAAGGCGGTGTTCTGGAAATCCATCAGCGGCTTGCCGAAGGCCTTGCGCTCCTTAGTGTACTCGGTGGTGAGCTTGACCGCGCGCTCCATCGAGGCGACGGCGCCGACCGCGAGCGCGAGGCGCTCCTGCGGCAATTGCTGCATCAGCTGGACAAAACCCTGGCCTTCCTCCTTGCCGAGCAGGTTTTCCGGCGGCACCGTGACGTTGTCGAAGAACAGCTCCGACGTGTCGGAAGCGTGCAGGCCGATCTTGTCGAGGTTGCGCCCGCGCTTGTAGCCGTCCGCGCCTGCGGTCTCGACCACGATCAGCGAAATGCCTTTCGCACCGGCTTCGCCCGTGCGCGCGACCACGACGACGAGATCGGCGGCCTGGCCGTTGGTGATGAAAGTCTTCTGGCCGTTGATGACGTAGGAATTGCCCTGCTTCTTCGCCGTGGTCTTCACGGCCTGGAGGTCGGAGCCGGTGCCGGGCTCGGTCATGGCGATGGCGCCGACCATCTCGCCGCTCGCCATCTTCGGCAGCCAGCGCTTCTTCTGCTCCTCCGAGCCGTAATTGAGGATGTAGTGCGCGACGATGGCGCTGTGCACGGAGACGCCGGTCGTCAGCTCCGGCACCGTGCTCTCGAGATCATCCAGCACGGCGGCGTCATAGGCGAAGGTTGCGCCCAGGCCGCCATATTCCTCCGGTACGCTCGCCAAGAGCGCGCCCATCTCGCCGAGCCCGCGCCAGGCGAAGCGGTCCACCATCTTCTGCTCGCGCCATTTCTCGGCATGCGGTGCCAGGTCCTTGGCAAGATATTTCCGGAACTGGTCGCGAAAGACGTCGAGCTCTTCGGTCATCCAGGAGGAGCGGTAGGACATGGTCACCTCGGTTGATGCGTCGTTCCGGCTTGGTAGGCTGGTCGGCGGCGACAATTATTGTGTTTTCAGGCTGCGCCGGTGACGCTACCAAGGCGGCCGGAGCAGCGTCTGTCGGGATGGCTGATTGTGGCGACCAAAACTCAAGAGCTCAAGCTCGACATCGAGCGCATCGGTACGGTCTCCGCGATCCTGACGCAGCCCGAAAATGCGCGCGCCTGTTACGTGCTGGCGCACGGCGCAGGTGCCGACATGCGGCATGCGTTCATGGACAAGGTTGCGGAAGGCCTCGCGGAGCGCGGCATCGCGACGCTCCGCTTCAATTTCCCCTATATGGAAAAGAAACAAGGACGTCCCGACCAGCCGGCGGTCGCGCACGCCGCCATCCGCGCGGCGGTCGCGGAGGCGGTGCGGCTGTGCCCTGGCGTGACGCTCGTCGCCGGCGGCAAGTCGTTCGGCGGGCGGATGACCTCGCAGGCGCAGTCCAAGGCTCCATTGCCTGGTGTCAAAGGGCTCGCCTTCCTCGGCTTTCCCCTACATGCCGACAAGAAGCCGTCGACCGAGCGTGCCGAGCATCTTGCGGGCATCGCTATCCCGATGCTGTTCCTGCAAGGCACGCGCGACAAGCTTGCCGACCTCGGCATCCTCAAGCCCGTCGTCGAAGGGCTTGGCCCGAAGGCGACGCTGCATGAGGTCGAGGGCGGCGATCACTCTTTCGCGGTGTTGAAGAAGTCCGGCCGCAGCAACGAAGAGGCGCTCACCGAGGTGCTCGACGCGCTCACGACCTGGATCGGCGGGCTCGCCTGAACTCAGGCCGAATAAAGCCCCTTGTCGCGCGCCTTCTGGATCGCCAGCGCGGCGATCAGGTCGAGGGTCGGCGTCGGCAGGCCCGAGGTGCGCGCGAAGGCGGCGGGCGCCTTCACCAGCACGTCGATCTCCATGGCGCGGCCGATCTCGTAATCCTGCAGCAGCGACGGCTTGTGGTTGGGGGCGGGGCCGCTGCGCGTGATGCGCTTGACCTCGGGAATGAAGTGCTGCGCGATGTCGTTGGCCTCGTTCAACATGCGCGGAATGACCTCGGCAAAGGCGGGGTCGTCGCGCACGCCGCGTGCGGTCTGGCCGGTCAGCAGGCACAGCACCGACAGCGACATGTTGGTCAGCAGCTTTGACCAGATCGCTTCGCGGATCTCGGCCACCGGCGGCGATTCCAGCCGCGCATCGTTGAGGACGCCGCGGAGTTTCGTGATGCGCTCGCAATTGCGGTCGTCGCATTCGCCGATCAGCAGGCGGTTGCGGTCCGGGGTGAGGTTCTGCACCACGCCGGGCGCGACCACCTCGTTGGAGGAGAAGATCACGCCGCCGATGATCCGCTCCTTCGGGATGCAGGCGCGCAGGCGCCCGCCCGGGTCGAGGAAGGAAATGTCCGGCGGCGTCGGGTGCCGCGGCGGCAGGCCGATCCCGTACCACCAGGGAATGCCGTTCTGCGCAAATACGATCGCCGTGTCGTCTTGCAGCAGCGGTTTGATGCTGGAGACCAGTCCGGTCAGCGCGGTGGCCTTCAAGGTGCTGATCACGACGTCCTGCGGGCCGAGCTGGGCGGGATCCCCGGAGGCGTTCACCTTGGCGGTGACCTCGGAATCGCCGACACGCAGCTTCAGGCCGCCCGCACGCGCCGCCTCCAGATGCGCCCCCCGCATCACGCACGAGACCTCATGGCCGGCGCGCGCCAGCCGGACCGCAATGTGGCTGCCGACGGCGCCCGCGCCGAAAATGCAAATGCGCATGATGTGATGTCCCGTCCTGATCCCTTTGCTGCCACCCCACGCCAGCATGACACAAGCCGCCATGCGATGGACGCGGCCGCCCCACGCCGGAAAGATATGGATCAGGGCGCGTGGCCTCGGCCATAGTGCAGGGCAAACAAACGACCGGAGGATCGCCGATGACTGCCAACCCCGTTTTGTGGACTTTGGATGAGCGTGGGGTTGCGACCGTCACGTTGAACCGGCCGGAAGTCAACAACGCCTATGACGGCGCGTTGATCGCGGGCGTGCTCGCGGCCATGGACGATCTCGGCAAGAGGCCCAATTTGCGCGTCGTGGTCCTCCGGGGCAACGGCAAGCATTTCCAGGCCGGCGCCGACCTCAAATGGATCAACGGCGTGCGGCCGCAATCGGCCGAGGCCAACGAAGCGGCATCGCGGGCGACCTTCGAGGCCGTGCAGCGGCTCAACACGCTGCCGATTCCGACCGTCGCATTGGTGCAGGGCGGCTGCTTCGGCGGCGGTACCGGCGTGATCGCGGCCTGCGACGTCGTGATCGCGGCGGACAATGCCCTGTTCTCGATCACGGAGGTGCGCTGGGGCCTGACGGCGGCGATCATCATCCCGCAGCTTTGCGATGCCATCAGTGTACGGCAAGTCCGCCGCTACGCGCTGACAGGCGAACGTTTCGGCGCCGAAGACGCCCGCCGCATCGGTCTCGTCCACGAGGTCGTGCCGCTCGCCGAGTTGGAGGCCGCCGGTGCCAAGGTGGTCGAGCAACTGCTCGCCAACGGACCCGAGGCGATGGCCGAGACCAAGCGGCTCGCGCTGGAGAGCTCGTTCGGCGGGATGGCGGTGGACGATGCGGCGTACACGCGGCTCGTGCACCTGCATTCGGTCAAGCGCCAGAGCTCGGAGGCGGCGGAGGGGCTGGCCTCGTTCGCCGAGAAGCGGGCGGGGAATTGGGGTGGCGGGAAAGGCTGAGCGTTCTCGGCTCAGCAGCCGCGGCAAATGTTGTTGATGCTGCGATAGACGGTGTCGTCGTCCTGCCGCATCTGGCGCAGCGTTTCGAGCGTCTTGCCCTCATTCACGGGCGCAGCAGGCTTGCGCTTTGCGGCCAGTTCTTCCTCCTGCCGCATGTAGCAGGCCTCGCGATCGGCCTTGGCCTGGATGAAGCGGCAGTTCTGCTCCACGGCTGCGGCGGGAGTGGTGGAGATCGCAAGAGCGATCAGGGCTGGCAGGGCGAATTTCACGACTATCGAATCCATGGCGGCCCTTCTCTCAGGTCCGACAATCAAGAGCAACTGCGATCTTGTGACAGCCGCGCGACGCGGCTTACAGCGACGACGCGAGTGACGTTTTCAGCAGAGTGAGCAGCGCCTGCACCGCCGCCGCGTTGCGCCGGCGTTCGGGGATCGCGGCCTTCACCCACAATTCCGGAATCGGAAAGTCGCGCAGCACCGGCTTGAGCGTGCCGTCGCGCAAGGCATCGGCGACGAGATAATGCGAGATCAGCGCGATGCCGTTGCCGGCGATGGCGCTGCGCGCCAGCACGTGTCCCTCGTTGGAGGAGAGCAGCGGGCTGACCTGGATGCTGATGCGGCCGCGCGGCCCGTCAAAAATCCATTCCGGTCCCGTCGGCAGAAAGCTGAGGCAGCGATGCTCGACGAGGTCGCGCGGATGCTTTGGCGTGCCGTGCTTCTTCAAGTAGGCGGGGGAAGCGCAGAGCAGCCGCTTCAGCGCGCAGAGCGGCTCGTCGACCACGCCGCCGAAGGAGTGCGGGAAGGCGCCGATGGCGATATCAAAGCCTTCGGTGACGGGATCGACCGGGCGGTCGATCAGCACGATCTCGAGCTTCAGTCGCGGATTCTGGGTCTGGAAGGCGCTGAAGGCGTCGGCGAGGCGCGCCACCGTCAGCGAGGTCGGCGCCTTGATGCGAAGGTGATCGACGAGATCGTGGCCCTTCTCGCCCATGCGCGACAGCAGGTCGGTGGCGTCTGTGACGACGCCACGCGCGCGATGCACATAGCGCTGGCCGGCGTCGGTCAGCCGCAATTGCCGGGTCGAGCGGTGAAACAGCGGCGTGCCGATCCGCGCCTCCAGCTGCGTGACGCGCTTGGCCACCACGGAGGTCGAGACATTGAGCTTTCGCGCGGCGGCAGAGAAGCCGGCCGCATCCGCGGTGGCGAGGAACGCCTGAAGGTTCACCAGGATGTCCATCTCTGACCTTTCGCGATTCGAGAAAGCTGATCGCGTAATTTGGTGGATTGTAGCCCGCCTCGCGTTAATTCATAGTCGGTCCCAAGCAAGGATTTTCAGGGATAGGACGCGCCATGCGGGCCACGACGATCGAAGAACCAGCGCGCCGGGTGCCGCTCTACGGCGAATATGAGGTGGTCGTGCTCGGCGGCGGTCCGGCCGGCATTATCGCGGCGGCGTCGGCAGCGCGGGCGGGGCGGAAGACGCTGCTGATCGAGCGCTACGGCTTCCTTGGCGGCATGGGCACCGCGGCCGGCGTCACCAATTTCTGCGGCCTGCACGGCAACGTCTACGGCCAGGCCCACCGGCTGGTGCAGGGCATGGCGTCCGAGCTCCTGGCACGGATCGACCTGCTCAACGGCCTGAACACCCCGCATCTGATCCTCGGCAAGGTCTTTGCCCAGGCCTACGACACCGCGGCCTATAAGATTGCGGCCGACGAACTCCTGGCAAGCCACAAGGTCAATATCCTCTTCCACGCGCTCGGCGCCGGCGTGGTGATGGGCGATAACAGCCGCATCGACGCGCTGATGGTCGAGACCAAGGGCGGCCGGCAGGCGGTGCGCTCGGAGATCTTCATCGACTGCTCCGGTGACGGCGATCTCGCGGTCTGGGCCGGGGCGCCGTTCGAAGTCGGCGACGAACACGGCCATCCGCTCTACCCGTCGATGATGCTCCGCCTCAACAATATCGATCCGGAGAAGGCGGGCGAGGCCTGGCGCACCATCCCGCAGCTGATGGAAAGGGCGCTCGCCGCCGGCACCCACAGCTTCCCGCGGAAAAGTGCCATCGTGCGGCCGCAGAAATCCGGCATCGAATGGCGGGTGAATTTCACGCAGGTCGCGCGCGAGGATGGCCACGCCATCAACGGCATCGAGCCCGACGATCTCACCCGCGGTGAGATCGAGGGCCGCAGGCAGGCGCTCGCCGCGTTCGAATTCTTGCGCACGGTGCCGGGGTTTGAGAAGTCCTACATCGTGGACCTGCCGCCGCAGCTCGGCATCCGCGAGACCCGCCGCATCAAAGGCGGCTACCAGCTCAGCGGCGAGGACGTGCTCGGCTGTGCCTCGTTCGAGGATTCCATCGGCGTCAACGGCTGGCCGATCGAGGCTCATGTTCCCGGCGATGTGATTTTCACTTTTCCGCCAATCCCGGAATCGCGCGGCTATAACGAACTGCCGTACCGGATGCTGGTGCCCGAGGGCGTCGACAATCTGCTGGTCGCCGGCCGCTGCGCCTCGATGACCCATGAGGGCCAGTCGGCCGCCCGCGTCTCGGGTGCCTGTTTCGTGATGGGGGAGGCCGCAGGTTCCGCCGCCGCGCTGGCGCTCTCCGGAAATCGGATCCCGCGTGACATCCCCATTGAAAAATTGCAGGAAACGTTGAAACAACAGGGCGCCTTCATCGGACGGGACCAGCCCGTGCCCGAAGGGCTTTGACGGGCTGCAAGAGAACGACCAAGACAACGACGGAGGAAACCGGATGATCGGGATTGCGCGGCTCGCGCTTGCGGGCCTGGTGGCGATCATGGCGATGGGCGCGGCGCAGGCTGAGGACGCGCTGAAGGCCAGGATCGGCGTGCTCCGCCTGTCCTCCTCCGCTCCGGTCTTCATCGCGCAGGACAAGGGCTATTTTCGCGAGGCCGGGCTCGACGTCGAGCTGAAGTTCTTCGACGCGGCGCAGCCGATCGCGGTCGCCACCACCTCGGGCGACGTCGATTTCGGCGTCACCGCGTTCACTGCCGGTCTCTACAATCTCGCCGGCAAGGGCGTGCTCAAGGTGATCGGCGGCATGAGCCGCGAAAAAGCCGGCTATCCCCTCATCGGCTATTTCGCCAGCAACAACGCTTACGCGGCCGGGCTGAAAACGCCGAAGGACCTCGCGGGCAAGCGCGTCGCGGTCACGCAGGTCGGATCATCCTTCCACTATTCGCTCGGGCTGCTCGCCGACAAATACGGCTTCAAGCTCGCCGACGTGAAGATCATCCCGCTGCAGTCGCTGTCCAATGCGGCGGCCGCGCTGAAAGGCGAGACTGTCGATGCCGCGCTACTACCGATTTCTACCGCGCGAAAACTGATGGATGAGGGCGGCGCGAAGTTCCTGGGCTGGGTCGGGGACGAGACGCCCTGGCAGCTGGGCGCAGTGTTCGCCTCGCCGAAGACGCTGACCAACAAGGCGCTGGTGACCAAGCTGCTCGGCGCTTTGGCAAAGGCTGACCGCGAATACCACGACGTGATCCTCGCCGCGATGAAGGACGGCGTGGCGCCCGTCAACGAGCAGACCAAGCCGCTGCTGGAGATCATCGCGAAGTACACCAATCTGCCGGTCGAGCAGGTGGTCGGCAACTGCGCCTACATCGATCCCGACGGCAAGCTCGACGTCAAGAACGTCGACAACCAGATCAAATGGCTCCAGGAGCAGGGCTTTGCCGACAAGGGCTTTGATGCCAATGCGATCATCGCAAAGGACTATGTGAAGGCGGACTAACCTTTCGTCATTCCGGGGCTCGCGAAGCGAGAACCCGGAATCTCGAGGTTCCGGGTCTGATCCTTCGGATCATCCCGGAACGACGGAGAACCGGATAGACGAGACAGCATGGACCTGATCGCCAACCACATCACCCACCGCTTCGGCGACCTCGCCGTGCTTGACGACGTCTCCTTCACCGTCAGCGCCGGCGAGGTGGTCGCGATCGTCGGTCCTTCCGGCTGCGGCAAGAGCACGCTGCTGTCGATCCTCGGCGGGCTGTTGCAGCCGACCTCCGGCGCGCCAGAGCTGCGCGGGGCGCCGCCGGCGGACAGTCTCAATCCGCTCACCTTCGTGTTCCAGGATTTTGCGTTGCTGCCCTGGGCGACGGTCGAGGAGAACGTTGAATTCCCGCTGCTGCACGCCCAGCTCTCGGCGGCGCAGCGCCGCGCGCTGGTCGAGGATGCGCTGCGCCGCACCGGCCTGACCGATTTTCGCAAGACCTATCCAAAGCAGCTCTCCGGCGGCATGCGCCAGCGCGTCGGGATTTCGCGGGCGCTGGCGGTCAGGCCTGCCATCCTGCTGATGGACGAGCCGCTCTCGGCGCTGGATTCGCAGACCCGCGAGTTGTTGATGGAGGACTTCGTCCGCCTGCTCGCCGACGGCGGCATGGGCGCGGTCTATGTCACGCACAATCTCGAAGAGGCGGCGCGGCTCGCCAACCGCATCGTGGTGCTGTCGCGCCGGCCCGGGCGGATCCGCGAGGTCGTCACCGTGCCGATGACGCGCGCCGAGCGCGGCGAAACCGCGGCGCGCGAAAAGCTGCTGTTGCTTCAGAACCAGATCTGGTCGCTGATCCGCCACGAGGCGATCGATGCCGAGCGCGAGGTCCAGCATGCTTGATCGCGCGCCGGTGGCGGAGACACCTGTCAAGAGCGAGGCGACCCGTCGCGTCCGCTTCCGCGGCGCCGGCTTCGTGCCCGCGTCGAGCCGCTTCGGCGGCTGGATCGCGCTCGCCCTCGTCATCGCGATCTGGCAGGCAGCCGGGAGCGCCGGTCTCGTCAATCCGCTGTTCCTGCCGGCGCCGTTAGCGATCGTGCGCGCGATCTACGAGCTGGCGATGTCAGGCGCGCTCTGGCAGCACCTCTCGGCCTCGCTGCTGCGCATCGGTGTCGGCTGGCTGCTGGGAACGGCGGCCGGCGTCGCCGTCGGCTTTGCCATTGGCCTGTCGCGGCTCGCGCGCAGCGTCGGCATCACCTTCATCTCGGCGCTGTTCCCGATCCCGAAGATCGCACTGCTGCCGCTGTTGATCCTCTGGCTCGGCATCGGCGAAGAGCCGAAGATCGCGACCATCGCCTTGGGTGTGTTCTTCTCGACCGCGATCTCGGTCTATAGCGGCGTCGATGCGGTGCCGCGCAACCTGATCCGCATGGCGCAGAGCTTCAACGTGCCCTTCGCCACCATCGTGCGCAAGGTGATCTGGCCGGGCGCGCTGCCGGCGATCCTCGCCGGCTTCCGCATCACCGCCTCGGTGGCGCTGCTGCTCGTCGTCAGCGCCGAGATGATCGGCGCGCAATACGGCATCGGCGCCTTCGTGCTCCAGGCCGGCAATCTGATGCAGACGGACCAGCTGCTCGCGGGCGTCGTGATCCTGTCGGTGTTTGGCCTCGCGGTGGGCAAGGTGATCAATCTGCTGGAGACGCGGTTGCTGCACTGGCGGTGAGACATACTCCGTCATTGCGAGCGCAGCGACGATGTGGATGGAGACGCGCGCCAAAACCTCCATTGTCGTCCCGGCGAAGGCCGGGACCCATAACCCCAGGGAGAAGTTTGGCGAAGACTGGTAGTTACTCTTCGCTGGTACTCACACCACCTGCCGTCGATAGATCACGCGGTATGGGTCCCGGCCTTCGCCGGGACGACACCGAATGTAAGGCTATAGCACCCCGCCTTACGCATTCCCCCGATCCTCGCGAAACAGGTCGAGCTTCTGCTGCACGGGCCGATCCGAGAAGCTGAACAGCACGGCGTCGTCGTCGGCCTCGTGCGTCACCCAGTGCCAGCTCGGCACCACGAACAGGTCGCGCGGGCCCCATTCGAAAACGGCATCGCCGATGCGGCTGCGGCCGCGGCCTTCGATCGGGCAGAACACCGTCGCATCGGTGGAGCGATATCGCGCGGTCTTGAAGCCCTTTGGCAGCAACTGGATGAAGGTGCCGATGGTCGGCATCGCAAAGTCGCCGGTCTCGGGATTGCTGAACTTCAGCTTCAGCCCATGGCAGGCGTCCCATTCCTGGCTTGCGCGAGCTTTCTCCAGCGCTTCGCGGGTGTAGGCATAGGGATAGCTGAAGATCGGCGAGGTCTTCGAGCTTCGCTTCACGTCGACCGGCAGCAGATTGTGGCCGTAGCGCGCAAAACTGTCGCCCGCGGGCTTCGTGATCCTCTGCTGGTCCTCCTTCGCGCCTTCCGCAAAGGAGCAGTCGAAGAACTGCACCAGCGGGATATCGAGGCCGTCGAGCCAGAACATCGGCTCGTCGGTCTCGTTGGAATGATCGTGCCAGGTCATCGACGGCGTGATGATGAAATCGCCGGGCTCCATCGCGGTGCGCTCACCGTCGACGGCGGTGTGGGCGCCCTTGCCTTCGAGCACGAAGCGCAGCGCCGACTGGCTGTGCCGATGCGCGGGAGCGACGTCGCCGGGCACCACCATCTGTACGCCGGCATAGAGCGAGGTCGTGATTTTTGATTGCCCGCGCAAGCCCGGGTTCTCCAGCACCAGCACGCGGCGCTCGGCCTCCTTGGCCGTGATCAGCTTGCCGGCTTCACGCATGTAGTCGCGGATGACGTCGAATTTCCAGAGGTGCGGCCGGCAGGCGCTCTTCGGCTCCGGCGTGATCAGATCGCCCATCACCGTCCACAGCGCGGTGAGATTTTCGCCGTCGATCTTCTTGTAGAACGCCTCGCGTTCCGGCGTCTTGGTCACGGCTTCCATGGTGCGGCTCCCGTCGTTTGTTGATTGACAGTATACTGACGATCTAGGTAGCGTCAATCTGACGGACGGCATACAAGGTTGTCGTCATTCCGGGGCGACGCGCCAGCGTCGAGCCCGGAATCCATAACCACGATCGGGAGTATGGATTCCGGGCTCTCGCTTCGCGAGCCCCGGAATGACAAAAGAATATAAGGGAGGATTCCGATGAAGCTGCACGGCTATTTCCGCTCCAGCGCCGCCTACCGGGTGCGGATCGCGCTGAATCTGAAGGGCCTCGGCGCCGAGCATCTGCCGCATCATCTTCGCAAGGGCGAGCAATGCGCGCCCGCCTATCTCGCCATCAATCCGCAAGGGCTGGTGCCGGCGCTGGAGAGCGATGGCGGTGCGGTGCTGACCCAATCGGTCGCGATCATCGAATGGCTCGACGAGACGCACCCCAATCCACCGCTGCTGCCGAAGGATCCGCTGCGACGCGCCAAGGTGAGGGCGTTTGCGCTGGCGATCGCCTGCGACACCCATCCGGTGCAGAACCTGAAGGTGCTGGCGCGGCTGCGCGAGCTCGGGCTTGCGGAGGAGAAGGTCCAGGAATGGGCCGCCTGGGTCAACCGCGAGGGACTGTCGGCCTGCGAAACGCTGATCAGGAACGAGCCGGGCCCGTTCTGCTTCGGCGATGCGCCGACGCTCGCCGATCTCTGCCTCGTGCCGCAGCTTGCCAACGCGCGCCGCTTCGGCGTCGACGTCTCGGCCTATCCGCGCCTGCTGAAGGCGGAGGCCGCCGCCAAGGCGCTCCCGGCGTTCGCCAATGCCGCTCCGGAGAAGCAGCCCGATGCCGAGTAAGCCTCTCCCGATCACGATGGACGCGGTCTATGCCGCGCCGGGCTATCTGTTCCGGCGCATGCAGCAGATCGCGGTCTCGATCTTCATGGAGGAGTGCAAGGCGTTCGATCTCACGCCGGTGCAGTATGGGGCGCTGATCGCGATCCACACTCATCCCGGCATCGATGCGACGCGGCTGTCGGCGGTGATCGCGTTCGACCGCTCCACCCTCGGCAGCGTGATCGAACGGCTTCAGGCCAAGGACTATATCGAGCGCAAGCCCGCGCCCGAGGACAAGCGGATCAAGCTGCTCTACCTGACGAAATCAGGCGCCGCGATCCTGCGCGAGATCATTCCCGCCGTCGAACGCGCCCAGGCGCGCATGCTGGAGCCGCTGAAGCCCGCCGACCGCAAGGCGCTGATGGGACTTCTGGTGCAGCTCGTCGATCTCAACAACGAAGTCTCGCGGGTGCCGCTGCGGGCCGAGGACGCGCTGGAGCATCTGGGGAAGGGCGGGTGAGGGGGTGATTTGCCGCGGTGGCGGCTAAAAACTCCGCCGTCGTCCCGGCGCAGGCCGGGACCCATAGCCACAAATCTTTGTTTTGCGAAGATTGATAACGACCACTTCACGCAACAACTACTGCTGCGGCGTATGGGTCCCGGCCTTCGCCGGGACGACATTGAGGTTGTTGCAACGCAGTCCCCTCACATCCGCAGCAACGCCTGCCGGTCGATCTTCCCTGTCCCCGTCTTCGGCAGTTCGTCGATGAAGATCACCTCGCGCGGATATTTGTAGGGCAAGAGCTTGCCCTTCACGTAATCCTGTAGCCGCCGCGTCGCTTCGCCTTGGTCGGTGGTGCGGCTGTTCATCACCACCACCGCCTTCAGCGTCATGCGACGGTCCGGCAGCTCGGCGGCGAACACCGCGCATTCGCGGATGTCGGGGTGATCGGCGAGGCAGAGCTCGACCTCGAGCGGATAGACCCACTGGCCGGAGATCTTGATGAGATCGTCGGCGCGGCCGCGGAAGAAGTGGAAGCCGTCGGCATCGCGGACGAAGCGGTCGCCGGTGTAGATCCACCCGCCCTCGCGGATGGTCTCGGCGGACTTGTCCGGCCGATTCCAGTACAGCGGCGTGTTGGAATCGCCGCGCACCCACAAGATGCCTTCCTCGCCGTCGCCGACCTCGCTTCCGTCCTTGTCGCGCAGCGCGACCTCGTAGCCGGGCACGCGCAGACCCGCGGCGCCGAGCTTCTTCCGTTCGGGACGGTTGGAGAGATAGATGTGCAGCACCTCGGTCGAGCCGAGGCCTTCGACGATTTCGAGCCCCGTGAGCGCCTTCCAGCCGTTGAAGACTTCGGCCGAGAGCACTTCGGCTGCGGAGAGCGCCATGCGCAGCGACGAGAAGTTCGTCTGTTGCGCGCCCTCGGCCTTGGTCAGCGAGGTGTAAAGCGTCGGCAGGCCGAAGAAGACGGTCGGCCTGTATTGCTCGATCGCCGCGAAGATCGTCGCCGGCTTCGGCTGTCCCGGCAGCAGCAGCGTCGCCGCGCCGACCGAGAACGGGAAGGTGACGGAGTTGCCGAACCCGTAGGCAAAGAAGATCTTCGGCACCGAGAAGCAGATGTCGTCAGGCGTCAGCTTCAACACATTCTGCGCGAAGGCCAGCTCGCTATAGGTCATGTCGTGCTGGAGGTGCACGATGCCCTTGGGCCGGCCGGTCGAGCCGGACGAGTACATCCAGAACGCCATCTCGTTGCGATGGGTATTCGCTTCCGCAAGCTCGGCCGGGAATTGCGCAAGCCAGCTTGCCGCCGCGACCGCCGCAGGCGCAGCACGCTCGCCCATTTCGCCATTGACGACGATCAGCGTATGCAGGCTCGTGTCCTTGCACGCCTCCGCATTGAAGCGCGCGCAGAATTCGGACTCGGCCACCGCGACGGTCGCGCCGGAATCGGCGAGATAGAATTGCAACAGATCCGGTGGCGTCAGCGTGTTGATCAGGAGCGGCACGAAGCCGGCACGCACGGCGCCGAAGAAGGCGGCGGGATAAGCCGGCGTATCGTCGAGGAACAGCAGCACGCGATCGCCACGCTTGAGGCCGAGCGAGATGAAGCCGTTGCCCCAGCGGCAGGCCTCCGCGCAGAGCTCGGCATATGTGCGCGTGCCCGCCGGACCAATCAGCGCGAGCTTGTCGCCATATCCCTTGCCGAGATTGTCGAACAGCACGCGGCTGGCGTTGTAGGTTTCCGGAACGGCAAAGCCGATCTCGCGTGCGCCCGCGCTGTCCGCGGGCACCTGGTCGCAAATCTCGCTGCTCATGCGGTAGCCTCACTGGCCGCATCCCCACCGTTCTTGGCGGCCTCGTAACGCGCCATGAAGGCCGGCGACATCGCCCGCAGCCGGGAATCGTCGATGCGGCCGGAGCGGGTGATGTAGCTGTAGGCAAAATCCATCAGGTCGAGCTGCATGTGCTGGGCAAAGTTCTCGTACCAGGAGGCGCTGGTTCGTGCGGCGTCGACGAGCTTCTGCACGACCGGTTTGCGCGCGGCCTGGTAGCGAAGCAATGCGGTGTTCAGATGCGCATCGGATTCCAGCGCCTTGACCAGCGCGATCGCGTCCTCGATCGCGAGCCGCGTGCCGGAGCCGATCGAGAAATGCGCCGAGTGCAGCGCGTCGCCGATCAGCACCATATTCTTGAACGACCAGTGCTCATTCCAGACCCAGGGAAAATTGCGCCACACCGATTTGTTGGAGACGAGGCAGTGGCCGCCGAGCGTGTCGGCGAACACCTCCTCGCAGACGCCCTTGGACTGTTCGACGTCCTTGTAGGCGAAGCCATAGGCCTGCCAGGTGGCGTGGTCGCACTCGACCAGGAAGGTGCTCATGGTCGGCGAATAGCGGTAGTGATGGGCGTTGAAGGCGCCGCGGTCGGTCTTCACAAAAGTCTGTGACAGCGTGTCGAAGCGCTTCGAGGTGCCGTACCAGACGAACTTGTTGGAGGAGTAGGACAGCGAGGTGCCGAAATCGCCCTCGTAAGCGCGGCGCACCAGCGAGTTCAAGCCGTCGGCGGCGACGATCAGATCGTGGCCGTTGAGCTGGTCGATCCCGTGAATTTGCGTGTCGAAGCGCGGCGTGACCCCGACATCGAGCGCGCGCTGCTGAAGGAACTGCAAGAGCTCGAGCCGCCCGATCGAGGAGAAGCCGACCCCGTCGATGGCGACGCTGCCGCCCTGCAGGTTGAGCGTGATGTTCTCCCAGCTCTCCATATGCGGCGCGATCGCATCGACCGTCTCGGGGTCGTCGGCGCGCAGGAACTCCAGGGCCTGGTCGGAGAACACCACGCCAAAGCCCCAGGTCGCGTCGGCCGGGTTCTGTTCGAACAGGTCGACTTGATCCTCGGGGTGACGCTTCTTCCAGAGATAGGCGAAGTAGAGCCCGCCGGGCCCCCCGCCAATCACGGCGATCCGCAACGTCTGCCTCCCTAATTGACAGTATACTTACTATCTAGGGGTAGACTAATGTGCTCCGGCCTCCCGCGCCAGCAGAATTATCGGCCAAGCGCGGCGCGCCAAAGCTCGCTTCCGGACCTGCGTCTTGCGCGTGTCCGAAACCGTCAGGCGCGAACCATAGCCAAAGCGCGCCCTCTTGGCCACCCGGCGATCAGACGCAACGCTTCACGTAGACCCCGTCCACCAGCACCCTGGTACAGCGGACCACCGGAACCGGCTTGCGGACCACGACGGCCGCGTTCGGCCCGGCGCAGCCGGCGCGATAGACGCCGCGGGCGCACACCACCGCATTGGCGTCGGTGGCCTCGAACGTCATGGTCGCCCCGAAGGCGAGGAGTGCAGAAGCAACCAGCAGCAATGAACGCATGTTGTCCTCCCGGTCTTGTCGTGATCGAAATCGATATCCGCAAAGGTTGATCGCGGCAGGCGTGCGTGAATTCATTCGCGCATGCCGCCGATCGGTGTCGTGCACCCCGGCGCGTCGGCGTGCGCTGCCTTATCGCGCCGCGAACGGCGCCAGCACGTCCTTGCACGCGGGCGACAGCGACGCGGCATTGCTGGCGATGCATTGCACGATGCGGCCGCCGCCGGGCGCGACGCCGGCGCACAGCGTGCGGATGTCGGCGCCGCAGGCCGATCGGACGATGAACAGCTCTTCGCGCGGCCGCAGCGGGCGCAGAACGATCACGGCTGGCGCGGCCGCCGGTGCTGCCGCCGCCGCAGGGGCTGCGCCCGCAGGCGCTGCCGTTGCTGCTGCGCCGCCGCCGGCCGCGGCGCTCAGGGCCTTCTCGCAGGCGGGCGAAACCTTTGCCTTGTTCTTCTCAAGGCATTCGAGCGCGGGCGCACCGCCCGGCGGCACGCTGGCGCAGACCTTGGGATAGTCGGCGCGGCACGCGCTCTTGACCGCAGCAACCTGCGCGCTGCTCGGTTGCTTGGCGGCAGCTGCCTTCGGCGCTGGTGCGGCGGCGGGCTTTTCGGCGGGCGCCGATTCAGCCTTCGGCGCCGCAGGCGCCGTTTCCGTCTTGGACTCGGTCTTGGGCGCAGCTTCGGTCTTTGGTGCGGCCGGCGCGGCTTCGGTCTTCGGAGCCGCAGACGGCTCGACCGCGCGAACCGCGGTCTGGCATCCAGGTGACAGGCTCGACATGTTCTTCGCCAGACATTGATACGCTTCCACGCCGCCGGGCGTGACGCTCGAGCAGTGCGCCATGAAGTCCGAGCGGCATGCGGACCGGATCGCGCTCTTCTGCGCGTCGGTCGGCGCTTGCGCGACCGCGCCTGTTGCAGTTGCGAAGAGCGCGGCCGCGAGCAACGCCGTGCGCGTTGATGCATGTTTCAACGTGTTGAACATCTGAGTGAATTCCCGCCCTGTCGGTAGCGCCGACGATTTTCAAATGTGATTCAAGCGCAATCGTCGCGAGTGATGCCTCGCGCGCGGTATCTTTGGATGCTTTGGCCGCTACCGCAAGTGGATAATGCCGGCGCAATTGCGACGCAACTAGAGCATGATCCGGACCCGAAGGGCCGCGTCAGCGCAAAGTGTGCAGTGGTTTTCCCTCGCGACAGACGCGGAACGCGTTTGCGCGGAGATCATGCTCAAGCAATACGTCGTCAGAGCTTGACCATGCGCTTGCCGCGGTTCTCGCCCGCGAGCAATCCGATCAGCGCTTTCGGCGTGTTCTCCAATCCGTCGATGATGTCCTCCTGCACCTTCAGCTTGCCGGATTTGACCCAGCCCTGGAGCTCGGCGAGCGCGCGCTGGCTGTCCTTCATGTAGTCCATCACGATGAAGCCCTGCATGACGAGCCGCTTCACCACGATCAGGCCGGGTACGCCGCGCGGACCGTGCGCGGCAGGCGCACCGTCATATTGCGAGATCGCGCCGCAGCAGGCGATGCGGCCGTAATTGTTCATCTGCGGCAGGCAGGCTTCCAGAATGTCGCCGCCGACATTGTCGAAATAGACGTCGATGCCCTTTGGCGCGGACGCGCGCAGGGCCTTGAACACCGCGCCGTCCTTGTAGTCGACGGCGGCATCGAAGCCGAGCTCGGAGGTCAGCCAGTTGCACTTGTCGGCGCCGCCGGCGATGCCGATGACGCGACATCCCTTGATCTTGGCGATCTGCCCGACGATCGAGCCGACCGAGCCGGCCGCCGCGGAGACCACGACGGTCTCGCCCTCTTTGGGCTTGCCGACCTCCAGCAGGCCGAAATAGGCGGTGAGGCCGGCGATGCCGAACACGCTGAGCAGATGCGTCATCGGTTCCAGCTTCGGCATCTTGGTGAGATGCTTTGCCGGCACCGCGGCAAACTCCTGCCAGCCGGTGTCGCCGAACACGATGTCGCCGGCAGCCAACGCCGGCGCCTTCGAGCTGACGACCTCGGCGATGCCGCCGCCGGCCATCACGCTGTTCGCTTCGACGGCTGAACGATAGGTCGCGCCATGCATCCAGGCGCGGTTGGCGGCGTCGAGCGAGATGTAACGCACGCGCAGCAAAGCCTCGCCGTCCTTCGGCTCCGGCATCGCGCCGTCGACCATCTTGAAATGTTCAGGGCCGAGCTTGCCGCTGGGCTTTTCGACCAGAAGAATCTGGCGATTGATGCTGCCGCTCATGGCGTTTCCCTCTCCGTTTGTTTGACGATTATTGATGCAGCTGCCGCAAAGAAAACGTGCAGGCGCATTCGTTGTGCGCTGCATGAAGGCTAGATCGCGGGGGGCCGTTTCACAACGGGAACATCCGGCCAACGCGGCCACCCGGCAAGCGAGTTGCGCAGCCGCCATATCTGCGACATCATGAAGCGCCGGTGTACGTGGGGGTAAGCAATGTCGAACAGGTTTACGCAATACATCTTGGGCGCGATGGTGCTGGGCATCATCATGGGCTCGGCGATCTACAACTTCCTGCCCGATACGCGCGCCGACTGGGCCTCGTCCATCAACCTGATCGCCATGATGTTCCTGCGCCTGATCAAGATGATCATCGCGCCGCTGGTGTTTGCGACCCTGGTCGGCGGCATCGCCCATATGGGCTCGGGCGCCAAGCTCGGCCGCATCTTCGCCAAGACCATGGGGTGGTTCATCAGCGCCTCGTTCGTCTCGCTGATGCTCGGCCTGATCATGGTCAATCTGCTTCAGCCCGGCGCCAACTTCCCCGGCACGCTGCCTGCGGCAGGCCAATCGACCGGCCTGCCGGTCTCGGCCTTCTCGATCGAGAAATTCCTGACCCATCTGATCCCGACCTCGATCGCGGACGCGATGGCGCAGAACGAGATCCTCCAGATCGTGATCTTCGCCGTGTTCTTCTCGGTGGCGATGGGCGCGATGCCGGAGCGCTCCAAGCCGATCCTGGCGCTGATCGACGATATCGGCCACATCATGCTCAAGGTGACGAGCTATGTGATGCTGTTCGCGCCGCTCGCGGTGTGGGCCGCCATCACGGCGACGGTGGCCAAGAACGGCCTGCTGGTGCTCTGGAAGCTCGTCGTGTTCATGGGCGGCTTCTATCTCTCGCTGGCGCTCCTGTGGACGATCCTGGTGATCGTGGGCTTCATCGTGATCGGGCCGCGCTACAGCCACCTGCTGAAGCTGATCCGCGAGCCGCTGATGATCGCGTTCTCGACCGCGAGCTCGGAAGCGGCCTATCCGAAGACGCTGGAGGGCCTCAACCGCTTCGGCGCCTCGTCGCGGATCTCGAGCTTCGTGCTGCCGCTCGGTTATTCCTTCAACCTCGACGGCACGATGATGTACTGCACCTTCGCGAGCATCTTCATCGCGCAGAGCTACCACATCGACATGCCGCTCGGCACGCAGCTCGCGATGCTGGCGACGCTGATGATCACCTCGAAGGGCGTCGCCGGCGTGCCGCGCGCCTCCCTCGTCGTGATCGCCTCGACGCTGGCGCAGTTCAACATCCCCGAGGCCGGCCTGCTCATGATCATGGGCATCGACACCTTCCTCGACATGGGCCGCAGCGCGACCAACGTGATCGGCAACACGCTCGCGACCTCGGTCGTCGCGAAGTGGGAAGGCGAGCTTGGGCCCGAGCATGCGATGGGACCGGGCGACGCCGTTCCTGATGACATGGTGCCGGGCGAAGTGCCCGCCATGGCCGGCCATGGTTAGGAGCACACCATGGGCCAGACACTGACAAGGTCAGTGATCGGCGGCTGCCTCTGGCTCGCGGCATCGTTGCTCGCGACCACAGCACTCGCCCAGACCGGGAGCGAAGGGCTCAGCCCGACGCTGTCGGCTATCAAGAAGGCGCATGTCGTGCGGCTCGGGTATCGCGAGAGCTCGCCGCCGTTCTCCTTCCTCGACCAGTCGGGCCGCCCGATCGGCTACAGCCTCGAACTCTGCGAGGCCATCGTCGAGGAGATCGGCGTCGAGGTCGACGATCCCAATCTCAAGATCGACTACGTGAAGGTCACCTCGGACGACCGCATCGACGCGGTGCTCCAGAACAAGATCGACCTGGAGTGCGGCTCGACCACGGCCAATGCCGAGCGCGCCAAGCGCGTCGCGTTCTCGCCCTTGATGTTCGTCGCCGGTACCAAGCTGATGGTGCCGAAGACGTCCAGCGTCCAGTCGCTGGCCGACCTGAAGGGCAAGACCATCGTGGTGACGAAGGGCACCACCAATGAGCAGGCGATCCAGGCGGCCGACAAGAAATCCTCGCTGGGGCTGACCATCGCCGTCGGCGCCGATCACGAGCAATCGTTCCAGATGCTCGCGGACGGCAAGGCGGATGCGTTCGCGACCGACGACATCCTGCTCTCCGGCCTGATCGCGCGCCACAAGGCGCAGGACAAGTACCGCGTCACCGGCGACTATCTGTCCTACGACCCCTACGGCATCATGTTCAGGAAAGGCGAGCCGCAATTGTCGGCCGTGGTCGAGCGCACCTTCCGCAAGCTCGGCTCCAACCGCGACCTCGTCCCGCTCTACAACAAATGGTTCACTGCCAGGCTTCCGACCGGCGAACGGCTCAACGTGCCGATCTCGCTGCAACTCGAGGAAGCCTTCAAGGCGATGGACGATTCGGCGAGCGCGAATAATTAGTGATCGCGCCGTGCCGCAGGCTCGCTGCCTTCCCTTCTCCCCTTGTGGGAGAAGGTGGCGCGAAGCGCCGGATGAGGGGTTGTCTCCGCAAATTCAGACGCAAGAGTTTCACGCGCGGAGAGAGAGCCCTCACCCGTCTCACCGCTACGCGGTGAGCCACCCTCTCCCACAAGGGGAGAGGGCGCAGCGAGCTCGCGGCTGCTATCTCTTCCCAAACACCCGGTCCAGCGCCGCGTCATACGTCGCCTGCACCAGCTCCGGATGGAGCTTCGCCAGCGCCTCCATCATCACGCCGGAATTGATCTCGAGCACGCGCCAGGCGCCATCCACGCGCACCACGTCGATCGAGGCGAAGGCGATGCCGATGGCGTTGGCGGCGTCGACGGCGAGCTTCACGCATGCCGCGCGCACCTCGCCAATCTCCATCAGCACCGGCCGCGCGCCGGCGTCGAGATTGTGCCGCCAGTTCAGGATGCGCCGCTTGCCGTTCGGGACGACCGCATTCACCTCGCGCGCTTCGAGCTCGCGGAGCTGCCCGTCGTGTCCCGCCGCGATCGCGAGCTCGCGCAACGTATGCTCCCCGTCGCCGACGACCGACGGCCGGTCCTTGCGGTAGACGATCATCGGCTTGCGATCGAGCAGGATCACGCGGACCTCCTCCTCGATCTCGACATAAGGCGCGATCACGAGGCCGAGGCCCGACGAAAAAACCTCGCAGACGGCGCGATCGAGCTCGGCAGCGCTCGTCACCTTGAACACCGCGCGTCCGGACGTGCCCTCGTTCGGCTTCACCACCACGCCTTGCGGGTGCTGCGCAAGCAGCGCCAGCATCGCTTCACGCCAACCAGGGCCGGCGACATGCGCGCCCATGCTCGGGTTGAGGAAGAGATGATGAGGAATGCAGGGCACGGCTTCAAGCGACAGCGCCTCGGCGGTCGCCGATTTGTCGTTGGCGAGGCGATGCGCGATGGCGCTGTTGAGGCCGATGTCGTAGCCGAAGGCGAAGTGGCGCGCCTCGCCCCGGCGCATCGCGATCAGCCAGCCACCAGCGCGGATGTCGACGGCAATGCCATGTCGGGCGCAATAGCGCCGGATCGCCTGGACGAAGATGCGTTCGCTGCTGGCCATGGGTCTCAGTCATTCCTGTCGCCAAAAGCCGCAAAAATGCGGGCATCGGCGCCAAGCCGGGGTGAAGATCAGAGCTATTCTTAATGAAATTCTCGCGAGCGCGACGGAAATTAAGTGCTGCCATCGAGCCCGAAAGGGAAAAGAAATTGCCCTCTGTGCGCGCCACGCAGCAGATTCATTAATGATGCGGCCAATTCCACCGCAAGTGCCGGTTTGATCGGCATCAATTGCATCCGAAACGAGGTTGATTATTGGTCTCAATGGCGTAGATCACACACGCGAAATCCTCCGCCATGGCAATGGTGTCCGCCCCGCTTTCAGGGCCGGGCAGTGCTTTTGCCCTAAAACCGCAATTATTCGGAATATCGAAAATCATGAGCGCGTTTTACCGAGAGAAAGTTCTTTCCGTCCAGCACTGGACCGACACGCTGTTCAGCTTCCGCGCCACGCGCGATACCGGCTTCCGCTTCCAGAACGGCCAGTTCGCGATGATCGGCCTCGAGGTCGACGGCCGTCCGCTGCTGCGCGCCTACAGCATGGCCAGCGCCAACCACGAGGAAGAGCTCGAGTTCTTCTCGATCAAGGTTCAGGACGGCCCGCTCACCTCGCGCCTCCAGAAGATCAAGGAGGGCGATACCATCCTGGTCGGCCGCAAGGCGACCGGCACGCTGATCACCGACAACCTCATCCCGGGCAAGCGGCTGATGCTGCTCTCGACCGGCACGGGCCTCGCGCCGTTCGCGAGCCTGATCAAGGACCCCGACGTCTACGAGCAGTTCGAGACCATCGTGCTGGTGCATGGCTGCCGCCAGGTCTCCGAGCTCGCTTACGGCGAGAAGCTCGTCGCCAATCTGCGCGAGGACGAGCTGTTCGGGGAGCTGCTCGCGGACAAGCTGGTCTATTATCCGACCGTGACCCGCGAGCCGTTCCGCAATCGGGGCCGCATCACCGACCTCATCAGCTCCGAGCAGATCTTCAACGACATCGGACAGGGCCCGCTCGACATCGCAACCGACCGCATCATGATGTGCGGCAGCCCGGCGATGCTGGAAGAGCTGAAGGTGATGTTCGAAGGCCGCGACTTCATCGAGGGAAGCGGCAACAAGCCCGGCCATTTCGTGATCGAGAAGGCGTTCGTCGAGCGGTAAGCACCGCTCGTTTATCCTCTCGGTGTCGTCCTGGCGAAAGCCAGGACCCATACCCACCGAGTCAAGTTTGGCGAAGGCTGGTCGTTGTCAGTCTTCGCGCAACCCCGTTTAGGGGTAATGGGTCCTGGCTTTCGCCAGGACGACGGCGGTGGGTAAAGCACCTTGCCCGGCCGCCCCACTATTCCCATCCCCACTCCCTCTGCTGCACTGCAAAAGCATAACCTCTCGGCGGATTGATCTGCGGCGGCGGAATTCGCTAGCCTGAAACAAGGGCCGCGTCATATCCGTATGACAGGCGCGGGCGTATCGTACCGCCTCAAGCTGGCGAGAGGATGGGAATCGTGGCCGACGAAAATAGCAAAGCGCCAAAATCGAAGCGTGGGCCGTTGGAAGAGGGGGCCATGGAAACCCTGCTGATGCCATTCTCGCCGCGCTTCATAGTGCTGACGATCTGCGCGGTCGTCACCGCGCTCCTGATCGGCTTCGGCATCGCCGACCGCAAGATCTTCGACATCCTGCTGATCCCGATCCTGATCTTCGGCGCCCTGACGCTGCTCGGCGTCCGCGACCTGCTCCAGAAGAGCCATGCGGTGCTGCGCAACTACCCGATCTCGGCGCATATCCGCTTCCTGCTCGAAGAGATACGCCCCGAGATGCGGCAGTATTTCTTCGAGAGCGAGAAGGACGGCATGCCGTTCTCGCGCGACACCCGCGCGGTGGTCTATCAGCGCGCCAAGATGCAGCTCGACAAGCGTCCGTTCGGCACCCAGGAGGACGTCTACCGCGAGGGCTATGAGTGGATGCATCACTCGGTGTCGCCGAAGGCGCATGCCGAGGAGAAGTTTCGCGTCGTCGTCGGCGGACCGGACTGCAAGAAGCCCTACTCGGCCTCGGTGTTCAACATCTCGGCGATGAGCTTTGGCGCGCTCAGCCCGAACGCGGTGCGTGCGCTCAATGCCGGCGCGAAGAAGGGCGGCTTTGCCCATGACACCGGCGAGGGCGGCTTCAGCCCCTATCACGCAGAGATGGGCGGCGACATCATCTGGGAGATTGGCTCCGGCTATTTCGGCTGCCGCCATCTCGACGGCTCGTTCGATCCCGAAGCGTTCGCGCGCGTCGCCGGCCAGGACCAGATCAAGATGGTCGAGCTCAAGATCAGCCAGGGTGCCAAGCCCGGCCATGGCGGCGTGCTGCCGGCGGCGAAGGTCTCGGAGGAGATTTCCAAGATCCGCGGCGTGTCCATGGGCGAGGACTGCATCTCGCCGGCCTCGCACCGCGCCTTCTCGACGCCCGTTGGCATGATGCAGTTCATCGCTGAGATGCGCCGCCTCTCCGGTGGCAAGCCGGCCGGCTTCAAGCTGTGCATCGGTCATCCCTGGGAATTCCTGGCGATCTGCAAGGCGATGCTGGAGACCGGCATCTATCCCGATTTCATCGTCGTCGACGGCAACGAAGGCGGCACCGGTGCGGCGCCGCTCGAGTTCATGGACCATCTCGGCATGCCGATGCGCGAGGGCGTCAATTTCGTGCACAACGCGCTGATCGGCATCAATGCGCGCGACCGCATCAAGCTCGGCGCCTCCGGTAAGATCGCCACCGCGTTCGACATGGCGCGGGCGATGGCGATCGGCGCCGACTGGTGCAATTCGGCGCGCGGCTTCATGTTCTCGCTCGGCTGCATCCAGTCGCTGAGCTGCCACACCGACCGCTGCCCGACCGGTGTCGCGACGCAGGACCCGACGCGGGCGCGCGCGCTCTACGTGCCGCTCAAGATCGACCGCGTGCACAATTACCACCATGCCACGCTGCATTCGCTGACCGAGCTGATCGCCGCGGCCGGCCTCGAACATCCCCAGCAGCTGCGCCCGATCCACTTCAGCCAACGGAGGTCGACGACCCAGGTGCAATCTTTCGCGCAGCTCTATCCGGCGCTGCGTCCGGGAGAATTGCTCGAAGGCACGGAGGACCCGCGCTTCCGCGACGCCTGGCGGATGGCGCGGGCGGAGACGTTCCAGCCGGCGCTGTGAGGCGCCGAGCCACGGCATGATGCGGCCCGCGCGAGGCCATGAAATTGTCGCGAGTAGAGCGGGGGCTTAACGTCTGATTCAACTTTGGGTATAGTTCATCCCATGGACGAGCGACGCAACAAAGCCAGGCATCGCGTGCTGAAGGCCGGAACGATCGAGTTCGGTGGCGGCGCGATCGACTGCACCGTCCGCAATTTCTCGGACACCGGCGCAGCCCTCGACGTTACCAGCCCGGTCGGCATTCCCGAACACTTCACCCTGCTCATCCAGGCCGACGGAAAGCATCTGGCGTGCACCGTGGTCTGGCGCAAGGAAAAGCGGATCGGTGTGAGGTTCGGGTAGGCGCCTGCATCTGGCATGAGCGCGAACCACAATCTCAGCTGTCGTCCCGGACAAGCGTTAGCGCAGATCCGGGACCCATACCGCGTGATCGATCGATTGCGGTTGGTGGTAGTACCGAACACCCAGTCTTCGCCAAACGGCTTCCTGGGAGTATGGGTCCCGGATCGGCGCGCGCTTGAGGCGCGCTTGTCCGGGACGACGAGTGGAGATTGGCGCGACAGCATGCGTCACTTCACGCAAGCGCGCACTCACGCCGCCGCCTGCTCACCCCGACGGCTCGCCAGAATCTTGTCGATCCTTCTTCCGTCGAGATCGACCACCTCGATGTGCCAGCCGCCGAGGTCGAAGGCGTCGCCGACATTGGGCAGCACGTTGAAGTGTTGCAGCACGAGGCCCGCCACGGTGTAGAAGCGGTGGTGCGGCGGCAGCTCGATGCCGAGCAGCTCGCAGAATTCGTCGACCGGCATCCAGCCGGCGACCAGCAGCGAATCGTCTGCGCGCTTGACATAGGCCGGCTCCGGCGGGCCTTCCTCGGAATGGAACGCGCCGACGATCGATTCCAGAATGTCGGCCGCGGTGACCACGCCTTCGAAGGCGCCGTACTCGTCATAGACGAAACCGACATGGACCGGAGCGGCCCTCAGGATCGCGAGCACGTCGCGGGCATCCGCCGAGGCGGGAATGCTTGGCGCTTCGCGAACAAGCGCCCGCAGATCGGGCGTGCGTTCGCTCATGAACGCGACCAGCAGGTCCTTGGCCTGGAGCACGCCGATCGGCTTGTCGCGTTCGCCGTCCGAGGCCGGAAAGCGCGAATGCGGGCTCTTGGCGATGATCTGCTGAATGGCTTCCGGTGCGTCGTTCAGGTCGATCTCGTCGACCTCCGTGCGCGGCGTCATGACGGCGCCGACCGGCCGGTCGCCGAGCCGCATCACGCCGGCGATCATCTCCTTCTCGCCGGGCTCGAGCACGCCGGCATTTTCGGCTTCGCTGACGAGATGATGGATCTCGTCTTCCGAGACCTTCTCCTCGGCCTTGCCGCCGCGGCCGAGCAGCGTGAGGATCAGCTTGCCGGAGAGATCGAGCAGGAAGACGAGCGGCAGCGAGATCCGCGCCAGAACATGCATCGCGGGCGCGACCTTGACCGCGATGCTCTCGGGGTCGCGCAGCGCCACCTGCTTCGGCACCAGCTCGCCGACGATCAGTGTGGCGTAGGTGATGAGCGTGACGACGATGCCGACGCCGACGATGTCGGCGATGCCGGCGGACAGGCCGAGCTCGACCAGCCATTGCGCCAGCCGTTGCCCGAGCGTCGCGCCGGAGAACGCACCCGAGAGCACGCCGACCAGCGTGATGCCGATCTGCACCGTCGAGAGGAATTTGCCGGGATCGGCCGCCAGCGTCAGCGCGCGGTCGGCGCCGCGCACGCCCTTGGCGGCGAGCAGCGAGAGGCGGGCCGGACGGGACGAGACCACGGCCAGCTCGGACATGGAGAGCAGGCCGTTGATGACGATCAGGACGACGACGATGACGAGTTCGACCGAGAGCATTGATGTTCCGGAGGTATGCGAGTGCGGCCGGATGGCGGCGCAAGCATTGATATAGGTGTTTTGCGAGGAGAATGCCGGCAATTCTGTCGCATCTGGCACCACGGGGAACCCGGCGATGACAGCGTTCCGGCGACCCGCGCGGCCCAAGGCACTCCGCTGAACTACGGGCCGTTGCTTAACGGGCCCTTAGTGGCCGCCAGCTAGGTTTTCGACATTTGTAGCAATGTATTCGGGGACCCAAGGATGCGGATCGGGAAGCTCTTCGCGCTGTCGATGCTGACGGTGACGGTTTTTGCAGTCATCCTCGGCGCCGAGGTGCTGATACCCCAGGCGCGCATCTTCACGAACCGCTCCGATGCGATCAAGACGGTTGACGCTTTTGGTGCGACCCTGATGGTCAGCCAGCAGGTCGCCGGTCTCCGTGCCCCCTACATTGGACCGATCTTCCAGGAGGCCGCTGCGACGCAGGCCCAGATCGACGCTGCCGCGAAGGCCGCGAAAGCCGCCGAGACCGCCTTCGAGAGCGCAAGGCGGGCCATCATGGTGCTGGATGACGGCGGAGCGATTGCCGAGCATCTCGACCGTGCCGCGCGGCGGCTGAAGGAGATCAACGCTGCGGCAGATCGCGCGATGAGTGTTCCGCTGGCGGCGCGCGACAGCGCCGCGATCAAGGGTTTCCTGCCCGGTGTTGCCGAGGTGCTCGGCAATATCGAGCCGGTCATGAACCGGCTCGAGGCGAAGGTCGTCAATGCCGATTCCTCGCTTGCGGCGCTGCTGAGCCTGGCACGGACGGCGCAGGATCTGCGCGTCTCGGCCGGCAGCCGCGCCGCCACGCTGTCGCCGGCGCTGAGCGTACGCCGGCCGCTCACCGCGGCCGAGTTCTCGCTGATGGATCGCATGCAGGGGCGTGTCGAGGCCGACCGAGAGCGCATCGAGGCCGGCATTGACCAGCTCGGAAGCCCGCCCCGCATCGCCACCGCGCTGAAGGCGGCGACGGACTCCTATTTCGGCAAAGCCGCGCTCGTCGTGGATAAGGAAATGCCGGCGGCGCGTAGCGACGGCAAATACGGCGTCAACGCCGAAGAGTTGGCCGGTGTCATCGTGCCGGCCATCCAGATGTTCTACGGCGTGCGCGACGCCGCGCTGGCCGAAGCGGCCGAGCGCGCCGCGGCCGCGCGCGATGGTGCGCTGGCGATGCTCGCGCTTGCGGGCGTGGCGGTGCTGGCGCTGCTCGGGACGCTCGGTGGCGTGACCATGATGCTGCGCAGCCGCGTGGTAACGCCGCTTAGCCGGCTCGCGGACGTGATCGGCACGCTCGCCGCCGGACAGCATGAGGTCGAGATCCCCGCGACGGGCCGCAACGACGAGATCGGCCAGGTGGCGGGCTCGCTGCGGCACTTCAAGGATTCGCTCGCGGCCAAGAAGGCCGCCGACGAGGCGGCCGCGGTCGAAGCCGAGGCGAAGCTCCGTCGCAGCCAGCGGATGGACCAGATCGCGCGCGACTTCGAAGCGATGATCGGCGACGTCATCAACACCGTGGCGTCGGCATCCTCGGAGCTGGAGGCCTCGGCGGGAACGCTGACGAGCACGGCCGATCAATCGGAAAAGGTCACTGCGACCGTCGCGGCCGCGTCCGAGCAGGCTTCCACCAACGTGCAGACCGTTGCCGCGGCGGCGGAGGAAATGGCCTCGTCGGTCGACGAGATCAGCCGGCAGGTCCAGGACTCCGCGCGCGTCGCCGGCGAAGCGGTGCAGCAGGCCGGGCGGACCAACGATCACGTCGGCGAGCTGGCCAAGGCCGCCGGCCGGATCGGGGACGTCGTCGAGCTCATCAGCCAGATCGCGGGCCAGACCAATCTCCTGGCGCTGAACGCCACCATCGAGGCGGCCCGCGCCGGCGAGGCCGGCCGCGGCTTTGCCGTCGTCGCCTCCGAGGTCAAGGCGCTGGCCGAGCAGACCGCCAAGGCCACCGGCGAGATCAGCCAGCAGATTGCGGGAATCCAGACGGCGACGGAGGATTCTGTCGGCGCCATCAAGTCGATCGGCGACACCATCACCCGCATGTCCGAGATCGCGTCCGCGATCGCCTCGGCGGTCGAGGAGCAGGGCGCGGCGACGCGGGAGATTTCCCGCAACGTGCAACAGGCGGCCCGCGGCACCCAGCAGGTCTCCGCCAGCATCGTCGACGTGCAGCGCGGCGCGAGCCAGACCGGATCGGCCTCCTCGAATGTGCTCGCGGCAGCCAGATCGCTGTCGGGCGAGAGCAGCCGCCTCAAGGTCGAGGTCGGAAAGTTCCTGGACGCGATCCGGGCCGCGTAGAAAATCGAACTCCTCTCCCCGCTGGGGTCGCAATCGTATTTGCAGAGCGACGTCCCTTCGGCCCATCCTTCGAGACGCCCGCTCTGGCGGGCTCCTCAGGATGAGGACGGAGTGCGCGGCCGCAGTTTCGACGGGCACCAATGCTTAGCCTCATCCTGAGGAGCCCGCGAAGCGGGCGTCTCGAAGGATGAAGCGCGCGCGCTCAGAACTCGCCGTGGAGCCGGCCGGAGAACACCGACACCGGGCCACGATCCGCGTTGTAGGCGGGATTGACGATGAGCTGATAGTCGGCGGTGAAGGTCAGCGCCTTGTTCAGCGCGTAGGCGTAATAGGTCTCCAGCACGCGTTCGTGGCGGTAGTTGAGTTGGCCGTCGCCGATCAGCGGACCGAGACCGCCGGCGGCGATGAAGTCGCGATGATCCTGCGAGAGGCCGTTGACGGCGCCGGCGATGGCGACGACGTCGTCGGGCCGGCCCCATTTCGTTCCCTTCACCGAGACGCCGCCGGACAGGCTGCGGTCGATGTCGGTGAAGGCCATGATCTCGTTGCGGCCGTCGTTCCAGCTCCAGCGGCCGAACACGCCGATGTCGTCGGTGATGGCCTGTTCGACGTTGAACGCGTAGCCGTATTTGAGGCGGCCGCGGCGGGTCTGGCTGATGTCGACGCCGAACGCGGGATTGTCCAGCGTCTCGCGATAGCTGCCGGAGAAGGCGCTGTTGACGAATCCGAGCGTGCGCAGCTTGCCGGGCAGGCCGAACAGCGAGTAGCGCGTCTCGAGCTCCATGACATATTCGCCGCGACGGCCGACGTTCATGTCGAAATTGTTCGAGTTGGAGACGGCATCGATCAGGAAGTAGCCGGCGCGCAGCGCCCATTGCTTCTGGTTCAATTCGGCGGTCGCGCCGTAGCCGAGGCCGAGCTTGTCGGCGGCGTAGTCGAAAGCGCCGGACGCCCAGATCGACCAGTTCATGAAGTCCTTGCGCGGGTCATGCGCATAGGAATTGCCGTCGAAAACGTCGACCACGGAAAACTTGCCGACCTGCAAGGTGAGGCGCGAGACGTCAACCTTGCTCGCGAGCTGAAGCTGCCCGCTGGCAAGCTCCTCCTGCTCGCCGCCGAAGCCGAAGGTCTGGCGCACGAACAGGCGAGAGGCGTTGAAGTGCGGATAGGGGAAGCCGGACTTCTGCGCTTCGCCGTTGGGAAAGCCCGCAGCGCCCGTCGTGTTGTTGAAGCCGAAGCCCTGCAGCAGCTCGGGATTGAAATAGACCTCGCCGCCGTCCCACAGCCGCGCATTCAGATAGAGCGAATTGCTCCAGGTCTGCTGGAAATCCGGCGACGGGAGCAGGCTGTTCGTTCCGGTATAGGGCGCGTGGAACGCGGGGTAGCCCTGCCCCAGCACGGTCGACTGGCCGTGAATCTCCCAGCGGCTGGACTCGGTGTCGGTGACGTCGGACTTCGGGTTGTAGGTCGGCACGCCCGGCCAGTCGATCTTGCGATTGAGGCCGATGCGCAGGCTCTGGAAATCCATCGACGACGAATATTGCGCGCCGGACGGGAAGGTGACGTTGGCGTTGTCGAACTTGCTGTAGAGATATTCGAGCCGCGCGCTCCAGTGCGGCGCGAAGGCATATTCGACGCCGCCGCCGGCGGTCCAGCCGAACCGCGTGTGCAACACCTTCTCCTCAGTGCCGCCGGTCGGCGTCGACAGGAAACGCTCGCCGGTGAAGGCAGCGCCGCCGGTCGCGTAGAACAGCCAGTTGCCGCTGGTGTAGCCGAGCCGTGCGCGCAGGCTCGCGACATAGTCCCAGCGCTCCTCCGCGCTCGACAGCACGGTCGCTGCCGACGACACGACGTGGTTGGACGGCAGATAGTTCGGAAACGAGATGTCGCCTTCGACGCCGAGCAGGAGCCCCGAATTGAGGCGCCAGTTATAGCCCGCCTGCACGCCGCCGGTCGCGCCGGTAAACACATGGTCGTCGGTCGCGAGCGTCGGATCGATCAGTGTCGCCGACGACGTGCCGCGGGTGACGCCGACATGCGCGCCGATGTAGAGGCCGGTCCAGTCATAGACGGTCTTCAGCGCCGGTGCCTTCAGCGGCAGATCGGCCGCGCGGCTCGCGGCGGGCAAAACCATCACGCCCGAGGCGATTGCCGCGGCCGTCCGCAAATACCTGTAACGGTGACCTCTCAACGTCAAAACGCACGCCCCCAAAACGCGAATGTGTCCCATCCGCCGCAGCCGACATCCCTGCCGATTCGCGGCGATCCTGTCACCAGGTTCTGGTTGTTCGCACGATCGGCCGAGATGATCTCGATCCGACGCGATTTCTTCCCAAGTCCCCGTGTCTGCTGCAAACCTTATTGCGATTAATTCGCAATAGCAACTGAAGCGGATTGCCGCAGGTGATGGTTCGCACCGCTGTGTGACGTGACTGCAACAAATTCTCAGGCCCAAAACAGTTGACCCCGCCCGGGGGGACAGCCGGGCGGGGTCGGGGCACGACACGGGGTGGATGAGGCGCCCGTGTCGGACGCAGGATCCACGTGAGATCGGCCTCAGGTACTCAAATCAGTAGCAGCTGCGAACGCGGCCAACGTACTGGCCGAAGGCGTTGTACTGGGCGACCCAGCCGCAGCGGTGATAGCCGTAGTAATAGGGGTCGTTGCTGGCGGCGATCGCGGAGCCGACCACAGCGGCGGTGGCGATGCCGGCACCCACACCCCAGACCCAGCCGGGCTGCTTGGCTTCGGCCGAGGAGGTGGTGGACACGATGCTGCCGGTGACGGCGAGGGCAGCGAGAGCTGCGGCGGCAATCTTGGTCTTGATCGACATGTGAAACTCCATCCGGGTTGAGGCGGTCCGTTGTGGCCCGCGTGCCCAGTTGGACGGAGGCTCTGCGCGTCCGGTTCGAAGACGGCGGATGCGACCCCCGGGTGAGGTCCTTTCCTCAATGATTCCAGGAGGATGTTGGCTAGCCGAGAGGGCCCTTGGCGAGCCTGTTCACGTCGAAGTTATCGACCTCGGTGAGCAGCTCGCAGAAGGCGCGCGCACCCTGATCCAACAATTGCGCGCCCTTCTCGGGAACGGCCAGCGTCGCATTGCCGATGGCGCCGCTGGCGTTCAGATCCTGCGCCTGCCAGGCGAATGGCGCGGGCCGCTGCGTCGACAGCCAGCGATACTGCGTCTCCATCGCGACGCTGCTCGCGGGAAAATCCGCGATCGCATCCGCGCGCACCTGGTCGGGATAGCGCGCCAGCATGATCGAGGTCTCGACCGCGCCGCCATGAATGCCGTGGCGAACCTCCTCGGCCGGGAACAGCTTGTCGGCGCCCGACAGGCGCGACCACGACGTCGTCACCACGAACAGCTTGTGATGCGCGCGCAGATCCTGCGCGACCAGCATCATGGCCGCGCTGTTGCCACCATGGCTGGTGATGATGACGAGCTTCTTCACCCCGCGCCGCGCGACCTCCTCGCCGATCGCGGTCCACCTTTTCAGCGCCACGTCGGTCGGCAGCGTCTGCGTGCCCGGATAGTCGATATGCTCGGTGGAAATTCCGACCGGTTCAACGGGAAGGAAACTGGCCGGAATGGTTGCGGGCAAAAGCTCGCGCACGCGCGCCAGATAGGCGTCCGCGATCAGCACGTCGGTTGCAAGCGGCAGGTGCGGGCCGTGCTGCTCGGTCGCCGCCAGCGGCAGCACCGCGATCCAGCGCGATGTCTCCGCAGGGACGGCGTCGGCCCAGCGGATCTCGGTCCAGTCGCGGGACGGCATCATCAAGGTTTCTTTGCCCGAATTTGTCACGTAATTTGGCGTATGAGGGGACGCGGGCCTGGCCGGCTCGCGTCCCCGAACTTCATGCGGTTTTATCGCGTTGCTTTCACATGGGCCAGAAGCGATTGGGCCAGAAGCGATCGACGGAGTGCCATTATGACCCTCTCTCATCTGCGGCGAGCGTTAACGGCGGGCTTGATGGCCGCTCTTGTCTCGGTCGTCCCGGCGCGCGCGGAGACCCTGGACAAAGTCACCTTCGGCACCAACTGGGTCGCCGAGGCCGAGCATGGCGGCTTCTTCCAGGCGGTCGCCGACGGTACCTATAAGAAGTACGGGCTCGACGTCACCATCGTCCCCGGCGGTCCCAACGAGAACAACCGGATGCTGCTGATCGCCGGCAAGATCGATTTCTTCATGGCCGCGAACACGCTGATGTCGTTCGATGCGGTCGCCAACAACGTTCCCGTCGTGACCATCGCCGCGGTGTTCCAGAAGGATCCGCAGGTGATGCTGACGCAGCCGGACGCCAAGGTCGCCAAGATCGAGGACCTCAAGCCGCTGACCCTGTTCGTCTCCAAGGAGGGCATGAGCAGCTACTTCCAGTGGCTGAAGTCCGAATACGGCTTCAACGAGAAGAACGTCCGGCCCTACAATTTCAATCCGCAGCCCTTCATCGCCAATCCCAAGAGCGCGATGCAGGGCTACGTCACCTCCGAGCCCTTCGCGGTCGAGAAGGCCGCCGGCTTCAAGCCGAACGTGCTGCTGCTCGCCGATTACGGCTTCAATACCTATTCGACCCTGATCGAGACCCGCCGCGACATCGCCGAGAAGAAGCCCGATCTGGTGCAGCGCTTCGTCGATGCCTCCATGATCGGCTGGTACAACTATATCTACGGCGACAATTCCGCCGGCAATGCCATGATCAAGAAGCTCAACCCTGAGATGACCGACGATCTGCTTGCCTATTCCGTCGCCAGGATGAAGGAATACGGCATCGTCGATTCCGGCGAGTCGTTGAAGAACGGCATCGGCGCCATGAGCGACGAGCGCTACACCTCCTTCTTCAACAAGATGGTGAAGGCGGGCGTGGTGAAGCCGGATCTCGACTTCCGCAAGTCCTACACGCTGCGCTTCGTCAACAAGGGCGTCGGCGTCGAGCTGCGTCCGAGCAAGCCGTAACGCAAGGTCCATGTCACCAGTCAAAACCTCGTCCGGGGTCGAGGCCAGCCTGACGGCGCTCGCCGTCAGCCTGCGCGGCGTGACGAAGGTCTATGACAACGGCGTCATGGCGCTCGGGCCGCTCGATCTCGCCGTGCGCAAGGGCGAGTTCATCTCGCTGCTGGGACCGTCGGGTTGCGGCAAGTCGACCGCGCTGCGGCTGATCGCGCAGCTCAGCGCGCCGTCGTCCGGCATCGTGCGGATGGCGCGTCACGAGGGACCTGCACAGCCGGGCCATGGCATCGGCTTTGTATTCCAGGAGCCGACCCTGATGCCCTGGACCAGCGTGCGCGAGAACGTGCGGCTGCCGTTGAAGCTCGCGGGCGTGGCGAAGGCGGAGGCGCGCGGGCGCGCCGACGAAGCGCTGGCGAGCGTCGGGCTTGCCGATTTCGCCGACGCCTATCCGCGCGAGCTGTCCGGCGGCATGAAGATGCGGGTCTCGCTGGCGCGCGCGCTCGTCACCGATCCGGACATTCTCCTGATGGATGAGCCGTTCGCGGCGCTCGACGAGATCACGCGCTTCCGCCTCAACAACGACCTGCTCGCGCTGTGGCGCAGCCTTCGCAAGACCGTCATCTTCGTCACCCATTCGGTGTTCGAATCCGTCTATCTGTCGCAGCGCGTGGTGGTCATGACGGCGCGGCCCGGCCGGATCCAGGCCGACATCCGCATCGAGACGGTCGAGCCGCGCGGAGAGGAGTTTCGCACCTCGGCCGCCTATTCGGATTATTGCCGGAAGGTGTCGGCCGCGCTGGCGCCGTCCTATTCGGGGCAACCGGTGCTATGAGCGCGCAGCCCTCCGTCACCGCCAGTCCGTCCGGCGCGCACCGCGCGGTGCGCTTCGTGCTTCCCGTCATCGTGCTTGCGGCCGGGCTTCTCGCCTGGGAACTCGTGGTCCGCATCAGGGAGATCCCGCCTTACGTGCTGCCCGCGCCCTCCGTGATCTTCCTGACGCTGATCAAGGACTGGGCCGTGCTGTCACAATCGCTCGCCACCACGCTTCTGACCACGCTTGAAGGATTTGTGGCAGCGAGCGTCGGCGGTATCGCGCTGGCGCTGCTGTTCAACCAGTCGAAATGGGTGGAATATTCGCTATTCCCCTACGCCGTCGTCCTCCAGGTGACGCCTGTTATCGCGATTGCACCGCTGCTCCTGATCTATCTGGAGCAGCAGACCGCGGTCGTCGTCTGCGCCTTCATCGTCGCCTTCTTCCCGGTGCTCTCCAACACCACGCTCGGGCTCAATTCGGTCGACCGCAATCTGGCCGGCCTGTTCCAGCTCTATGGCGCCTCGCCACCACAAACCCTGCGCTTCCTGAAGCTGCCGGCGGCGCTGCCCTATATCCTCGGCGGCCTGCGCATCGCCGGAGGGCTGTCGCTGATCGGCGCTGTCGTGGCCGAGATCGCGGCCGGAACGGCCGGCGCCGGCTCCGGGCTCGCCTACAGGATCGCCGAGTCAGGCTACCGATTGAACATACCCCGCATGTTCGCCGCGCTGCTGCTGTTGTCGCTGGCCGGGATTGTCATCTATGGGGTGCTGGCGCTAGTTTCCCACCTCGTTTTACGGCGCTGGCACGAAAGCGCCCTTGGAAAGGAAAACTGATGACCGCCGGTTCGATTTCGTCCGAAAAGATCGACCTTCTGATCTATGGGCCGGTGCGGCCGATCCTCGAGAACGGGTTTTCCGATCATTTCGTCGTGCACAAGGCCGAGACACGAGGCGACCTCGAGCGGCTGACACCCGCGATCCGCGAAAAGATCCGCGGCGTGGCCGTGACCTATCACACGGTGCGTGCCGACAGGGACTCGCTGTCGCAATTGCCCAAGATCGAGATGGTGGCGAGCTTCGGCGTCGGCTACGACCACGTCGACGCCAAATACGCGGCCGAGCACAACATCATCGTCACCAACACGCCCGACGTGCTGACCGAGGAGGTCGCCGACGTCGCGATGGGCCTGCTGATCTCCACCGTGCGCGAATTCATCAAGGCCGACCGCTACGTCCGTTCCGGCCTCTGGCAGACGCAGAACTATCCGCTCAGCGTCGGCTCCCTGCGCGACCGCAAGGTCGGCATCGTCGGCATGGGCCGGATCGGCCAGGCCATCGCGCGCCGGCTCGATGCCTCGCTGGTGCCGGTGGTCTACCACTCCCGCAACCCGTCCAAGGACGTCTCCTACAAGCACTACCCTGACTTGATCGAGATGGCGAAGGCGGTGGATACCTTGATGGTGATCGTGCCCGGCGGCGCCAGCACCAACAAGATGATCAATGCCGAGGTGCTCAAGGCGCTCGGCCCGCGCGGCGTGCTGATCAATGTCGCGCGCGGCTCGGTGGTCGACGAGCCGGCGCTGGTGCAGGCGCTGAAGTCGGGCACCATCCTCGCCGCTGGCCTCGACGTGTTCGCAGCGGAGCCGAGCGTGCCGGACGAGCTCAAGAGCATGCAGAACGTCGTGCTGCTGCCGCATATCGGCTCGGCTTCGGTGGTGACGCGCAACGCGATGGACCAGCTCGTCGTCGACAACCTCAAGGCCTGGTTCGCCGGCAAGGCGCCGTTGACCCCGGTTGCGGAAACGCCGTTCAAGGGGCGCTGATGACCATTCTTCGGGTCGCTGCATTGGCCATCGCGGCATGTGTCGCCGCGGTCGGCCCTGCCTTGGCGCAGGATGCGACGAGCCTGAAGAAGACGATGCCCGGGCAATGGGAGCTCTCGACCACCGAGCGCAGCAAGACCTGCGTGGTCACCATGAAGAGCGACGCCGCGGGCCAGGGCTTCAAGCTGGAGCTGGAGCCGGCCTGCAAGACCGCGCTGCCCTTCACCAAGGACATCGTCGCCTGGAGCGTCAGGGGTCTCGACATCGTTCGCCTGCAGGATGCGACCGGTGAAGCGGTGATCGACTTCACCGAGGTCGAGGCCGGCATCTTCGAGGGGCTGCGGCAGGGCGAAGGTGTCTACATCCTGCAGGACCTCGCCGCCGCCCGTTCGATGGCCAAGTCGATGGACCAGATGATCGGCGACTGGTCGATGGTGCGCTCCAACGGCCAGCCGGTCTGCGGGCTGACGCTGACCAATACCGAGGCGGGGCCGGACAATTTCCAGGTCTTCCTGAAGCCGAAATGCGATGCGGGCATCGCGCAGTTCAATCCGACGCAATGGCGGCTCGAACGCGGCCAGATCATCCTGATGTCGAAATCAGGCGATGTCTGGCAGTTCGAGGCCGACGACAACGCGCAGTGGCGGCGCGTTCCCGATACCGCTGATCCCCTGATCATGCTGCGGCAATAATTTCTCCCGGCCAATAATTTCTCTCGGGGATGTCGATTTAGCCGAGGCTCAATCGTCACATCCATAGCGAGCCGGTTTGCGGCCGGAACGGTCGCTGCTCGCGCCAAGGGAGTTTTTCATGCGCTTCATGTACATCGTCACCTCCAGCCAGCCGATGGCGGGCCCGACCCCGGCACTGATGGAGGCGATGCAGAAAATATCAGAGCGGGAGATCAAGGCCGGTCGAATGCTCGACACCGGCGGCCTGATGCCGCTTGCGACCGGCGCACGGGTGAAGATCGTCGACGGCGAGCTCAGCGTCATCGACGGCCCCTTCGTCGAGGCCAAGGAAGTGATCGGCGGCTACGCCATTTTCGAGCTGCGCGACAAGGCGGAAGCCCTGGCCATGGCGAAGGAATTCATGCAGTTGCATCTCGATCACATGCCGGGATGGGACGGTACCTGCGAATTGCGGGCATTCGCGACGCCGGGCGTCGACGTGGCGTGCGAGATCGACGCGCATTCCAGGGTCGCCGCCCACGCCTGATGAACACCACCGCTCGTCTTAGTGCGTTTTCAAGCGAAGTGGATACCGGTTCGCGTAAAGAAAACGCGTCAAAGCAAGAATCCAGAGCCCCGTTCCGATTCTATCGGAACGGAAAGGGCTCTGGTCGGTGGCGATGACGGCCGCCGACATCGATCACGCGATCCGCGCCGCGATTCACGCAGCTTGGCGCGTCGTGCAGCCGCGGCTGATCGCGACGCTGTCGCGCATGCTGCGGGACGTGACGCTCGCGGAAGAATTGACCCAGGACGCTCTCGTCGCCGCGCTGGAGGCCTGGCCGCTGAGCGGGGTGCCGGACAATCCCGGTGCGTGGCTGGTTGCGACGGCGAAGCGCCGTGCGCTCGATCATCTGCGCCGGGCGAAAATGCTCACCCGCAAGCAGGACCTGCTGACGCACGAGCTGATGCAGGAACAGGACGCGATGCCCGATTTCGACACCGCCCTCGACGACGACATCGGTGACGAATGGCTGCGGCTGATCTTCACGGCCTGCCACCCGCTGCTGCCGCGGCAGGCCCGCGCGGCGCTGGCGTTGCGCATGATCTGCGGCCTGACCACCGACGAGATCGCGCGCGCCTTCCTGGTCACGGAGGCAACCGTCGCCCAACGCATCGTCCGCGCCAAGCGCACGCTTTCGCGGTCGGGCCTCACCTACGAAACGCCTGGCGGCGAGGAACTTTCCGAGCGTCTGGCCTCGGTGCTCGAGGTCGTCTATCTCATCTTCAACGAGGGCTATTCGGCCTCTCGCGGCGAGGAGTGGCTGCGGCCGCAGCTCTGTGACGAGGCCCTGCGCATGGGACGGGTGCTGGTCGGGCTCGCGCCGCTCGAGCCCGAGGTGCACGGTCTCATGGCGCTGATGGACCTGAATGCCGCGCGGATGCATGCCCGCACCGACCGCGATGGCGAGCCCATCCTGCTCATGGACCAGGATCGCGGGCTGTGGGATCGGCTCCAAATCACGCGCGGCCTTCGGGCGCTGGACCGCGCGCGCGAGCTCGGCGGAGCCGGCCGGTTCTACACGCTGCAGGCCGCAATCGTCGCGTGTCACGCCACCGCGGAGACGGCCGCAAGCACCGACTGGCGACGCATCGCGGAGCTCTATGGCCAGCTTGCGACGCTGGTGCGCTCGCCCGTGATCGAACTCAACCGCGCGGTCGCGCTCGGCATGGCCGAAGGGCCGCAGGCCGGGCTCGATCTCGTCGAGCTGATCGCCGACGAGCCGGCGCTCAGGACTTATCACCATCTTCAGGCCGTGCGCGGCGACCTTCTGCACAGGCTCGGCCGCTTCGCCGAGGCACGGCTATCGTTCGAGACCGCCGCCCGTCTTGCAACCAATGCGCGCGAGCGCGGGTTGATGGAACGACGTGCGGCAGACATTGCCGATGCCGGCGGCATGGCTTGAGGCGCGCTGAAACGGCTGCGCGGTTGTGGTTAGGTCGTCGGCTCTACGTCGTCGGCTTTACGTCGTAGCCTTGGGCGGCGGCGCGGTGCCCTGCGCCCACTTCTCCAGCTTGCCGAGCACGCCCCAGGCCGTGAGCGCCAGCGAGATCGGCATCGCGAACTGGCCGAGGCCCGGCACGGCCGACACGATCGTTCCGAGCAATCCGGCAATGCCGCCCGCATTGGGGCTTGCCGTCACCGACGACAGCAGCGCGGTGAGCACCGAGCCGCCGATGCCGAGCGCGGTCTTCTTGCCGTCGAGCAGCTTGCCGATGGTCTCGCCGAGCGCGCCGTTGACCTGGCCGAGCACGGGCTTGCCGTCCTTGTTGAGCAAGGTGCTGAGCAGGTCGACGACCTGCTTCAGCTGATCGACGGGGGCGGGATTGGTCGGGGTGACCGGTCCTGGCATGGGCGTCGTCTTGTTGATGAGGGAAAAGAGCCGTTCGAACAGGCTGATCGGGTCGTTGGTGGCGGGCAGCGTGTTGCCCGGTGTCGTCGTCCCCGGCGTTACGCCGCCGGCTGACGGTCGCAGCAACTGCGCGAGGTCCTCCAGCCGCTTCAGGGCCTGGGACAGATCGCCGGTCTGCCCGGCGGTGCCCGACTGCGTCGCGCGCGTGATGGCAGCGACCGTGGCCCCGTCGAGAAGGCCGGTATCCCTCAGGCCGTTCTGCTGCTGAAACTGCGAGACCGCAGCCTTGGTCTTCGGTCCGCTGATGCCGTCCTCTGCAAGCGGCGGGTTGGCGCCGAGCTTGTTGAGCGCCTGCTGCATCAGAACAACCGTCGAGGCGATGTCGTCCTCGGGCTCGGTGCGGCCCACGAATTGCGTGCTGCCGTCGATGGCGATCGAGGAATCGAGCGACATCATCGCATGCAGGATCACCGCGGTGCCGAGCTGGGAATCGACGTGGTTCGAGTCGAACACGTGATCGCGGACGAATTTGCCGGCCCTTGCCTCGGGCGGGCCGTACAGTGTCGAGCCGCCATAGAGATAGGGCGAATTGCAGCCCTTGGCGTGATAGCCGAAGCCGTTGAACGCCTCGAGCCGGTACAGAATCCGCGCGATACCCCAGTCGTGAGCGCCAACGAAATTCTCGATTCTGAACGCGTCCACGGCGCCGTCCACGAAGGTGGCAAACGGGCCGCGCCCTTTCGGAACGATGGTCGTCGCGCGATGGATCGTTTCGCCGTTGCCGAGATAAGTGTCGAAATCGAAGTTGGATTCGCGATAGTGGCAGAGCGCGGCAAAATGCCAGGGCACGCCGGTCAACCGCTCGATCTGCTGATAGGTCGCCTTGCCGTTGAGGGCCTTGCGTGCGACCGCATTGGCTTCGGCGAGGCGTGAGGGCCTGACCTCGAGACTGGCCCAATTGCGCTCGTATTCGTCTTTCAAACTCTCGAATGACAACATTTCCCGCTCCCGCAAATGGATGAACGATCTACTCTCCGTGCATGTCAAAGTGAGCCAGGCGCCGTAATCAGGGCGCGACGCCGGCGTAATCTGCGAGAATGTGACAGGTCGCCGGCCCGGCGTGTGTGAAATGGGTTACAGCCTGAGCGGGAAATCGGCGGCAGCACTGCGGTCGGAGGTCGCAAGCCGAATGTGGCTTGCGAACGCGGGTCACCGCGATCCTGGAACCTGCTGGGGCGTCCGCCCGTTAGCAGCGCACACGGTCAGGAGGCTTGCTCAGGAGGCTTGCATGGCCAAGCGCGTCCTCGCGATCGGCATCGAACCCGGGGTTGCGGACTACAGCACATTCCCGCAGCTCACGCCGGAGCTCGTGCGCAACTATATCGAGACCCAGCTGCTGCGCCTGCGCGGTCTCGGTTACGAGGTCACGAGCTGCCTGATCGATCTCGACGCGGCTGCGGAAGCGGCGGTGACGGCGGCGTTGCGCGACGAGAGCTTCGACTGCATCGTGATCGGCGCGGGCCTGCGCGAGCCGAAGCAGCGCCTGCTGCTGTTCGAGAAGGTGCTCAACCTCGTCCACCGCCTGGCGCCCAATGCGGCGATCTGCTTCAACACCACGCCCGCCGACACCGCCGAGGCCGTGCAGCGCTGGATCGAGCCCTGACACGGAGATGGCCGGCATGTGCACCGCACCCGGCACGGTCTGAGCTGCCGCCTCGCAGAGCCCCCCGGCGCCATCACGGCGCGTCCAGGTGGCGGCGCTGGCTATTTTTCTGGCCCGAATCCGCTTCCGGCGCTATGACACAGCTCACCACAGGGGAGGTCGAGCATGCTTCGAGGTCTTCGCATTGGAAGTTTTGGGATCGCTGCGTGTCTGACGGTTGCGATGGCAATGCCGGTGCATGAGGCGGCGGCCCAGGACGCCGTCGGCGGCGCGATCATCGGCGGTGTCGGCGGGGCGATCCTCGGCGGCGCGATCGGTGGAGGCCGCGGTGCCGCAATCGGGGCCGTCGTCGGTGCCGGAACGGGCGCCGCGATCGCTTCCGAGGGCGAGCGCCGCCGCTCCGGTTACTACGCCTATCAGCGCGGCTGCTACATGCAGCGCCCCGACGGCCGCTACGTCCCGGTCGATCCCCGATATTGCTATTGATCGTTCAGCCGCCGGCGTCGCGGGGTTGACGGCGGCCGGCGGTTGACTTGGCGGGGAGGGGTGAGCATCGGCCGCGGGCCGCCATCCCGGGGTGGTGGATCGCATGACTATCCGATCTCGCATGTGCCGGCTTCTGATCGCCGTCATCGCAGCGGGCGATCTCGTCGGAGCCGGGTCCGCCCGCGCGCAACAGATTCCAGCCGACGAACCCGCGTTTACGGCTTTCGTGGCCGAGCGCATCCGCGCCGAGATTCGTGACACCCCTGTCGTGATCAAGGGGCCGCTGACGCTTTCGATCGGCCCTCTGCAAGCCAACCTCGATCGCATCTACGCCTTCTGCAAGACCAACACGGGCGCCTGCAGCAAGGAGATCGGCACCTATGTCAGCGGCGTCGTGGCAACGACAAGCAATCGGAATGATCCTCCCACCAGAGCAGCGCTGCGCGTGGTCGTGCGCTCGGCCGATTACATGCGGCAGGCGCTTCGGGAGGTCGATGCGCGCGGTCCGGCCCTGACGCGGCCTCTGGCAGAGGGGCTGGTGATCGTCCCGGTGCTGGATTCGCCGCGGACGATACGGGTGTTCAATGACAAGGATCGTGCTGCGCTCGGCCTGACGCCGGACCAGGTCTTCGACATCGCCATCGCCAATCTGCGCAGCAGCATGAAGCCGCTCGCGACCGCCGCAAAGGCGGTCCCATCAGGACAATTCGGTACGCTGAAGGGAGACTACTATCAGACCAGCCGGCTTGCGCTGATCGACAGCTGGGCGCCGCTCGCGCAGGCCCAGGGTGGCGTCCTGATCGTGGCGGCGCCGTCGGCCGATCTCGTGCTCTATGCAAGCGAAGACAGCGGCGCCGCGCTCGACGCGCTGCGGACGCTCGCCAGGAACGTCATGGCGCGCGCGCCGAAGCCGCTTTCCGCCGCGCTGCTGCGCTGGACGCCGAAAGGGTGGCAACTGGTTCGGTGAGATGGCCTGAGAGCCATGCGGCCGATTCAGCGGCAGGCACTGATAAGATAGGCGGGACTTCCTCTCAATCCGCCGCCACGATTTGGAGCCCTGGATCAACCGCATCCCGCGCAAGCTGGCGTGGCCACTTCTGCCGACGGTGATGTGGTCGTGCACGGCGATGCCGAGCGACCTGGTGATGTGTGGCGGGCCGGCGAGGTATCCACGCCTGCCTCACACGGCATAACGCCGGTAGAGCACGACGATGATAGCGAGCACCGTCCCGGCATAAATGATCTGTGCTACGTGATCCGAAACAACAGCGACGCGCTTTCGGCCCGCGTCCCGAAGTTTTTCATGTCTGTAGCCCGCCAACATCGCCATCAGGCATAGTACGAAGAAGATGTAGAACATCTCTTCGACCACCACCGTGTATCCGACATCGCCGATCTGACTGTTCACCGCTACGAGCAGCACCGCGCTCGCCAGGATCGAGGTCACTGGGATCGTCACGCGTTCACGAAACATGGTTTCGGGAAAGAACAGCGTGGCGAATACGACGAGCACGAGCAGAAACAGCGGCAGTAGGTTCTTCAGCATGTAGATGGCGGAGCTGCGGCGCAGCATGATGGCCGCATCGAAGCCTGCGAATTCCGTCCTTGCCTCGGCACCAAACAAAGGCGCCTTTCCGAGCGTCGATCCGCTGGACAGGGATTCGACGAAATAGTTCAGCCCGAGAAATCGCCAGAGCGGAAGCCCGGAATAGGCCCCGTCCTCGGCCCGCGAGCTTCCGTCGTCGGCGAGGCGCAAGCCGAACCGATCGATGACATAGGTGATGAGCTCCCGCCGCTGTTCCGTGTTCTGAAAAAGTAGATGCAATTGCTGCGTGTCGAATGGATAATCATGGAGATCGAAATGGGCCTTGAAATCGCCGGTGATGCGATAGAGCCGGTAACTCAGGCCGTCTTCGTGTCCAGCCTGAATCGGCCGAGCTGGATCGAACGCCCCGCGATCCAGCAATGCCGGGAATTCGACGTGCGTCTGCGCCTCATCGTCGCCAGCGAATCGCATCCAGAGATAGAAGTCGACGTTGAACGAATTTTGCTTCACGTCGATCCGGCTGACGCGAATGATGTCGATGCCGGTATAGACGACGCGCTGAATCCAGTAGCGCCGATCCTCGAACGCGATGACATGGCCCTTCTCCTGTTCCGCGGCGAGATCGATTCCATCAGGCTGATCGATGCGCACGAGTTGCTGCGGCGCCGTGACGAACCGACCGTAATGGAAGAAACCCATTCGGATCGGGCGCGGAATGTCGCGGTTCGCGTTGAAATAGAGCCGCCCCGTCAGCCCGACGACCGCCGATTTCGGACTGTCGATCGCGGCCAGTGCGGCGCGCACCCGGTCGCGATCCGCAACCTTGCTGTCGGATCGTTTCTGAATCCCCTGCCCCATAAACCGGTGATGTACGGCAGCTCGTTTCAGCGCATCGATCATCAGGCGCGCGGCGTCATACGCGCCGCCGGCAACCCAGCTTGGCGAGGTAGCGGCTTTCGCCTTGTAGTCGACGGCAAAGGCCTGCGCCGCCACGCCTGCGCTGTCGAACATCAGCGATGAAGCGGCATACAGATTCTCGCTGAAGAAACCCGGATGCGATTTTTCCTCGGGCTCGTTGGCGAAATTCTGCAAATAGCTTTCGCGGGCCGCGCCTTGGGATGCGATGATCGTTCCCTTGATGCCGTGGCGGCGCAGCGCCTTGACGATGTCTGGGCTAAAATCGGGTGCCGCGCCGACGACGATAACGCCGGGTCCGGGCTCCTGCGCGGCAGCGGCTAGCGTCCCATCCATCGATCCGATCTGACCGGCTGCGACGTCCAGTCCGAACACGTGCAACTGCTCCGCCGGATAGGCCGCGGCAAATCCATGCTCAAAATTCTTGCCGTAGGAATCGCGCGTGTGAACAAGACGGACTTTTGGCTCCTTCATCACGGCGCGCAGATGTTCCGCGATCGAGCGCGCCTGCGCGGAGACCGGCGCCAACGCACGAAAATAGTAATCATTGGTGGATGTCAGATCGTCGGCAGCCGCGCTTCCCGTGAGCGCCGGAATCCGCGCATCCTTATATACCGGCGCTGCCGCGAGCGAAGCGGAGCTGAGATAATGGCCGAGCACAGCGACGCATGGGCTTTCGGCGATCGCCTGCGCGTTCGCGCGCGCCACGGCTGGATCGCTTGCGTCGTCGAACAGAACGAGTTCAATTAGCCGTCCGTTGACGCCACCCTTGGCGTTCACCTCGTCGATTGCAAGCTGCGTCGCGACCAGGCTTTCCGTCCCGGCCGGGGCCGACGGTCCAGAGAGCGAATTGGCGAACGCGATGCGAATAGGCTCCGGGCGAGTCCACAGGATGGCGGCCCAGGCGACGGCGAGCACCAGGGCGACGCCCGCAACAACGGCAAGCCACATTATAAGCCGCTGCTTCATCGTCGATCCTCGCATCGATCGGCATAAGCCGAGATTCTCCAGATCGAGGCCTCAATCAGGCCGAGATTGCCGCCGCTGAGAGCGTTTTTCAAGCCCGCCCCATCGCCACCGGCAAGATCTACGACCATTCAAGGCGGATGAAGGAAAGTGCGTGGTGCCGGAAGTCCGGGCCGTCGGCCGTGGCCTCGGTCATTCACATACCCGGCCTGACACCGCGCGCATTCGCCGGATGGCTCGGAACGGCTTTCGTTCTGGCCGTGGAGCGCGGCCGATGAGGCGTTTGATTGAACGGACCTCAATGAAGCGTTCCGCCACTTCTCTGATGGGCCAGAAGCGGACATTGATTGGCCTTCCGCGTTCTCCGCAAAGCGGAGTAGGCTACGCCTACTGCCGTCCGTGCCCAATTGTTGCGGAGGGACTGCCATGAAACTTCGCCGCCGAAATTTTCTGCATCTCGCCGCGGGGGCCGGCCAGTTGGTGTTCCCGCCGCCGAAGGAGGCTCTCATTCCGCGCGCAAAATTTCGCGTTGACGGACCGAACTAAGACAGGAGAACCAGACATGGCCGCTTTTCAAGAGGTTTTCCGCCGCTCCGGCATCGATGAGCGCCGCAGCCCGCCGGGCATGGTGGTGCCGCTCGGCGGCTCCAACATCGTGGCGCTGATCGATCCCGGAAGAAAGCTCAAAGTCGATCCTAACGCCCATGCCCTCGGGATCAAGGAGATCGATGGCGCCGATACCCTCAGACGCGTAATGCAAGCCAGAGACACCTTCTCCGAACCCGATATCGATCCGCAGCTCAGGGCGGCGTCACTTCCCACCACCTTCAATGGCGATGCACGGTTTTTCGAAATCAATGGCCGGATTAAGCCGATTGGCTTTCCCGGCCTGGAGGTGGTGGCCCGGTCGGCCGGCCGGAAGATCGAAGCCAAGCTCCATGTCGTCGTGCTGCCGGAAATCAAGATCAAGGTGGCGTTCCGTAACGTCATGGTTCCGGGGAGTGGCGGCGCTCCGGCGTTTCACGCCAAGAAGCCTTGCAACGAGCAAGATGAATTGCTGACGATGAACAATATATGGAGGCCGCAGGCCAACATCCGCTTCGAGCGGGTGCCAAGCGACTGGCTGGTCATCGACGACTCGCAGGCTGCCGTCAAACAGGACCTCGCCAGTGCGACTGGCATGAAGGATGCGAGCCTAGCGACCTTTCCCGATGTGATCGACGTCGAAAAACTGAAGGGCTTCTTCGTCAAACACAAAGTTCAGGGCGCCCATCTAACCATTTTTTGCGTCGATAAGGTTTGGTCCAACGGCGGCCCCGCCAATGGCTCATTTGCTCGATCGCTGGACCTTGCCTTCATCAGCTCGCAACGCGGGCCTAACACGTCTGCCCATGAATCCGGCCATTTTCTCGGCTACTACTCGAAGAGCGCGAGCAAACCTTGGGACAGCCAAGGCCACACGCTGGAGACCGATCCGAAAACCGGAAAAGAAAACAGGGCGGAAGACATCAAGATGCTGATGCGCGGGGGAGGCGCCGGGTGGAAAATTCCGTTTAATCTCGTCAAGGAGTTCCGCGACTTCCCCGGCTAGCATCCGAAGATCAGACAGAAGCTGGAAATCACTCCAGACGTTGAATGTCGCCTTTGGGTCAGTCGCGTCGTTTTGCGAAGTTCGCGGTAAGGTCCGCTTTAGCCCCAAGAGCCGACGTCGTTAGATCAGCTTCATCCCCTTCAAGCTGGAATGCCCGTTCTTGCCGACGATGATGTGGTCGTGCACGGCGATGCCGAGCGGCCTGGCGATGTCGATGATCGCTTTCGTCATCTGGATGTCGGCCTGCGAGGGCGAGGGATCGCCGCTAGGGTGGTTGTGCACCAGGATCAAGGCGGTTGCCGACAGCTCCAGCGCGCGCTTGATCACCTCGCGCGGATAGACCGGGGTGTGGTCGACGGTGCCGGTCTGCTGCACCTCGTCGGCGATGAGCTGGTTGCGCTTGTCGAGGAAGAGCAGGCGGAATTGCTCCTTGTCGGCAAAGGCCATGCTGGTGCGGCAATAGTCGATCACCTCGTTCCAGGACGACAGCGCGTTGCGGCTGTTGACCTCGCCCTTGGCGACGCGATGCGCGGCGGCTGCGATCAGCTTGAGCTGGTGGATCGCGGATTCGCCGATGCCGTCGACTTCGCGCAAGCGCGCCACCGGCGCGTGCACGACCTCGGCGAACGAGCCGAAAATCTTGATCAGCGTCTTGGCGAGCGGCTTGGTGTCGCGCCGCGGCAGCGCCGGAAACAGCGCCATCTCCAACAGCTCGTAGTCGTTGAGCGCATCCGCCCCGGCGCTGTAGAAGCGCTCGCGCAACCGCTCGCGATGGCCGTGATAGTGCGGCGCGTCCTCCGGCTTGCTCTTGTCGTGGTCGGCTTTGGCGGGCATCGGCCGCCAGCATCGCCGGGGACCTGCGCTTTTGCAACCGTCAATTGCGGGACGGTGCGCCGGTCGCTGTCTTGCCGGTCCGTGCAGGAGCGGGCACCGTGACCGCCACCACGCCTGCGAGAATGAGCGCCATTCCGGCAAGACTGGACCAGCTAAAACGCTCGCCGAGCCACGCGGTGCCGAGCGCCACGGCGAAGCCCGCGCGCAGATAGCTGCCGCTGGTCGTGCCGAGCGGGCCAAGCGTGTGGATCAGCCGGAAATAGATCACCATCGCGAACGCCGTGCAGATCACCGCGAGCGCGATCACCGCTGCGATCGCCTGCGCCGTCGGCGCCAGCGTCCATGGCTGTTCGAGAACGGCGGCCGCGGGGAGCATCAGAACCGCTGCGCAGCTCATGGCTCCGGCGGCCGTGACGATCGCGGGAAGGCCCGAGAAGCGCTGTCCCCATATCGGCGCGACCGCGTAGCAGAGGCTCGCGCACAGCACGGCCGCTTGCGCCAGCGGAGCGGTCGTGCCGATCCCCGAGAGCGCGTCGCCGCCCATGGTCACGGCAACGCCCGCAAGGCCAAGAGCGACGCCGAGGATCTTCCGGCCGCTGACGGTCTGCCGTCCGCGCCCGCTCATCATCGCGATTGCGAGCACGAACATCGGCGGAGTCGCATTGAGCACGCCGGCGAGGCCGCTGGCGATATGCGCCTCGCCCCAGCTGATCAGGGTGAACGGCAGCGCGCTTTGCAGCAGGCCCTGCACGAGGAACGCAGCCCACACCGATCCCCGGCGGGGAAGGGCGTGTCCCTGCGCGCGAGCGATCAGGAGCAGGAGAATGGCCGCGATGGTCACCCGCGCCGCGACCATCGTGACGGGCGGAATCGAGGGGATCGCGACCTTGATCAGCGTGAACGAGCTGCCCCAGATCAGCGCCAGCAGCAGCAGGAGCCCGACCTCGAATGCGAGCGTGGTTTGTCCTGACGTCGTTTGTTGCGCCTGCGTGCTCATGCGATGTGCTCCGGATGTGTCGGCACCATGATCCGGAGCGACGGCGCGGGCTGGCTGAATTCGGACCTCATCGCCCGACCGAGTCCGATTTCAGCTACTCGGCGAGCCGCGCGGCCATTATTCTTCCGCGATGGCGACAGGTTCGGCACATCGGCAAACGCTGCCACCGCATCTCGACTGGGACACATGCGACCGGGCGCGGCTGGCGCGTGCGCGCGCGTTCGACGGCCTGTTCTTCTCCGGCGTCCGCTCGACGCGGATCTATTGCCGGCCGGTCTGTCCGGTTCGCCCCGCGCGCTCCGAGAACGTGACCTTCTATCCGACCGCTGCGGCTGCGGAGCGCGCCGGCTTCCGCCCATGCCTGCGTTGCCGGCCGGAAACGGCGCCGGGGTCGCCGGCCTGGATGGGGACCGCCACCACCGTTGCGCGCGGCATGCGCCTGATCAACGACGGTTTTCTGGATCGCGCGTCGATGGTGGAGCTTGCAGAAGCGCTTGGGGTCGGGCCGCGCCATCTCTTGCGCCTGTTCATGCGCCACGCCGGCGCGAGCCCGAGCGAGATCGCGGCGACCCGCCGGGTGCAGGGAGCCAAGCGTCTGATCGACCAGACTGAGATGACGTTGGCGGAGATTGCGTTTGCGGCGGGCTTCGGCAGCGTCCGCCGCTTCAACGATGCTTTTGCCGCGACCTACAGGCGGCCGCCGTCGTCATTCCGCCGCCGGCGATAGACGGCGCTACTTCGCTGTCATTCCGGGGCGGCGCGAAGCACCGAACTATGGTGCGCATTTGCGCACCTGAGAATCTCGAGATTCCGGGTTCGCTCGCTGATGCGAGCGTCCCGGAATGACACTTTGGGGATCACCCGATCTGCTTCTCGCCGTGCCGCTCCGACAGCGTGAAGATCTCGACGCCGGTCGCGGTCACGCCCACCGAATGCTCGAACTGCGCGGACAGCGAACGGTCGCGGGTCACCGCGGTCCAGCCGTCGGAGAGGATCTTCACATGCGGCTTGCCGAGATTGATCATCGGCTCGATGGTGAAGAACATGCCGGGCTTGAGCTGGACGCCTTCGCCGGGACGGCCGATATGGATGATGTTCGGCTCGTCGTGGAACATGCGCCCGAGGCCATGGCCGCAGAAATCGCGCACCACGCTCATGCCTTGCGGCTCCACGAAACTCTGGATGGCGTGGCCGATGTCGCCGGTGGTGGCGCCGGGCTTCACCGCCGCGATGCCGCGCATCATGGCTTCATACGTCACCTCGATCAGCCGCTCCGCCTTGCGCGCAATCGGGCCGATCGCATACATCCGGCTGGAATCGCCGTACCAGCCGTCGACGATGAAGGTGACGTCGATGTTGACGATGTCGCCCTCTTTCAGCGGACGGTCGCCGGGCATGCCGTGGCAGACCACGTGGTTGAGTGAGGTGCAGGTCGAGTAGCGATAGCCGCGATACATCAGCGTCGCCGGATAGGCGCCATGGCTGAAAGCGAAGTCGCGGACGAACTGGTCGATGCGCTCGGTCGGCACGCCCGGCCCGACGATGTCGGTGAGCTCGTCGAGGCACTTGGCTACCAGCGCGCCCGCCTTGCGCATGCCGGCAAAGGCGCTCGGTCCATGCAGCTTGATCTGTCCGGTCTTGCGCAGGGAGGTATCGGTGGCTTCGACGTAGCTCATGCTTGTATGGTCTTTGCGGGGCTCGATGCGGTGGAAAGGGCTTGATTTCAGGCCCTAATCTAATGATCGCGGGCCTTCATGCAAGCCGAGCGTGGGCCTTGCGCCCGAAAGCGGGCCTAATTCGGGACTTCTACGGTGGTTTCCACCGGCAGGGCGCCGCCGCGGACGCGGATTTCGCGGACCGGATAGGGAACCCGGATGCCCTCTCGCTTGAAGGCCTCCCATAGCGCCAGCATCACGTCGCTTTTGACATTGTCCATGCCGTCGGGGTCGGCGAGCCAGAGGGTCAGCGAGAACTTCATCCCGGCCTCCGCGAACTCGGTCAGGATGCAGTTCGGTGGCTTGGCTTTCTGCGCGCGGGGATGGGCTATGGCCGTCTCGATTGCGAGCTTGCAGACCAGCCTGGGGTCGGCGTCGTAATTGGTGCCGAAGGCGATCTTCACCAGCGTGTTCTTGTCGGTATAGGTCCAGTTGACGACCTTCTGCGTCACCAGGTCCTCGTTCGGCACCAGGAACTCGCGGCCGTCGCCGGCGGCGACGGAAATATAACGCGTCTTCATCGCGCTGATGCGCCCGGTGTTGTCGCCGATGGTGACGAGATCGCCGGGCTTCACCGACTTGTCGGCGAGCAGGATGATCCCCGAGATGAAATTGGCGACGATCTTCTGCAGGCCGATACCGATGCCGACGCCGACCGCGCCGGAGAACACCGCGAGCGCCGAGAGGTCGATGCCGACCGCGCCGAGCGCAATGACGATTGCGATGGCCAGAAGTCCGATGCGGATGATCTTGACCAGCAGCACCTGCACCGACGGCGTCAGATCGGTGGTCGAGTTGATCCGGCTCTCGGCGAAATTGCTGGCGATGTTGGTGGCCCACAGCGCGATGAGCAGCAGCGCGCCGGCCTTGATCACCAGCAGCGGGGTCAGCCGCAGGCCGCCGAGCACGATCGCGAAGGAATCGAGCAGATCGATCGTCGCGTCGAGCTGGCCGAGGATGGAGAGCGCGGCGACGAACCACGCCGTGATCGACACCAGCTTGACGATGAAGGCGTTGCGTAGCACCGAGGTCACCAGCCGGATCGCCAGCCAGGCCAACCCCATCTTGGCGGCGACCATCAAGAGATAGCTGCGGCTCGGCCAGGTCGCATGGTACATCACGAAGCGGGAGATGATCACGAGCAGGGTGAACACCGCCGTCGAGGCACTGGAGACCATGACGCGGGAGAAGTGCCGGAGCGGCAGCGGCCAGCCCATCGCCAGCGACGTCATGTCGACGCGATTGCGAACGCCGGCTTCCGCGGCATAGGCGATGCCGGCTGCCGCGAGAATGAGACCAAATTGCAGGTAGAACCAGGGTGAGGAAATCTCCGCCCCGACGCTGCGTGCGGTCGTCTGCACGAACTCCATGAAGTCTTTGAGGTCCATGTCCATCGGTCTCGTCGGGAAGCGGGGGAGGAATTGATTCGAGGGCGCCGCAGAATCCCACAAAGGGTGCGGTCCGGCCATCGATACACCGCTATGTGAAGCGCGTTAAGGCCGCAAAATACGGGCAGATTGCCGCGAGCGGGAGAAAATGGGTTGGCGCGCCGGTGCAGCGACGATAAGGATGCAAATCCAGCTATTTTTACCCGGAAGGTGGATGGCCTCTCTCGACTCTGTCAGCCTCGCCATATTGCTCGGCGCCGTCCTGGTGATGGCGGGTATCCTGTCGAGCCTGCTTGCGCTGCGCTTCGGCGCGCCCTTGCTGCTCGTCTTCCTTGTGATCGGCATGCTCGCCGGCGATTCCGGTCCCGGGCAGATCCAGTTTGACGACGTCCGCACCACCTATCTGGTCGGCTCGGTGGCGCTGGCCCTGATCCTGTTCGACGGCGGCCTGAAGACGCGCTTTGCCAGCATCCGCACCGTGCTTGCGCCATCCGTGGTGCTCGCGACCGTCGGCGTGCTGCTGACCGCGCTGATCACGGCGCCGTTCGCCAAATACGCGCTCGACCTCAACTGGACGGAGTCGCTGCTGGTCGGCGCCGTGGTGGCCTCGACCGATGCGGCCGCCGTGTTCCTGCTGGTCCATACCCAGGGCCTGCGCCTGCGTCCGCGCGTCGGTGCGACGCTGGAGGCCGAGTCCGGCACCAACGACCCCTTCGCGATCTTCCTCACCCTGATGCTGGTCGAATACATCTCGCTGGGATCGAGCTCGGCGGGGCACGTGCTGATGGAGTTCCTGCAGGAGGCGGTGCTGGGCGCCGTCGTCGGCTTCTTCGGCGGACGTCTCGTCGTCATCGCGCTCAACCAGGTGGCGCTCCCGCAGGGCCTGCATGCGCCGTTCGTGACCACAGGCGCGCTCGTGATCTTCGGCGGCTCGCAGATCATGCATGCCTCGGGCTTCCTCGCGGTCTATCTCGCCGGCATCATCATCGGTAACCGGCCTACGCGCGCGCATAATTCGGTGGTGACCTTCCTCGATGCCGCGACCTGGCTGGCGCAGATCGTGATGTTCGTGCTGCTCGGTCTCCTGGTCTCGCCGAGCCGGCTCGGCGCCAGCGTTTTGCCGGCTGTCGCCGTCGCGCTCGTGCTGATGCTGGTCGCACGGCCGCTCGCGGTGTTCGTCTGCCTGGCGCCATTCCGCTTCAACTGGCGCGAAAGGATCTTCATCGCCTGGACGGGCCTGCGCGGTGCCGTCGCTATCTTCCTGGCGTCGATCCCGATGCTGGTCGGCCTGTCCAAGGCCTATCTCTATTTCGACGTCGCCTTCGTCGTCGTCATCATCTCGCTGCTCTTGCAAGGCTGGACCCTGGCGCCGGCCGCACGCAAGCTGCACGTCGCGCTGCCGCGCGCCGAGCGCGGCCCGAGGCGTGTCGAACTGGATCTGCCCGGCCAGCTCGAGCAGCAGCTCGTCGGCTATCCGGTGCGATCCAAGAGCCTGTACTTCCGCCGCGGCCTGATCCCGTCCTGGTCGAAGCCGACGCTGGTGATCCGCAACGAGAACATTCTGACGCCGACGGAGGCCGATCCGATCGCGCCCGGCGACTACATCTATCTGCTGGCGCCGCCGGAAAAGGCCGAGTCGCTCGACCGCTTCTTCGTCGACATGCAGCCGAGCACCGCGCCGGACCCGCATCTGCTCGGCGACTTCATGGTCTCCGGCGAGCACACGCTCGCCGAGCTCGCCGAGATCTATGGCGTGAAGGTGAGCGAGGACGAAGGCAAGCTGACCTTGGCCGACTATTTCGACGTCCATCTCGACCGCGCGCCGAAAGAGGGCGCTGAGCTTGCGCTGGACGAGATCGTGCTGGTCGCACGCAGCATCTCCGGCGGCCGCGTCAACGTCGTGGGCCTGCGTCTGCCGGAAGACGAGGAAACGCCCGCGCCATTGACGCGCTGGCAGGCGCTGCGGCGCAAGCTGGCGGAGCTGTGGACCTCGGTGGCGGGGGTTTAGGGGGCTTCGCGCGTGGCTGTGAGAGTTGTTGAAGCGAAATGCCTCCCCAACGTCGTCCTGGCGAAAGCCAGGACCCATTACCACCGGCGGCAGTTTTGCGAAGACACGTGGTGACCATCTGTCCCAGCGACTCCTCCGTGGGGTAATGGGTCCCGGCCTTCGCCGGGACGACGGCGGAGGGTGTGGTTCCACCAACAGTGCCCGCATCGAGGAGTCTCTCCTTCGCGCTCGCTGCCGGCTTTTTGTCCAATTCATTGCGGCAACCTTGCGGCTCCATCCAGCGCGAACGTCGCGGATGTTTTTTTGCAAGATGCGCATTCGCGACAGACTCTCGCAATGTAGGCGTGAGACTGAAGCCACTATTGGGTCGGGCTTGATCATCCTGCCAGGCCCGACATGGCTCACCTGCGCGACGCTCCGCGTTCGATGCGGACACGCGCAAGCGGAAAGACATTTGAATGACCTTGGTACTGAACCGCACCTGCGAGACCGACTGCATCGCGAGGGAGATCTCGCATGTCGTCTGCTGACATCCTGCCGTTCTTCCGCGCCTGGATTCGCGATCCTTTGCGTGTCGCAGCGGTTGCGCCGTCGGGACCCGCAGCGTCGTCGCTGATGGCGCAGGAGATTACGGCCGAGACTGGCCCCGTCATCGAACTCGGCCCCGGCACCGGCGTGTTCACCCGCGCATTGCTCGATCGCGGCGTCCGGCAGCAGAATCTGACGCTGGTCGAATACGGCTCCGATTTCATCCCGTTGCTGCAGCAGCGCTTCCCCGGCGCGCGCGTGCTGTGGATGGATGCGGCCTGGCTGGTGAGAGAAAAACTGTTTGAAGGGGCGCCGGTCGGCGCCGTCGTCAGCGGCCTCGGATTGCTCACGATGCCGCCAGGAAAAGTGCTGGCGATTCTCGATGGCGCGTTTGCCTATCTCCGTCCGGGCGGCGCGTTTTTCCAGATCACGTACGGCCCGCGCTGTCCCGTCCCTGATGCGATCCTCGATCATCTCGATCTGCAGGCAAGTTGCATCGGGCAGACCTATCGCAACCTGCCTCCGGCCTCGGTGTACCGGATCAGCCGCCGTCCCCCCTGCGCGTGATCGAGGCACCATGGACACGTCGAGCACGATCGCAATGTTTCTGCACTTCGGCCTGCTGGGCATTGGTTGCCTGGCGATCGCCGAGAAATTCATTCCGCTGTTTCCGTCCTACGTTCTGTTGATGCTGCTCGGTCTCACCGTGTCCGACGGCGCATCGCTGGCCATGACCATCGTGGCGACAAGTGTTGGATCGGTCGTCGGCGCGCTCGGCTGGTACGGGCTTGGCCGCGCGCTCGGCTCGCAGCGGATCGAGCGACTGGTGAGGACTTACGGCAAATACGTGCTGCTGCGGCCCTCGTTCTATCAGCAGCTCACCGATGCCTATCGCGGCAACCATTTCTGGGTCACGCTGATCGGCCAGACGCTGCCGACCGTGCGGATCTATCTGGCGTTGCCGGCCGGCGTGCTGCAACTGGAGCCGCGCGCCTTCGTCACCGCCACCGCAATCGGCACCGTGATCTGGAACATGCCGTTCCTGAGCCTCGGCTATGTGCTGCGCGACAGCGGTCAGGATCCCGTCAGCATCGGCTTCTGGGTGGTCGCCATCCTCGTCGCTGTGGAGGTCGCGATCATTCTCGGACTTCGCCTTTACACGCACGCGATCGCGCGGCCGCGCCTCGCGTCGTCGCGCGCCATCGCCGCCCCCAAGGCCGTGGAGGAGATCGCATGAGACCCCTGTTGTCCCGGTTTCGGTCCGGCTCGCACACGCTTGAGCATCTCACCGCCGCGGTGCTGATCCTGCTCGCCGGCCTTCAGTTCGGTGTCGCGGCGTCCGACGGGCGGCATCGCGGCGCCCAGTTCGCGCTCCTGGTTCTTGCCGTCGGCGTCTATTGGCATCGCTCGATCTTCCGGCGCCGCGCCAACCGCGATGTGACGAAGGCGGTCGCGGGATTGACGGAAGCTGCCGCGATGGCATTCCTGCGCGATGACAATCGCGGCGACCGGCCGGCGCAGAGTCCGGACAGGGATGCGGCTTTGCCGTCCGACGTCGTCAAGGTCAGGAGCTTGTTCATCTCCGATGTCCATCTTGGGACGAGGGGATGCCAGGCCGAGCGGCTGATCGACTTTCTCCATCACCATGACGCCGACACTGTGTTCCTGGTCGGCGACATCGTCGATGGCTGGTACCTGCGGTCGAGCTGGTACTGGCCAGGCACGCACAATGCAGTGGTGCAGGCGCTCGTAGATATCGCGCGGCGCGGCAAGCGGATCGTCTATGTAGCCGGCAATCACGACGAGTTCGTGCGCGACTATGTCGGCTCGACCTTTGGCAGCGTCGAGGTGGTTGAGCACGCGATCCACCGGGGCGTCGACGGCCGCGCTTATCTCGTCGTCCATGGCGATCACTTCGATCTCGTCGTACGCCACGCCCGCTGGCTGGCGCTGCTCGGCGATGTCGGCTACCGCACGGCGCTTGCCTCCAACGTCTGGCTCAACTGGATCCGGAGTCGGTTCGGGCTCGCCTATTGGTCGTTCTCGTCCTGGGCGAAGCTGCGGGTCAAGAATGCGGTCAATCACATCGGCCGCTTCGAGGAGATCCTGTCGTCGGAGGCAAGGCGGCACGCTGCGCAGGGCGTGATCTGCGGCCACATCCATCACGCGGCGATGCATGACGAGTTCGGCATTCGCTACATCAACACCGGCGACTGGGTGGAATCCTGCACCGGTGTCGTCGAGCACCATGACGGCCGGTTCGAGATCATCCGCTGGGTCGAGGCGCGGCCCCAGCAGATGCCGGGGCCGTCGAGCGTGGTGCCGTTCGCACGGGCGGTCGCCTGATGCGCGTGCTGGTGGCGACCGACGCCTGGCGCCCACAGATCAACGGCGTGGTGCGCTCGCTCGAATATCTCGCCAGCGAAGCGCCTTCGTTCGGCGCCAGTATCGGCTTCCTCACGCCGGGCGATTTCCCCACCGTGCCGCTGCCCGGCTACCGGGAGATCCGCCTCGCGCTGGCCTCGGTGGGGCGAATCGAGCGCGCGATCAAAGGCATGGGTCCGGATTCCGTGCACATCGCGACCGAGGGGCCGATCGGGTGGATCACTCGCCATGTCTGCCAGACCCGCGGCTATCCGTTCACGACGAGCTATCACACCCGCTTTCCTGAATATCTGGCGGAGCGGCTGCCGGTGCCGCTGAGGTGGAGCTATGCGGTACTGCGCCGTTTCCACAACGGCGGCGACGGCATCATGGTCGGCTCGCCGACGCTGGAACAGGCCCTGAAGGCGCATGGCTTCCGCAACCTGATGCCTTGGTCGCGCGGCGTCGATGCCGTGCTGTTTCGTCCGCGCAGCGTGCAGCCGCTCGCCTTTCCGGCGCCGGTGTTCCTGTATGTCGGCCGCATCGCGGTCGAGAAGAACCTCGAGGCTTTCCTTGCCTTGGACCTGCCGGGCTCGAAGGTCGTGGTCGGCGACGGGCCGTTGCGTGCGAGCCTGCAGGCGCGGTTTCCGCAGGTCCATTTTCTCGGCACGCGAACCGGGCGAGCACTCGCCGATGTCTACGCGTCAGCCGATGTCTTCGTCTTTCCGAGCCTGACCGATACGTTCGGGTTGGTGATCCTCGAAGCGTTGGCGTGCGGCCTGCCGGTTGCGGCCTTCCCGGTGATGGGGCCGCTCGATGTGATCGGAGAGTCCGGATGCGGCTGTCTCGATGCCGACCTGCGCCGCGCGGCGCTCGCCGCCCTGCAGGTGCCGCGCGAAAAATGCCGGGCCTATGCCCTGACCTTCACTTGGCAGGAAAGCGTGCGGCAGTTTCTCGACAACGTCAAGCGGGCGCATGGCATGCTGACCGACGCCGCGCGGCCGCTATTCGCGAGCTGAGGACGACAAGCAAAAGAGCGGCAACGTCACAAGCCCCTCACGTCAGCACCTTCACCCCGCCGAACGACGTCACGCGCCCCTCTTTCAGCATCACGATTTGCGTCGCGAGCTGGCGCAACTCGGCGACGTCGTGGCTGACATAGACCATCGGGACGTTGGCCTCATCCCGCAGCCGCACCAGATAGGGCAGGATCTCGAGCTTGCGGCCTTCGTCGAGCGCGCCGAGCGGCTCGTCGAGCAGCAGCAGGCGCGGTTTGGACAACAGCGCGCGGCCGAGCGCGACGCGCTGGCGCTCGCCGCCGGAGAGTTTTCCGGGACGGCGGTCAAGCAAGGCACCGATGTCGAGCAGGTCGATGACGCGCCTGTGCTGGGCAGGATCGGGTGCAAGGCGGTTCATCCGTCGTCCATAGTCGAGATTCTGCGCAACGTTGAGATGCGGGAACAGCCGCGCGTCCTGGAACACATAGCCGATGCGGCGGCGCCAGGGCGGCACATGAATGCCAGCCGCGGTGTCGTCCACGGTCTCGCCGTCAATCACGATGGTGCCGCGGTCGGGCCGCAAGAGCCCGGCGATCATGTTGACCAGCGAGGTCTTGCCGGCGCCTGATGCACCGAACAGGCCGATGACGCGCCCTTCGCCGATGAACGATGCGTGAAGCGAGAACTCGCCGAGCTGCTTTTCGACATCGACCCGCAGCATGGTCAATTCCCGTGCAATCGCGCGGTGGCGCGGCGGGCGAACCACTCGGCGGCAATCAGCGCACCCAGCGCCAGGATGACCGAGACGATCACGAGGCGGCCCGCCGCGGCATCGCCATCGGGCGTCTGGATCAACGAATAGATCGCCGAGGAAATCGTCTGGGTCTCGCCGGGAATGTTGGAGACGAAGGTGATGGTCGCGCCGAACTCGCCGATCGCTTTCGCGAAGCCGAGCACCATGCCGGCGAGCACGCCGGGCAGCGCCAGCGGCAGCGTCACGGTGAAGAACACTTTCCACGGTGCCGCGCCAAGCGTCTCCGCGGCCTGCTCCAGCTTGCGGTCGATCGCCTCGATCGACAGCCGCATCGGGCGTACCAGCAGCGGAAACGACATCACGCCGCAGGCGAGCGCCGCGCCGGTCCAGCGGAACGCGAAGACGATGCCGAGATGGTCGGCGAGGAAGCCGCCGACGAGGCCGCGGCGGCCGAAGGTGAGAAGCAGCAGATAGCCGGTCACGACCGGCGGCAGCACCAGCGGCAGGTGCACCAGCGCATCGAGCAGCGACTTGCCCCAGAAATCGCGTCGCGCGAGCAGCCATGCCAGCGCAATGCCGAACGGCGTCGCCACCAGCGTTGCGATCACGGCGACCCTGAGCGAGAGCAGGATCGCAGTCCATTCGGCAGGTGAGATCTCGGACATCAAGTCGCAGATATCACGTCGTGGGGCTGATCAGGAACTTGAAGCCGTATTTTTCCAGGATCGTCTTGGCCGCGGTCGAGCGCAGGAAGGCGAGATAGTCGCCGGTCTCGCCCTTCGCGGTCACGGTCGCGGCAACGGGATAGATGATCGCGGGATGCGAATCCGCCGGGAAGGTGCCGACGATCTTCACGCCCGGCTCGACCTTGGCGTCGGTCGAATAGACGATGCCGAGATCGGCCTCGCCGCGGGCGACCAGCGTCAGCGCGGCGCGCACGCTCTCGGCCATGGCGAATTTCGGCTCGGCCGCCTGCCACGCGCCGAGCTTCTCGAGCGCCGCCTTCGCATATTTGCCTGCTGGCACCGACTTGACGTCGCCGGTCGCGATCCTGCCGTCGCCGGCGAGCTTGGCGAGGTCGAAGCCCTGCGCGATGGTGACGTTGTCGATCTTGGAATCCTTCGGCGCGATCAGCACGATGGTGTTGCCGAGCAGGTTGACTCTGGAAGGCTCGTTGATGGTCTTCCTGGAGATCGCGTAGTCCATCCAGTCGGTGTCGGCGGAGACGAACACGTCGGCCGGCGCGCCCTGCTCGATCTGCTTGGCGAGCACCGAGCTTGCGGCATAGCTGACGCTGAACTTGACGCCGGTCTTCGCGGTGTAGGCCGCGTCGATCTCGTCGAGCGCGTTCTTCATCGAGGCGGCGGCGAACACGGTGATGGTCTTGTCCTCGGCGGCGGCGGGCGACAAAGCCGCGAGCAAAACGATGAAGGCGGAAAAAAGTACGGAAGGGCGGGACATCGGGAGCGCTCCATGCGCGCCTGCGCGCGCCAATAGCGCACGCAAGACGGCGTTGGTTGAGTCAGGGGTGCGATCGGCGGACGCGCTGTTCCGGGGAGCCCGACGGACTTACGGTCCCTCGGGATATCGCTGGGCGCGACCATAACAGGCTGGCGGAACAGGTCAAAGGCGACCTTTGAGGTCAAAGGCGACCTTTGGTCCGACCCTTGCCTACTCGCTCGGCAGGATCGCGATCGAGATAAAATTGTCCCTGGCGCCGCTGACCTGGAGCACCAAGGGCTGCGCCGACAGCTCGTATTTCATGGTCTTGCGGATGCCGTCGCAATCGGTCGCGCCGCTGAAGGCCACGGGCTTGAGGACATGCCCGTCCTGCACCACGTCGACCCAGGCGCCGGCCGACAGGCTGATCGTGTAGAGCCCGGCTTTCGTTGTCTTGATGCCGGTGAAGCCGGCAAAGGTGCCGTCCTTCGGCGCCCGCTCCGGCGGCGTGGGCAGCTTTGCTTCGCTCGGGGCGACCAGCCCCAGCGTAATGGCCGATGACGGCAGCGCAGCCTGTTCGCTCCCCGAAGCGAGCTTCGCACGGTCCGGCGCCGTCAGCGCGGCGCGCTCGCGCTCGATCGGCCATTTGAACTTGTCGCAGCCGCTCGGCTCTTCGGCGGCCGGCGCGGAGGTCGCACCGAGCGTGAGCGCGGCGAGGAAGGTGAGGATGCGCATGTCAAATCTCATCGTTGGCCACGCGAAAGACGCGGGGCTTGCGGTCAGGCTTGTTGAAGAACGGGATGCGCGTCCCGAGATGCCGCGGGCTTACGGCGCGGCGGCAGGCCGATACTAGCGCATTTGGCTGGTGCGAACCAATCAACTCGTTCGTCAGCCCGGGCCGCGCGCCCCAATCACCACTGTCGTCCCGGACAAGCGCAGCGAAGCGGAGCGCAGATCCGGGATCCATAGCCACAGGCGGGTGTGGTCACGGGGATTCTGAGTTGCCAGCTCGCGCCGCAACCACTCCCTGTGGTTATGAGTCCCGTGCTCGCTTCGCGCCCCAGGACGACGGCGGTGAGGAGGCGGCAGCGTCAATATCAGCTCGTCGTCCTGGACAAGCGAGCAGAGCGAGCGCTGATCCAGGACCCATACCCCCAGGATTGTGTTTTGCGAAGACTCGCAGTTGCCACTTCGCCCAACAACTCCTCCCTGGGGTAATGGGTCCTGGCTTTCGCCAGGACGACGGCGGAGAGCGTTACGGTTTCGCATCCGCCGCGTGCAGCACCGCCTTGCAGGCGGCCGGCATCTGCGCCAGCGTCATCGGCGGGTTCGGTTTTGGCGGCTCCGGCGGCGGCTTGGGGTGCAGCACGGCATCAGAGAACCAGTAGGCGAGATCGGCCTCCTTGCAGCCTTCGTCCTCGGACTGCGACGGCTGGCCCTCGCATTCGCCGGCGCCCGGCGGGCAGCGCATGCGGATGTGGAAGTGATAGTCATGGCCCCACCATGGCCGGATCTTCGACAGCCAGGAGCGGTCGCCCTTGGCCTCGCGGCACAGCGCCTTCTTGATCGCGGCATTGACGAAGATGCGCTGCACCGCCGGCTCCTGCGCGGCGTCGCGCAGCACCAGCACGTGGGACGGCGTGAACACCTTCGGGTCGATGTCGAGCCGGTCCTGCCGCACCATCATCACCGCGGACATTTCCTCGCGCTCCTCGCGCGAGAGCCGATGGTCGGGCATCGGCGTCAGCCAGATGTCGGCATCGAGGCCGATCTGATGGCTGGCATGGCCCGACAGCGCCGGCCCGCCGCGCGGCTGGGCGATGTCGCCGACCAGGATGCCCGGCCAGCCCGCGTCCTTGTGCGCCCTTGCCGCGAGCCGCTTGATCAGCGCGATCATCTCGGGGTGGCCGAAATTGCGATTGCGCGACAGCCGCATCACCTGCCAATTGTCGCCGTTCAGCGGCATCCGTTCGGCGCCGCCGATGCAGCCCTTGGTGTAGGAGCCGATGACATGCGCCGGCCCCTTCGAGGGCAGCAGCTTTCGCGCGAACAGCTCCTTGGCGCCGATGCTGGGATCGTTGGGGTTGGCGAGCGGCGGCAGCGGCTTTGGGTTCACGCTGCCCTTGTCCTGGGCCAGCGCGCCGCCGGCGGTCAGGAGTGTCGCGAAAAGCAGGAGAGGGACGAGGCGGCGGGGACTCATGCTGATCACCTTATAGCCCAACGCTGCGTCAGGGTTAAGAATTAGGCTTTCGACCGGCCGCCGCCTCACGGTGTCTTTACAGCCGCAGTCCGGCCCCGACATCATGCTGACCGGACAAAAAGCTGCGGGGCTTTGGTCATGAACCGGCAATGTGCACGGCTCGCGATGCGGGGCGTGACTGCGGCGCTTGTGCTGGCGGGATATTGCGTGACGCCGGCGCGGGCCGACCTCAGGGTGGACATCGACAAATCGTCACAGCGCATGTCGGTGCGTGTCGACGGCGCGCCGCGCTACAGCTGGCCGGTGTCGACGGGCCGCAGCGGCTACGGCACGCCGAGCGGCACCTTCCATCCGCAGGCGATGATGCGGCGCTACTTCTCGCACAGGTACTACAATTCGCCGATGCCGCACGCGATCTTCTTCCATTACGGCTTCGCCATTCACGGCACGACCGACATTTACCGCCTGGGCGGGCCGGCCTCGCATGGCTGTGTCCGCCTGCATCCCGCGCATGCGGCCGCCCTGTTCGCGCTGGTCCAGCGCGAGGGTGCGCGCAACACCACGATCCGTATTTCCAATTAGACCATCACAAAGTCGCATGCCGGCCAGCCGATTCTTAACGGCCCGATAACCGTATCCTGCATTGACCAAAATTCGTGCTCGGCGCGCGGAATAACCGCGGTCGGCATGCAATCGCGCGCGATTTCGGAAATGATTCAAGCGCGCGCGCAATTTTGCGCCAGCGCGCCGTCCGATTGCGACGGCGAAACGGGTTTGCTGCGCCCGCCGAGGCTTTCACGCCTCGCAAACAGGCACGGCTGCGGATGCATGCGAACCGCGGGGCGGGCGAAGATTACTTTTTTTTCAGACACTTGCCCCAAGACTGCCTCAAGACTTGCGGCCGCAGGGCGCGACTGGGACATGTGAAGTTGAGTTTGGGGTCTCGAAAACCAGGAAAGCGAAAGCGCAACGTGCGTGCTGCGGCCGGCGAGCGGCCGCGCAAGCCGCGTTTCGCGCGCGCCTCGCATCGGCCCGCCAGGCACGACGAACTCGTGCAGAGCCGCGCGGAAGCCGAAGCGGCCATCATCGAGGCGCGCAAATCGCACGAACGGCTGCGCCAGGCCGTCGACCTGCTGCCGCAGGGCATCGTGATTCTCGACCCCGAAGGCCGCTACGTTCTCTGGAACAAGCAGTATTCCGAGATCTACAGCAAGACCGCCGATCTGTTCGCGGAGGGTGCGCGCCTCGAAGACACGCTACGCGTCGGCGTCGCCCGCGGCGACTATCCGGAAGCCGCAGGCCACGAGGAAGAGTGGATCGCCCGGCGGCTGGAGAAGCTCTATCAGCCGGGCGCACGTCACGAGCAGACGCTGTCGGACGGCCGTGTCATCCTGATCGAGGAGCGCCGCACCGACGACGGTGGCGTCGTCGGCCTGCGCGTCGATATCACCGAGTTGAAGCAGCGCGAGGCCTCGTTCCGCCTGCTGTTCGACGGCAATCCCGTCCCCATGATCGTCTGCGCGCTCGACGACGAGCGCATCCTCGGTGTCAACGACGCCGCGGTCGCCCATTACGGCTATAGCCGCACCGAGTTCGAGAAGCTGAAGATCCGGTCCTTGCAGGCCTTCGACAGCGAGCCGCCCTGGACCACCGACCGCTCCAGCGACGAGCAGGCCGCGCGCACCTGGAAGCACGTCAAGGCCGACGGCGCGCTGATCGACCTTGCGATCTATTCGCGCGAATTGACCTATGCCGAGCGGCCCGCGGTGCTGCTCGCGCTGATGGACATCACGGAGCGCAAGCGCGCCGAGGCGCGGCTGGCCTTCATGGCCCAGCATGACGGGCTCACCGGCCTGCCGAACCGCAACCTGCTGCGCCAGCAGGTCGACGAGATGCTGCTGCACACGCGCCGCAGTTCCGAGAAGGTCGCGGTGCTGATGCTGGGGCTGGACAATTTCAAGGCGGTCAACGAGACGCTCGGACACGCCGTCGGCGACAAGCTGTTGCGCGGTGTCGCCAAGCGGCTGCGCTCCACCTTGCGCGAAGAGGACGCGCTGGCGCGGCTCAATTCGGACGAGTTCGCGATCGTGCAGAGCGGGCTGACCCGTCCGGAGGACGCGGTGATGCTGGCCAAGCGCCTGCTGGAGGCCATCGCCGATCCCTATTTGCTCGACGGCCATTCCGTGGTGATCGGTGCCTCCATCGGCATCGCGATGGCGCCGGCCGACGGCGACGATTCCGAAAAGCTGCTCAAGAGCGCCGACATGGCGCTGTCGCGCGCCAAGCTGGACGCGCGCGGCACCTTCGCCTTCTTCGAGGCGGCGCTGCATGCGAAAGCGCAGAGCCGGCGCAAGATCGAGGTCGAGCTGCGCGACGCGATCCAGAACGACGTGTTGCGGCCATACTACCAGCCGCTGATCGACCTCTCGAGCGGCCGCATCACCGGCTTCGAGGCGCTGGTGCGCTGGCCGCATGCCGAGCGCGGCATGGTCTCGCCGGCGGAGTTCATCCCCGTCGCCGAGGAAACCGGCCTGATCAATCCGCTCGGCGGCTTGATGCTGCGCCGCGCCTGCCTCGACGCCGCGACCTGGCCCGACGACGTCCGCGTCGCCGTCAATCTGTCGCCGCTCCAGTTCCGCAGCGGCAACCTGCTCTCGATGGTGACGGACGCGCTGAAACATTCCGGCCTGCCGCCGCGGCGGCTGGAGCTCGAGATCACCGAGACGCTGCTGCTGGAGAAGAGCGCCCAGGTGCTGGCGACGCTGCATGCGCTGCGCGCGCTCGGGGTACGCATCTCGATGGACGATTTCGGCACCGGCTATTCCAGCCTCAGCTATCTGCGCAGCTTCCCCTTCGACAAGATCAAGATCGACCAGTCCTTCGTGCGCGATCTCGGCGCCAACCGCGAGGCCCAGGCGATCATCCGCTCCATCGTCAGCCTCGGCAAAGGTCTTGGCGTCACCATCACCGCCGAAGGCGTCGAGACCGAGGCCGAGCTGAGCTGCCTCAGGGCCGAAGGCTGCGACGAAGGCCAGGGTTTTCTGTTCAGCAAGGCCCGCCCCAATATCGAGATCATCAGCCTGCTCGCCGCGCAGCGCGGCATCGATGCCGCCGACGAGGAAGACGCCGCGATGGTGGCGTGATCGTCATGCTCCTCCGGCCATTCTTCGCAGCTCACCGTGAATTCCCAATGTAAGGGACGCGCCACTCTTTCGGTTAACCTCTCCCGCTTGCGGGAGAAGTCGCGCCGAAGGCGCGGGTGAGGGTTCTCTCCTCTGGGGGGATTCTCGATTGCGGAGCCACCCTCTCCCCAACCCTCTCAGCGCGAGCGAAGCTCGTCGCGACCCCGCAAGCGGGGGAGGGAGCGCACCGGCCGTGCGGCTATCACTCCGCCTCAATTGCCCGCTAAAATCGCCTTCCCCACATCCTCATAATGCGTGTCGCGCGCCTGGATCTGCTGCGCGATGGCGTGCATGTCGCGGAACCGCCGTTCGAACGGATTGCTGCGGAACACGGCCGTGGCGCCGGCCATGTGGTAGGCGGCGTCCACCACCTTGGCCGACTGGTGGATGGTCCAGGTCGCGGCGAGGCGAACCGCGCTGCGATGCGCCGCGCTGAATTCGCCGGTCGCGCTGAGATCGCGCCACATCGCATTTGCGGTCGCATGGAGATAGGCGCGCGCGGCGCGAAGGTCGCCCTCGGTGCGGCCGATCAGGCCCTGAACCGACTGGTTGTCGCGCATGGCGCTGGCCGCCAGCGACTGATGCTTGCCGCGCGCCAGTGCGATTGCGGCATCCAGCGTGGCGCGCGCGACGCCGAGCGAGACCGCGGCAAAGCCGAGGCTGAAGGTCGAGCCGGTGCCGATCCTGTAGAGCGGCCCCTTCTCGCGCAGCGCGGACGGCACGTCGCGGAACGCGGTGAAGCGCTCGGGGATGAAGAGGTCGCTCACTTCATATGAGTCCGTGCCGGTGCCGGCGAGCCCGATCGCCTGCCACACGTCGTGCAGCACGGCGCTCGTGACCGGAAACAGGATGGTGCGCACCTCGGGCGATCCATCGGCATTTTTTCGCGGCACGCCGTCGGCCCCGATGATGCGGACATGCGCCCCCAGCCAACTCGCCTGCCGCGAGCCCGAAGCAAAATCCCAGCGCGCGGTGACGCGATAGCCGCCCTCGACCGCGCGCGCCTCATGCACGATCGCACCCCAGGCGAGGATGCCCGGCTGTGTGTTGAAGATCTCGTGCGCGGTGTCGTGATCGAGCGAGGCCGCGATCATCGCACAGACGCAGCACTGGCCGAGACACCAGGCCGTGGAGGCGTCCGCCTTCGCGATCTCCTCCAGCATCTGCATGAAGGCTTCGATCGGAGCTTCCGTGCCACCAAGGCTCTGCGGCAGCAGCGCGCGATAGAGCCCGTTCTCGACCAGCGCTGAAACGACGGCCGGCGTCAGCCTCCGCGTCCGCTCGATCTCGTCGGCCTCGCCCGCGATCAGTGGTGCGATGGCCCGCGCCCGCTCAACCAGGCCAAACCCGCGAGTTGCGTTCATCTGCGTTTCCTCGCCCATTCTGCCGTGAGCGGTAAGACAAGCGATGGTGGTCTATTTGGCAGGGAGGATCAAGATTGCCCGCGCTCGCTCGCCCCAGGGCGAGGTCGGTTGCGGTCCCGGAACGCCATCGCCTGCTGCTCAGCCGTTCGGCAGCCACCACCCGAAGATCGCAACGACGAGGCACGCCAAAAGGCAGATGGCCTGATGGCCCATTTCCATCCAGTACTGGACCGGCGCGGTGTCCCTCTGGAAAACCTGCCGCGACCAGTCCAGCAGCCAGTCCACGAGATCGGGACTGAAGGCCCTGATTTGCCTCTCGGTATAGCCGTCGCGCAGCATGCGGCTGCAATCGACGCACAGATAGATCGCGACGATTCGGGCGACGATCTCACACAGGAAAAACTGCATACAGGCACCCGCTTCATCCGTATCGCGCATCCATCTGCGAGAAACGGCGGCTATTGCAGCGGCACGACCTTGTTTGGTGTAGCCGGACTTGCGGCCGGTTCAATCGCGTCATGGCGAGCTTCCGCGTCTTCGTCTACGATCCATCGAGCGAGTTTTGGGAGACGCCGGGATGCGAACCATTGGCCTGATCGGAGGCATGAGCTGGGAGAGCACCGCGCTCTATTACAAGCTGATCAACGAGCGTGTCCGCGACCGCATGGGCAAGCTGCACTCGGCCCCGTTGCTGATGTATTCCTACGATTTTCAGGAGATCAAGGAGATGCAGTACGCCGGCCGCTGGCAGGAGGCCGCAAGCAGCCTCGCCGAGGTCGCGCAGCGCCTGGAAAGCGCCGGCGCGCGGGCGATCGTATTGTGCACCAACACGATGCACAAGCTGGCGCCCGAGATCGTGGCGAAGCTGACCATTCCCTTCATCCATATCGGCGACTCAACGGCACAGCGCATCCGGTCCAGAGGATACCGGCGCGTCGGGTTGCTCGGCACGAAGTTCACGATGGAGGAAGACTTCTACATCGACCGGCTGCGCGCGCATGATCTCGACGTCCTCGTTCCTCCCGCCGAGGCGCGGGCCGACGTCAACCGCATCATCTACGACGAGCTGTGCCTTGGAAACGTCGCCGCCCCCTCGCGTTGCCGCTATCAGGAGGTGATGGCGGAGCTGGTCGCCCGTGGTGCCGAGTGCATCATCCTCGGCTGCACCGAGATCACGATGCTGGTCGGGCAGGGCGACACGACGGTCGAGACGTTCGACACGACGACGATCCACGCCGAGACAGCGGCTGATTTCGCGATCGGATGATGGACGTCTCGGTGGCGCATCGGCCGACGTCGGCGATGGGCCACATGCTGACACCGTCTACCCGTAATGATAGCATTCCTCTCATTGGCGCCTTGCGAGGTTGTTCTCATAAACGCACACAAACAAAAATGTGTGAGGAGACAAGTACGATGAATTGGGGAGCTCTCAGCAAGCCCCGCGGTTGCCGGGGGCTTTTCTTGCCTGTCATTCTCGCCTCCGCGCTCTGGGCGCCCCTGGCCTGCGCGCAGGACGTCCGAAGCTCTCCCGGCGAGGCGGGACCTGTCTTTTCGGAGAGTGGCCCCGATGCCGAGCTCTATGGCGCGGCGTCCGGCTATCCGGTCGGCACGCGGGGGACCACCACCCAGCTCGACAAGCTCGTCGGGGTCTACAGCCATTTCGGCGAGATCTATCCCTCGCGCCCGATCGGTCGGGCGACGGCGCCCTGGCAGTTCAAGCGCGCGCCGGAGCCAGCGATCGCCTACAGTTTCGGTACGGAACGGCTGAGCATCGCGGATTACCTCAAACGCAACCCGGTGACGGGACTCCTGATCGCCAGGGACGACACAATCCTGTACGAGCACTATCAATATGCGCGGACCGACCACGATCGCTTTCTCTCGCAGTCCATGGCCAAGACGCTGGTGGGCATGCTGGTCGGGATCGCGGTCTCGGAGGGACGGATCAAGTCGATCGACGACCCCGTCTCGACCTACGTCTCCGGCCTTGCGGGAACGGAATATGGAAACACCTCCATCCGCGCCCTGCTGAACATGTCGTCGGGCGTCGAATTCTCCGAGGTCTATGACGGGCACGATGACATAGCCCGGCTTGGGCGAGCCCTGTTCGTTGAAGAGCCGAAAGATCCCGCCGCCGTCGTCGCACAATTCAATACAAGAACCGCACCGCCGGGGACCCGATGGCACTATGCCAGTGTGGAAACCGAGATCTTGGGCCTGGTCCTGCGCTCCGCGACGGGCACGCCGGTTGCCGACTATCTCCACGACCGGATCTGGGATGCCATCGGCACCGAAGCGGATGCCTCATGGGCGATCGACGGCAGCGGGCAGGAGATTGCCTTTTGCTGCTTCAACGCAACCTTGCGCGACTATGCGCGCCTCGCCCGGCTGCTCGCGCATGACGGTGCCTGGGAAGGTCGTCAGTTGATCCCCCGGCAATGGCTCCTGGATGCCACGACCGTCAGGCCAGGCGACGGTCATCTCGCTCCGCGCGTGGCCACGCCCTATTTCGGCTACGGCTATCAGGTGTGGCTCCTGCCCGGCGAGCAGCGCAGATTTGCCCTGCTCGGCATCCGCGGTCAGGTCATCCTGGTCGATCCGGCCTCGAAGCTCGTCATGGTGCACACCGCCGTTCGCCAGAAGCCGTCCGAACCGGGAGCCCTCAGGGAGCCGCTTGCGTTGTGGTCCGCCGTGCTTCAACAGCTCGGGCAATGATCTGACAGCGCCTTGGACCTCATGACCGCGCATTTGCTCGCCCTTCAGTGTGACGGGTTTGCTTTTTCTGGACATTCACGACACGACCATGTCGGCACGGACCGGTCTCGATCGTCCTTGGTCGGACCCCGCACACGTCAGTGATGCCGTCACCCGTCAAAATCGAACCAGGAGCAATATTCATGAGGATCACCGTCGAAACCACCGTGGCAGCCCCCATCGACCAGGTCTGGCGTGCCTATACGACGCCTGCCGACATCGTGAAGTGGAACGCGGCGTCCGACGACTGGCATACCACCAAGGCAACGGTCGACCTGCGAGAAGGCGGCCTCTTCTCGTCCCGGATGGAAGCCAAGGACGGCAGCATGGGCTTTGACTTCGCCGGCACCTACACCAAGATCGTCGAACACAAGCGGATCGAATACGCGTTCGGCGATCGCAAGGCCGAGGTTGAGTTCGTGCCGGGCTCGAATGGCATTGTCGTCCGCGTTGTCTTCGATAGCGAGCCGACCCACTCGGTCGAGCAGCAGCAGGGCGGCTGGCAGGCGATCCTCGACAACTTCGCGCGATACGTCGAAGCGAAGCAGAAGACGTCGTGAAGCCGCGCGGGGGCACGAGATGGAGGTCCCTGACGGGCGTCGTCGGCTTTCCGGGCGGAGCACCTGACAGGAACTGAACAGTCGGGGAATAGCCGGCTTGGGGGCAACCGCGTCGGTTTACCCCTCAGCCGGCGACCTCCGGCTTGCGCCGGGCTCCGGACAAGCCGCTGCGTTGCGCTCGCCGGCGCGATGGCCAAGAGCCGACGAGGCGCTGTGTCACCGCTTTAGGAAAGGCGGACACTGGCTTTCCGTACGCCCGATCATCGAGAGTCGGAACGAAGCGCTCGCTATCCAGCGGAGAAATCTCTTTCATCGCCGCAAATCTATCCCCGTCGCCTCAATTGCAGACTTCCCGGGTCCCTTCAGCGACCGTCACGCCCTGCCCGGACCTTGCATAGCCGAGCTTGCATCCCGGACGTACTGGGCGGCATCCCGCCGCATTGCAAACCATCTGGCCGGTGCTCTGCGGCTTGGTCGGTGCCGATTCAACCTGCTTGCGCTGCTCGTCTCGGCCCTTTGCATCCTCCCGCGCGGCCGCGGGTTTCCTCTCCGGGATCTTCTCGCATTCGTTGTCGTCATTGACGCGGGAGCCGGCACGGCATGTGATCTTGACGCAGGCATCGCCGTCGGCCCTGAAGCCATGGTCGCACACCAGCGGGCAGACCCGGCCCGGCTTCGCCTTGATGGCGTCCAGCGCGTCGAAGCTGGCGAGCTTGGCGTCGAGTTTCGTTCCTGCATACTTGTTGAACAGCGTCAGCGAGCGCTGCGACGTCGCATTCCAGTCACCGTCAGCCGACGCAGTCAGGCACCCGACCCGGCGCAATTCCGACTGCACCGATTTCGCGACCTCCTGGGGTGACATGGCAGGCTGCGCCGACGGCGGCGCGAGCGCCGCGACCTTCTGTTCGCCACCCGCGCCTTCCGGCTTCTCGGCAGCCTTTTTCGCCGCCAGCTCTGCGGCGGCTTTCTCGGCAGCGGCTTTGTCGGCGGCCTGTTTGTCCGCAAGAGCCTTCTCGGCAGCGGCTTTGTCGGCGAGCGCTTTGGCTGCTGCGGCCTCGGCCTCTTTCCTGCGCTGCTCGGCCGCGGCGGCCTTGGCCTCTTCGACCTGCTTGGCCTTCTCAGCCGCAATCCGCGCATCTTCGGCGGCCTTGGCGGCTGCCGCCGCCCTATCTTGCTCCGCCTTCCTGGCCCGCTCCGCCGCAAGCCGCGCTTTCTCGTCTTCGGCCTGCCGCGCCTTATCGGCGGCGGCGGCGCGCGTCTCCTCTGCTGCGATTCGGTTCAATTGCCCCTTGGCCAGGCTGGCGTAGAACCCGTCGGCATACTTCGCGAGGAAAGCCGTCCAAACCTCTCTCGTGCCGATCTGCAGCGCGAGCTCATAATCCCGACGGACGGCGTCATCGGGACTCGCCTGAGGCCCGGATGCGGCTGCCGGCTTGGCCTGGACCAGGGGGACGTCGTCACCGCCCAGCGAGCCATAGACATACGGCTCCTGCTTGTAGCCGGTGTTCTTGAGGACATCGTCGCGCACGAAGCCGAAGGCCTTGCGCAGGTCGAGTCCCGGTGTGGGCAGACGCTCGACGAGCGCGGCCGCGAACGGGCTGTTCTTCGAGTCGCCATCGGAGGCGGTCGAGCCCGCCTTCGCGGCGTAGGCGATCATGGTGTTCGAACTGGTCGGCTCGACCTTGGCAAGACCACGTCCGATAGCGCGGGCGGCAACCGTGCGCTTCATTGTCTTGGCAAAGGGATTGTCGCGGCAGGCGTCGAGAATGACGAGGCGGAGCTGTTTGGCCGGTTCGATGGCAAACAACACTCGGTCGAGCGGAAACGCCTCGTCGAACACGTCGTTGTCCGTCTCCAGGGCAGCATCGGTCGGGATCAGATAGTTGTTGCCGTCCAACTCGATCCCGTGGCCGGCGTAATAGATGACGGCGACTTCCGCCTCGCGAGCCTTGCCTGCAAACTCGCGAAGCGCCTTGCGCATATCGACCACGGTGAGGTCGAGCTTGATGTCGACGCTGTCGAATCCGGCCTTCTTGAACATGCCACCGACCAGAGCGGCATCATTCACCGGGTTCGCAAGCCTCGGCACGCTCTTGTAGGCCGAATTGCCAATAACGAGCGCGACGCGGCGCTCGGCGTGCGCCGAACCGCAGGTTAGCCAGACGACGAATAGCAATGAAAACCAGCGAAATGCGCCCATCACAGCCCCGAACATCACGTGCGCAGCGTATGCAGAGCCTGTCGAAAGGCAAGTCTTGGATCTGTGATGTTAGTCACTCAGGCCTTCGGCATGTTGCCTCCGGTGCCTCCTGAGGGGCGCCCGCGTCGCACCCGCTGCCATGATGCCATCATGCCCCTGTTTTGCCCGACGGGTCAAATCGATTTCGTAAAATCGAAAATTCGAAAAAGCGCAATGCCGACAAGGGGCCGGCTACTGTGCATGGGGTTGTTTTCGCGTTTTTTGTTTTCCGGCCACGGATGGCCGGGCCTGACCAGTCTCGTTACGTCAGAACTGGTCCGGGCAGCAGCCTCAGCTATCCACCTTCAGCGCGGCGATGAAGGCTTCCTGCGGGATGTCGACCTTGCCGAACTGCCGCATCTTCTTCTTGCCTTCCTTCTGCTTCTCCAGAAGCTTGCGCTTGCGCGTGATGTCGCCGCCGTAGCACTTCGCGGTGACGTCCTTGCGCAGCGCGCGGACGGTCTCGCGGGCGATCACCTTGCCGCCGATCGCCGCCTGGATCGGGATCTGGAACATGTGCGGCGGGATCAACTCCTTCATCTTCTCGACCATGGCGCGGCCGCGCCCCTCGGCGCGGGTGCGGTGGACCAGCATCGAGAGTGCGTCGACCGGCTCGGCATTGACCAGGATCTGCATCTTGACGAGGTCGGCCGGCTTGTAGTCGGTGAGATGATAGTCGAACGAGGCGTAGCCCTTGGAGACCGATTTGAGGCGATCGTAGAAGTCGAACACCACTTCGTTGAGCGGCAGATCGTATTTCACCATCGCGCGGGCGCCGACATAGGTCAGCTCCTTCTGCGCGCCGCGGCGGTCCTGGCACAGCTTCAGCACGCTGCCGAGATATTCGTCCGGGGTGAGGATCGTCGCCTCGATCCAGGGCTCCTGGATCTCCTCGATCTTGACCACGTCGGGCATGTCGACGGGATTGTGGATCTCGAGCTCGGTGCCGTCGGTCAGCTTCATCTTGTAGATGACGCTCGGCGCGGTCGCGATCAGGTTGAGATCGAATTCGCGCGACAGCCGCTCCTGGATGATCTCGAGGTGCAGCAGGCCGAGGAAGCCGCAGCGGAAGCCGAAGCCGAGCGCCGCGGAGGTCTCCATCTCGAAGGAGAAGCTGGCGTCGTTGAGGCGCAGCTTGCCCATCGCGGCGCGCAGCGTCTCGAAATCGTCGGCGTCGACCGGGAACAGGCCGCAGAACACCACCGGGATCGCCGGCTTGAAGCCCGGCAGCATTTCCGTGACCGGCTTCCTGTCGTCGGTGATGGTGTCGCCGACGCGGGTGTCGGCGACTTCCTTGATCGCGGCGGTGATGAAGCCGATCTCGCCGGGGCCGAGCTCGTCGACCTGCGTCATCTTCGGCGTGAAGAAGCCGACGCGCTCGACGTCGTAGGCAGCGCCCGTGCCCATCATGCGCACGCGGCTACCCTTCTTCATGACGCCGTCGACGACGCGGATCAGAACGACGACGCCGAGATAGACGTCGTACCAGCTGTCGACCAGCAGCGCCTTCAAGGTCGCATCGCGGTCGCCCTTCGGCGGCGGCAGGCGGGTGACGATGGCTTCCAGCACGTCGGGCACGCCGAGGCCGGTCTTGGCCGAGATCATCACCGCGTCCGAGGCGTCGATGCCGATGACGTCCTCGATCTGCTGCTTGACCTTCTCGGGCTCGGCGGCCGGCAGGTCGACCTTGTTCAGGACCGGAACGATCTCGTGATTGTTGTCGAGCGCCTGGTAGACGTTGGCGAGCGTCTGCGCTTCGACGCCCTGGCTGGCGTCGACCACCAGCAGGGAACCCTCGCAGGCCGCCAGCGACCGCGAGACTTCGTAGGCGAAGTCGACATGGCCGGGCGTGTCCATCAGGTTGAAGATGTAGTCCTTGCCGTCCTTGGCGCGGTAGGCGAGCCGGACCGTCTGCGCCTTGATGGTGATGCCGCGCTCGCGCTCGATATCCATGGAATCGAGCACCTGCTCCTTGCCCGCCATTTCGCGGTCGGTGAGGCCGCCGGTCATCTGGATCAGGCGGTCGGCCAGCGTCGATTTGCCATGGTCGATATGGGCGACGATGGAGAAATTGCGGATGTTGGAAATGGGGACGGTCGTCATGGGCGCGGGATACCACTCACATCCCCGTGCGGCAACCATATTGCTGTATTTTCAGGGCCTTTCTTCACGCCAAGCTGATTCCACGACGGGCCAAAACGCGCTACGCAACGGCTGATGTCGACGACCTCAATCCCATCTGCCCGAGCCCGCGCGAAGACCCGGGTGAGTTTCAACCGCTTCCGGGCCTGGCTGGTTGCCAGCGCGGTCCGGCCGGAGGCCCGCCTGTGGCTGGTGATCCAGCTCGCGATCCTGCATGCGGTGCTCTGGACCTTCATCCTGATCAATCTCAAGGCAGCGCAGGACGTTCACATGGACGTCGCGGAAGCCTGGGGCTGGGGCCAGAAATTCCTGTGGGGCTACGGCAAGCACCCGCCGTTGTCGGGCTGGGTCGCCGGCCTCTGGTTCAAGGTGTTCCCGGCGGCGGACTGGGCGACCTATGCGCTGGCAATGGCGATCGTCGGCATCGGCATGGTGATCTGCTGGTTGCTGAGCTTGCGCGTCGTGGATGCACGGCGTGCGTTCCTGGTCGTGGTGATGGTCGCGCTCTACCCGATCTTCAATTTCAAGGGCTTCAAGTACAACCCGGACCTGCTCCAGCTCGTCACGCTGCCGCTGCTGGTGCTCGCCTATCTCAACGCCTTCGAGAAGCGGAGCTGGCAGTCCGGGATCTGGTTCGGGCTCGCCGGCGCGCTGGCACTGATGACCAAGTACTGGGTGCTGACCATGATCGGCGCCATCGGCCTTGCCGCGCTGATCCACCCCGACCGCTTGAAATTCCTGCTGTCGCCGGCGCCGTGGGTGGCGATCGCGACGATGGTGGTGGCGATGATCCCGCACATCGTCTGGCTGGCGGAGGTGCATTTCGTGCCGCTGACCTATGCCGGCGACACCTACAGCCTCGAGGACAGCCGTCTCGTGCATCAGCTCGTGGCCGGCTATGCCCTGCATAATGTCGCGCTGCTGGCGCTGCCGGTGGTGCTGGCCGCGCTCGCCATGGCGTGGGTGCCGCCGTGGCGCAAGCTGCTGCTGCGTACGCCCTCGCGCATTATCACCCGCGCCTGGGCGCGCGGCGCCAATCCGGGTGTCAATGTCTCGCAGGCGCGGAATGTCTGGATCATCCAGATCATCGTCGCGGTCGGCCCGCCGCTCGGCGCACTGGTTTTCAGCATCTACATGAAGACCGATTGGGGCATCTCGCTGTTCTTCCTGGTGCCCTTGGCGCTGGTCGCGATCCCCGCGCTGCGGGTGCAGAGCGCGACCCTGTTCAACATCGTCGCGATCTGGCTCGTGCTCAGCGTTGCGACGCTTGCCGCCTCGCCCTGGATCGCCGCGCGCGAGATGGCGGCCAATGCCGGCAACGCGGCGATCTATGGCGCGCGCTCGGAGCTCGCGCGCGAATTGACCCAGGCCTGGCACACCCGCTTCGGTTCGCGCTGGGCCGTCGTTGCCGGCACGATGGAACAGATCCAGCCGCTGGTGTTCTACAGCCCGGACCATCCGTCCGCATTGCTGCCGTTAGAGGCCTGGGATTCCGGGCTGACCTCGCGCGATGACGTCAAGACCTACGGCTTCATCGGCGTGTTCGATCCGACCGACGGCCGTCTGCCGGCGTTCGAGAAATGGGTGTCGGAGACTGCGCCGAACGCCGAGCGCATCGTGATGACGACGCGCCGCTTCACCCATGGCAAGGCCGGCCCGTCGATGAGCTGGAACATCTACATCGCGCCGCCCGCGAAGTGACCGAAGGTGCCGTAGGGTGGGCAAAGCGAAGCGTGCCCACCACTTCTGTCGCGATTGTCGAGAGATGGTGGGCACGGCGCGTCGCGCCTTTGCCCACCCTACGGCGCTGAGCGCATGGCGGGAGGGCGCTAAATCCCTTCCTCGTTGAACTTGCTTTCAACGAGCTCCGTGATCGCCGCGAGCGCGGCATCGGCATCCGCACCGGCCGCAGCGACCGTGATCGTCGTGCCGGGTCCCGCAGCGAGCATCATCAGACCCATGATCGAGGTGCCGCCGACGGTCTCGCCGCCGCGCGTCACCCACACTTGCGCGTTGAAGCGCTCGACCGCCTGGACGAATTTCGCCGAGGCGCGGGCGTGCAGGCCGCGCTTGTTGATGATGAGGAGCTCCTTGGAGATCGCGCCCGCGGGCACGCCCGACCCGGCTTGCGGCGCGTCGTCGCTCATTTGCCGGCGAGCACGCGGCTGGCGATGGTGACGTATTTGCGACCCGCTTCCTGGGCCATCGCGATCGCGTCGGGCAGCGCGCGTTCCTCACGCACCTTGGCGAGCTTCACCAGCATCGGAAGGTTGATGCCCGCGAGCACCTCGACCTTCGGCCGGCTCATACAGGATATTGCCAGGTTGGATGGCGTGCCGCCGAACATGTCGGTGAGGATCGCAACGCCGTCGCCGGAATCGACGCGGTTAACCGCCTCGATGATGTCGCTTCGGCACAGATCGGAATCATCTTCAGCGCCGATCGTAATCGCTTCGATTTGCTTTTGTGGGCCCATGACATGTTCAAGCGCTGCCTTGAATTCGTCGGCAAGGCGCCCGTGGGTCACAAGTACTAGACCAATCATCGGAAAACTCCTCGCGGGCGCTTTTGGTGCACCGCACGAACGCGCCACTTTGACCATCCAGAGCCCCTGCGCAAGAGGGGATGTTGCGTATCTCCCTGAACTTAGACGGATGGATGAGGGGAGCTGCGCCGGTCTATTCGGTCGCGATAGTGGGGTTCATATGGTTACCATTTCCCTTCAAACAATCGCCTGAGGGATTAACGGAAGATGAACTCTTGGTAGTGGTCAAGGCCGCAACAACCAGTGGGAGGGGCGAATAATCGCGGCTAACAGGGATTCGCGGTATTTCGACACCTAAAATGCTTGTTTTCAGGGATTCGGCCGGCGGCAGGCGTTCCGCGTCCGCGGCGGCCAGATCGACCACGAGGCCGACGGTCGCATGCTCCACGAAGTCGCAGCGGCGGATTCCGAGGCCCCGGATCTCGATCAGGCCGGCGAGCGGCGGCGCGGGGCGGACTTCAATTTCGTCGCCGACTGTCGCCAGATGGACACGGTCATCACCGACCAGAACGGCCCTTTCGACCACGCCGGCGCGCCCCGCCATGATCAAATCGAAGGCAAGGCGCGACTTGCCGGAGCCCGACGGTCCGCGGATCAGCACTGCCAGATTCCCGACCTTGACCGCGGAGGCGTGCACGCTGGGCCCGCCGTCGCTCATAGCGCGGGCAGCCTCACCACGAAGCGCGCGCCGGCAACCGTCGGCGCGCCGTCCTCGTCCGCTGGGCCGGGGCGGTTCTCCGCCCAGATGCGCCCGCCATGCGCGTCGACGATCTGCTTGGAGATCGAGAGCCCGAGGCCGGAGTTCTGGCCAAAGCCCTGATGCGGACGGTCGGTGTAGAAGCGCTCGAAGATGCGCTCCAGCGCGTCATCGCGGATGCCGGGGCCGTCGTCGTCGACCACGATCTCGATTTCACCGCGCACGCGGCGGCAGGTGAGGCGCACCTTGCTGCCGGCCTCCGAGAAGGATTGCGCGTTGGAGAGCAGGTTCGAGACCACCTGCCCGAGCCGTGAATCGTGGCCGGTCACGGCGAACGTGTCGGTCGGCCCGCGCCCCTCGAAGCGCGCCTCGACCGCGACGTCGTGGCCGAGCTTGGTTTCGTTGGCGACCGAGACCAGCGTGCCGAGCAGGCGGCGCAGATCGACCGGAATCGCGTCCTGCCGCTGCAATTCGGCATCGAGCCGGCTGGCGTCGGAGATATCAGAGATCAGGCGGTCGAGCCGCTTGACGTCGTGCTCGATCACCTCGAGCAGGCGGGCGCGGCTGTTCTCGTTGCGCGCCAGCGGCAGCGTCTCGACCGCGGAGCGCAGCGAGGTCAGCGGGTTCTTCAATTCGTGCGCGACGTCGGCGGCGAACATCTCGATCGCCTCGATGCGGCTGTAGAGCGCGTTGGTCATGTCGCGCAGCGCGCCGGACAGATGGCCGATCTCGTCGCGGCGACGGGTGAAGTCGGGAATCTCGACGCGGGTCTTGATGCGGCGGCGGACGCGCTCGGCGCTGTCCGCGAGCCGGCGCACGGGACCTGCGATCGTGCTGGCCAGCAGCAGCGACAACATGATCATGACCGCGGCGGCGACGCCACCGACTTTCAGGATGGCGAGGCGCTCGGCGGTGACCATCTGGTCGATGTCGTCGCCCTGGGTGGACAGCATCAGCGCGCCGTGGATGGCGCGCGAGCGCAGCACGGGGACCGCGACCGAGACGATCACCTCGCCGCGCGCATTGACCCGAACCATCGAGCGCTTCTGGCCCTGGAGCGCGTCGCCCACTTCAGCATAGCCATTGCCGTTCTCGGGCCCGAGCTCGCGATAGAGCGGCAGGTCGCCGCGGTTCAGCCAGGTGCGCACCGCGACCATGCCGCGCTCGACCACGCCGGGCTTCTCGGCGGACAGCGGCGGCAGGGGGAAGCGCAGCACGTTCTCGAGGTTGCGGCTGTCGAGCAGCAGGCTGCCGTTCGGATCGTAGATGCGGGCGCGCGTCTTGGTCGGCGAGATCAGCGTGCGCAGCACCGGCGCGACGCGCTCCGGATTGATCGGAAAATCCAGCGGCGAATAGTCGTCCGACCCGCCATAGGTCTCGCCCGGCTTGAGGTCGAGCAGCCGGTCGGGGTCGATCGTGATGGCGTTGGTCTGCACCGTCGCGGAGGCCGCGATCGCACCGGCGATGATCTCAGCCTGCACCAGCAGGCTCTGCGCGCGCGCGTCGATCAGGCCGGCGCGGAATTGCGACAGATAGAGGATGCTCGCCACCAGCGCGACGAGGCCGGCGAGGTTGAGCGAGACGATGCGGCGGGTCAGGCTCGAGAAGGACAGCGCGAAGAAGAATTGCCCGGCGCGCTTGAGCCAGTTCAGCGGCCGCCAGCCCTGCGCCGCCGGCTTGTCCTCGGCGACGTGCACCGGAACGCCGTCGGATGCGATATCCTCGGCGCTCTGGTTCGGGTCAGGCTGCGTTCGGTCCAGCAATGCTTACGCCCGCGTTAGGACAGCTCGTGCGACGGTCCCCGCATTCTAGAGTCATCCCGGTTCCGATGGAACCAGAACCGGCAATGCTCCGGACATTCGCGAAGGTGCCCTGCCGCCTCAGGCTTCCTTGAATCGGTAGCCGACGCCGTACAGCGTCTCGATCATCTCGAACTCGTTGTCGACCACCTTGAACTTCTTGCGCAGCCGCTTGATGTGGCTGTCGATGGTGCGGTCGTCGACATAGACCTGGTCGTCGTAGGCGGCGTCCATCAGCGCGTTGCGGCTCTTCACCACGCCGGGCCGGGTCGCGAGCGCCTGCAGGATCAGGAATTCGGTGACGGTCAACGTCACCGGCTCGTTCTTCCAGGTGCAGGTATGGCGTTCCGGATCCATGCGCAAAAGACCGCGGTCGAGCGCCTTGGCGTCGTTCTCCTTCGGCGCTACGGTCGGGTCCTTCGGCGCCGAGCGGCGCAGCACTGCCTTGACGCGCTCGACCAGCAGCCGCTGCGAGAACGGTTTGCGAATGAAATCGTCGGCGCCCATCTTGAGGCCGAACAGCTCGTCGATCTCTTCGTCCTTGGAGGTCAGGAAGATCACCGGCAGGTCGGACTTCTGCCGCAGGCGGCGCAGCGTCTCCATGCCGTCCATGCGCGGCATCTTGATGTCGAGGATGGCGAGGTCGGGTTGGGTGGTGCGGAAACCGTCAAGCGCGGAAGCGCCGTCGGTGTAGGTCATGATGCGGTAGCCTTCGGCTTCCAGCGCGATCGAGACGGATGTGAGAATGTTGCGGTCGTCGTCGACCAAAGCGATTGTGGGCATGAGCCTCTGCTTTCTGCTTTCCGTTTGGGTCGTGGCTTGAAACGGCGAGCAATCCAGTGATGCGCCGCATACATGGGTCCCGAACTTGGCGTTCGAACTTTGTCACCGAGCAATGCAAGCTGGGCTGAAGTGTGACCAAGTTCCACGAAACACGGCAGATTCGCCGCATCCCGACCCATAACCAGACCCCCGTTTAGCCGAAAAAAGACCCCCCTTGCAACCACCTGAGCCGAGAAAGCCCATGCAACCGACCCCCGATTTCGACCCCGGAAAGCTCGCCAAGTCGCTGCTCAGGCGGTCGCGGCAGGGCGCTCTCGCAACGTTGATGGCGGGCAGCGGCGATCCCTATTGTTCCCTGGTCAATCTGGCGAGCCACCCGGATGGCTCGCCGATCCTGCTCATCTCCGCATTGGCCGTGCACACCAGGAACATCCTGGCCGATAGCCGGGTCTCCTTGATGCTGGATGAGCGCGCCGCCGGCGATCCGCTCGAAGGCGCCCGGATCATGTTGTCCGGCCTGGCGGAGCAGGCCGGCGCCGAGAAGGATCTTCTCGAACGGCGGTATCTGAATGCGCACCCGTCGGCGGAAGCCTTTGTTTCGTTTAAGGACTTCTCGTTCTTCAGGATCCGGCCCACGGGAACCCATCTGGTGGCCGGCTTCGGACGGATCGTCGACCTCAAGCCGGAGCAGTTCCTGACCGACCTCAGCGGCGCCGAGGACCTGATGGCGGCGGAAGAGGGGGCCGTGGAGCACATGAATGCCGACCACCGCGACGCCATGGGCCTCTACGCCACCAGGCTGCTCGGCGCCGCCGCCGGCGACTGGCGCTGCACCGGCTGTGACCCTGAGGGCCTCGACATGCAGGACGGCCAGACCGCGCTGCGGCTGGACTTCCCGGAGCGGGTGACCAGCGGCACGGCGCTGCGCAAGATGCTGGTCCGCCTTGCCGGCGAGGCGCGCGCGAAGGCGGAGGAGCCGCGCCAAAATTGAACGCCGCTGCCGATCGCTGCGACCCAACACCGTGAGCGGTTCGGGATTGGCAGCGAGAGGGTTCATGACGCATCGTCGTTTGGCGTTGGCCGCGGGTCTGGCGCTCGCGATCACCACGTCGCTTGCCACCCCCGGTCTTGCCCAGAAGGCCGATCTCGCCGCACAGGGCGCGCGGATCAACGCGCTCAACCAGGCCGGCAAATATGCGGAGGCGCTGCCCCTGGCGCAGGCCATGGTGGCGAGCCTGGAGAAGGGCAACGACGGCCGCGAACTCTCCGCCGCGCTCAACAATCTCGGCCAGGTCTATGCCGGCCAGGGCCGCGACGACCTCGCCGAGCCGATCTACAAGCGCGCGATCGCGCTGATGGAAAAGTCGCTCGGCCTCGACACCGCCTTGATCGCGCCCGAGCTGAACAATCTCGCCGCGCTGTATCAGCGGCAGGGCCGCTTCACTGAAGCCGAGCCGCTGTTCAAGCGTGCGCTGGCGATTCGCGAAAAGGCGCTGTCGCGCGAGCATCCCGATGTCGGCCAGGCCCTCAACAATCTCGCCACGCTCTACGTGAAGCAGGAGCATTTTGCGGACGCCGAGCCGCTGTTCCAGCGAGCGCTCGCGATCTATCAGAAGGCCGCCGGGCCCGAGCATCCCGCGGTCGCCACGGTTCTGAACAACATCGGTCAGGTCGATCGCGACCTCAACCGCGATGCGGATGCCGAGGCGCCGATCAAGCGCTCGCTCGCGATCCGCGAAAAGGTGCTGGGTCCGGATCATCCCGACGTCGCGCGTTCGCTGAACAATCTCGCCGGGCTCTACGACCACCAGCAGCGTTATGCCGATGCCGAGCCGCTCTACCGGCGCGCCCTTGCGATCCGCGAGCGCGCGCTTGGGCCGGATCATCCTGACGTCGTGACCTCGACCAGCAATCTCGCTTATTTCCTTTATGTCTCCGGGCGCACTGCCGATGCCTTGCCGCTGGCGGAAAGGACGCTTCGCAGCGGCCGCGCGCAGCTGCGTGTGGTGCTGCCGATCCTGTTTTCCGCGCGGCAGCAGCATCTCCTCTCCGACGACAAGGCCCTCGACGAAGCGCTGGCCGCGATCCAGCGCGGCACGCAATCGTCCGCCGCGTCCGCCGTGAACAAGCTCGCGGTGCGGCTTGCGGCCGGCAGCGACCGGCTCGCCGAGCTCGTGCGCAAGGAGCAGGATCTCTCGGCCGAGGCCGAGGCGCTCGACAAGGCGATCATTACGGCGGTGTCCAAGCAAGCCGCGCAACGCGACGTCGCGGCCGAGCAGCGCAGCCGCGCGCGGATCGCGGCGATCGCGAGCGAGCGCGCCGGCCTGCAGAAGACACTCGCCGTCGAGTTTCCCGACTATGCCTCGCTGTCCAATCCGCTGCCGCTCGGTGTGAACGACATCCAGCCGTTGCTGTCGGCCGACGAGGCGATGACGATCTATTCCGTCGTGGACAAGCAGGGCTATGTCATCGCGATCACGCGCGAGGGCGTCGACTGGAAGGAGATTCCGCTCGGCGCGGACGCGCTGGCGCAGAAAGTGTCTGCGTTCCGCAAGGGGCTCGACGTCGGCAAGGCACACGATGCGTCCGGCAAATCCGGCCTGTTTGACCTCGCGCTCGCCAATGAGCTCTATGTCGCGCTGCTCGGCCCGGTCGAAGCGCTGACGAAAGACAAGCGCAGCCTGCTGGTGGTGCCCTCGGCCGCACTGACCGCACTGCCGTTTCATCTGCTCGTCACCGAGAAGCCGCAAGCTGCGATCCCGGACAAGCTCGAAGGCTATCGCAACGCCGCCTGGCTGTTGCGGCGTCAGGCCGTCTCGGTGCTGCCGTCGGTGATCAGCCTGAAATCGCTGCGGGCCTTTGCGCGCAAGGATCAGGGCGTCAAGCCAATGACCGGCTTTGGCGATCCCGTGTTCAACCCTGCAGCCGAAGGGCCGGCCGATCGTCGCGCCGCGAGCGGCAAGGTCGCCGCGCGCAGCATCGCGACGATTGCCTATACCGACTTCTGGCGCGGCGCCGGCGTCGATCGTGCGCGGCTTGCGCAAGCGCTGCCGCAGCTGCCTGACACTGCCGACGAACTGAACGCGGTGGCCAGGGATGTCGGCGCAGGCGATGTCGATATCCATCTCGGCCGCGATGCCAGCGAAACGACGCTCAAGCGTGCAGCGCTTGCTCAATACAGCATCATCTACTTTGCCACCCACGGACTCGTTGCGGGCGACGTCAAGGGACTGGGCGAGCCTTCGCTTGCGCTCTCCATTCCCGATCAGCCCTCCGAGCTCGACGACGGTCTTCTCACCGCGAGCGAAGTCGCCCAGCTCAAGCTCAACGCGGATTGGGTTGTGCTGTCGGCCTGCAACACTATCGCGGGCGACAAGCCCGGCGCAGAGGCCCTGTCGGGATTGGCGCGCTCGTTCTTCTATGCCGGTGCCCGCGCGCTCCTGGTCTCGCATTGGGCAGTGGATTCGGAAGCTGCCACCCGCTTGACCACGTCGACATTCGCTCTGCTCAAAAACGAACCAAGAATCGGTCGTGCCCAAGCATTGCGCCGCGCCATGTTGACGTATCTCGACGACGCCTCGTCGCCGCGCAACGCCTATCCTGCGATGTGGGGACCGTTCGCACTGATCGGCGAGGGAGACGTACGATAGACCGCCCAGGGAATTGTGCGTCGCAATAACCCCCGATAACGTCGAAACGCGCATTTGGTTGCGCGATCATTCGTGATTTTTTGATGCACCTGCTCAGAGCAGACATGCGCGACGTTTGGCGCGGTCCTTGAATAAACCAAATCCTGCGGGATCGGCTTGGCAACGCCAGCGTTCATCAGTATTAGGTCGCCCAACCTAGGCCGGATGGCCTATTATTCACGGTGACTGCGATGGCGCCAAAGCTTGGTCGCGCTATGTGTCGCGGGTTCTAGGAGGATTTTTTCGTGCAAGAGACGGGCGTGCGCAACGGTGCCTTCGGCGCCGACAAATTCGGCTTAAAGAATCTCAAACAGGTTCACTGGAACCTCGGCGCGCCGCAACTCTATCAATACTCGCTCTCCGCGGGCGAGGCGGTGCTGTCTGCCGACGGTGCGCTGTGCGCCGACACCGGCGAGTTCACGGGCCGCAGCCCCAAGGACAAGTTCACGGTGCGTGACGCCACCACCGACAAGAAGATGTGGTGGGCCGGCAACCAGTCGATCACCGCGGAGCAGTTCGAGACGCTCTATCAGGACTTCCTCAAGCACGCCGAAGGCAAGAGCCTGTTCGCGCAGGACCTCTACGGCGGCGCCGATCCGGCCTACCGGATCAAGACCCGCGTGTTCACCGAGCTCGCCTGGCATTCGCTGTTCATCCGCACGCTGCTGATCCGCCCCGAGGCGATCGAGCTGTCGACCTTCACGCCCGAGCTCACCATCATCGACATGCCGAGCTTCCGCGCCGATCCGAAGCGCCACGGCTGCAAGTCGGAGAACGTCGTCGCGATCGACTTCGCCCGCAAGATCGTGCTGATCGGCGGCTCCTACTATGCCGGCGAGATGAAGAAGTCGGTCTTCACCACGCTGAACTACTATCTGCCCGAGCGCGGCGTGATGCCGATGCACTGCTCGGCCAATGTCGGCGCCAAGGACGATGCCGCGATCTTCTTCGGCCTCTCCGGCACCGGCAAGACCACGCTGTCGGCCGACCCGAACCGCACCCTGATCGGTGACGACGAGCACGGCTGGGGCCCGAACGGCGTCTTCAATTTCGAAGGCGGCTGCTATGCCAAGTGCATCAAGCTTTCGCAGGAAGCCGAGCCGCAGATTTATGCCGCAAGCACGCGCTTCGGCGCGGTGCTCGAGAACTGCGTGCTGGACGAGGACACCCGCGTGGTGGACTTCGACGACGGCTCCAAGACCGAGAACACCCGGTCGGCCTATCCGCTCGACTTCATCCCGAACGCTTCGCGCACCGGCCGCGCGCCGCAGCCGAAGAACGTGGTGATGCTCGCCGCCGACGCCTTCGGCGTGCTGCCGCCGATCGCAAAGCTGTCGCCGGCGCAGGCGATGTATCACTTCCTCTCCGGCTACACCGCCAAGGTCGCGGGCACCGAGCGCGGTCTCGGCAACGAGCCGCAGCCGGAGTTCTCGACCTGCTTCGGCTCGCCCTTCCTGCCGCTCGATCCATCCGTCTACGGCAACATGCTGCGCGACCTGATCGCCCAGCACAATGTCGACTGCTGGCTGGTCAACACCGGCTGGACCGGCGGCAAGTATGGCACGGGCTCGCGCATGCCGATCAAGGTGACGCGCGCGCTGCTCACCGCGGCGCTCGACGGTTCGCTTCGCAACGTCGAATTCCGCACCGACAAATATTTCGGCTTCGCGGTTCCGACCGCGCTGCCGGGCGTGCCGAGCGAAATCCTCAACCCGGTCAACACCTGGAAGGACAAGGACGAGTTCGACAAGACCGCCCGCGCGCTGGTCGGCATGTTCCAGAAGAACTTTGCCAAGTTCGAAGCCCAGGTCGACGCCGAGGTGCGCGCGGCCGCGCCGGACGTGAAGCTCGCGGCGGAGTAAGGTCGCATCATTTGAGAATGCAAAAGGGCGGCCGCGAGGCCGCCCTTTTTGTTTGTGGCGAGATATCTCCACCGTCATTGCGAGCGCAGCGAAGCAATCGAGAAATCCCTCCGCGGAGACAGTCTGGATTGCTTCGTCGCTACGCTTCTCGCAATGACGTGGAGGCAGCTCAAGCCTTGAAATACGCGATCTGCGTCGTCGTCGCGAGCAGCCTTTCGTTCGGGGACCACAGCTCGGCGTTCTGGTCGGCGTAGCTCTTGTGCATGATCTTCGAATCGGCCGTCGCCAGCACGCGGGTGATGTCCTCGGCTGCGAGCTCCTCGCTGTCGGTATGAAAGTAGGTCGTCAGCGACACCGTGCCGAACGGCACCAGCTCGCGCCGCGCGTGGAAGATGCGGCCGAAGAAGGCGTCCGACATCGACATCAGCGACAGCATGTCGAGCCTGCGCGGGGTGCGGTCGCTGATCCAGATTTTCGAATAGGTGCTGGCAAGCTCGGCCTGCGGCGGGCCGATCCGCATCTCGCCCTCGACGAAGCGGAATTCGTATTGGTTGGCCCAGGATGCCGAGATCTTCGGGAACGGCAGCGTTGCTTCGAACGCCGTGGCGTCCGGGACCGTCGCCACCCTGTGCTCCCAGGACGGCCGCCGCTCGGCGAACACCGCGGTGGCGAGCGTCGCGACTTCGCCGCCGCCCTGCGACAGTTCGACGCTCCAGTGCTGGCTGGAGCGGTTGGCCTTTACCAGCCGCACATCCAGGTCAAACGGGCCCTTGGCGATCGGGGCGCAGTAATTGACGGTGACGGCGAGTGGATCGCCGGCGCGCTGGGGATGCTCGATCAATGCGCGTAAAATGGTCGCGGCGGTGGCGCCGCCGAACGGACCGACAAAGGCCCAGTAATCGTCGCTGGTGTGCCCCTGCCAGCTGCTGTCACCGGCGGTGATGCGGGTGGCGTCGTCGAACGGGTGCGGGAGCTTGGCGTGCATGGGTGTTTCCGTCTGTCATTCCGGGGCGATGCGAAGCATCGAACCCGGAATCTCGAGATTCCGGGTTCGGCTCTGCGAGCCGCCCCGGAATGACGGTCGTCATACCACAGCCATTGCCTGGCTGTGCAATAACCTCGCAGGTAACGCCGATTTCACACTGCGGAAAATCAGCCCGCGGCGTCGCGCAGGTCCGGCAGCAGCGGCGTGGTCGGATTGACCGGCACGTTCCAGATCTCCTCGGCATATTCGCGGATGGTGCGGTCGGAGGAGAACCACGCCATGCGCGCGACGTTGAGGATGGAGGCGCGCGTCCAGGCCGGCGCCACCTGCCAGCGCGCATCGACCGCGCGCTGCGCCTCGTAATAGGAATCGAAATCGGCGCTGACCATGTAATGGTCGAGATAGCGCAGCGCATGCGCGATGGATTCGAAGCGGCCGGGGTCGCCGGGCGAGAACTCGCCGGCGCCGACCGCATTGATGGCGCGCTGGAGCTTTGGCGAATTGCGGATCACGTCGGAGGCATCCAGCCCCTGCTTGCGCCGGATCATGACGTCGCCGGCCTCCATGCCGAAGATCGCGATGTTCTCGTTGCCGACATGGTCGCGGATCTCGATATTGGCGCCGTCGAGCGTGCCGATGGTGATGGCGCCGTTCAGCGCCAGCTTCATGTTGCCGGTGCCGGAAGCTTCCATGCCGGCGGTCGAGATCTGCTCGGACAGGTCGGCCGCGGGAATGATCACCTCCGCGAGGCTGACATTGTAGTCGGGCAGGAAGACGACCTTCAGCTTGCCGCCGATCGCGGGGTCGTTGTTGACGACCTCGGCGACGTCGTTGATCAGCTTGATGATCAGCTTGGCGTATTTGTAGCTCGCCGCCGCCTTGCCGGCGAAGATCTTCACCCGCGGCACCCAGTTGCCGTTGGGATCGTCCTTCATCGACTGGTACAGCGCGACCGTCTCGATGACGTTGAGCAGCTGGCGCTTGTATTCGTGGATGCGCTTGATCTGCACGTCGAACAGCGCGCCCGGATCGACCTTGATGCCGAGCCGCTCGCCGATCAGCCGCGCCAGGGCCGTCTTGTTGTGATGCTTGACGGCGCGGAATTTCTTCTGGAATTCGACGTCGCTGGCGCGCGCCTCGATCAGCGAAAGCTGCGTCGGATCGTCGAGCACGGCGTCGCCGCAGGTCTCGCGCAACAGCTCGGTCAGCTTCGGGTTTGCCAGCATCAGCCAGCGGCGGAAGGTGATGCCGTTGGTCTTGTTGGTGATGCGGCCGGGATAGAGATGGTTGAGATCGTGGAACACGGTCTCGCGCATCAAGTCCGAATGCATCGCCGAGACGCCGTTGATGCGGTGCGAGCCGACGAAGGCGAGCTGGCCCATGCGCACGCGGCGGCCGCTCTTCTCGTCGATCAGCGAGACCGAGGCGCGGAAGTCGATGTCGCCGGGCGCGCGCGCCTCGGCGAGCGCCAGATGCTGGACGTTGATGCGGTAGATGATCTCCAGATGCCGCGGCAACAGGCGTTCGAACAGCTCGACCGGCCAGGTCTCGAGCGCCTCGGGCAGCAGCGTGTGGTTGGTGTAGGACAGCGTTGCGACCGTGATCTTCCACGCCTCGTCCCAGCGGAAATTGTGCAGGTCGACCAGGATCCGCATCAGCTCGGTGACGGCGAGGCTCGGATGGGTGTCGTTGAGCTGGACCGCGACCTTCGACGACAGGCTGCGAAGCTGGCCGTCGGACGACAGATGCCGCTTGACCAGATCCTGGAGCGAGGCGGAGACGAAGAAATATTCCTGGCGCAGGCGCAGCTCGCGGCCCGCCGGGCTCTCGTCGTTCGGATAGAGGAATTTGCAGATCGCTTCGGCGCGCGACTGCTCGGCGCTGGCGCTGACGTAGTCGCCCTTGTTGAAGGCGTCGAGCTTCAGCGGATCGGGCGAGCGTGCCGACCACAGCCGCAGCGCATTGACGTGCTGGCCGCGCCAGCCGACGATCGGCGTGTCATAGGCGATCGCCTGCACGGTCTCGCCCGGATGCCAGATCGCGCGGTCGCGGCCCTTGTCGTCGACATGCTCGACGCCGCCGCCGAAATGAATGTTGTAGATCACTTCCGGCCGCTGCAATTCCCAGGGGTTGCCGAAGCCGAGCCACTCGTCCGGATATTCCTGCTGCCAGCCCTGGTTGATGATCTGGCGGAACAGGCCGTAATCGTAGCGGATGCCGTAGCCGATCGCCGGGATCGAGAGCGTTGCCATGCTCTCCATGAAGCAGGCGGCAAGCCGCCCGAGACCGCCATTGCCGAGCGCGGCATCCGGCTCGCATTTGCGCAGTTCGGGCAGGGAGACGCCGAGATCGCCGAGCGCGACCTCGAAGATCTTGAGCAGCCCCATATTGTTGAGCGCATCGGTGAAGAGGCGGCCGATCAGGAATTCGAGCGAGAGATAATAGACGCGCTTGCGCCCCGCGTCGTAGCTGTGCTTCTCGGCTGTGAGCCAGCGATGCACGATGCGGTCGCGCAGCGCGAGCGCCGCGGCCTGGTACCAGTCGTGCTTGGTCGCCATGCCGGCGTCCTTGCCGATGGCAAGGCGCAGCTTCGCCAGAATCGCGCCCTTGATCTCAGCCAGCGCGAGCTCGTCGATGGGCTGGTCGGGGGCGGGAAAGTTTGGCTGGAACGATTGATCTTGCAAGGCCGTCACTTCCTGGTCGACAGAAACACCACTAACCCTACGCGTCTTGCCTCTGCACCGGAACTATCGCCGGTGCGGCCGTGCACTGCGCTGGCGCAAATTTATGCAAGGAACGGGCCGATTTGGGAACCCGGACGAGCACGGAGAACGTGGATTTGGTGCTAGTGTGGCGGCTAATTCAGCCATCAGTGTGGAGGAGACGCCCCATGAGACTGCTGATTGAAATCGCTGCTGCAGCGCTCCTTGTCATCTGCATCGCCACCTCGAGCGCCGCCTTCGCCGCCGGCAAGGGCCGTAACGCTGATGGCCTGAGCTGCGGCTTCAGCGTTCCACAGAATGCGTCGCCCGCACAGCGCTGCGGCGCCATCAAGCGCCAATGCGGCGGCAAGTTTTATGCGAATGCGTGCGGGGACAGGTTGGTGTCGGCGGTGAATTGAGGGGGAGGGGAGGGAAGCGGAAACTGCTTCCCCATCGTCGTCCCGGCGAAGATTTCGGTGTCGCCTTCGCGCCAGCTTTCACCACAACGTCGTCCTGGCGAAAGCCAGGACCCATTACCCCGACTGTCAGAGAAGGCCCGAGCGGTCATTCCAGTCGGGATTTTCTTGTTCGATCAGCTTGATCTTCCAGTCCCGTTTCCAGAACTTGAGCTGCTTCTCGCGCGCGATGGCTTCCTGCGGCGTCGCGAACGCTTCGACGTGAACGAGACGGAAGATATTGTACTTCTGCACGAACTTGGAGCCGCGGCCGGAGCGATGTTGTTCAAGCCGCGTGCGGATGTCGTTGGTCACGCCGATATAGATCGTCCCGTGATGGCGGCTTGCGAGGATGTAGACGTAGTAGCTGCCTGCGCTCATGGCTCAAGCTCGCAAAGGCAACGCTGACCGGGGTAATGGGTCCTGGCTTTCGCCAGGACGTCGATCTCAACAACCAATCCTTCAGCATCAGAACAAATTAAGAACACTTTAGCAAGTCTTTGATATATCATTGTGATTCGGCGCGTTGCCGGCACAATATCTAGCGTCTGTCCGACTTTGCGAGGACTACATGTCCACCATTGCCTTCGACCAGTTTGCCCTCACCCGGATCGCCGATTTCGCGCGCTCGCTGTCGCGGCTGCATCAGGCGGCGCGGCGCCAGAGGATCGATGACGACCAGCTCGACCGCGAGTTCAACGCGGTGTGCCAGTCGATCTGGGGCTACACCATCGACGACATCAGCGACGACCTGTTCTCGGTCGAGGACCACCAGTTTCTCGACACGCTGGACGAAGCGCATGCGCGCATCTTCGCTGCCGAGCAGGGCTATGACCTCGTTGGCGATCAGGGCATGCTGACCGATTGGTGGGGTTTCTGCTGGATGATCCTGGCCGAGAAGCGCGGCCTGCTGACCCAGGAGAACCGCGCCGCCGCGCGGGCGGCGATCGAGGAGAAATATCTGGCAGCGCCGAATGTGATCGGGGTGATTATCGGGAGGTGACTCACCATCCTCCGTCATTGCGAGCGTAGCGAAGCAATCCAGAATCCTTCCGAGTAGGGATTCTGAATTGCTTCGTCGCAAGTGCTCCTCGCAACGACGGCTTGGTTATAGTTGGGTCCTAATCCAGTCCTGCCCGCTTCGCCGGCTTCGCCTGCGTCTTCGGCACCGTCACATCAGGCAGCGTCTCGCGCACGATCTCCGCTGCCGGCGCATCTGCTGCCACCGTCTCTGCGCGCACCGGGGCCACCTTCATCTCGCCGAGGCGCGCGCGGACCTGTGCGGTGAGGCCGGGATAGGAGGCGACCGGGGTGAAGTCGGCGGTCTGCTCGTTGCCAACGCGGATGCCGGTATAGGCGACGAGGCCGTCGGAGGTGGCGATCACGTCGCCGGCCTTCAGCGAAGAATCCAGCGCGAGATCGACCGGGGCGAGGCCGACCGGCTCGCGGCCGTTGCAGGTGCAGTCCGCGCGCAGCGCCTTGCGATAGGCGAACGCATTCTCGCTGTCGGCGTAGCGCTCGCCGGTCTGCGACGCGGCGCCGTCGATCGAGGAGCCGAAATAAATCTTTGTCGCGCTGGCAGGACAGAACGCCTGACACATCTGCGCCGGCGAGGCGAGGCCGCGCATCAGCGGAAAATATTTGCCGTCGCAACTGCGCACGCAGAAGGCCGGGCCCGAGCCGCCGGCGGCCGCTGAGCGTGTCGGCGGCACATATTGCGGGGTTGCGGGATTCTGCTGGCCGGTGAAGGGATCGGCGTAGGAGCTCGCCTGCTGCGGCACCTCGCGCTGCGGCCGCTGCTGCTGCATGCCGCCGAAGAAGAAGTCGAACAGGCCTTCGGCCGAAACCGGGGCGGGAGCTGCAAGCAGCGGGGCTGCCAGGGTGGCGGCCACAAGCATCGCGCGACGCCGCCGGCGCGCATGGGACATGACTGTACGCAACGCTTACTCCACCCGACGCAACGCAACCCGCCGAGAGCAACTCGTCTCAGCTTCTGATTCACCATAAGGGGTGATGGTAAATGAGGGGTTGAGGGGCTGGTCTTCACCTCGCCCCGCTTGCGGGGAGAGGTCGATTTGCGAAGCAAATCGGGTGAGGGGGGACAGGTCTCGCGGCCATCTCACGCGTGGAGGGAGGCCCGTCACCCCAACCCTCTCAGCGCGAGCGAAGCTCGTCGCGGCCCCGTAAGAACGGGGCGAGGGGGAAGAGTCGTCACGCCTTCAAGAATTCCGACGCCTTGTAGAGCGAGCGGAACGGCAGGCCGGCCGCACCGAACGTGTCGGTGGCGCCTTCCTCGCGGTCGACCATGGTCAGCACCAGCACCACCTCGGCGCCGGTCTCACGCACGGATTCCACCGCCTTCATCGCCGAGCCACCTGTCGTGGTGACGTCCTCGACGATGACGACGCGCTTGCCCTGGAGCGTCTCGCCCCTGGGCAGGCCTTCGATCGCGAGCTTGGCGCCGTGCTCCTTCGGCTTCTTGCGCACGAAGAACGCCGCGATCGGGTGGCCCTTGATCCAGGAGATCTGCGCCAGCGCGCCGGCGAGCGGCACCGCGCCCATCTCGAGCCCGCCGATGAAATCGAGATTGTCGTCCTTCAGCGCCTCATAGGTCAGCTCGGCGAGCAGCGTCGCGCCCTCCGGGTCGAGCATGGTCGGCTTGAGGTTGAAGTAGAAATCGCTCTTGCGGCCCGACGCGAGCGTCACCTCGCCGCGGCCGAAGGAGCGCCGGCGGATGATTTCGAACAGGCGGGCGCGGGAGGCTGATTTCGACACGGCGGTCCCTCGGGAGCGTTTTTGGAAGTGGCGGAATTTATCCGCGACGGCCGCGACATTCCAGAGGGGACAGGTCCAGTCAACAGGGATCGGCCGACGATCGGCCATCCCGGACCGCCGGTTGTGGGGTCGCAACCTTCTGGAGTAGGTGAGGGCTCATGCCTTTTGGGGAAGGAAACGACGCATGACCATCGAGCTGCACACCTGGAACACGCCGAACGGCCGCAAGATCTCGGTTGCGCTGGAGGAAATGGGGCTGCCCTACAAGGTGATCCCGGTGAACATCACCAAGGGCGAGCAGATGGCCCCGGAGTTCCTGAAGCTTTCCCCCAACAACAAGATCCCTGCGATCGTCGACCCCGAGGGACCGGACGGCAAGCCCGTCAGCATCTTCGAATCCGGTGCGATCCTGCTCTACCTGGGCGAAAAGACCGGCAAATTCCTGCCGAAATCGCTCGCGGGTCGTATTCCGGTCTACGAATGGCTGATGTGGCAGATGGGCGGCTTCGGCCCGATGCCCGGCCAGGTGCATCATTTCATCGCGCTCGAGAACGAGCAGGACCGCGCCTACGGCCTGAAGCGCTTCATGGCCGAAACCCGCCGGCTCTACGCCGTGCTCGACCGCCGGCTGGCGGACCGCGACTTCGTCGCCGGCGACCTCTCGGTTGCCGATTTTGCCATCCTGGGCTGGGCCTGGCGCCATCCACGCCACAAGGTTGAGCTGGCCGACTTCCCCAACGTCAAGCGCTGGTACGAGGCCCTGATGGCGCGGCCTGCGGTGAAGCGGGGCATGGACGCGAAGCTGGATTGATTGGGCCTTTTTCCCTCCCCCCTTGTGGGGGAGGGTGGCTCGCCGCGTAGCGGCGAGACGGGCGAGGGGTCTGTCTCCACGAACTCATCCGCATCTGTGCTCGGGGAAGCAACCCCTCATCCGGCGCTTCGCGCCACCTTCTCCCACAAGGGGAGAAGGAAGAAAGCCAATCACACCTTCCGCGCTTCCACCGCCATCCTGACCGCAAGCCCGGCCAGCACCGTGCCCATCAGCCAGCGCTGCACCAGCATCCAGCTCGGCCGGTTCGCCAGGAACAGCGCGATCGAACCTGCCGCGAGCGCGATCATCGCGTTGACGCTGACGCTGATCGCGATCTGGATCGCGCCCAGCACCACCGACTGCGTCAGCACGCTGCCGGCTGCGGGATCGATGAACTGCGGCAGCAGCGCCAGATACAGCATCGCGATCTTCGGGTTGAGCAGATTGGTGACGAAGCCCATCGCGAACAATTTGCGCGGACTGTCGATCGCAAGCTGCTTCACCTGGAACGGCGAGCGCCCGCCCGGCTTCACCGCCTGCCAGGCCAGCCACAGCAGATAGCCGGCACCGGCAAAGCGCAGCGCGTCATAGGCAAAGGGAACGGCGAGCAGCAGCGCCGTGATGCCGAACGCCGCGCACAGCATGTAGAACACGAAGCCGAGCGCCACGCCGCCGAGCGAGACGATGCCCGCCGCCGGCCCCTGCGTGATCGAGCGCGAGATCAGGTAGATCATGTTCGGTCCCGGCGTGAGCACGAGGCCGAGGCAGACGAGAGCGAAGCCGAGCAGCGCGGAAGTGTGGGGCATGGGAGAACCGGTGCAGGAGACGGCACGGTTCTAATATGCGCCGCGCCGCCGGGCCATCGCGCAATTGCTCGGAGGACAATTCGATACAGTGCGTGTCTCTCTGGCGTCGTCCCGGCGAAGGCCGGGACCCATACCCCCAGGGAGAAGTGTGGTGCGGGATCGTAGTGGGCAATCTTCGCCCAACTCGATCCTGTGGTTATGGGTCCCGGCCTTCGCCGGGACGACACCGTGTTTGTGGCGTCAGCGAAGCGCAAGTGAGCCGAGGTGAAGAGCCGTCAATGCGCCTCGTCCCAATTCTTCGCCGCGCGTGCATCGACATGCAGCGGCACTGACAGCAGCACGGCCGGGAACGGCGCGTCCTGCATGACGTGCTGCACGACCGGCAGCGTCGCCTCGACCTCGGCGTCCGGCACCTCGAAGATCAATTCGTCATGCACCTGGAGCAGCATCTGCGCCGAGAGTTTCTTCTCGGCGAGTGCGTCCTCCACCCGCGTCATGGCACGGCGGATGATGTCGGCTGCGGTGCCCTGAAGACGCGCGTTGATCGCGGCGCGCTCGTTGAAGGCGCGCACCGAGGCGTTGGACGCCTTGATGTCGGGGTAATGGCACTTGCGGCCGAACAGCGTCGTGACATAGCCGTGGCTCCGGCAGAAGTCGCGCGTCTCGTCCATATAGGCGCGGATGCCGGGGAAGCGCTCGAAGTACTTCTTGATGTAGGCCGACGCCTCCTCGCGCGCGATGCCGAGCTGGTTGGCGAGGCCGAACGCCGAGATGCCGTAGATGATGCCGAAATTAATTGCTTTCGCACGGCGGCGGATTTCGCTCGGCATGCCCTTGATCGGCACGCCGAACATTTCCGACGCGGTCATGGCGTGAATGTCGAGCCCGTCGCGGAACGCCTGCTTCAGCACGGGGATGTCGGCGATCTCGGCCAGCAGCCGCAATTCGATCTGCGAATAGTCGGCGGAGACGAGCTTGTGTCCGGGCGTCGCGATGAAAGCGCGGCGAATCTTGCGGCCGTCCTCGGTGCGCACCGGGATGTTCTGCAAGTTCGGCTCGTTCGACGACAGCCGGCCCGTCGTGGTTGCGGCCAGCGCGTAAGTCGTATGCACGCGATGGGTCTGCGGATTGACGTATTCAGGCAGCGCGTCGGTGTAGGTCGATTTCAGTTTCGAGACCTGGCGCCACTCCAGAATCTTTTTCGGAAGGTCGTGGCCCTGCTCGGCGAGCTCGTCGAGCACCTGTGCGGTGGTCGACCATGCGCCGGTCTTGGTCTTGGTGCCGCCCGGCAGGCTCATCTTGCCGAACAGGATGTCGCCGATCTGCTTTGGGCTGCCGACGTTGATCGGTTCGCCCGCGATCTCCTGGATCTCGGCCTCGACGCGCGCTGCGGTCTGGGCGAAGTCGCCGGACAGGCGCGACAGCACCTGGCGATCGATCGAGATGCCGCGCCGCTCCATGCGCGCGAGCACCGCGACCAGCGGCCGCTCCAATGTCTCATAGACCGTCGTCATGTGCTCGGCGACGAGTCGCGGCTTCAGCACGCGCCAGACCCGCAAGGCCATGTCGGCGCCTTCGGCCGACAGCGGCGCGGCCTTGTCGATCGGCACCTGGTCGAAGGTGATCTTGCCCTTGCCGCTGCCGAGCAGCTCGCCCTCCTTCAGCATGGCGTGGCCGAACCAGCGCTCGGCGAGCGATTCCAGTCCGTGCGAGCCGCGGCCGGCGTCGAGCACATAAGAGATCAGCTGGGCGTCGTCGGTGTTGCGCAAGGTGATGCCGTGCTGCGCCAGCATGACGGCGGTGAATTTGACGTCGAAGCCGATCTTGAGGATGCCCGATGATTCCAGCACCGGCCGCAACGCGTCGATCGCGTCGGCATGCTTGACCTGATCGGGCGCAAGGCCCGCATCGAACAGGCCGGCGCCGCCGCCGGACTGCTTGTGCGCCAGCGGCACGTAACACGCATCGTTCGGCGCGAGCGCCAGCGCGACGCCACAGAGATCGGCCTGCATCGGATCGATCGAGTTCGCCCTGATCTCGATCGCGACATGGCCGGCATCGTGAATGCGCGCGATGAAGGCGTTCAATTCGGCGAGCGTCTTGATCGCCTGGTACTTGCCGCGGTCGACCGGAAGCTTGCGCAGCGCCTCTTCGCGCGCGGCGGCGAGCGAGATCGGCGCGCCCTTGATGCTGGCCGACTTGCCGCCTTTGTCGCCGCCCGTTGCCGTAACCGCAGGGGCGGCGAAGAGATCGCCGGACGTCGCGGACGAGGTCGTCCGGGCCGCGCTGTCGCCGCCGCGGGCCTCGCTGCTGTTCGCCACATCGGCATCGACATTGGCGGGATCGATCTGCGAATAGTCGGCGACGCGGCGCGTCAGCGTGGAGAACTCCATCGCCTTCAGGAAGGCGATCAGCTTGCGCGCGTCGGGCTCGTGGACGGCGAGGTCGTCGAGCGGCACCTCCAGCTCGACCTTGTCGTCGAGCAGCACCAGCTTGCGCGAGATCCGCGCCTTTTCGGCATTCTCGATCAGCGCCTCGCGCCGCTTCGGCTGCTTGATTTCGGTCGCGCGGAACAGGAGCTGCTCGAGGTCGCCATATTCGACGATCAGCTGCGCCGCGGTCTTGATGCCGATGCCGGGGACGCCCGGCACGTTGTCGGTGGAATCGCCGGCGAGCGCCTGCACCTCGACCACCTTCTCCGGCGGAACGCCAAATTTCTCGATCACCTCGGGAATGCCGATCCGGCGATCCTTCATGGTGTCGTACATCGTGATCCTGTCGTTCACGAGCTGCATCAGATCCTTGTCGGAGGACACGATGGTCGTGGTGGCGCCGCGGTCGCTGGCCTCCCGCGCATAGGTCGCGATCAGATCGTCGGCCTCGAAGCCGCCTTGTTCCAGGCAGGGCAGGTCGAAGGCGCGCACGGCCTCGCGGATCAGCGCGAATTGCGGGATCAGATCGTCGGGCGCCGGCGGCCGGTGCGCCTTGTACTCGGGGTAGATCTTGTTGCGGAAGGTGACCTCCGACTTGTCGAACACGATGGCCAGATGCGTCGGCCGGTTGTCGGCTGGCATGTCGCGCAAAAGCTTCCACAGCATGTTGCAGAAGCCGAGCACGGCATTGACCTGAAGACCGTCGGATTTGCGGTTCAGCGGCGGCAGCGCGTGATAGGCGCGGAAGATGTAGGAGGAACCGTCGACCAGGAAGACATGGTCGCCCTTGCCGGCCGCCTTCGCCGCCACCGGTTTGGCAGCAGCTGTGGCAGCAGCGGATTTGCTGTCGGCGGCCGTCTTGGGCGCGGCAGCCTTGGTGTCAGCTTTGGCGGTGGTCTTCGGGGATGTCTTGGGCATGGCCGCAATGTATGAATTTTTGCGGGCTTTGACAGCCTTTGGAGGGGGATTTTTGGGCTGACGGCGCGACTATCCCCCGCTGTCATTCCTCGCATCCCCACTGTCATTCCCCGCGAAGGCGGGGAATCCAGTACGCCGCGGCTACTCGGCTCAATCACTGGTGTCCCGGCGTACTGGGACGCCCGGTCGAGCCGGGCGACGACACCGAGAGTGCAGCTACTCCGCCGCCTGCAACCGCACGCCCGCCTTCTTCGGCGCGATCCAGAACGCATCCGGCCGCTCGAACAGGAAATCGGCACCGAGCCGCAGGGCGGCCTGCCAGATCGCGAGCGAGCCGAGCACGCCGGCGATAGTGACGATCAGCGACACCGTGCCGATGTCGGGAATGACGCCGGTGCGCAGCAGCAGCGTGCGCGTTGCCGCCATCGGCAGGAAGAAGGCGAGATAGATCACGATCGAGTGCTCGCCGCAGAAGCGGAAGAAGTTCAGCCACTGCGCGCGCGCGAGCAGCGTGCCCATGGTGATGATGGCGCAGGCGCCTGCAAAGCCGAGCAGGAGCGAGACGACCTTCCATTCGCTGGCCCCATACGCGACAAGGCCGGCATTGATCAGCGCCCAGGTCGCGAGCGCTGCGAGTGCAGGCCCAGGCTGGCTGCGCGCGCGATCCGACAGCGCGAACACGTACGGCGCGAACAGATAGCCCGAATAGAAATAGACGAAGCGCGCGCAGAACTCGTCGATCGCGGTCCAGCCGGTCGCGATGCGCGCCGTCTCCAGCGCCGCGGCGATCAGCCAGATCGCGAGCGGCGGGACGCGCCGTGTCAGCTTTGTGACGACGAAGAAGACCGGCAGCAGGTAGATGAACCAGAGCGTGCCGAACGGCTCGATGAAGGATTCGAGATACAAGAGGCCGACCTCGCGCCAGCTCGTCTCCGCCGCGAAGGCGGGCGCCTTGAAGCCGAACTGGATTGTCACCCAGACGACATAGAAATAGGCGAAATGCACCACCTTGCGGTCGAGATAGGTTCGCCAGTCGCGGTCGATCACCAATGACAGGAACAGGCCCGAAATCAGGAAGAAATCCGGCATCCGGAACGGCTTTGCGAAGGCCACGGCGACATGCATGAAACCGGTCTCGCCCGCGGCGAGCTCGACCCCCAGCACCGAATGCATCATCACGACCATGACGATGCAGATGCCCTTGGCATAGTCGACCCAGTCGACACGTGCGGCAGAAGGGGCGTTAACGCCCCCGTTCCCAAGGATTGTGCCTGATGGTGCCATGGTGTCCCGTTTCGAGGCGTGTTCCACCCGGCTCTGTGCGGGCGTGATGCAGTGTGGGGCCTTGCGGCTTACGACTTCTTTACCGGTTCAATTCGCGTGCCGGTTTTTGCTCGCAGACTGTTCCCTTCCATCGGGAAAATGCTAAACCGCCCCGCATTGGGGTTTCGTTAACCAAGCCAAGACAGGGTTTCTCATGCGAATCGCGATGATCGGAACGGGCTATGTGGGACTGGTGTCCGGAGCCTGCTTTGCGGATTTCGGTCACGACGTCACCTGCGTCGACAAGGACGAGAAGAAGATCGCGGCGCTCCATCGCGGCGAGATCCCGATCTACGAGCCCGGGCTCGACGAGCTGGTCGCGACCAACGTCAAGGCCAAGCGGCTCGACTTCACCACCGACCTGTCGAAGCCGGTCGCGGACGCCGATGCCGTCTTCATCGCGGTCGGCACGCCGTCGCGCCGCGGTGACGGGCACGCCGATCTGTCCTACGTCTACGCCGCCGCGAAAGAGATCGCGCAGTCGCTGTCGGGCTTCACCGTCGTCGTGACCAAGTCGACCGTGCCGGTCGGCACCGGCGACGAGGTCGAGCGCATCATCCGCGAAACCAATCCCAACGCCGACGTCGTCGTCGCCTCCAACCCCGAATTCCTGCGCGAGGGCGCGGCGATCCGCGACT